>NZ_SOAO01000012.1:0-177017 GCF_004364755.1 Rahnella sp. BIGb0236
GAGTTCGACCCGTGGGGCAATCAGGTGGACGGCAGCAACCCGCTGCGCATGTACCAGCCCATCCGCATGCAGGGTCAGCATTATGATGAGGAGTCAGGGCTGCACTACAACCGCCACCGCTATTACGACCCGACGCTGGGCAGGTATATCACGCAGGACCCGATTGGGTTATTGGGGGGATGGGATGGGTATGCTTATGGGTGCAATAATCCAGGAACATTAGTCCATCCTTTAGGACTAGATGTATTTATTGTGAACAGAGACTTATCAGCATTAGGCGAAACAGTTAGCCAAAGATGGAATCCGTTGACTCATACATTCACGGCTGTGACAGATGAAAATGGTAATGTATTAAACACTTATAGCTGGGGTAATGATGCTAATTTAAAAGGGTGGAATAAAGATCAATCCATTGATATTAACACGGCTAAAAAAGCACTACAAAAATCTTTGGCCGAGAAAATATCCCTGTCAAATGATTGTATTTCGGATGCTTTCTCCGCATTAAACAAGAAAGAAAATGAAAATTTTAATTCCCTTGTCGTTAGCAATTGCAAAGCAGAAACAAATAACCTTATGGTTATAACAGAGAATATTTGCAAGTCTAAATATGGAAGTCCATTGATGAAAATAAATCCCTCAACCGTTTTTGGCGGGTTTTAATTATGTTGAGACAATTTTTTAGATCCTTCCTAATCGCACTATTGTTTTCAATTATTTGCATTGTGATTTATATTTTCTTTGTGAAAAGTGGTTTTATCTTCAAAAAATCAACGTACAAGCATTTGTTTTTTATAATGATAATTACATCTGGTGCAATATGTTTTTTTAAAGTGAACGTAAATAAAGGCAATAATACAAAGAATAGTGTTCTATTGGCTATTATCACAGCTTTGTTAATATTTTACATGGTTGGGTTTTTTATTGTTAATGCCTATGGGGTATGAGCTAATTACTCACATATGAGCTAACTGGCCTTGGTAAACAACAGGGCAAAACTCCGAGTTAGCATGCGGGGAATTTAATGAGTAAGTGGGGCGAGGCAAGTTAGTTGAAAGTGGTGGCAATAAAAATTGAATTAATGATACCCACGAGGAGTACATACAAAAACTGATTATTTGGTATTGAGAGGTTGAAATGCTCTCGCAATGATTTCTTTAGTGACAAATATAAATATGAAGAAATTAAAATATAATATTAATAACATTTACTTGCAATTTGTTCTAACAGCCTTGCGCATGAAGTGCCAGTATTTTGATGAGGAGTCGTGGCTGCACTACACCCGCCAACGGCATTACGACCCGACGCTGGGCAGGTATATCACGCAGTAACCGATTGGGGTGTTGGGGGAATAAATAAAATTCTCGAACAAGTGGGGTTAAAATGATGGCTCTGCGGCACAACTGAAGTAACAAACGTTGTGGTGGCTGCCGCAGTAAACAATACAACTTTTAAAGATAAAGCGTGATTAAACATTAATTATGAAGCGTGCAACTATAAAAATGTTTATTTACCCCGCGCCGTTCACCAGTGCAATCAATGTGCAGGGGACGGGCGGGGTATTGCCGTCTTTTAATATCACCAGCGACTGGTTTTCCCGCACGGCAAACAGGGGCAGCACGCCGCTGTTTTTCTCCAGATAATCAATCCAGCCAAAACTTTCATTCAGATGGGTGGCCTTGATCACCGCGCCCTGTGCCAGCAGGGAACTGAGTTTGGAATAAGTGGCTTCGGTACTGAACAGCACTTCATGACGCTGGAAGCGGCTGTTTTCCTGCGAACGCGCCCCTTTAATCGCCGGGCCGGATCGCACGGCAAACACGTTATCACGGCCGAAAATATGGCCGAAATGGTATACCGCCAGCGCGTTCTGATGGCGGTTCGGTGAGAGCGCCAGCACCTGCGCCGTACTGCTCAGATCCAGATAGTTTTCCGCATGTTCCGACCAGGCATTGCCGTAATAAGCAGGAATGCCATCCATCCGGGCCTGACGGTAATACTCCCAACTGCTGTCGGTCAGCCGAACCGGAATATCCTGTTTCATCAGCACTTTCGCCAGCGCCCGTGCCACGGTATTGGCCCCGATGATCAGCACGCCACGCGGTGCCCGCTGCTGTACCCGTAATCCGCGGGCAATCGCCCGGCTGGTCAGGCTTTGCAACACCACCGTGCCGATGATGATGGCAAATACCACGGTCACCAGTTTGTCGGCCTGCGGATAATTCATGCGTTGCAGGGTCAGGGCGAACAGCGAACTGACCGCCGCCGCAACGATGCCTCGCGGGGCAATCCAGCACAACAACAGACGATCCCGCCAGTGCAGGGACGAACGCCAGGTTGACACCGCGATACACAACGGACGGGCGATAAACTGCACCACCAGCAACAGGATCACCAGCGGCCAGCCCATCGCCATCAGCGCGTGGATATCCAGCCGTGCCGCCAGAATAATAAACAGCGCCGAGATCAGGATGGCCGACAGTTCCTCTTTAAAAGCCAGAATATCGGTGGTATCCACATCGCGCATATTGGCGAGCCAGATCCCCATCACGGTGACGGTCAGCATGCCGGATTCATCGGCGAGGGCATTCGACAGACCGAACGCCGTCAGCATCACCGCCAGTACGCCGAGGTTTTGCAGATAAGCGGGGATCCACACGCGGCGCAGCGCCACACCGAGCAGATAACCAAACAGCGATCCGAGCACCAGTCCGGCCGCCACGGTCGCACCCAGCGTCCAGAAAAGATGGGTCAGCGATTCTGCGTGTTCGCGCAGGGTAATAAATTCAAACACCAGCAGGGTGAAGATCGCGCCCACCGGGTCAATCACAATCCCTTCCCAGCGCAGCACCTGATTGATGGCCGCGTTCGGGCGCACCACGCGCATCAGCGGCGCAATCACCGTCGGCCCGGTGACCACCGTGACCGCGCCCACCAGCGCCGCCAGTTCCGGGGCAAATCCCAGCAACCACCAGCACGCCAGACTTATCACCGCGAAAGTCACCAGCATGCCGATGGTCACCAGATTGCGCACCACGCCGCCCAGCCCGCGGACTTCATCAATCCTCAGCGTCAGCGCGCCTTCGAACAAAATGATCGCCACCGAGATCGACACCAGCGGAAACAGCAGATCGCCAAACAGGGCATCGGGGGTGATCACCTGCGCGACCGGCCCGAGCACCACGCCCAGTAACAGCAGCGGCAGAATGGCGGGAATTTTCAGCAGCCAGGCCAGCCACTGCGCCAGCAACGATCCCAGACCAATAATCACCAGCATCAGCGGAGCCGACAGCAACATAAAATTTCCCTTTTAGATAATAAGCAGAGGGCCAGCGGACGGCCTGTGATGTCACCAAATTATTCGCACAATGTTGCGTTTTTGTAAGTGTAGCTTACCTTTATGTAAGGAATTAAAAAGGCAAATTTCAGGATGTTTCGTTGTAGGTTTAGGTTAAAAGAGATTTTTTAGTCAGATTTGTCAGCCAGTCACTCCAGCCGTATCGCGTTTTCTGAAGGCCATGCAGGCCATGTTGAATCACTTTATCCGGGATCCTCTGATGAATAAGATCTACCGTCTGATATGGAGCGAAGTCAGGTCTGCGTGGGTTGCCGCACCTGAAACCACCAAAGGGCAGCGCAAGGGCAGTGGCCGCACCCGTCTGGCCGTTTCGGTCGCCCTGGCGTTAACCACCACGCCGGTGCTGGCGGAAGATGTGAACTGGGCAGTGGCGTATCCTTCTTATACTTTCCCGGTTCTCGCCAATTACGACATTCTGCGTGAAACGGGTTTTGCTTTCACCATTGATGGCGACACCGCCACGGCCAATCATTATGCCGCCGGGACGACGTTGAATATTCTCGGGGCGATCCCGACCCTTGCCGCCGGTTCGAACGGCACGTTCACCACGTTACTGGTGCGCAACGGCCTGACAGACAGCACGGGCACCGGTGCGGACCCGGGGCGCATCACCCTGATTGAGGCCACGGATGCCAATAATGTCGTCACGCCGATCACCTCCGCCAATATCGATAACTTTACCTACTCCACCAACCCCGCCGTACCCCAGCAAAATCAGGAGCTGAACGTGGTGGTGCCGGGGCTGGATGGCAGTTATTCGGTGATTAAAGTCTATGATTCCTCGACCTTCTCATCGTCAACGGATGCGAAAGTCGGCGATTTAGCACTCAACGTCTATGCGCCGAACTCGTTTCATATCTACAACAATTTCGGTATTGCCAGCGTCTCGGCAAACGGCGGTACCGCCAATATCAATATCGGTGCCGATACCGGCGGCACGACGGCTATCTCTGCGGCCGCCAACACCCTTAATCTGCTGGCGAAGAATTCCACGCTGGCAAAAGCAGACGGCACGGACAATGCAGCCAGTCAGGTGAACTGGTTGTCGGATAACTATGTTCATTTTTCACCGGCGGCAGTGATCGACAGTGACCTGCAATCTGAAACCGCTGTCAGTTCAAAATACAGTGATTCCATCACGCTGCCCAATTACGCACTGGTGGCAGGAAGGGTGGTTCAGATAGGCACCCGTGAGTTTGACATTACCTCGGCGGCTGACATTGCTACCGTGAATAACTTCCTGCTGGGGACCAGCCGCGAAAACAGTCAGGTTCAGCTGTGGCTGACCGGCGGCGTCACGTTACCGCCGGAGAATGGCGGGGCGGTGATTGATTCGACGGTGATTGCCCAGAATACCTATAACGCCATTATTCAAAGTCTGCTGGATAACGAACAAAGTAACCGCGTGGATCTGACTTATCACGTCTGGCAGGATTCACTGTCGCACACCAATAACGCCACGCTGGGCACCGGCGATCTGAATGTGATTTACGCCACCGGCGCACTGGCGACGGGCACCGTGACCAGCACCGGCAGCCTGGCGGTGGACGGTGCCTCAACCGTGATGCGCGCAGACCGAGGTGCCACGATAACCAACAACGGCAATATCAATATCTGGCGCAGTGACAGCGCCAGCCCGGCCGGTGTGGGTATGAAGGCGACAGATGCCACCGCCACCAACACCGGCACCCTCAATGCCGGACTGTTTCTGGAGAAAAATGGCAGCAACCAGAATGTCAGTAATCAGGGCAGCGTGGCGATGCAGGGGCTGGGCGCCAGCCAGTTATCCAATACCGGCTATATCAACGTCGCGCTGACCGACAGCACCACGGCGAACGCGGTGGGGATGCAGGCGCAGGGCACCACCACGGCCACCAACAGCGGCACCCTTGCGCTGACCGGTAACAGCCATAATACCAACGGGCGCGCCAGCGGTTACGCGGCGGATATTTCCGGCGCGGCGACCTTTACCAACGCCACCGGTGGCAATATTTATATCGGCACCACGCCGGTGACGGCCAGCGCCGCACCTTCTGCCATCAGCATGGTGGGCGGCGCGGTACAGTCTGCGGCTATCCGCACCAGCAGCACCGGCAATGTGACCAACAACGGGACGATTACCCTCGGCACTGCGACGCGAAACGCGGTGGGTATGCTGGTCAATGGTGGCACCGGCGCGGTGCTGAACGCCGGTACGATCAATGTGCTGGGCGGCCTGGGTGCGAACGGCTCTGCGGCACCGAATTATGGCTTATCCGTCACTAACACCACCAGCGTCACCAATACCGGCATCATCCGTGTCACCGGCGAGAACAACGTGGCGATCAACCTGCTGGCAAGCTCCGCAGCGGCGGCAGTGAATTCTACCAATTCCGGTACCCTCACCGTCGGCGCGGCCGGTGATAACGGCGGCAACGACAGCAACCCTTACACTTACCGCAATTATGCGGTCTACGCCGAAGGGCTGAACGGCAATCAGGCCACGGCCACGATCAACTCTGCGATTAACCTGTTATCCGCCGGTGCGATTGGGGTCCATGCGCGGGGATCCGCCACTATCAACGTGGGCGCGAATGCATTGCTGAATTTCGCCAATAACAGCCAGATTGGTTATTACGCCTACGGCGAGGACGCCAAAATCAATCTCGGCAGCGCCATCATCAATGACAACGCTCAGGCGAAGTCGGTGTTGTTCCTGATTGACCATGGCGCGCAGTTTGACGGTGATTCCGGCGGCGCGGGGGCGTATGCACTGACGGTCAGCGGCACCGGTTCAACGGGCGTATTCGCTAACGGGCTGGATACCGGCGCGGACGGCCAGCCGGGCGGGGGCGATGATGCGCTGACCACGCTGGATACCGGTTCGGCGACCATTTCGGTGAACGGTGAAAATGCGGTCGGGGTGAAAATCACCGGCGGCGCAACCGGGACCATCAACAACGGCGGCATTCTGCTGAATCACAACAATTCCACCGCCGTGGTGGTGGATGGCCGCAGCTATGCGATCGACGGGACGATTGGCGACAGTGACGACGCGCTGGAAACCAACGTGCTTTCCAGAGTGGATATCGGCACCACCGCCAGTCAGAGCGGCATCAAAGGCTATGACATTTCGCACAAAGGCAACGTAGATATCGAAAGCGATGGCACCGTGCTGGCGGGCAGCAACAATATCGGCATCTATCTGCACGACGGCGGTATCGCCACCAACAATGCGCCGATCAGCGTCTCCGGCACCAACAACATCGGTGTCTATATTCAGGACCAGGGTACGCTGACCAACTCACGCGGCATCACGGTGTCCGGTGTGACCAACAGCGGCAATGTCGGGGTGAAAGTTCAGGGCGCGGGGGCGCAGGTCACGCAGCTCGGTGATGTGACGGCCACCGGCGGGCTGGCAGCCGTCCAGCTGGTGGGGAACGGCGCGGCGCTGGCGATCAGCGGCAGCAATAATCAGATCACCGCCAGCGGCGGCGCGGACGGCATTCTGATGGATACCGGTTCATCGTCCCTGACCGCCAGCAATACACAGATTGATATCACAGGCACCGGCGCGGGCATCAATAACAAGGCGGATACGTCCAACATTAATCTGACTGACGTGGTGATCAACGCCGCCGATGGTCCGGCCATCCGCACCGCCGTGACGTTCAATGCCGAAGGAACCGGCAATATCCTCAATGTGTCCGGCAGCGGGTCAGGGTTTGCGTTTGAACAGACGGATGGCAGCAATACGACCGGTAATCTGACCATCGGCACCGGTTACACCATTGATGTGACCGGCGCGAACGGCAACGGTATTCTGGCGAAAACCAACGGCAGCGTGACCTCAGGTGCCAATATCACCATGGGCGCGACCGGCGGAGCGGCGATTTCGGCGGCCGATGCCAGCGGTGTCACCAATAACGGCAATATCCAGACCAGCAGCAACACCAATACCTCGGTGCTCGCCACCAATGCGGGCGCGTTTACCAACAACGGGACGATTAACGCCACCGGCGCGCTTAATCCGCTGGCCTTAATCCGCATCAACGGCAGCGCCGCCAGCCGCACAATTCTTAACAACGGCACCATCACGGATGCCAGCCAGAACTCGGTGGTGATTGACGCCAGCGGCAGCGCCGCCAATACCGTGACCAATCAGGGGACGCTCAGCGCCGCCAGCAATACGGCCACGGCATTGCGGACGGGGAGCGGAAGTGACAATGTCACGCTGTCCGGCACCCAGGCGACCACCGGGCTGATCAATCTCGGTTCGGGAGCGGACACCTTTACCTGGAACGGGGGCACGCTGGATGGCGCGGTGGATTTCACCGGCTCAGACGGCAATGACCGCGCCAACATCGGCGATGTGGATCTCAGCGCTACCCGCCACATTCTCAGTAATGGCGGCAGCGGCAGCACGCTGACCTTTACCGATACGCACGCGGGCAGCGATCCGGCACAGATTGGCTCGCTGGCGGCAGATGCGTCACCGGTCACCAATATCGGCACCGGCTGGAGCACGCTGGCGGTGACCGGCAGCGACGCGGATTTGCGCGTGGTGGATAATTTACAGCTTTCCGGCATGCCGCAGATCCGCATCAGCGACGGTGCCACTGTGCGTAGTGGTGACAACGTCACTAATTCCGCACTGGCCAGCATCAATAACTACAACGTCAGCACCGACGGCGCGGACAGCCTGCTGATATTTGACGGCCTGTCCGCCGCACAGACCTATTCCGGCATCATCAGCGGCACCGGCGGGCTGGAACGCGCGGGCGGTGGCACCACCATCCTGACCGGCGAGAACACCTATACCGGCAATACGCTGATCGAGAGCGGCGGTACGTTACAACTGGGCAATGGCGGTGCGCCGGGGGCGTTATCGCCGCTGACCAATATCACCGACAACGGCGTGCTGAACATTAACCAGTCCGACACGGTGAATCTGGGCGGCGTGATCAGCGGAACCGGCGCGTTCTATCAGACCGGCAGCGGCACCACGCGGCTGAGCGGCGCAAACACTTATCAGGGCGTGACGCAGGTTAATGGCGGAACACTGCTGGTGAACGGCGATCAGACGGCAGCCACCGGCGCGACCACCGTTGCCAGCGGCACCACGCTGGGCGGCAACGGCACGATCGGCGGTGATGTCACATTTGGCGCGAATACCACGCTCTCGCCGGGTGACGGCGGTGCGGGCACGCTGAACATCAAAGGCAATCTGAACCTGTCTGCCACCACCAACAGCAAGTTTGAACTCGGCCAGTTGTTTGCCGAAGGCGGCGCGCTGAATGATTTCGTCAATGTCGGAAAAAATATCACCCTCGACGGCCAGCTGAACGTCACGCTTTCCGCCGGAGGGATTTTCGTCCCCGGATTGTACCGGCTGTTCAGCTATGCCGGTGACAAGGCGGATCAGGTCAATAACGGGTTGCAGATCGTCTCGCTGCCGCCGGGCAATACCGGCGTGTTCAATATCCAGACGTCGATTGATCATCAGGTCAATCTGGTGGTCGGCGCGCCGGAGAACGATTTAACCACGCTGCAATACTGGGATGGCGATCTGCTGGGCGGCAATCACGGTAACGGCACCTCCGGCGACGGGGTGGTCAGTGGCGGTACTGGCGTCTGGCAGTCGCGTGCGCTGGGCGACACCAATAACTGGACGACGGACACCGGTGCGGGCAACGAACCGTGGAGCCAGAGTTCGTTTGCGATCTTCCAGGGGCAAAGCGGGACCGTCACGGTCAGCAATGCCTACGATCCGGTGCGGATTTCCGGTATGCAGTTTGACTCCAGCGGCTACGTTCTTGACGGCGATCCGCTGACCATTACCCGCACAGCCGATCTTGTTCCGTCGGTGAATTATCAGGCGCAGGGTGAAACGGTGGCCGATGCCTATTTTGTGGTACGAGTCGGTGCAGGCGCTGACGGCGCGAATGTGACGACCACGCTCAATACCGATCTCACGCCGGAAGCGGGCGCGACTGACCGGCTGAAATTGCTGAAATTCGACCCCGGCAGGCTGATCCTGACCGGCAACAACAGCTATACCGGCGGGACCGAAATCTATAACGGCACGCTGAACGTCTCCGCCGATGAAAACCTCGGCGTGGCCGGTGCCTCCGTGCTGATCAACAACAATGCGACATTACAGATTGGGGCGGATTACACCACGGACAGACCGCTGTTCCTCAGCCAGACCGGCGGCGGACAGATAGATCTCTTCGGGCATACGTTTACCCCGACCGGCGTGATTGGCGGACTCGGGCCACTGACGGTGCGTGATTCCACGACGGCCGCTGACAGCACGATGGTACTCAACCGCGCCAACAGCTATCAGGGTGCGACGACGGTGAGCGGCAATAACGGCGCAACCGTAGTGGCGGTGGATGCCAATACCACCGGCGTGTTCGGTAAATCCGACAGCACGGTGACGGTGAATCAGCAAGGTACGGTGAATTTCAATAACAGCGCGACGGCACAGAGCCACGCCTTTACGCTCGACAGCGGCATTCTGACCTTCAACGATTCCGCGTCAGCGGCCGACAGCGTGACGACGGCCACTGACGGTGCGGTGGTCAGGCTGAGCGACAATGCCCGCGGCGGCAACGGGCGGTTTACGCTGGCGTCCGGCACACAAATGAACCTCAGCGGGCAGGCGGATGGCGGCAACGCCGTGATGACCAGCAACGGGCTGGTGACCTTTGCCGGGCAGGCGACGGGCGCGGGGGCAACGATTGCCAATAACGCGGGCGGCGTGGTGAATATCGCCGACAGCAGCGGCACGGCGATCGGTTCGCTTTCCGGCGCGGGCAATGTGGTGCTCGGCGCGGCCTCACTGACCGAAGGGGCGCTCAGCCGCAATGACGGCATCAGCGGGGTGATCAGCGGTGCGGGGGGCAGCCTGAGCAAAACCGGCAACGGCACCCTGACACTCACCGGCGACAACACTTACACCGGTGCCACCGCCGTGCAGCAGGGCGTTTTGCTGGTCAATGGCAATCAGCAGGCCGCCACCGGTGCAGTCAGCGTGGTGTCGGGTGCCACGCTCGGCGGTAACGGTACGCTGGGCGGCAATGTCACGGTGGCAGATAACGGTCATCTTGCGGCGGGCGCGGCTCTGAACAGCGTCGGCGTGCTGACCACCGGCGGTCTGACGCTAAATCAGAACGCACAAATCGATTTCCAGTTTGGCCGCTCTTATGTCGCAGGCGGCAGCCTGAATGACCTGATCAACGTCAACGGCGATCTGAACCTCAACGGCAAGCTGAACATCACCCAAACCCCCGGCGGCACCTTTGATGTCGGTATTTACCGTGTCCTTAATTACACCGGTGCGCTGACCAATAACCAGCTGGATATCGGCACCGCGCCTCAGGCGGCAGATGACATGTATGTGCAGACATCGATTGCCGGTCAGGTGAATCTGGTGAACCGCACCGGCGTTATCCTGCGATTCTGGGACGGTGCCGACAGCGCCAACAAAAATGACAGTCAGATTGAAGGCGGTAACGGCGTCTGGCAGAACAGCAGCGGCAACGATAACTGGTCAACGGATGTCACCACACCGGATGGCCGCTTTAATGCGCCGTTCAGCGACAATTCCTTCGCCATTTTCGGTGGCACCAAAGGCAACGTCACGGTGGATAACAGCCTCGGTGCGGTGAACATCAGCGGCGCGCAGTTTGCCACCGACGGTTACGTTGTCACGGATGGCGTGATCACCACCACAACCGCCGATACACAAATCCGCGTCGGCGACGGGACCGCGCAGGGCGCGGATTATACCGCGACCATTAACTCGCAAATCGCAGGCAGCGGCGGCATCAACAAAACCGACGCCGGGACGCTGATACTTGGCGGCGACAATACCTACCGTGGCGGCACGACGATTTCAGAGGGCACCTTACAGGTGTCGGCAGACAATAACCTCGGACAGTCCGGCAGCGGGCTGGCCTTTGACGGCGGCACGCTGCGCTATGGCAGCGCCTTTAATACCGGCCGTGCCGTCAGCCTGCAAAGCGGCGGCGGGACGGTGGATACCGATGGCAAAAATGTGGCGCTGAACGGCGTGATCAGCGGCAACGGCGCACTGACTAAAACCGGCGGCGGTACCCTGACGCTGACGCAGGATAATACCTATACCGGCACGACGACCCTCAGTGAAGGCACCGTTCAGCTGGGTAACGGCGGCGAACAGGGCAGCATTGTCGGCGATATTGTCAATAATGCGGTCTTACAGATTAACCGCGCAAACCTGCTGACCTTGCCCGGTGATATTTCCGGCACCGGCCAGCTATGGCAGCAGGGTACCGGCACCACGGTACTGAGCGGCCGCAATACCTATTCAGGACTGACGCGGGTACAAAGCGGCACATTGCTGGCCAGCGGTGCGAATACCCTGAGCAGTCAGTCAGACCATCTCGTCAGCGCCGGTGCGTTACTGGATACCGGCGGTACGTCTCAGACCCTCAGCTCGCTGGTGAATCAGGGCACGGTAAATCTGCGCGGCGGCGATGTCGGTTCCACACTGACAGTAAACGGTGACTATGTTGGCATGAACGGTGTACTGAAAATTGCCGCGCAGCAGCACAGCCCCGGGGTGGCCGACCGGCTGGTGATTAACGGCGGCAGCGCCAGCGGCGTCACCCGGCTGGATATTGATGTCAGCCAGCTCGGCGAGGAAACCACCGGCGATGGCATCACGGTGGTGGAAGCGGTGAATGGCGCGACCACCACCGCGCAAACCACCAAAGACGCCTTTACCCTCGGTGCCGATCATCTTGATGCCGGTGCCTTCCAGTACCGGCTGTTTGCCGCCGATGCCGGCGGCGCGGGGGAAGACTGGTTCCTGCGCGCCACCTATCGCCCGGATGTCCCGGCCTTCAACGGGCTGGCGACCACGGTACGTCAGGCGGATCTGGCGGTGCTCGGCACGCTGCATCTGCGTGTCGGGGATGAAAAACCTTACGACAAAACCGTGCCGGAAGATCAGGAAGGACGTTTCTGGGCGCGTTATATCGCGCAATCCACTCACCAGAGCCTGAACGATGCCACGGCAACGCAGGCAGATTCCCGCATGAACGGAATGCAGGCCGGGGTGGATTTGTATCAGAACGAAAGCTGGCGGGCAGGGATTTACACCACCGTGCTCGATATCGATACCAGCTATCAGGGCCAGACCTCCGGTGGCGCGGGCTATACCTCGGATACTGCGTTTTACCTCGGCGGCTACGCCACCTGGACGGGGGATGACGGGTTGTATGTCGACAATGTGCTGCAATATGGCCGCCACAGCGTGGATCTGAAAACCGGCAACAGCCACGATTCGCTCAGCCCTGACGGCAATACGTTTGTCGCGTCAGTGGAAGTGGGCAAACCCTGGCAACTGGGTGACAGCAACTGGGCACTGGAACCGCAGGCTCAGCTTATCTGGCAGCACAGCGATTTCGACAGCGTGATCATGCCGGGCGATGCCAAAACCCGTGCCGACATCGAGGCTGATGATGCGGTGATTGGTCGTCTGGGTGTGCGTCTGACCAGTCAATACGACACGCAACAGGGCAGTGTGAAGCCGTATGTGCGGGTCAATCTGTGGCAGGAATTGTCGGATGGCAGCGATTCGACCACCTTTACCAACACCTCCAACAGCGCCGGAAAAACCACGCTGACCGCTGACCAGCGTTACAGCAGTACCGAAGTGGCACTGGGCGCGACCTGGGCGGCCACGTCAGAAGTGCAGGCGTACACCGAAGTGGGCAAAAGCTACCAGAACGGCGGATCAAAAAGTCAGATATCCAATGATCTGAGCGGCACGGTGGGGATTAAAATCCGCTTCTGAGGCAATAACAAAGAAGCCCGCAAATGTGCGGGCTCCCTTTATTACGTGAACACTTAACAAATCACTTTTTCTTATAAACGTCAGCCGTGCCGTGAATTTTATTGTTGGTATTGCCAGACGTTAATACAAAAACATCGCCGCCTTTTTTATCGGCTTTTTTCGATAAATCTTCAATGGCACCGGACTGCGAGGTTTTATTCGAGGTGGTGACAGAACCCACTTTGGTATATTCAGATGCCACTTTTTCGAAATCAACTTTCTTCATCAATTCAGCCGAGTAGGCGCTGAAAGAAACACAACCCATTACAGCCACAGCCAGCAACGTTTTAGATATTTTCATGTAAGCCTCAGGTTTAAAGTTTGCCCAGTAAATTGAAGGAAGAGTAAGTAAATAACCTTTATTTATAGTCACCTTGCCGGAAAATAACCCACCTTGTAAACAACGGGTTATCATCGTCTCTAAGTAATAGACAAGGAATTAAATAATTACAAGGCGGAAATAAAAAATTAAGCAAAGTGTGCGCTTTTTAGCATTTTGAGCGCGGGCAATGCGGGCACCACGTCATCACGGCCGCCAATGTTGCTTAGGTGTTAACCCCCCTCCGAAACATGTTTCAAGGCTAATAATTTACTTTGAAGCAGATCACATATCTTCATTTGGCCATCACCTGCTGATTGTCAGGGTATAAAAAGGTTCTGATAATGTTACCCATAACATGTTACCGGTAACATCTGCAATAACGGGCAGGCTCATCGGCATGATTGCTTTTACGATGCTCTGAGAAAAGGGACAACACTATGATTAATAACACCGTAGCCCGCGTAACGCAGCGGATCATCGACCGTTCCGCGTCCCGCCGTGAAGCCTTTCTGGCGCGTATGGCCGCCGCCCGGTCACACAGCGTTCACCGCGCGCAACTGGCTTGCGGCAATCTGGCCCATGGCTTTGCCGCCTGCCAGCCGGATGACAAAAACGACCTGAAAAATATGGTGCGCAGCGACATCGCGATTATTACGGCCTACAACGATATGTTGTCGGCGCACCAGCCTTATGAACATTATCCGCAGCGGCTGAAAGAGGCGCTGAAAACCGTCGGCGCGGTCGGGCAGGTGGCGGGCGGTGTACCGGCGATGTGTGACGGTGTCACACAGGGGCAGGACGGCATGGAGCTGTCGCTGATGAGCCGCGACGTGATCGCCCTGTCAGCGGGCATCGGCCTGTCGCACAACATGTTCGACGGCGCGCTGTATCTGGGCATCTGCGACAAAATCGTGCCGGGACTGGTGATGGCCGCGCTGTCATTTGGTCATCTGCCTGCGGTGTTTGTCCCCGCCGGACCGATGAGCACCGGCTTGCCAAACAAAGAAAAAGTGCGGATACGTCAGTTATATACCGAAGGCAAAGTTGACCGCCAGGCGCTGCTGGAAGCGGAAGCCGCGTCCTATCACGGCATCGGCACCTGCACGTTTTACGGCACCGCCAATACTAACCAGATGGTGATGGAAGTCATGGGGCTGCATCTGCCGGGGGCGTCATTTGTGCCGCCGGATTGCGCACTGCGTGATGCGCTGACCGACTCGGCGGCGCGTCAGGTCACCCGCCTGACCGAAACCAGCGGCAACTATCAGCCGCTCGGCCAGATGCTGAATGAGAAAACCCTGGTCAACGGCATTGTCTCGTTGCTGGCGACCGGCGGTTCCACCAATCTGACCATGCATCTGGTGGCGATGGCGCGGGCGGCGGGCATCATCATTAACTGGGATGATTTCTCTGAGCTGTCCGATGCTGTGCCGTTGTTGTGCCGTATCTACCCGAACGGCCCGGCGGATATCAACCAGTTCCAGGCGGCGGGGGGCGTGCAGCTGGTGGTACGTGAACTGCTTCAGCACGGCCTGCTGCATCAGGACGTCAATACCGTGGCCGGTTTTGGTCTGGATCGTTATACGCAGGAGCCGTGGCTGGATAACGGCACGCTGGCGTGGCGCGAAGGGGCGGAACGTTCCCTCGATCCGGCGGTGATTGCCCGCGTGGCGCAGCCGTTTGAGCACCACGGCGGCACCAAAGTGCTGTCAGGAAATCTGGGGCGCGCCGTGATGAAAACTTCCGCAGTCCCGGCGGATAACCAGATCATCGAAGCGCCTGCCGTGGTATTCGACAGCCAGCATGACATCGTGCCCGCCTTTGAAGCCGGTAAGCTGAACCGCGACTGCGTGGTGGTGGTGCGTTTTCAGGGACCACAGGCCAACGGCATGCCGGAACTGCACAAGCTGATGCCACCGCTGGGCGTATTAATGGATCGTGGATTCCGCGTGGCGCTGGTCACCGACGGCCGTTTGTCCGGGGCTTCCGGCAAAGTGCCTTCCGCCATCCACGTCACACCGGAAGCCTGCGACGGCGGCATGCTGGCGAAAGTGCAAAACGGCGACATCATCCGCGTGAATGGCCGGACCGGCGAACTGGAATTGCGGGTCGGTGCTGCGGAACTGGCGGCGCGTCAGCCTTATCAGCCCGATCTCAGCGCAGAACATACCGGCTGCGGACGCGAGTTATTCGGTGCCTTGCGCAGCCAGCTTTCCGGCGCAGAACAGGGCGCCTGCTGCATCAAATTTTAACCTCAACGTGAATGATGACAGAACACCCTGACGCGGTGGCGGGCGCGAAGTAAAGCGTTTGCCGTCAGGGCTAAACAATACGAAAATGGCGGAGCGTTATTCTCCGCCATTTTTTTATCTGCAAACCGCGCCTGAGGCATTATGTTTTCATCCGACACACTTGAAGCACTGATCCGATCGCACGGATTACTGATTATGACACCGCTGGTGATCCTCGAAGGGCCGCTGGTGACGGTGATTGCAGGCTATCTGGCGCGTCTGCATTATTTCAGTTTATCCGCCGTATTTATCATGGTGCTGGCGGTGGAGGTGTTCGGGGATATCCTTTTTTACTCCCTCGGCCGCTGGGTGATCAACGCTGACGGCCAACCGCCCGGCTGGCTGGCGCGTCTCGGACTGACACAGGCGCGGCTGGAAAAAATGGTGAAAAGTTTTGAGCATAAAGGCGGGCGGTTGCTGGTGATTGCCAAACTGACCCATTCGGCGGGCGCCCTGGTGCTGACCGGTGCGGGTATGGCGCGTATGCCGCTGGGGCCTTTTCTGTTCTATAACATTCTGGCGGCCATTCCCAAGAGCCTGTTTCTGCTGAGTATCGGCTGGATGTTCGGCGATGTGCTTGCGCAGGTGAATAACGGATTGCAATACGTCTCCCTTTTCCTGCTGATTGTGCTGGGTGTCGCGATGGTCATCTGGCTGCGTTCGAAGCAATAACTGAATACATCCCACACATCGGCTCAGGGATTTTCTTCGTGCCACCGGCACCGAAAGAAGGGGCATATATCGGGGCTGAGATGTTTGAGGTGTGATCCATAGGTTGACGGTTTTACGCTGCATCAGGTTGAGGGTAGCGTAAAACCGGTGTTTTACTTTGCGGGGCTGGTTTGTGGCAGGAGCGGACATCAGAATGATTATATAGATATCAAAATCTATTGAAGTGGCCCTGATGGTGTCATTAACCTGGAATATGAAACATTCTTCTTTTCTTTTAACGATGGATGAATTAATGCTCCTTCATCCACCATTGTTTTAAGATAAGGCACACACAATAAAGATTTCAGTACATTTGCATATCTCAGAAATTCTGGTTATCCAATGTTCCGGTAAACCTTACACTCCTGCCAGCACTGTCGGGTCACCCGTCCTCCAGACATTATCAACTGTGACCCGGCATATGAACCAGCCGCCTTGTTGCTTTAAAAGTTCAACGTCATAACGATTTTTCATCAGATAGTGGCGTGAGGGATCGGATTCAGGCAAGTGCTGTGCTTCCACAATCGCCTCCAGATATGCTTTATCTCCATCGATAGTTACACGTGGGTTCGTCACTGAATGAGTGGTGACAATCGGCTTAAGCGAATTCAGCAATGCATCAGCTATCGTTTCTTTACCCTCCAGAACAGGATATTCAAAACCCGCTTTAGCGCCCGCAGGGCGGAAGTCAGACACGGCATCTTCAGTAAAGGCCCCTTTAATTAACTCCGGGTCTTTGAGATCAATTCCTGCCGCATATCGGTAAAGTGAATCGACGATAGCAAGCTTGTTTGCAACATTTTCACTGAGTGATACTGACATAATTTGCTCCTTATGATGGGTGATTCAGATGGTATACTGTGGATACCTGGTGTCAATTAGGCACCTTTTTTCACCCAGGTATACGGAGGTAAACTGTATGTCAGCAAACAACAGGCAAGCGCACAGTCCGGAGTATTACCCCGGTCATTCATGCGAGGACAAGGCTTCAGGCCGGTTATTACTGGATCAAATAACTGACAAGTGGTCTGTCTCAATCCTTTTCGCTCTGTGCAGCAAGCCATTGCGGTTTAACGAGATAAAGCGATGCATGGATGGCATTACCCAGAAGTCACTGACTCAATGCTTACGCCGTCTTGAACGAAACGGCATAATTGCCCGTCGCGTCATTCCATCGTCTCAGATTGCAGTTGAATACAGCATTACTCCTCTGGGGCGCACTCTGGAAGCGCCGTTTCAGGCGCTATTTAACTGGACCATTGAGTACAGTTCTGACGTGACACTTGCTCAGGCTGCGTTTGATGCCAGGACAACCGAATAAAATTCTGGCAGGCAATCTTCACTTTGCGCTAATTGCGGGTATGGCTGAGGGAAATTTTTTTCAAATCAGCTGAGGGCGGTAATCCAAATTGTCGTGCGTATTCCCGACTAAACTGAGTGTGGCTTTGATAGCCCACCGATAGCGCGACATTCATAATATTTTCGCCCGATGTGGCGAGCTTAAGCCGGGCATGCATCAGACGAATTTGTTTCTGGTATTGCACGGGGCTTAAGGCAGTTATAGCGCGGAAGTGGCGGTGAAAAGCGGACACGCTAAGCGCTGCCATTTCAGCCAGATCCTCTACACGTATGGCTTGTGTGTAGTTTGTCTTAATCCAGTTGATCACCTTGTAAATCCTTGCAAGGTGGGTTTCAGGCGTTGCGATCTCCCTTAGCATCCACCCAAGGGGGCCCTGTAGTACACGAAAAAGAATTTCCCGTTCATACGCCGGAGCCAGAGCGGCAATTTCATCAGGCTTTCTGATAAGGGTAAGCATTCTAATCCATGCATCCAGTAATTCCCGGGTGACTGGCGCTACTGAAAATCCTGAATGATAGAGGGAAGCGTCACCCGTGCCGGGGATCTTGTCCAGCAGATCGGCAATAATTTCAGGCTTGGGCGTCAGGCTGACAGCCAGATAAGGTGCATTTGTAACGTTATCAGGGAACACATTTCCTACTGCGGGTAAGTCTACTGACATGACAAAATAAGTAGCTGGATTGTAGTTTAATGTCCTTCCGCCGACAGTCATGCTTTTTGAACCTGTCAGGATCAGATTAATCATAGGCTCATAAACAGCAGAAAGTCTGTGCTCAGGAATTTCTCCCTGCACCATTGCTACCCGGGGAATTCCCGTCTCTGTCCGCTGATTTCCGGCTCCGGATGCCAGTTCTCGTAGTTCGCGTAATTTATTTTCCATCAGCGATTGATAACACGTCTCCCTTACCCACAACAACATAAAAGCAGAATTGGGCAACAATCAAAGAGGATCGCATAAGCCAGCGATAATCCCGGTGCGTAACCTGTGTAACGTATTCTTTCACTTACAGGAGCAATTATGAAACACGTTCTGATTACCGGGGGCAGCAGGGGAATTGGTGCCAGCACAGCGATCGAGTGTGCAAGGCGTGGATTTGGCGTCATTCTGACGTGGAACAACCAGGCTGAATCAGCGCAATCCGTTGTCAAGCGCATCCAAGCCTCCGGTGGTAAAGCCATTGCTATGAAGCTGAATGTTGGCGACGTCGGTAGTTTTGATGAGTTCCGGGCTGCCCTTGAGCGGGTGATGAAAGCACAATGGAATACAACGGGTCTTGATGGCCTCGTTAATAACGCCGGCTACGGACTCTTTAACCCCATTGAAGCCGTAACTGAGGAGCAATTTACTGGCCTAATGAATGTGCATCTCAAGGGGCCATTCTTTCTGACACAAAAGCTGCTGCCTCTTCTGCGCAGAGACTCCTGCATTGTCAATATCACAAGCGCTACCACGCGTGTTGCCACCGCTGGTGTCGCCCCTTACGCAGCATTTAAGGGGGGACTTGAAGTCCTGAGTCGCTATATGGCGAAGGAATTTGGCGAACGCGGGATTAGAGTAAACGCAGTATCACCTGGCCCCATCCGCACTGAACTTGGCGGTGGGCTTAATGACGAATTTGAATCTCTGCTCGCTTCACAAACTGCGCTGGGGCGCGTTGGTGAGCCTCATGAAGTCGCCCGGGTGATTGCCTCTTTGCTGACGGACGATGGGGGCTGGATCAATGCGCAGTCAATCGAGGTTGCGGGTGGCTATAACGTCTGATAAAGGAAATTATTTTGCTTGATCATATTTTTATCTCAGTCAGTGACCCTGTACGTTCAATCGCATTTTATGAGCGCGTACTCTCTGTTCTTGGCATCGTAAACCGCCATGACTATGACGGTGCGCAGGGGCCTCACGGACACCCTGACCTCAAAGGATTCGGTGCAAATGGCCGTATTTTTTTCTGGCTCAGGCAGGGGACTGTTTGCGCTGATGCTGTCCATGTAGGTTTCATCGCAGAATCGGAGTCCATGGTTAACGTGGCGCATGCTGAAGCTCTTGCTGCTGGTGCAACCGAAATTCACCCACCGGGAGCACAGAAGCATTATGACCCCCGTTATTACGCAGCCCAGGTCAGAGACCCAGACGGATATAGCATTGAGTTTGTCTATAAAAGTTGGCAACACAATCCATAAGCCGTACACGCTTACTATACGAACTCAGATGCTAAACCAACATAACGGTTGCACTGTTACACAGGATGAAAATGAAAACTCTGATGATCTATGGCGCTACCGGGTATACAGGAAGCATGATTGTTCAACACGCATTAGATTCGGGCATACCGGTGACTATTGCAGGCCGCAATGAAGATAGACTTGTCGCTATGGCCAGTGAGCTGAACTTACCATACAAGGTCTTCTCTCTTGAAAATCCGGCTGAAATAGATGAGGCGCTGGCAAATGTTACGGTATTGCTCAACTGCGCAGGGCCTTTTGCGTACACTGCTGATGCCCTGATAAACGCAGCGGTACGCAATAAGATTCACTATCTCGATATTGCCGCAGAACAGGACAGTTACAGGCTGGCTGAAGCCTATGATGAGGATGCGAGTGCTGCAGGCGTTATGCTGCTACCGGGGTGTGGAGGATCGGTAGCAATGCTGGGGTGCCTCGCAGTACATGCCGCAGAACGGGTAAAGTATCCTGTAAGCATTTCTCTGGCACTGAACGTGGCCGGATCAATGTCACGGGGCTCAGCTGTGAGCGCGATGGAGAATTTATCGCCTGAATGTCTCATAAGACTCAATGGACAGCTGGTGCCAAAGGATCCCGGCGAACTGAGATCTTTTGATTTTGGCAGTGGTGCACGAGAATGTTTTCCAGTAACTCTGCCGGACCTGGTCACTGTCTGGAAAACAACGGGCATCCCTGACATCTCTACATTTGTACACGTTAGTGGGATTGGGTTTCCGCAAGGGGATTTATCTACATTACCCGATGGCCCTTCAGCAAAAGAGCGTGAAAGCAGTCGTTACCAGGCTGTTGCCGAAATAGTAGACGCTGAAGGAAAGACAGTACAAATGCTGCTGGACACGGTTAATGGATACAGTTTTACTGCGATAGCCGCAGCGGAGGCAGCGCGAAGAGTGCTGGCGGGAGATGCAAAGCCTGGTTTCCAGACGCCTGCAGACTTATTTGGGAAACATTTCGCGGAAACCATCGCAGATACGCGTATCACTCAGCTGTAAGCCTTGTGTCCTAAATGATTTGAGGGGCCAATGAATGTTGGCCTGTTGAAAATGTCCTGTCTTCATATCCTAAACATTTTAGATGTACTTCTTGTTCCTGAGGTTTAGCACTTCCTGGAACATTCATGGTTAAACGACAGCCTCATAAGATTTTCAGCGTCCGCACCTCGCTCACCGCGGTCGTTTTCTAACGCGGATATTTTACATTCTGAGTCCCCGATGCTGAGGACTCAGTTCATAGGATCCTCAGCGCATTCCGTTCAGTTTTCCCATCACCTCATCAGATAAACTCAGCCGTGCGCTGGCCAGATTCTCCTGCAAATGTTCCGGCGATGACGTGCCGGGGATCAGCAAAATATTCGGTGAACGTCTGAGTAACCAGGCCAGCGCCACCTGCATCGGTGTGGCCTGTAATTCAGCGGCGACGTCGTCGAGTTGCGTTGACTGTAGCGGGGAAAATCCGCCCAGCGGGAAGAAGGGCACGTAGGCAATATCTTGTTCCGCCAGTTTATCCACCAGCGCATCGTCGTGGCGGTTGGCCAGGTTATACATATTCTGCACGCAGGCAATGGGCGTCAGTTTCTGCGCGTCCTCCACCTGTTTTGCCGTGACATTACTCAGGCCGATGTGACGAATCAGTCCCCGTTCTTTCAGCTTAATCATCGCCTCCAGCTGCGGTTCCAGTGACCCTTCTTTCGGTTGATGAATATCCAGCATGCTGCGCAGGTTCACCACTTCCATCGCCTCAAGTCCCAGATTGCGCAGGTTGTCTTCCACGGCGCTGACCAGTTCGTGCGGGGTGAATGCCGTTAACCAGCCACCTTTTTCATCACGACGTGCACCGACTTTGGTAACGATGCACAGATTGTCAGCGTAAGGATGCAGGGCTTTTTTGATCAGCTTATTGGTTTCATGCGGACCGTAGAAATCGCTGGTATCAATATGATTCACGCCGCTCGCCACGGCATCGCGCAATACCTGAATCGCGCGGGCTTCATCTTTTACCGGACCAAAAACACCCGGACCCGCCAGCTGCATGGCACCGTAACCTAAACGTGCCACTTCGCGGTCGCCGAGACGATAAGTCATTGAGGGTTGTGACATAGGACTCTCCTTTATATGTGTTCACTGATTGTAGCGTTGCGCCGGCTGTGCAACTATCCGGTGAAATCAGGACAAACTGTACGAGGTTACGCACAATGACGATGGATATCGCCCTGTTGCACGCCGTGGTTGAGGTGGCGAAAGCCGGTGGATTTCGTGAGGCGGCGCGGGTCACCGGCAGTAACGCATCCCGGCTGAGTGACGCGGTACGTCGTGCCGAACAGCAGCTGGGGATCCGGTTATTTCACCGCACCACACGCACGGTGGTGCTGACTGAAGCCGGCAGGGCGCTGATTGAGCGATTGCTGCCCGCCATGAACGAGGTGAATGCCGCGCTGGATGCGCTTAACCGTTATCGCCACACGCCGGGCGGTGTACTGCGCCTGAATGTGCCGGTCAGCGCCACGCGGCTGGTTTTGCCTGCCTTAGTGCCGGAATTTCTGCGGCGTTATCCGGATATTCAGCTGGAAATTATCGCTGAAAGTAATGTGCAGGATGTGTTTCGTGACGGCTGTGACGCCGGTATCCGTTATGACGAACGTCTGGAACAGGACATGGTGGCGATCCCCATCGGCCCGCGCGTTCAGCGTTACGCCGCGGCGGCGTCACCGGCTTACCTTGATGCCAACGGCAGGCCGTTGCATCCCCGGGATCTGATCCCGCATCGCTGTCTGCGGGGGCGCTATGCCAGCGGCATCATGCCCGACTGGGAATTCGAGCGTGAAGGCGAAGCCCTCAGCGTGCAGGTGAGCGGTCCGCTGGTGGTCAGTGTCGGTGGCGCGGTCGATCTGGCGGTCGACGCGGCGATTGCAGGAACGGGGATCATTTATTTGTTCGAAGAGTGGTTACAGCCCGCTATTTTCAGCGGACAACTCGAGCCGATATTACAGCCGTGGTGGCTGTCGTTCACCGGTCCCTGGCTTTATTACAACGATCGCCGTCTGATCCCCGCGCCTTTACAGGCGTTCATTGATTTTGTGCGGGAAGATAATCTGCGCCGCGAAACGTTACTGTGAACGTATGTGGAATCCTTCCAGCAGCCAGTCGATAAACACCCGTAGGCGCTGGGGAACGTGGCGGTTTTGTGGATAAACCACATGGAACGGATACGGGGCCGGACGCCATTCGTTGAGGATTTCCACCAGCGTGCCGTCACGCAGGGCGCTGTTGGCTGAATAGCTGAAGGTCTGGATGATGCCCAGTCCGGCGAGTCCGGCGGCTAAATGGGCATTGCTTTCGTTGACGCCGATGCGGTGCGGTACTTTGATCTCGGTTTTCTCGCCGTCCCGTTCAAAACGGAAGGGGAACGCGCGACCATTTTGTGATGACACGTAACAGACCAGCCGGTGGCCGTTTTTAAGTTCATCGGGATAGGCCGGTGTGCCGGAAGATTTGAGATAGGCCGGGGTGGCGCAGGTGATCAGCGTGGCGGTACCGATTTTACGGGCGATCAGCGTCGAGTTATCCAGCGGACCGCCACGGATGACGCAATCCACGTTATCGCTGATCAGATCCACTGGCCGGTCGGACACGCCGAGATCGAGGCAAATATCCGGGTAGCGCGCCATAAATTCCGGCAGCATCGGGATCAGCACATCGCGCGCTGTGGAACCGCCGACATCGACCCGTAACAGACCACGCGGCTTGCTGCGCGCGGCATTCAGCGAGGTATCGATGTCTTCCAGATCGCGCAGTACCCGCGCGGTTTTCTCGTAGTAAGCCTGACCTTCCGGCGTGACCGTCACCCGCCGCGTGGTGCGCTGAAGTAACCGCACGCCGAGATGCGCTTCCAGTTCCTGCACCATTTTACTCAGCGTCGCATTGGGCATATCCAGTGAATCTGCCGCGCGGGTAAAGTTACCGGCTTCCACCACGCGTGCAAACGCCCGTATCGCTGTCAGTTGGTCCATCTGTTTTCTCCGCCAGTCAGTATGTGTTGATTATACACAGCCATGAATAGTCATTTTCATTTTCCACTATTTTTCAATAAACGGGGCGGGGCTAGAGTAAGTCCATACCGCAAACGCGGCTCACTGAAACGCGACTGATAATGAGGCATGAAAATGAGCAAATCACTGAACGAAAAAATTGCACTGGTCACCGGCGGGACAAGCGGGATTGGTCTGGCAACCGCTAAAGAACTGGCCCAGCAGGGCGCCCGGGTATTTATCACCGGCCGCCGTCAGGCTGAACTGGATGCGGCAGTCAGTGAAATCGGCAGCGCCGCAACGGGTATCCGCGCCGATGCGTCGGTATTGTCTGACCTCGATGCGGTCTATGCGCAAATCGCCAAAAGCGCAGGGCATCTGGACATTCTGTTTGCTAACGCGGGCGGTGGAGACATGCAATCGCTGGGCGCGATCACCGAAGAACATTTCGACCGTATTTTTGGCACCAACGTGCGCGGCGTGCTGTTCACCGTGCAGAAAGCGTTACCGTTGCTGCGCGAAGGGGGTTCGGTGATCCTCACCGGTTCCACGACGTCGATTCAGGGGACGGAAAGTTTCAGCGTCTACAGCGCCAGTAAAGCGGCGGTGCGCAACTTTGTCCGTTCATGGGCGCTGGATCTGAAAGGCCGCGGCATTCGTGTCAACGTGGTCAGTCCGGGGCCGGTTCGCACGCCGGGGCTGGGCGGGCTGGTGCCGGATGAACATCGTCAGGGATTGTTCGATGCGCTGGCCGCACAGGTGCCGCTGGGTCGTCTCGGTGAACCGGAAGAAATCGGCAAAGCGGTGGCGTTTCTGGCCTCCGATGCCGCCAGCTTTATCAATGGCACAGAACTGTTTGTGGATGGGGGGATGGCACAAGTCTGAGTCATTTCAGGGCTAAATAAACCTGCCGGGCAGATCACCGGCAGGTTTTCGCATCTCACGAAGAAACCACGATAAATCATCATTAATTAGCAGAAATTAATCTATCGTCTCGCTGCCTTTAAGGTTGTCGCCGGAAGATATACGATATATTCTCAATGCTTAATTCTTCGCCGGACCACCGCTATGACGACTGCCAGACCTTTACTCGACGTTACCCATCTCGCCATTCATACCGATGCCGGATCACCGCTGGTCAAACCATTATCCCTGCAGGTGAATTCCCGTGAAATGGTGGCGCTGGTGGGGGAATCCGGTTCGGGAAAAACGTTGAGTTCGCTGGCGCTGATGGGATTGTTGCCGCCTGGTGTGAATATGACAGGCGGTGAAATCTGGCTTGAGAACAAGAAAATTGCCAGTCCGCAGGGTGCATTTGACGCGTCGGCGCGCGGTAAACGGCTGGCGATGATTTTTCAGGAACCGATGACCAGCATGAATCCGGTACTGCAAGTCGGCGAGCAGATCGCCGAAGTGCTGGTACGTCATCAGGGACTGAACTGGAAGCAGGCGCACCGCGAGGCCGTTGCGTTGCTGGACCGTGTTGGCATCCTGAATCCGCAACAACGTGCGAAACAGTATATTCACCAGCTTTCCGGCGGCATGCGTCAGAGAGTGATGATTGCCAGTGCCATAAGTTGTAAGCCGTCGCTGCTGATTGCCGATGAGCCCACGACCGCGCTGGACGTCACCATTCAGGCGCAGATCCTGACATTGTTGCTGGAATTGCAGCATGAAATGGACATGGGCGTGCTGCTGATCACCCACGACCTGAGCGTGGTGGCGCGTTACGCAGATCGCGCTTACGTTATGCATCAGGGAAATCTGGTGGAAGAAGGGTCGGTGACAAAATTGCTGACTGATCCTCAGGAACCATACACCCGCAAACTGATTGCCGCCTCGCAGTCTGAACCCCGCCCGGCCACCGCTGAGATCAGCACCGAATTGCCGTTGGTTCGTCTGCGCGAACTGACCAAAAGCTATCCGCAGGCGCAGCGCCTGCCGTTCGTGCCAGCAAAACGTCAGACGGTGCTTTTCCCGACCTCGCTGGATATCCGTCGTGGCGAAATTCTGGGGCTGATCGGCGGATCAGGTTCGGGGAAAACTACGCTGGGGCGGGCGATCATCGGCCTGACGGAAACCGACAGCGGCGATATTGAATTTGACGGCGTTTCCCTGACCCGTGCCAGTCAAGCCACGCGGCAGAAAATGCGCAGCCGGGCGCAGATTATCTTTCAGGATCCTTACGCCAGCCTCAATCCTAAAATGACCATTGGTGAGCAGATTGCCGAACCGCTGCGGGTGTACAAATTGCGGCCAGCCGGGGAGATTCAGGCGAGGGTTAGCGAATTGCTGAAACAGGTCGGGCTGGAAGCGCATCACGCCAACCGTTTACCGGGCGAGTTTTCCGGTGGTCAGCGCCAGCGGGTGGCCATTGCCCGTGCGCTGGCGTTAGAGCCAGATTTGCTGGTGGCCGATGAAGCGGTGTCGGCGTTAGATCTGTCGGTGCGCGGGCAGATCCTGGCGCTGCTGGATGAACTCCGTCAGCAACTTGGTCTGACGGTGCTGTTCATCAGTCATGATCTGGCTGCGGTAAAACAGGTGTGCGACCGCGTGGTGGTGCTTTATCACGGCAAAATCGTGGAGAGCGGGCTAACGGCGCAGGTGCTGGGCGCGCCGCAGCATCCTTACACGCAAACTTTGCTGGCGGCAGCGCCGGATATTACGCAGGCGCTGCAACTGCGTAAGGCCAGTTAACACCCCGTCAGCAGCGGCAGTTCAGAATGTTCTGCCCATTCATGCCAGGAGCCGACATAAATGGCCAGTTGCGGGTAACCCGCCAGTTGTAGGGCTGTAAATACCGTGGCGGCGCGTGCGCCACGGTGGCAATAAATGATCACCTGCCGGTCGGGCTGTAACCCGGCTTTGTCTGCGCGATGGCGGATTTCTCCGGCATCAAGAAACGCGCCGTTGTCTACCACATCCTCCCAGAACAACAAATTCGCACCGGGAATTCTGCCGGCACGGTGGCAGCATTCATGGGCAAATTCACCGCTGAATTCTGACGGACGACGGGCGTCAAGAATTTGCGCGCCGGTCGTTCCTGCTGCAAGCACTTGCGCGCGTGTCGCCGTCAGTGCGTTTAGCGGTGCGATCTCCTCACTGTCTGGCACACGGTAATCCGGATTTTCAGCGCGGATCACTGCACTGTTGCCGGTTCCCGGCATCACGTCACCGCCTGCGCGTTGCCAGGCGTCAAGCCCGCCGTCGAGCACTAACGGCTGGCGGATGCCGCCGCACAACGCGAACCACGCACCGCGCGGGGAACGCATGCCGACCTGTTGCTCAAAAAAAACCACTGTGACGTTGTCACTGATGTTGAGCGCCTGCCAGGCTCGCTGAAAGGCAATAAGCAGGCTGTTCACACCGGCCTGCGTGCTGTCCGGAATAAAGTAATCATAAACATTCAGATGATGTGCGCCGGGCAGCGTTGCTGTCTGCCATTGCGCGATTTCACGGACATCAATCAGCGCAAATTCTTCGCCATTCTGGTGGCGCCCGAGCAGTTCTGCGGCGCTGATAATGATGTTTGGCAAGGGTGATGCGAAATAATCAGGCAAGGTAAAATGACTCCGGAAAAAGCGGTAACAGCGTGCCGGTTCCCTGTTGCTGAGCAAGTGCAAGCACACGTGCTGCCAGGGCGATATCGAAAACATTGAGGCCAAATGAGGAAAAATACACGCTGTCATCCGGCGCAGGCCGCCAGCCATCGAGCAGCAGATTGCTTAAGTCAGCATCAACGAGGTCCGGGGAAAATTGCCCGGCGCGGTACATCTGGAAGAGGCTTTTGGCGCTGGTTTCGCAGAAATTCCCCCACAAATCGACGACCACTTTTGTGGCGAGGGCAATCGCCTCAAACGCCACTTCGTGAAAACCCACCTGAATAATCAGACGTCCGGGGCGGATGACCTCCGTGCCGGCCAACGGTTCGGCCGCACTGGTACAGGTGATCACCGCATCGGCGTCTTGTGCGCAGGCATGCTGTAAATCTGTGATTCTGATCAGCGGCCACGGCAGGTTTTCAGTGTCCGTCGCAAAGGTGGATGCGCTGCGACTCCACCAGCTGACCTGCTTAAGATGCGGAAAAAGCTGTCGCAGCATGTCCAGGTGCGCGGTAGCCTGTACACCCGTGCCGAGCAGCAGAACGTGTTGTACCTTTTGCGGCGCGGCATGCCGTAACGCCAGCGCCGAAACGGCGGCGGTACGGGTGGCGGTCAGCCCGGCGCTCTCTACCAGCCCGAGCGGCAGGCCGGTATCCGCACGGTTAATCAGCGTCATCGCCATCGCCTGTGGAAGACCGTCGTGTGCATCGGGACGATGTGCTGTCCATTTCACGCCCGCAGCGTTAAACCGTCCGCCGACATAAGCGGGCAATGCGTAAGCTTTTCCCCGTGCACCGGCGAGACTGACGTGGGTTTCCGCGGGCATCTGCGCCTGCTGTTGACGCATTAAGGTGACAACGTCACGCACATCATCCAGTGCGGCCTGCGCCCGCGTACCACCGAGCGTAATCACATCCTCCTGACTCAGATAGCGAAAACCCTGCGTCATCTCAATGCTCCAGCAAGGTTTGTGCGAAGGGATACAACGCCGGTGAGCCGCCGCAGTGAACGAATATTACCCGTGAACCTGTGCTGATTTTGACTTGTCCGACCAGGTTAATAAGACCATGCATGGCTTTGCCGGTGTAGACCGGATCCAGCAGCACACCTTCGGCTTGTGCGACGCGGTAGATGGCGTCAATGCCGCCGTCAGACGGTACGCCGTAGGCGGTGCCGACGTAACCGTCTTCAATCCAGATATCTTCCTGCGTCCAGTTTTGCGGCCATTCCAGCAAATCAGCGCAATCCTGCGCCATGGCGGAAATACGGGTCTGGAACCATTCCGCTTTGGCACTGACGCTGATGCCGGCAATTTTGGTATCCGGCCAGTATTTACGTGCGCCGACATACAGTCCGGCCAGTGTACCGCCGGAACCTGTCGGGGCGACAATCACGTCCGGTGGCAGTTGGCCGCGTTCTTTCAGCTGAGCGTCCATTTCTTCGATGGCGCGCACATAACCCAACGCCCCGAGCGGCGTGGCACCGCCGAGCGGGATGATCAGTGCCTTTTCGCCTCGTGAATGAGCGGCCTCAGCATGGGCATTCATCGCGCCTTCAATCTGGGTGAAATAACCGTCGGGGTCGAGAAACTCCAGTTCCGCGCCAAAAAGCTTATCGAGAAGAAGATTGCCCTGATAGGTTTCCGGCTGATTACCACGCAGTACCAGCACCGGTTTCATGCCAAACTTACGCGCCGCTGCTGCCACCATCCGCGCGTGGTTGGACTGGTGCCCGCCGGTGGTGATGACCACGTTAACCTGCTGGCGGCAGGCGTCAGCCATCAGATATTCCAGCTTGCGGACTTTATTACCGCCGCCGCCGAAACCGGTGTAATCATCACGTTTGATATCCAGCGTGATGCCGAGTGAATCGCCCAGTGTCGAAAGGCGCTCAAGCGGTGTGGGGAAGAATCCCAGTGAAACACGTTCAAAATCATCTGCTTGTTTCATCATAATTTTCCTGGTGATTATCTTTTAAAACTTTCCCGGGTGTTGCCGCAAAGCCTCGCCGGATTATTCCGGCAGGGCAGAAAATGGGATGTCCTGAGTAAAAAAATGGATCCAGTCGGTGACGGATTGCTGGAAGCGTTCCAGCCCGCGCAGGGTGACAAATTCATTGATGCCGTGGGCATTGCCACCGTGACCGAGGCCGCCAGTCAGAAAGGCCGGAGCGATGCGGGCAAAGGTATACGCCGGCGCGCAGCCGGGTGCCCACGGCCAGACCTGTGGTGTTGCACCCTGAGTCCGATAGCTGGCGAGCAGGGCATCGACGCCGGGGCTGTGGCGTGGGAAACGGTGGCCGGGATAGCTGTCATCCAGTTCAAGTTCCACGCCGTCGAATTCCGACCTGCTGAGCGTCTGACAGATATCTGCCAGCAGGTTTTCACCGTCAATGCCCGGCGGCACGCGCAATGCAAGTTCCGCACTGGCGCTGTGTGGTATCACGCCACGCGCCTGTTGCGGATCGCTGCGGATTTCTGAAATGTTGAGCACCGCGCCGTTAATCAGTTGTTGCAGGCAGGCCAGCGTATCGCCACTCACCGACAGGGTTTCGCTGCGGCGAAAGCGCAGTTCATCACGGATGCTGAATTGTTCAGCCAGCGTACGCAGTAGCTGGTTTGCCGGATCATCGACAGGCTGACGGGCAATCACGCCGTTTTTTTCGGCGGGGGCAATGGCGTGAAGGGCATTCACCAGCCGCCATACCGGATTAGCAATCCAGTTGGCGTTACTGGCGTGGATTGCCGCATGGGGGCCGCCCCACGCCCCGCCGCTGACGCGTAAACGGCCACCGCTCAGCCCGCTGAAACCCAGATATACGCGGGGTTCGCCGCCGCCGTATTCACACAGCGACGGGAAAAACACAGCACCGGCGGGCGTTACCGGACAGGGTTCCTGTGCCAGATAGCGGCGCAACCGGCCGCTGCCCGTTTCTTCCTCACCTTCGAGAATGATCTCGAGATTGACGCCCAGCTGATCCGCATCGCACAGTGATTTCAACGCCATCAGCATGCCTGCCAGCGGCCCTTTATTATTTTCCGCGCCGCGTGCGATATACACCGCGCCGGTGCCCGGCCATTCGGTGATACCGCCGGTAAAAGGCGGAAATTCCCAGCCGTCGTCCGTGGCGGGCATCACGTCGTACATGTTGTAAAGCACCAGCGTTTTTGCCGCCTGACGCTCAATGCGCATGTGCACCAGCGGCGGCGTGTTTTCGTCATTTTGTGCGCTGACCTGCAACACCGGCACGCCGTGCAGATTCTGGCGGACCCAGTCTTCCAGCCACTGCGCCAGTTCACGCTGCGGGCTGAGCTGGCCGGAAACGCTGGCGAACGGCGTCATCGCATGGAGTAAATCGAGAGTCGGTTGTAACTGTGGGGAAATGGAAATCGTCACAGGCGGATCCTCGGATTGAGTACCACATACAGCAAATCAATAATCAGGTTGATGCCGACAAACACCAGTGCAGCAAGCAGCACAATGGCCTGTACCAGCGGGAAATCACGGTTCTGGATGGCCTGAACGGCGAGGCGGCCGATGCCCGGCCAGGCAAAAATGATTTCAGTCACCAGCGCACCGCCGAGCAAGGAGGCAAAATACATGCCCTGCACGGTAATCACCGGGATCAATGCATTGCGTAAACCGTGGCGAACCACGATACGCCAGCGGCTCAGCCCTTTGGCGCGGGCGGTGCGGATGTAATCTTGTTGCAGCACATCAATCAGGCTGGCGCGGATGAGTCGGGCAATGGCGCTCATGTAATACGCGCCAAGGCTGATGGCGGGCATCACCAGCTGACTGGCGCTGCCATAACCGCCGGAAGGCAGCCAGCGCAGATGAAGACTGAAGGCGATGATCAGCAGCAGACCGAGCCAGAATACCGGCACCGCCTGACCGCTGAAAGCCAGCAGGCGCGAGAGCAGATCCCACCACGTATTCTGATATAACGCGCTGAGGATGCCGAGCAGCAAACCGGCGACGGTGCTCCACAGCAACGCGGTGAAAGCCAGCAGCAAAGTGGCCGGAACGCGCTGGCCTATCAGTTCGGTGACCGGCTGGCTGTAACGCAGCGATTCCCCCAGATTGCCCTGTAAAACGCCGGTCAGATAATGCCAGTACTGCCACGTCAGCGAGCGGTCAAAGCCCATACTGTGGCGAAAATTGTCAATTTCCTGCTGGCTTGAGCCTGGCGGCATCATTACTGCCGCCGGGTCGCCGGTCAGATGCAGGCTGTAAAAAATCAGCAGTGATACGCCAAACATCACCAGCACCGACTGCCCGAGGCGTTGCAAAAGATAAGGCAGCATATCAGTCGAGCCTCGTGTGGGTTTTGCGCAGCAGGCTGTCACCGAGCAGGTTACAGCCAATCACCAGTGCTGCGATCACCAGCCCCGGCCACAGCACCAGCCACTGTGCCAGCAGCATGTAAGAACGGCCTTCGCCAATCAGATTGCCGAGCGTCGGCGTCGGCGGCTGAATGCCCATGCCGAGAAAACCAATTGAAGCTTCCAGCACGATCAGACGCGGGATATCCAGTGTCAGCAGCACAATCAGGGGTGTCATCAGGTTAGGTAACACGTGGCGCAGCAAAATGCGCGGGGTGGAAAAGCCCATGGCTTTGACTGATTCAATGAATTCCAGCTCGCGGATTTCCAGCGTTTTGGCGCGGGCGACCCGGGCATAAATCGCCCAGCTGGTCACGCCCATGATCAGGATGATGTTGGTCAGCGATGCGCCAAAAAGCGCCATCACCAGTAAGATCAGCAGGATAAACGGCACCGCCAGCTGAATATCCATCAGGCGCATGATGAGCGCGTCGAGCCAGCCGCCGGTATAACCGGCAATCATGCCCAGCGCCGAGCCGATCACTGCTGCAATCACCGCGGCCAGCAGCACTACCATCAGCGAGAGCCGCGTACCGGATAAAATACGCGACAGCAAATCGCGCCCCAGCTGATCGGTGCCCAGCAGATGATGGCCGCCCGGCGGCGAAAAGGCCGCAGCCAGGTCGTTGGTTAATGCATCCGGCAGCGGCAGCCACGGCGCCAGCAGCGCCGGGACAATCACCAGTAGCAGCAACAGCCCGCCGAGGATCCCGTCGCCATAAAACCGGCGGCGGGGTTTCCTTTGCAAGGTGGTTCGCAGTGAAATCATTTAATCCTCAGGTCAAACAGCGGGATACGTGAATCAGCGCGGCCGGTGAAGGTCACGTTGTCAGCGCTGGCATACAGGGAATCTTCTTTGTACAGCGGGATAAGCGGCTGCTGTTGTGCCACAACCTGCTGTATCTGCTGCAAAATTTTCTCACGTTTGGCCGCATCGACCGTGGTGCGGCTGCTGTTGAGCAGGGCATCCAGTTCAGGAGAATTCACGGTGGAATAAGGTTCGCCCGAATGCAGGATCGGATACAGCGCGGCATCGGCGTCCAGTGTTTGCGTTGAGCCCCACGCCAGCATGTACATCGGCGCCTGTTTTTGTGCCGCGACCTGCTGGGTATAGACCGACCATTCCGGCACTTCGAGTTCAGCTTTCACCCCGATAGCTGCCAGATCCTGCACAATCGCCTGGGCGACGTCGGCGCTGGCGATATAGCGGCGTGGCGCCTGGAAGCGCAGGGTGAAACCTTGCGGATATCCGGCTTCGGCCAGTAATGCTTTGGCTTTGGCAATGTCCTGCACGGGCGCGGGAATGGCCTCATAACCAAAATCTTTCGGTCCGGCCATGGTGCCGGTCGGCGTACCGAAACCATGCAACAAATCGCGGGTATAAGCCGCACGGTTCAGCGCCAGCGATAACGCCTGACGGACACGCACATTATTCAGCGGTTTCTGGTCGTTCTTCAGGCCGAGGTAAATGGTCAGCCCGCCATTTTTCACCTGTTCCAGATGCACGCCTGGTTTGTTTTTCAGCGCCGGAACCAGATCCGCCGGAACGCCATCAACCAGCTGTACTTCACCGGTCAGCAGGGCGGTAATGCGCCCGGTGGCTTCCGGTATCGGACGCCAGGTGACAGTATCGATTGCGGGCTTGCCGCGCCAGTAATCAGGGTTGGCCCGCATCACCACTTTTTCATCGGGGATAAACGCAGTCAGCGTATACGCGCCGGAACCCACTGGTTTGCGGGCAAATTCCGCCGCACCGACTTTGGTGACATACGCGGGTGGCACAATGTACGTCGGGTAGCGACTCATGCGGGCCGGCAACAACGGATCCGGTCCGGTAGTGTGGATTTTCACCTGATACTCGCCGGTGACTTCCACGGATTTAATGGTGCGGATATAGGAAATGGTCGGCGCGTGCTGAGCGGGATCGAGAATACGGTCGATTGAGAATTTCACCGCCTGTGCATTGAGCGGCTCACCGTCGCTGAATTTCACACCCTGACGCAGCGTGAACTCCCAGGTGGTATCATCCAGCGATTTCCAGCTGGTCGCCAGCCCCGGCTGTAACTGCATATTGGCGTCGCGCAGCACCAGCGTATCGAACAGATTATCTACCAGCGTGGCAGACTCTTTCAGGAATCCCGGATCCATTGCCGTGGCCGAAGCGGGTTGAGCGATCACCAGTTCAGAGGCGAAAACAGCCGGTGTTGTCAGGCTGATAAACAGGGCAAGTGAAGCCAGTTTGAAGGCAGGTATTCTCATTACGGTCATTCCCAAAGTGAAGCCGCCAGACGTGTTGACGGAATTAACGTGAAGGTGGTGCGTCACAAAAATGGTCAATCAATATTCAATTCCTCAATACATGATATATCCTATATAATGTATTTTTTGCAAGCTACGGATTAAACCGCAAAAGAAAAGCCATTATTTTGCTAAAGGAAAATGTCACATGTTTGAGATGGAAAAAGCGCAGCGCGTCAGTCTGACCATGCAGGTGGAAGCTAAGCTGAAAGGGGCGTTGATTGTCGGCGTACTCAAGCCGGGCGCGCGACTGGTGACCAAGGAAATTGCTGAGAAACTCGGTACCAGCGTGACGCCGGTGCGCGAGGCATTGCTGCGTCTGGTGTCGGCGGGGGCACTGGATGCCACGCCCGCACAGGCTTTTCTGGTGCCTAAAATTGCGCTGGCGCGGTATCAGGAAATCACGCTTATCCGCAAAAATCTTGAAGGTCTGGCGGTGTCGCAGGCTTGTGAGCAGATCACTGCGCAACACATTGCTTTGCTGAAAACGCTGAATGCCAGATTCATGGCAGCGAAAGTCGAAAACAACGTCGAGGGCGCTTTAGAGGCCAACCGTGAGTTTCGTTTCATGTTGTATGAAATGGCCGCAATGCCGACGCTGACGTCGCTGATTGAGCAGCTGTGGGTGCAGATAGGTCCGTGCTTCAACTATCTCTATCCGCAGTCGCCGCATATGGCGCAGGGGCAGCACAATTACGATCAGCTGTTACTGGCCCTGGAAGCAGGTGATGCTAAACGTTGTGTGAAGCTTATCCACAAATCGATTGATGACGGCGCAGCAATCCTCGGGAAGCATTATTTTCAGGAAGAATGAACAGAGTTGCGGGAATGAAAGAAATAAGGGGTTGCCAGACTGCATGGTGCAGTCTGGCAGGTTAACGCATCAGAACATCAATACCATCCACGGATAGGCAATCAGCATCATGCCGCCGAGGAAAATTGCCCCGAAGATGGTGCCCAGACGCCAGTAGTCTTTGGTAGGCAGATAGCCGCTGCCGTAGTAAATCGGGCTCGGGCCAGTGCCGTACGGGGTGATGATCCCCATCACGCCCAGCGAGGTCACCATCATCAGGCAGTAAACCGGCATGTTAATGCCCGGGATCGCCGCCGCAATGGTCAGCATCGCCGGTAACAGCGCGGTGGTGTGCGCCGTGGTACTGGCAAAAAGATAGTGCAGCAGGAAGAAAGCTATCAGCAGCATCACGGCCGCCACCTGAGGGTCGAATCCGTTGAGCAGCTGACCGCCTTCTTTCCCCAGCCAGGCGATAAAGCCGACGCGGGCAAGGCCGTCCGCCAGCGCCACCAGCGTCGCAAACCATGCGAAGGTGTTCCAGGCCGGTTTGTTACTGGTGATGTCGTTCCAGTTCAGCACGCCGGTCCACAGCATCAGCACCACCACCAGCAGCGCAGCCATCGCAGGTTCAATCCACGATGCGGCAAAAATCCACATCAGCAGGGCGGAACAGACGAAGATCAGCAGCAGGATTTCGTTACGCGACAGTTTGCCCAGCTTCTCGAGTTCGTTGGTCGCCCAGCGCGGCACCTCGTCATTGACCTTCACTTCCGGCGGATAAAACCAGTAGGCCAGCAGCGGCATGGTCAGGATCAGCAGCACGCCCAGCGGCAGAAACGCCAGGAACCACATGCCCCACGAAATCGTAAAGCCGGTGATGCTTTTGACTAACGCCAGCGCCAGCAGGTTCGGCGCAAGTGCAGAAAGAAACATCGAGCTGGTGATACAGGCGGCGGTAATCGCTACCCACATCAGATAAGAACCGATTTTACGCGCACTCGGGTCATTGGGCTTGGAGCCGTATAACGGTGGCAGGTTGGCGATGATCGGGTAAATCGTCCCGCCGCTGCGCGCGGTGTTGGACGGCGTGAAGGGCGCCAGCAACAGGTCAGCAAAGGTAATGGCATAACCTAACGTCAGACTGCGGCGACCGAGATATTTCACCAGGATCAGCGCCAGACGGCGGCCAAACTGCGTTTTGTCATACCCTGCGGCAAACATAAACGCGCCAAAAATCAGCCAGACGGTGGAGTTACCGAAGCCGCTCACCGCCCATTTGAAAGCTTCGGTGGGCATCTTAAATTTAGGGTTGGCGATTTCTTCCGGACTGAATAACAGCCACTGGCTGAACAGGGCGATGACGACCACACCGGTCAGGCCAATTACCGCGCCCGGCAGGGGTTCGAAGATCAACCCGACAATCACGCCGACGAAGATGGCGAAGAAGTGCCATGCATAAGGTTCAAGCCCCGCAGGCACTGGCGTCAGCAGTAACAGCACCGCCACCAGCACCGGCAGGAATAGCATAATCAGATGTTTTTTTTGACTCGCGGCAGGCGGTGCGGCCTTGGCGGGGTCATTGAGCGTGGATGTGGGTTTCATAATGTGGTTTGCCCGTGTGTGAGAGTGAGCCTGATGCCCCGGTTATCTGTGATTGTTTTCTGATTCAGAAAACCATTCATTATTCTTAATCGGAAATGTGTTAAGCGGTACGTAATGACGATGTCACCTCTGTGACGAAATTAAGACATTACTATTATTCTTAGCGCAAAAGATGTGATGCATCCGCTTATATTAAATCAAATAACAACATAAAAATTGTGGTTATTTTTTTCTCAGAAGAACCCGCTTATGTGAATGTAGAGTAAATTGGTGCAAACGCCAGTTTTTGACGTCAACTTGCTGATTTTGCAGGCGAGATTTTTTATGTTAATCTAAAGTTGATTTTTGTCAACTCATCATTAACAATTGAAGGTGGTATTGATTTTCATGTCGGGTAAATAAACAACGCCTGCTTGCTTAACGTTTATAACGCCCATTTTCACCGCGTAACGCAAATAAATACGCCACAGATTTCTCTATTTATCACCTGCATCGAGCTGCTTAATTAAACGGGAAGTTTATACGGTAAAAAATGCGGCCACGAAAAAATTCAAGACTCACACATTTCGGAGTTGATCATAATGAATAAGCTCACCCCGGTTCTGAATCCGCTCACACTGCCCAACGGTGCGGTACTGAAAAACCGCCTGCTGATGGCGCCGATGACCACCTGTACGGGGTTTTATGACGGCACGGTGACCAGCGAACTGGTGGAATATTATCGCGACCGTGCCGGCAGCATCGGCACCATCATTGTCGAATGTTGCTTCATTGACCGCATGGGACCAGCGTTCCCCGGCGCTATCGCCATCGACAGCGACAACAAAATCTCCGGCCTGAAGAAAATTGCCGATGCCATCAAATCCAAAGGCTCCAAAGCGATCCTGCAGATTTATCACGGTGGCCGGATGGTCGAACCGGAACTGATCGGCGGCCGTACGCCCGTCGCGCCAAGCGCCATCGCTGCGCCGCGTGAAGGCGCGACCACCCCGAAAGAACTGACCGGTGAAGAAGTCGAAACCATGGTCACCAAGTTTGGTGATGCGGTGAACCGTGCGATCAAAGCCGGGTTTGATGGCGTGGAGATCCACGGGGCCAACACCTATCTGATCCAGCAATTTTATTCGCCGAACTCCAACCAGCGTACGGACAAGTGGGGCGGTGACCGCGACAAACGCGCGACATTCCCGCTGGAAGTGCTCGACATTACCCACAAAATGGCGGAACGCTTTGCTGATGCCTCCTTTATTATCGGCTATCGTTTCTCACCGGAAGAGCTGGAAGTGCCGGGTATCCGCTTTGACGACACGATGTATCTGCTGGAAAAACTCGCGGCGCGCGGGCTGGATTACGTGCATTTCTCGGTCGGCCAGTTGCTGCGCCCGTCGATTGTTGATACGCAGGATCCGACACCGCTGATCACTAAATTCCGCGCCATGCGTTCAGAAACGCTGGCCAAAGTGCCGGTGATTGGTGTCGGTGGTGTGATCAACAAAGCCGATGCCGAAAAGGGGCTGGAATACGGCTTTGATCTGATCGCGATTGGTAAGGCTTGTATTGCTTATCCCGACTGGGCCGATCGCATCATCAACAACGACCACCTTGAGCTGTTCATCGACAGCCATAAGCGCGAAGAGCTGAACATCCCTGAACCGCTGTGGCGCTTCTCACTGGTTGACGCCATGATCCGCGATACCAGCGTCACTGGCCGTAAATACAAAGCCGGGGTGTATCAGGAGAAAGTCGAAGCCGAAGCCCTCAAGCTGAAAATCAGCGTTACGCTGGACACCGACCGTATCACCGATATTGCGCTGGTGAAGGACGACTCGCTGGATGTCGATTTCACCACCACGTTTGAAAGCCTGCGTACCCGTATGCTGGTTGCCAACAGCCCGCACGTTGACGCCATCACCGGCGCGACCACGCAGAGTGAGGCGCTGAAAAAAGCCGTTTCCCGCGCGCTGGCCACCTCCAGCAAAGAGCATGTGATTGAAGAAGGCGGCAACCCTCAGGCACCGCAAAACTACGATGTTGTTGTGGTCGGCAGCGGGGGCGCGGGTCTTGCAGCGGCGATTCAGGCACATGACGAAGGGGCGCATGTGGTGATCATCGAGAAGATGCCAACCATCGGCGGTAACACCATTAAAGCTTCCGTCGGGATGAACGCCGCAGAAACCCGTTTCCAGAAACTGAAAGGCATCGAAGACAGCAAAGATCTGTTCTATGACGAAACGCTGAAAGGCGGCAAGTTTAAAAACAATCCGGTGTTGCTGCGCGAGTTTGTGGAACTGGCACCGGAAGCGGTGGAGTGGCTGGCGGCGAAAGAGATCGAACTTAACGACATCACCATCACCGGCGGCATGAGCATCGACCGTACGCACCGTCCGGCGGACCGTTCTGCGGTGGGTGGTTTCCTGATCAGCGGTCTGGTGAAGAACATTAACAAGCGCGACATCGAGGTGCTGCTTGAAACCTCGGTGGCGGAAATCTTGTCGGAAAACGGCGTGGTGACCGGCGTGAAAGTGGTGGATGAATACAACGACAGCCGCATTCTGAATGCGAAAAGCGTGATTGTCGCCACCGGCGGTTTCAGTGCCAACCGTGAAATGGTGGTGAAATACCGCCCTGAACTGGACGGTTTTGTCACCACCAACCATGCGGGCGCGACCGGCAGCGGTATTGCCATGTTGCAGAAGATTGGTGCAGATACCGTCGATATGGGCGAAATTCAGATCCATCCGACGGTGGAGCAGACCACGTCCTATCTGATTTCAGAAGCCATTCGTGGCGGTGGCGCGATCCTGATCAGTCAGGCCGGGAAGCGTTTCTACAACGAAATGGAAACCCGCGACAAAGTGTCTGCTGAAATCATCGCCTTACCGGAAAAAAGCGCGTGGGTGATTTTCGACGAACAGGTGCGGTCGAATAACAAAGCGGCCGATGAATATATCGCCAAAGGCTTTGTGATCAGCGCACCAACGCCGGAAGAACTGGCGGTGAAACTGAATATGGATCCTCAGACACTTTCTGAAACCCTGCTGCGCTACAACCTGTTTGTGGTGGAGAAAAAGGATGAAGACTTTGGCCGTACCACCGCGCTGCGTCATCCGCTCAATCAGGGACCGTTCTTTGCCATCCGCATCGCGCCGGGCGTGCATCACACCATGGGCGGTGTGACGATCAATCCGGATACCGCCGTGCTTGATGCGCAAAAACAGGTGATCACCGGTGCCTGGGCCGCAGGGGAAGTGGTCGGCGGTATCCACGGCGCGAACCGCATCGGTGGTAACGCGGTGGCTGACATCATTATCTTCGGCATTCTTGCCGGGAAAAATGCGGCGGCGCTGGCCAAAAGATAACGCGTGAGAACGTCAGTGTTAAAAGTGAAAATCCACGTGAGAGCGTGGATTTTTTTATGACGGAAGCCTTACGCAAAGGCGTCGCGGAGTGCCTGAATAAAGCTGCGGATCTTCATGGTCTGCCGCAGACCGGCGGGGGTCAAAACATGCATCGGCCGTGATGGCCCGTCGTAATCAGGCAGTACCTGCACCAGCCGTCCGGCGGTGATCTCTTCTTTCAGCACATCTTCCGGCCCCAGCGTGACGCCATATCCGCTGACGGCGGCATGCAACAGTGCGCGCCAGTCATTTGAACGCAACCGTCCTTCCGGCTGAATTTCCTGCGTTTTACCGTCTTGAGAAAATTGCCAGCGGCAGGGAGCCTGTGGCGACCAGATGCCGTAAACCAGACAGGAATGCTGCGCCAGTTCTGCCGGTGTTAAGGGGATACCGCGCTGCGCCAGATAGCCGGGGGATGCGCAGGCTATCAGCCGGTAAGGCCGCAGAGGATACGCGATCATCTGGCTGTCAGTGAGTTCGCCAATGCGCAAAATGACCTCATAGCCTTCCTCGACAGGATCAACCAGACGGTCACTCAGCGTCAGCTCCACCTGCGTTTCCGGATACTGCGCCAGATACTGTGTGATGAAAGGTGCCAGCGTTGAGGTGCCGAAAGTCACCGGGGCATTGACGCGCAGCGTACCGGAAGGCGTGACTTTCATTTCCAGTGCGATGGCATCGGCGGCTTCTGCTTCTGAAAGCACGATTTTACAGCGTTCATAATAGCTGCGGCCGATGTCCGTCAGGTGCTGACGCCGAGTCGTGCGGTTAAGCAGCGCCGTGCCGAGCCGGGATTCGAGCCGCGCAATATGTTTCGCCACCATCTGCGGAGAGAGTCGCAAATCGTTCGCGGCGGCGGCAAAAGAACCCAGCTCTGCGGCTCTGACAAAGACATTCATACTGGTTAACCTGTCCATGATTCCCTCCTTTTTGTTGTTTCACTGTGCTAATTGCGACGATTTATCAACGCAGAGTGTCGAATTATGCTGAACCTGTCTACCACAAAATCAAAGGTGAATATCATGAAAATAGGCATTCTTGGCGCAGGGTTTGTCGGACGGGCGGTGGCAAAACTGGCGACCCGGGCAGGACATCAGGTCATGCTCAGTAATTCACGCGGGCCGCAGACGTTATTCAGTCTCAAGCCGATGCTCGGCTGCGAGACAGGCACAGCGGCGCAGGCCGCGACGTTCGGGGATATCGTGGTGATTGCCGTGCCGCTGACGGCCATCGGGCAACTGCCGGTAGCAGAGCTTGCCGGAAAGCCGGTAATTGATGCCGTGAATTATTACCCTGAGCGCGACGGACAGGTCCCAGAGCTGGATCAACAGGCGACCACCACCAGTGAATATCTGGCGGGTTTCCTGCCGGGGGCAAAAATCACCAAAGCCTTCAACGCCATCCGCATGACTGATCTGGAAACCGACGGATTACCCGCCGGAGACCCGCAGCGCCGCGCATTACCGCTGGCAGGCGATGACGCAGAAACCAAAACCATCGTGGCGGGGCTTTACGATGCGTTCGGTTTTGACACTCTCGACGCGGGCACCCTCTCAGAAGGCTGGCGCTTTGAGCGCGGCATGCCTTGTTATTGTGTGCCGATGACCCGGGATGAATTGAAGACGGCGCTGGAAGGGGCGGAGAGAGGGGAGTAAGCGTATCAGACAGGCATACTGAATTTTATTATTGTGTAGTCGATGTATCCTGGACATCGACTACACGCTTATAAATATCGTTTTCAATTATCGAAATTAATAAATATTTAAAGTAATAAATACGCTTAATAATACCATCATTCTGATGTATTGATAATGGTTTGATATTGATTTAGAGTATTTGTGCTCAATGATTTGCTGGAGTATAACGTCCTTAGTTAAAAAGGAGGGTTATATGGCTCAACAAATTTACATGACATTAACTGGCGAGAAACAAGGATTAATATCACAACGTTGCGGGACCTATGATTCGATGGGGAATAAATATCAGAGTTTACACCGTGATGAAATTTTCGTATTAGCATTATCCCATAGTACACACCGCGACAAAAATATTTGCCACCAACCACTTTCAGTTACCAAAATTATTGATAAATCCTCACCGTTATCAGGAATTGCCATTTCTAACAATGAAAAGTTACAGGTAAATATTTCTTTTTTGCGTACTGATATTACTGGTGTAAATACTAAATATTATTCAATGGAGTTACGTGATGCATATCTTGTTGATGTGTCAGTTAACTTCCCTCATTCTATTGATCACAATGGTGCGGAAGCCGAAGAGACGTTGATTTTTACGTTTAAAAGTATTACCTGGCGACATCATCAGGCCGGAACAGCAGGCTATAGTTTCTGGCAAGACACCGTGATGTAAGGAATAATTATGAGCAAGCGCGCAGATATTAAAGATGGTATATCTTCTGCAGGACAAAAAAGCGGACTCATTTATACTAAGATATTGGGTTGGATAGACTTGGGACATGCTTGCGGAGAAGATGCCCGACGGCTTAAAGAAATCTTACTTGAAGAGAGAGGAGCACGTTTTTTCCCAAAATTTAATGCATGGTATTTTCCTGTCGATTACTATCAGGATTTCGGTAAAATGATTAAATTCAATACTTATCAGGCAGGGGGTTATGTTGGGATTAATACACCGCTTATGATTCGTACATGTTTAAGCTGGGAAGTCAAAACACGTATCGCATTGACTATTATGATGAAGACTGCTTATCGGTTCGAGGCGTTACAACAATCCACCGCCTTTTCATGGTATACAGACAGTGGTTTCAGTGGAGAAGATTTAGTTTCAGATTTAGTCGGATTTTATAGAATATTTGGTAATGGGATTGACCCCATTGTTCTCTCATGCCCAACCACAAAAGAATACGCACTGGGTATATGGGATCATTATGGGGAAGTCGGAAACTATAAAAAGAAAGATTTTAGGCCTTTACTTTTTCCGCAACCGGTACCGCCGAAAAGAGGTATACCAAGGAAAGGTTTTTTGCCTTCATGGCTAAACTATATTAAGCCATTGGACAACTTATCTGAAAGTTTTATTTATAATCGGTTTGAAAACGAACCTTCCAGAAACTTGTTTTCCGATCCTGATAGAATAAACCATGAGATATATTTATCGATGAGAAGAAAAGGATGGGATGAGCTTGATGGTGTTAAGAATAATGCTACCCCTGCGATGTTAAACATAATGCAGCACCATCCTGTTTCTGTTGATTATTTTGAGCTTAGAGATTAACTCGCATCATAACTGATATCTTTGCTGAAAGGATGCTGATTTTTATGTTATACGACTGGTTTCGCAGGTTTATATTTACCCTGTTAGCTCTTTTTATCGTTGTCATAGTCTATTTTTACTTGTCTCTGATTTATACGTTGGACGGGAGGAGTTATAAAAAATCAGATTTTTTCGAGTATTATTTTCTAACACCTTCAATCCTTGCTCATGCCCCTGAAATATCTAAGGAATATGTTTTTTATACTCAGGCTGATGATAACTATGGCTTTACGCAGGATAAAATTACCTGGAAGAATGTTAATAATGTTTTAGATGCGAAGAGCACATTAGAAGCCTATCTTGCAGAAAAAAACATCACAGAAGATGTCGTTGATCACTCCGGAAGTAAATACTCCATCACTATTGTTGGAAATGATATAAGCCTTGAATTAATCACCTGTATTGACAGTTGCTAATGAGATAAAGGCCCGCACCTGCTCTGTGGAGCAGTGTGAACGTCTGGATGCAGACAGTAAGTTGACAACCCGCCCCGAACAATGGTTGTATTGTGCAACTATAAATCCTCGGCGAAAAAATGACTCATGCTTAACCCCTCTTTAATTGAAGAAATCCGTGCGTCCTCGCGTCTGATGGTGCGTGAACTGGGCTTTATGAATGCCACGCTGGCCGCGACTGACTATTCACCGTCTGCGGTGCACAGTTTGCTGGAAATTGATAATCAGGGCGGGATGACGGCTGCGCAGCTGGTGCAGATCCTCGGGCTGGAAAAATCCAGCGTCAGCCGCATGCTGGCGCGGTTGCTGGCTGCGGGAGAAGTGCAGGAAGTGCCGTCCGCCGGTGATGCGCGGGTGAAGCAACTGACACTGACGGACAAGGGCGTGCAGACGGTCAGCCGGATAAATGATTATGGCGCGATGCGGGTCATCAGCGCGCTGGAGAATCTGGATGATGCGCAGCAACACACCGTGGCGCAGGGGCTGACAGCCTATGCGCGCGCACTCGAACGTTGCCGCGACAGTGAAAATGCCGCGCCGCAAAAATCCATTGAGATCGTGACCGGCTATCTGCCCGGTATGATTGGCAGAATTGCGGAAATGCACGGCACCTATTATGCGAAAAATTACGATTTCGGCCATTTCTTTGAAGGTAAGGTCGCGTCAGGTCTGGCAGAGTTTTCGGGGCGTCTGCATCAACCCTGCAATCAGATCTGGCTGGCGGTCTGTCACGGCAAGATTGTCGGATCTGTCGCCATCGACGGGCAGGATCTCGGCAATAATCAGGGGCATTTACGCTGGTTTATTCTCGATGACAGCTGCCGGGGCACCGGCATTGGCAGGAAACTGCTCACTGAAGCGATGGCGTTCTGTGATGCGCGTGAATTCGATGCCGTGCAGCTCTGGACCTTCAGCGGTCTCAATGCGGCACGGCGTCTTTATGAATCCTTTGGCTTCGCGCTGTCGGAAGAATGGCAGGGTGATCAGTGGGGAATGACCATGACGGAACAACAGTTCACCCGGCCATCAGGCGCAGGGCGTTAATTCGCCGTCGCGGTGACTTTGGTGGTCAGGGCTATCAGGGCGCTGACTACCGTAAATAACGCAATGATCCAGGCCATCGTCCACGGCGTACCGTCGCTCATCAGCGCCAGTAATAATGATGAGACAATCCCGCTGCCGTACTGCAACGATCCCATCAGCGCAGACGCGGACCCGGCAACACCCGGCACGGCATCCAGCGCCGCCGCTGCCGACGTTGCCGCAATCACCCCGTTCATCGAGAAGAAAATAAAGACCGTCACCACAATCAGGATCACGCCCCCTGTGTGCATTTTGACACCGATTGCCAGCACCAGCGCGGCGAGGGCGGCGACAGTGACGGCGCGTTTCAGCAACACTTCCAGCGGATAAATATGCACCAGACGGCGGTTCACCATGCTGACCGCCATCAGCCCGACAATGTTCACCGCAAACAGCCAGCCGTAATGTTGCGGATCCACGCCGAAATAGGTGATGTAAACAAAAGGCGAGCCGGTAATAAAGGCGTAAGCCGCAATGTAATAGAACGTCAGGCACAGGGTAAAGCGCATGTACTGCGTGTTGGTCAGCAGCAAAATATAGTTGCGAAACGCACTGCCTAATGAGGCTTTCACCCGTTTCTCTGCGGGTAATGTTTCCGGTAACCAGAATAATGAGGCCAGCATGACCACGCCGATCACGGCCAGTAACCAGAATATGCTGTGCCAAGAGGTGATTTTAATCATCTGACCGCCGAGCAGAGGGCCGGCGATAGGGGCGATTGCCATGATGACCATCAGCGTCGATAACATTTGCGCGGCACGGGTGCGGCTGAATAAGTCGCGGATCATCGCGCGGCCCAGCATCGGACCGGTACAGGCTCCCAGCGCCTGAAAGACGCGCCAGAACACGATTTGCCCGATACCTTCTGACAGCGCGCAGCCGACCGATCCTACGATAAACAAAGCCATGCCAGCGAACAACGGAAGTCTGCGACCAAAATGATCACTGATCGGCCCCCAGATCAGCTGCGCGATGCAAAAACCGATTAAAAACCCGGTGATGGTCAGTTCCGCATCGCCGTGTAAATCTTTTGCCATCAACGGCATCGCTGGCAAATAAATGTCAGTTGATAAAGAAGTGAACGCCATTAACGCGCTGAGGATCAGGATAAAGCTAAGTCCGGTGGTTTTGGACGCCGTGGACGGGGGGCGCGTCTGAGAATCAATCATTGTTATTCTTCTGAAGAGTATTAAGACGGGTATGTTACCGGTTAATGAATAACGAATAATCGGCCGAAAAAGCATAGACACTATGAATGGGATTCATGAATACTCTTGGCTATAGTGATATCGAAGAATGACCTTCCTTTACTGATGTGGAGAGAGTTATGTCAGATAAAATGCCGGCTCAATGCCATTGTGGTGCTGTCGCTTTTAACGTGAAACTCATTGACGGGCTGAATGCCGTCCGTCGCTGTAACTGCTCCTTCTGCCGCATGCGCGGTGCGGTGGTGGCGGCCGCCTCAGAGGTAGACGTGATAAAGGGAAAAGAACACCTCACGGAGTACCGTTTCAATACTCAATCCGTCGCCCACTATTTTTGTGCCGTTTGCGGTATCTATACGTTTCACCAGAGCCGTTCCAACCCCGAACAGTTTGCCGTCAACGTCGCCTGCCTCGAAGGTGTTTCGCCATTTGATTTTGCCTCTGTGACAGTCACTGACGGTATTCATCATCCGAAAGATGGCGGCGAAGGTGGTGTGGCGGGATATCTGAAGTTTGAGGCGAAGTAGGAACACTGTTATTCATGCCAGAAAAGGTAAACGCGTACGAAGTGAATTCGGCAGGGGGGGAATGGCTCGTCGTGCCTAAATAACCATGACAAATACAGAAGCTTTTTTAAGTCACTATCTGGCAACCGGCCGTCGCCGGCCGGTTGCCAGAGTTTACTTAATTTCAGTGACGAAGTTTTCGCGGCTGCGGCGCACTTTTTTCAGGTTCACCAGCCAGTCACCTTCGTGGGCGCGGTAGCCCAGCGGCAAGATCACCACACTGCGTAAGTTTTTCTCTTTCAGACCTAAGATTTCATCTACGGCGACAGGATCGAAACCTTCCATCGGCGTGGCATCGACTTCTTCAAAGGCGGCGGCGATCAGCGCAGCGCCCAGCCCGATATACGCCTGACGCGCGGCGGCCTGATAATTCGCTTCGGTCCCACGTTCAGCCACAATGCCCAGCAGCATCTGGCGGTAATTTTCCCAGCCTTCGTTTTTAAAGCCACGTACATCGTTAGTCAGGTCAAACATCATATTTACGCGCTCAGGCGTGATGTCATCCCATGCAGCAAATACCAGCAGGTGGGAACAGTCGGTAACCTGCGCCTGATCCCAGGCCACGGAACGGATTTTTGCGCGAACATCCGGGTTGGTCACCACCAGCAACTCAAACGGTTGCAGCCCGCTGGACGTCGGTGCCAGGCGCACAGCCTCGATAATACGCTCCAGTTTGTCAGCCGGGACGCTTTTGGTCGCATCGAACTTCTTGGTGGCATAGCGCCATGCCAGTCTTTCATTTAAGGTCGTCATTGTATTTTCCTGAAGGATAAGTTTGGAAGCGGGGCATTGCTGTGACAAGTATTCCCCCAAATAGCCGCGAGATAATCGCATGATCCGCAGGCAGGGCTTTATGGATTTGAGCCCTGAGCAGTTTCACCTTGCTGGATAACCGCAATAGCCCGCCGTGCCGCTGCCCGAAACATGGCACTCAGCTTTTCTGATTGCTCAAGCGACTGTTTGAGTTGGTTTTCAGCCCCAAGTTCCTGACTAAAGAAGTCAGTGACATGCTGAATATCCTTCACCGCTTTCGCACCTGCATCCACCAGTGTCTTGAGTTGTAAATCTTTTATCCTTACGCGTAAGAGATGAATATGTTCAATATCATTGCGCAATGCTTTGCCGTAGAGTTTGAATACTGTGTCAATTTTATCCTCAAAACCTGACGTAATATTGTGCCGTTTATTTTGTGTTTTGAGAAATTCTTCCAGCGTAATCCCATCAGTTGCGTACGTTGCTTTGCGCGTCGAAGAATAGGCTGTCATACCGGCGTAACCCACACCTGAAAACATCAGTTGGTCTGTTACTGTTTCCATGATGGACTCAATATCTTCCAGCGACTTTACATCGGCTTTATTCAGCACGATATACACATTTTCAGCAGTGAAAGACTGACGAGAAATAAAATCAAGGTCAGACTGAGAAATTGTCCCTGCAGGATCGAGGCCAATAACCCAAATCATGGCGGTGCACTGCTCAAGATATTTTACGGTATTGTTATGATCGGCTCCTTCAGCTAATTCACCTGCTCCTGGATTATATCCGGGGGTATCGACCAGACAGACATTCTCAAATAAAGTCTCATCCATCGGCGCTTGCAGGCTGATCGTAGGCATAATACTACGCAGGTCAAAACCAAATGCTGAAACATAATCATGAGACAATGCGGTATAGGTCTTATTATTCAAAATAATACCTCCGCCATTATTTGAATAGCCACAAATACGGGAGTAGGGAGCGCACACAATAAAACTTGGGATTATGGTAACCGGATTAAGGCCGGTGGCCAGTTTTATCGATTTATCCATGATAAAACTATTAATAAACTCAGATTTTCCACTACTGAACCCACCGGCAACCCCCACAACCGTTTTGCCCGAGGCAGCCGGGAATGTATTCACATGCTCCAATTCAGCCAATATTTTTTGCAGTGCGATCAGGGCTCCTGCTTCGTCAGCCAGCGACGATTCTTCGGCGGCAAATGTGGCATAGTCAGTATTTAAAATGTCACGAAATTCATCGAGTCCGGCATTTCTTAACGGTCGCGCGGACAATATGGACTGAACTAATGTAAAGCGTTCACTTAACGACAGGTTATCCTGATGAAGCTGAGAGTAATCCTGCTGAAGTTGCTGATGGGATTCATCCAGTTCATGTTTAATTTCTTCAAGTACCTGCATATGATCACGATTTTTAGACAACAGCGCTTCGGTGCTGATCACCGTTTCATTAAGCGATTGCAGCTTGTCCGTCAGTGATTCGTTGTGTTGTCTTTGCTCATCGTTATTTGTTTCAAGCTTACTGATTTTGGCCATCAGAATCTGTTTCTGCTGTGTCAGTTCATCCTGATGATGTCTTGTCAGATTATCGAGCTGTTCGTGATACTCATTGTCTTTATGCGCCAGTTGATCCTGATGGTTTAACGTCAGTTCGGTGATTTTATCAGCGACATTCTTTTCAAATTCAGCCACGGATTGGGAAACGGCATCCGCGATCGCTTTACGCTTAAAACACCAGAAACGGGTCAACATTTCGAGGTCAGAATAAACAGCCTGGTTAATCTTTAGCGATGGTTTCACGGCTGGACCTCCTGAAGCTGAACGGTGAAACGTTGCAGACGGTCAATCGTCTGAGTGCTATTTTCAACCTGGTTCGCTATCTGGTTAATCTTATTGTCCAGTTCTTCCACAAATGACGAGGAAATCGTCGGCGGAATCGTATTTTTAACCCGTGAAAAATAATGCTCTATATCATTATCAATAATGGTGCGGATGTTAGTTATGAAATTATCAGCTTCATCGATATAATCATCCGCAGGGTCACCTTTAAGCGTGCCTTTAGCGCGCAGTCCGTCGGGGAAATTGATATTAAGTGTCAGTTTTTCTTTTGGGATCTGATTAACGACTGAAAGGATAACATCGGCAATCATCATCACATCACATTCTCCCTCCAGGATTTCGTCGATCTTCGGGGTGATGTTTTTACTGATTTCTTTCTCTAACCCGCTATGCTGTTCGTTAGCGGCAGTTTTTAATTTTTCATTACTCATGCGAATAAATTTGCGTAAGGATTCTTCCGCCGCAGCGGTATTAATTAATGTTTGCGTTTTCGATGTGGTTTCTTTCCCGCCGTCCCATAATTTACGTGCAACCCAGCTGAAAGCGCCCGCTTTATCGCGAGTAATACTTATTGTTTCAGTGGTGCGTTGATCTTCAACAGACTGCGACGTTTGCTGGAACAACTTGTCCGCTTCAATATTCAGCTTTGCAGACACTTCGTTGTAATAGTGGTTTACGCAGTTTTCGTAGATAAGATTTATTCTCTTATCCAAAACATTCCGTTGTTTTACCAATGCGTTGCTTTGTTTCGCTAATGCACCCAGATCGGTGCTATTAATCAAAGTGATACGCTGTCTGATTTTCTGAAGCAATTCTTCGATAAAACGGGTGATAACCTGTTCTTTTTGCGTGATCAATGACTGCATTTTCTGCGCCATGATGCCATCTTTTTTGTCACGCACTGCGGCAATTTTTTGATGGATGTTATCAATATTGGCCAGTGAGGCCAGACTGTTCTGCGTAAGCTGCGGATTATGCCGTGAAAAATAATCGCCATAATCTTCAGTCAAATTCTCCCAGGTTTTCAATTCATTGGCATCCCAGGAGGAAGGGGTCTCCAGACGACAAGAAATGCCCTGTGCTACACCTGAACAATGCATCAAATGCTCAGCCGGTGCGCGAATAATACTGTCAAAGACCGTACCGATTTCTGGATAACTACGTTTGAGGTTGCTCAGTGTGGCGGACGCTCTTTTTGCTAACGAGGCTTTAATATTATCGAGCGTTTGATTTAAGAGCGGACGTTTTTCACTGCCATACAGCTGCGTATCAATCTGGCTGGCAATCAGAACCAACTCCTGTACACCTTCTTTTGCGGTGATTCGTCCTATCACCTCCAGGTCATTTTCATTGAGGAACTGTCCTGCCGGGCTGACAATAAAAACAACATCACAGGTTTTTAAAAGATCAACAGTACGCGCTTCACGAGACTGTACAGGATCGTTCATTCCCGGCGTGTCAATAACACAGATATCTTTCAGGGCATCGAGAGGCATAGAAATATGAACGACTTTGGTGTAGGGCATATATTTCCCATTTGCCCCTACATAGTCGAGTAACTGAACCGAAAGGGCTTCCCGATTTTCTGGTTCTATAGCGCCTGCATATTGCAAATCTGCTGGCGTTAATCCGGACTTCTGCATCCGTTCGTACTGATCATGCGAGGCGCAAACCTCTGGCATCCGGGTTTGAATTTCCTGCAATGCTTGTTTATCAATGATCGTTGTAAGCCGTTCAATATCCGGAGAGGAAGAGGTGGCGGGACGTGCTGAGATTTCTTGAAATTTCTTTTCCTTTATTCTGCTTAATTCACCTGCATATATGCTGGCATTATGTGTGATCTGCCTGAGATCCTCAGCAGTAAAAAATTCAACGGATGCGCTGAATTTTTCACCATAAGTCAGAGTGGTAAGAGCCGCAGTCATGGGGGTTGCAGCTTTGGGTAAGATGTTCTGGCCGTCGAAAAACAGAGCATTCAGCAGGGATGATTTGCCTGCTTTCACGCGTCCGACGATACCTATATTGAGCAACCGTCCGTCCTGATTAATCTTCTCGCAGGCGGCAGACAAAGAACTTGCCGAATCAAGATGTTGGTCATTTTTTAGTTGCTGAATTTCCTGCTCAAAGAGATCAAAGACTTTAGGAAATAATGCCTCGAGTTTTTTTGCCTTCTCGATAAGATTTTGATAATCCATTTTCATGTCCTGATTAGCAGTATAAATAGGATGTAGCTAATGCTTTTAATTCAACCGACAGATCCTGAAAAATTTCAAGCTGTTTATCGATCGTCTCTTGCGCCATTTCACGTTCTTGTTGATAGCGCGTGATTAATATTCTTTGCTGGTTAATTTGTTCTTCAAATTCGTCGCTAACGCTTTTCAGTAATTTTGATAATTGCTCATCGACAATCTCAGGAAGCAAGTTGCGCAGCTCGCTTTTTATTCCGGGGAATACTGAATTTAATAAGTTCTTTCGCGCTTTTTCTTCCGCATTGATTGAAGATAAAAGGCGAATGATATCCGGCAAAAATACAATAACAAGTTCCAGAACTGGGCTGATTACTGAAGTGGTGATTGCCAGAACGGTAGAAAACAGCCGGTAGACTTTTCCTGCGTCTTCCTTACCGGGAAGTCTCTCGCTCATTGTTTCAATAAATCCACTGACTGCTTTGAGTTTTGCTTCTGTCTTATCAGCAATATTTTTGGCCCAGTTATGGTCAAGTGAGTCAAGCATCTCATTATTTTTCGTCAGGTTAACAGCCAGTTCTTGAATCATTTCGGCGGAAATCTGATCCATCTCCTGCTTTAACGTGCGCGTTAAATTGGAACTGATAATTTCTGAGATCTCACGTTCCAGTGCTGTTGCTGCATTTTTTGTGGTCGAAAAGTTAGCCAGGCGGTCAATCTGACCATTCAGGTCACGATCAATAGCATTGATGCAACGGGTGATGAGAGGCGTTGAAAAACGGAATTTCATATCCTCCTGTGTTTTATTTCGTTGCTGTATGAGTCCATCCAATGCTTGTTCAAGTGCCCTGAAAGCATTGTCATTAACATTCTTACTGTTTTTAATCACATTGCTGGCAAAATTGATCTGATTAATAAGATCGATGTTCTGGTCTTTTAACCGGTCAATAAACAGGTTGTGAAACACTAAATCAGGGTTGATGGCAGAGAGTACCTTGTTAAAGGTGTCGGAAGCTTGGTTATCGAGGGGAATCACCTGCTTATCAGCACCAAAATAGAGTTGAAGTTGTTCATTGATATAATCGGTAATTTCCGACGCCTGTTCAGGCGCCCGCAAATTTGTCTTGCTGAGAATAAACGAGAAGTCGCCTCCATAGACTTTGATGGTATCGAGATGACGAAGTACTGACTGGGTGACGGTGCCTTCTTCTATGCTCGTGACAACAATAAAATGTACTCCGCGTGGAAGATAATAAGCCAGCGCCTTATTATGGTTTTCCAGAGAAGAACCGTAACCCGGCATATCCACGAGTATCAGGGGCGCGATGGCTTCAAGTGCAGGGCTGTTGATATACAGACGCAGATGTGAGTATTCCGCCGATTTTTTGTTTACCAGCGTAAGGTCTTCAACAGCTAAACGTTCTTCATTGCCATCGTGACGAATAGCCAAAAGATAAGATTCCTGCGAGAAGTGGAGCTCTGTCGCCAGTTCCGTTTCCGGCGCAATACCAACAGGTAATATGTCCATACCCATAAATGTATTCAGCAGGGAGCTTTTTCCTGCGCTAAAAGCGCCTATAACCGGGAGAAGAAGCGGGGTGTTTTTAATCTGCCCGATTAAAGTTTGATCCCAGCTTATTTCGGAGCCCTGCATGAGACTATCAAGTTTGTTTAGATATTCTGAAAAATTTTTCTGGCTAGTTAACATTAACGAATCATCCCTATGAGTAATTTAATCTGAATCGATACTATGTCACAATAATTGCGGGCCGATAAAAATGATCAGCCACTGTAGTTGAATGACAGCCGGTCTGACTGAAATGCTGATATCCTTAGCTGATGTTTGCGATATCACGCTGCATCTGAGCCACACTGGCCTGCAATTCCCGATTAAAATCATCCTGCCAGCGTAATGGCGCTGCAATGCTTATTTCTGGCAGCCAGTAACGCAGCCAGCGGAATAACAATTGAGCATCTGTGGTTTTAGCGGTCAGCGTAATACTGCCATCTGTGTGTTCGGAAATAATGTTCTGGTCAGGAAAAAGCTGACGTCGTCTGAGGTAGACTGCTGCTTTTTTGGAAGCAATTAACGTAACGCTCGTCTTTTCACCAAACCAAATCCCTTTGCCCTCAGTAATTTCTTTCTCAAGGGTTGGATCGGGTATGAAAACAACTTGCATTAAAAATAAGTACTGAATCTTACTTACATTGAATGACTTTAATTTTCCAGATTCCTCGGCTACTAAATACCAGATACCACTTTGGTTTATCAACTTGTAGGGGTTAGCCTGTCGGGCCTTTCCACTATAAGTAAAACTGATGCTGCGATGCCGTGTGATCCCTTCTTTAAGATCGCGCATGACACTTTTAATCAGACGATTATCCTGTGTCGTATTGCCGGTAATAATAACAGCATCTTTGTAAGCGAGTTCATTACGCAGTGTTTTGCCATCTGCATCAGAAAATAGTTTCGCCACGTCAACCCACTGTGCAAATTGATTAAGCGCAGAATTGCTAAAGTTGGGTTGCAAATGTTTATTCAGTACAAAATTACCTGCTGATGAGGTTTCTTCGAGCAAATGCCCCAGTCGCGCTAAATCCCGATAGGCGGTGCGGGAAGTAATGTTATAAGCTTTGCACAACCAGTCTTTATTAATTGTTTTACCCTGATATATATGCTCGAAGATACCGAAGATCCTGTCTATCAGTAGTTCATGTCGTGTATTATCACGCTTGTCAGCAATGTGCATCATCAACGTCCTATTCATTAACCGGTGTGAGTTCATCCTTCTCAACCATTTTTGACGAGTTAATATTTCAATCAGCAAATTCTAACATCGTCGCGTGACAGGATGTGTCACCAACTATCTTCATATCGGCATAAAAATAGAAAAGTTCAGTCTTTTTTAGGTATGTTGACATAAGTCAAATTCTCCAAACATCCCGCCTAATGAGCAAGTGTTTAGAACAGAAGTCGACATAAACGTTTAAAAAACAGGGGCTAACAGCAACAGGGCTGAAACAAGTTGAGGAAAGACGCGACTCCCGGAAATGCCCTCTAAGTAGCATATCGATTCAGATTTACGGAACCTTCATTTTCCTCAGAATTATTCTAGAATCTGAAAAGGCGTATTCATTACATGGCCTCTTAGCTTGCCGGTAAACACACTTTATTCAGAAACATGGAGAGAGGCACCTGATGGTTACACGACGTGACTTGCTGACGTATACGTCATTTTCGATGGCGCTGGCGGCATTGGGGTTTACTCCGGCAGTTTTTGCCGCACGGGGCTTAAAACTCGGAAAGCCTGAGGCTTTTACTTTTGACGGATTGATACAGCAGGCAAAGACGCTTGCCCAACAGCCTTACCACGCCCCTGAGACTCCGCCTGACAGCGCGTTAGCCGATATCAATTACGATGTTTACCGTAAAATTATTTATAAACCTGAGTATGCGCTGTTTAGTCATGGCGAAAGCCGTTTCCCTGTTACGTTCTTTTGCGTCAGTGCCTTGCATCATCTGCCGGTAAAAATGTCAGTGGTTGAAAATAATCAGGCCAGCGACATCATCCAGGATATTGATTACTTTACATTCCCGGCGGATGCTCAGCGCCTGCAGGCAGGACTCAAAGGCGATGTCTTCAGCGGGTTCCGTGTGCTGGAGAATCGGCAAAATATCAAAAACGAAAAAGACTGGGTGTCCTTTCTGGGGGCGTCCTATTTCCGCGCTGTGGGCGAGCAGGGACAGTTTGGTTTGTCCGCACGCGGGATCGCGATTAATACGGTGTCTGGCGACACCAAAGAGGAGTTTCCGGACTTTACCCATTTCTGGTTTGAAGCCTCGAAAGAAGACAATGATCAACTGGTGGTTTACGCCTTACTGGATGGCCCGAGTATTTGTGGTGCCTACCGGTTCGTGATGCACCGGACAAAGGGCGTTGTAATGGATGTCGACTGCTCGCTGTTTTTACGCCGGGACGTCAGCCGCTTTGGCATTGCGCCGCAGACCTCTATGTTTTGGTTTTCCAAAATGGCCAAAGGATCCGGCTCTGACTGGCGGCCGGAAGTGCATGACTCCGACGGGTTAGCTTTGTGGACGGGCAGTGGTGAACACATCTGGCGTCCGTTAAACAATCCGTTGCAGGTCCAGGTCTCATCGTTTAGTGACACGCATCCGCGGGGATTCGGGCTGAGGCAAAAAGAGCGCGACTTTAACAGTTATCTGGGATCCGCCGGTTATGAACGACGTCCGGATCTATGGATTGAGCCGAAAGGCGACTGGGGCAAAGGTTCGGTGCAGTTAGTCGAGATCCCCACCGACGACGAGATTTTCGATAATATCGTCGCGATGTGGGTTCCGGAGCAGGAAGCAAAAGCAGGCAGCGAGCATCAGTTCAGTTACCGGATGCACTGGCTGGCTGATGAACCCTTTCCTTCGACACTGGCTCGCTGCGGGGCGACGCGGCTGGGAAGAGGGGGCAATCCCGGCGCTTATCCCGATCCTAAATCACGTAAATTTTTGGTTGAGTTTACCGGTGGCGAATTAAAGACATTGTCTGCCGATGCGAAACCCGAGGCCATCATCTCCGCGTCTCGCGGGAAGCTGTCAGGTATTCAGGTGGAAAAATCTCCCGGCGAAAAGGACCGCTGGCGGGTATTCTTTGATCTGCATGTCGACGGTAAGGAACCGGTTGAACTCAGACTCTACCTTAAATCAGGAGATAAGACCCTGTCGGAGACCTGGGCCTACCAGTACCTTCCTTTCACATCCACGCCGAAACCCCTGTTGGGTGTCTGAAAAGCAAAAATCCACGCTTTCGCGTGGATTTTCTTTAGAGCGTAAAGCTGACGTTTCTGTTTAGACGTTAAACAGGAAGTTCATCACGTCGCCATCTTTCACGATGTAGTCTTTACCTTCTGAACGCATTTTGCCGGCTTCTTTCGCGCCTTGTTCACCTTTATAGGTGATGAAGTCTTCGAACGCGATGGTTTGTGCGCGGATAAAGCCTTTCTCGAAATCGGTATGGATTTTACCTGCGGCTTGTGGCGCGGTGGCGCCGACCGGGATGGTCCATGCACGGACTTCTTTCACGCCTGCGGTGAAGTACGTTTGCAGGTTCAGCAGTTCGTAACCGGCGCGGATCACGCGGTTCAGACCCGGCTCTTCCAGACCCAGCTCAGCCATGAATTCTTCACGATCAGCGTCGTCGAGTTCAGCGATGTCTGATTCCACGGCAGCACAGACGGCAACCACTACGGAACCTTCGGCCTCGGCAATTTTACGCACCACGTCGAGGTAAGGGTTGTTCTCGAAACCGTCTTCATTAACGTTGGCGATATACATCGTTGGTTTCAGGGTCAGGAAGCTCAGGTAGCGGATGGCTGCTTTGTCTTCTTCTGTCAGATCCAGTGAACGCAGCATGCCCGCGTTTTCCAGTTGTGGCAGACATTTTTCCAGCGCGGCCAGTTCGGCTTTCGCATCCTTGTCACCGCCTTTGGCGCGTTTCTGCACACGGTGGATAGCACGTTCGCAGGTGTCGAGGTCAGACAACGCCAGTTCGGTGTTGATAACGTCGATGTCATCCGCCGGATCGACTTTGTTGTTCACGTGGATGATGTTGTCGTTTTCGAAGCAGCGCACAACGTGGCCGATCGCTTCGGTTTCACGGATGTTGGTCAGGAACTGGTTACCCAGACCTTCACCTTTGGATGCGCCTTTCACCAGACCGGCGATGTCCACGAATTCCATGGTGGTCGGCAGGATACGCTGTGGTTTGACAATCTCAGCCAACTTGTCGAGACGTGCATCTGGCATCGGTACGACGCCGGTGTTCGGTTCGATGGTACAGAACGGGAAGTTTGCTGCTTCGATACCCGCTTTGGTCAGCGCATTGAACAGAGTTGATTTACCGACGTTCGGCAGGCCCACGATACCGCATTTGAATCCCATGTTTTTCTCACCTTAATATCTTAATTATCAAGCGATTAAATCTAATCGCACGATGTAATGACCACAATTCCCCGCATTATACACGAGAACCACCTTTTTCTCGATCCGCTTGTGGGGGCCGCTTGTGTCTTCTCCCCGGATTAAACCTTGCCTCGTACCGGCCATTTTTAGATACTTGTCACAATTTTTTAACTGATCGGGAAATGTACCGGATGTTTTATGTTTAGTCCGCGTGGTCTGAAGTTATCTGAAGTGAAGAATGAAACGCTGGCCGGATTTGTGGTGGCGGTATCGATGATCCCGGAAGCCGTCGGGTTTTCGCTGGTGGCCGGACTGTCCCCGATTGTCGGATTGCATACGGCGTTTATTATCGGGCTGGTGACCGCGCTGTTCGGCGGCAAACCGGGCATGGTGTCGGGCGCGGCGGGATCCATTGTGGTGGTGCTGATGAGTCTGGCGGCGCAACACGGTATGGGTTACGTGCTGTGGGCGACGATTTTTGCCGGGATTATTCAGATCCTGATTGGCGTGTTCCGTCTGGGGAAATTTATCCGCCTGGTACCGTTACCTGCGGTTCATGGTTTTGTGAACGGGCTGGCGATTGTCATTATGCTGGCGCAGTTGCACATGATTGCCGGGCAGGGGCCGCTGATGTACGGGCTGGTGCTGCTGGCGATTGCGGTGGTGGTGCTGTTCCCGAAACTGACCAAAATCATTCCGTCCTCACTGGCCGCGCTGATTGTGGTCTCCGCGGTGGCGATTGGTTTTAATCTGCACACATTACGGGTGGGTGATCTGGCGGATATCTCCGGTGCGTTGCCGCACTTCAGTCTGCCGGTCGCGCCGTTCAATATCGACATGCTGAAAGTCGTGCTGCCTTACGCGGTGGTGATCGCGCTGGTTGGTCTGATTGAATCGCTGCTGACCATGACGGTGCTGGATGAAATGGGCAATCAAAAGGGCAACGGTAACCGTGAAAGTATCGCGCAGGGCGCGGGGAATACCATTTGCGGGCTGTTCGGTTGCTTCGCCGGTTGCGCGATGATCGGACAATCGATCATCAATTTCACCTCCGGCGGTCGCGGGCGAATTTCCGGTACGGTGGGGGCGATTCTGCTGATCCTGTTTGTGGTCAGCCTGTCCGGTTACATCGGTCTGCTGCCGGTGGCTGCACTGGCGGGAATTATGCTGGTGGTGTGCTACAACACTTTCGAGTGGAGTTCGCTGCGCCGTCTTCGCCGCATGCCGAAAGCTGATGTGCTGGTGATGCTGATTGTTACCGTCATTACCATTTTCACCGATCTGGCGGTGGCGGTGATCAGCGGCGTGATCATCTCTGCGCTGGTCTTTGCCTGGCAGCAGGCGCGTATTCGCATTCGTGAGCACAAAACCCAAGGCGATCTGGCGGTCTACAAACTGGACGGGCCGTTGTTCTTTGGCTCCGCAGCGACTTTTGCTGAGCTGTTTAATCCTGAAAATGATCCGCAAAACGTGGTGCTGGATTTTGCCGGTACGCGGGTGATGGACTCGAGCGGGGTGGAGGCAATTGACAAACTGACCGCCCGTTATCTTGAGGCCGGGAAAACGATTCGTCTGCGCCATCTGAGCAATGACTGCGTGAGTCTGCTCAAAAAAGCCGGACCGTTCTGTTCGCATGAACTGGATGACCCGCAATATTACGTCGCCGAAGATAACCTCTGACATTCAACAGGTGCCGCTCAACACGGCACCTTTTTTCATTATGCGCCCCCGTCATTTCCTCCGCTGATAAACGTTTACAATTCGTGGCAAAAAAGCCGCTAAATTCATATCGCTGAAAATTCTGTAATGTTATACCGTTACGCCCGGTCAACTTCGCACTTACAGGCCTGAAGCCTGCATCGCGGGTTATTTTTTTCTCTATTTGCCGGAACGGTTATGAGCATAAATAAGGTATCCGGATGTGATGACGTCAGTAAGCCGCTGCGCTTTCAGTCAGCCGCCGGTCACACGCGCTGGCTGAACGGGCTGATCAACGGGATCATGGTGATCAGCAGCGTGCTGTATCTGATCTTGCTGATGTTGTATCTGATCTCCCCGCAATCGGTCTGGCCGTGGGTGACCGGCAATATCATGGCGGCGATGTGGGTTTGTGCGGCCTCCCTGCAATGCGCCCGGCGCATCTCCCGCTGGCGGGCGCAACAGTTTGCCCCTGCGGTGGCCACCGCCACGCCGGACGCGCCTTCCGGATTTTTCCAACGTCTGATTGCCCGCCCGTGGATGCGTCCGGTTTTGCGGTATGTCGACGCGCACGTGTTCTTCCAGGCACTTCCTGCGTTAGCCGCATTACTGCTTATTACGTTGTTGTGGCAACTGCCGTTACCGGCAAATGAAACGGGTAATGCGGGGCTGATTGCCGGTTCGGTATTCATTCTCTGCGCCTTTGCCGTCCTGGTTCTGGAGCGTCACTGGACGTTAAAAAATCCGCTGGAATGGCCGGAAGCGGCAAAGCTGGCACCGCTGATGCGTATGATGATTGGCGTCTTTTTGCTGACGGCGCTGGCCCTGATGTTTGCCCGTGGTGACCGCGTGTGGCCTGCGCATCTGCTGGTGCTGACCGGCGGATTACCAGCACTGGTGGCGCTGGAGCTTTTCCTGCGTGCGCTGATGGCAGTGTTTTCGCCGCCGCGCGAGGATAAAGAGCCGAAGTTTATTGCCGCAAGCCTGCTGGCCGCGCAGATTTGCTGGCCGCCGCGCCCGTTACAATTTGTTCAAAACGAACTGCATCAGCATTTTGGCATCGATCTTCGCCAGATCTGGGCGTTCCAGTTTATACGCCGGGCGCTGCTGCCGCTGGGCGCCATCTTGCTGCTGACCGGCTGGCTGCTGACGGGCATCAGTGAGGTGCCGCTGACGCAACGGGGGATTTATGAATCCTTCGGTAAACCGGTGGCGGTCAGGCAGCCCGGTTTACATATCGGTTTACCCTGGCCTTTTGGCCGCACGCTGATGGTCGATAACGGCGAAGTGCACGAACTCACCACCGGATCAGAAGAACCGATGCCCCCCGCGCCAGCTGAGGTGGCCGATACTGCCGAAGGTCCGGCACCGGAAAGCGCGAACCGGTTGTGGGATTCGAATCACAGCAGCGACAAATCACAAATCATCGCCAGTGCCAGCAATGACCGTCAGAGTTTTCAAATCATGGATATGGACGTGCGCTTTGTGTACCGCGTCGCCATGAACGATAACGCGGCGATGGCAAGCCTCTATCACACCGAAAATATGCCGGTGCTGATCCGCAGTATCGCCAATCAGGTGCTGGTGCATGATTTTTCCTCACGCACCCTCGACAGCCTGCTGGGCAGTGAACAGACACGTCTCGCCGCAGAGATTGGCCGCAACGTGCAGGCGCAGCTTGATCACCTCAACAGCGGTGTGGAACTGCTGGCGACCGTGATTGAATCTATCCATCCGCCTGCGGGCGCGGCTGATGCTTATCACAGCGTGCAGGCAGCACAAATTCTGGCGCAAAGCGCGATTGCCGGTGAGAAAGGGCAGGCCGCACAGCAGCTGAATGCCGCACAGCAATTTGCCCGTCTGGCGCTCGATACGGCCACGGCACAAAGTCATGAAAGCCGCGATCAGGCGCAGGTCATGGCGCTGCGGTCTGACGCAGAAAATCAGGCGTGGCAGACCGGTGGACAGTCCTTCCTGACCGAGCGTTATTTCAGCCAGCTGATTCTGGCAATGCAACAGCATCCGAAGGTTCTGATTGTCGATCACCGTATCGGGGGCGAAACGCCGCCGGTGCTGGATCTGAGAAATTTTACCCTGCCATTTACGCCCGGCGCGGATAAAGCGGCGCATCCTGTTAAAGCGGAGACTACCCGGTGAGTGATTCTCAACAACCTGACAGCCATCAACACGATCACGACGCCCACGGCGGGCATCATCACGGTGGCGGACATCACCATCACCATCATCATTCCGGCCCTGCTGCGCCCAAACTCTGGCGACGGGTCACGGTTGCCGTGGTGCTGGTTGCGCTGATTGCCGCCACGGCCTGTCTGGTGCAGGTGCGTTCCGGCGAAGCGATGGTCATCACCCGTTTCGGTGATCCGGTGCGCGTTCTGCTCAATCCGGGACTGGCGTGGCATCTGCCGGTGCCGCTGGAGACCGCTATCCCGGTGGATTTGCGTATCCGCACCACGTCGAGCGGTTTGCAGGATGTGGGCACGCGCGATGGCCTGCGCATCATTGTGCAGGCGTATACCGTCTGGCAGGTGAAAAACGATCCCCTGCATGTGCAGCGGTTTATCCGTGCGGTACAGAATCAGCCGGATATGGCGGCGGCGCAGATCCGGACGTTTATCGGTTCGGCGCTGGAAACCACCACCAGCGGTTTTGCGCTGGCGGATCTGGTCAACACCGACGCCAGCAAAATTCGTCTCTCCGGTTTTGAACAGCATTTGCATGACCAGATTGCCCGTCAGTTGCTCGACAGCTATGGCATCGAACTGGTGCAGGTGGGCGTTGAACGGCTGACGTTACCTTCAGTCACGCTCGATGCAACCGTGGATCGCATGCGTGCAGAACGGGAAACCATCGCCACCGAGCGTTCTGCCGAGGGCAAGCGACAGGCGGCGGAAATCCGTTCTTCTGCTGAACGCGACGCCCGCGTGATGAAGGCCGATGCGTCCGTTAACGCGGCCAATATTGAAGCGCAGGCGCAGGTGCAGAGCGCGGCGATATACGCCAAAGCCCGTGCCGGTAACCCTGAATTATACGACCTGCTGCGCTCGCTCGACACGCTCAGCAATGTGATGACACCGGGCACACAACTGGTGCTGCGCACCGATGCGGCACCGTTCCGGCAACTGGTTGAAGGCCCGCCCACATTACCGGCTGCTACCAGCGGATTGCGGCCATGAATCCGTTATCCCGCTTTCAGGGAAATGCCTGGTTTCAGGCGGGGCGGATGGCGTATCTGGCGCTGTTTGTCCTGACGCTGATTGCCGCCGCCAGCTGGCTGTTTTCCAATGTCCGGCAGATAGAGCCGGATAAGCGTGCGGTGGTGATGCGCTTCGGGGCGGTTTCCCGCACGGCGGGAGCCGGGCTGCTTCTGGCGTGGCCGGAACCGCTGGAGCAGGTGGACATTTTACCCGCCGCTGACAGGGTGATTGAACATCATGTTACCGCTTTGCTGAGAGCGGAAACTGTCCCGGCATGGACCAATACCGGCGGCGAGAAAAGTGACGCGGTCGCCGGTGCGGGCTATCTGCTGACCGGCGATGCCGGTGTGGTTCAGCTGGATGTGCAGGTGTATTACGTCATCACCGATCCGGTGGCGTTTGTGTTGCAGGGGGAGCATGTGTTACCGGCGCTGGATCGCTTAACCGAGCATGCGGCGGTGGCGATTTGTGCCTCACGCGATCTGGATACCATTCTGGTGGCGCGTCCGGAAATGGTGGGTAACGGCAATCATATTGCCGAACGTCGTGAACGGCTGCGCGGCGATTTACGTCAGGGCATTAATCAGCAACTGGCGGCCCTCAGCGCGGCAGGCAGCAGCGCCGGTATCGAGGTGCGGCGCGTGGACGTGCAGTCATCTCTGCCACCGTCTGCGGTTGATGCATTTAACGCGGTACTGACGGCCAGCCAGCAGGCGGAGCAAAACATTGCCAGCGCCGGTAACGAGGCTGCCCGCGTTCATCAGGATGCGGTTCAGTCGGCCGACCGCGCTTTGCAGGTTTCTCATGCCAAAGCCAGCGAACAAATTGCACGGGCTTCCACGGAGACCGCAACCATCGTGCAACTGGCCGATGATCATTCCCCGGAATTACTCTGGCGTTTATGGCGCGAACGGATGCCTGCCATTCTCGCCCATGCTGGCGGCGTTACGGCCGTTGATCCCCACGACGACGCACATCTGATCCTGCCGGGGCCAGATCGTCCTTCCTCTCAACCCTGAGGTATTACTACTGTGACGTCTGTTTCTTCTGAAGAACCGCCAATTTCGCCATCGAAAGGGGCACTGTTAACGCGCCATGAACAGCGGAACATGGCGGCGCAATTGCTTCTGGCGATGGCGGCAATGGGTCTGTTGCTGTGTGGCTGGATCTGGCAGGGGGTATTCCCGCAGCAAAGCGATGTCGGACAGATTCTGTTTGGCGTCGCGTCGCTGCTGGTGGCGGTGCCGGTTCTGCGCTCTGCAATTTACAGTTTGCGCAATCCCAGCCTGCATGGCGTGACCGATCAGCTGATTGCGTTAGCCATGCTCGGGGCGTGGGCCACCGGCGATCTGATGACCGCCGCCTTGCTGCCGGGGATCATGATTTTTGGTCATATTCTGGAGGAGCGCAGTGTGATCGGCTCACAGGAAGCCATTGATGCCCTCAGCCAGCTGACCCGCAGCCGCGCCCGCCGGATATTACCTGACGGTAAGATTGAAGAGATCGATAACCACCTGTTGCAACCCGGCGACCATGTTGAAGTGCGTGCCGGTGACCGGCTGCCCGCCGATGGACGTGTTTTATCCGGCAGCGCCAGTCTGGATACCGCGCCGATCACCGGGGAATCTGTGCCACAGGAAGCCCGGGCGGGAGATGACGTTTTCGGCGGGGCCATTAATCTGGACGGACTGCTGACGATCGAAATCACACGCACCGGTGCGCAAGCCACGCTGGGAAAAGTGATTGCGCTGATGCAGGAAGCAGAACGCGCCAAGCCGCCGATCACCCGTCTGCTCGAACGTTATGCCGGACAATATCTGGTGCTGATCCTGCTGATTGCGGCGGCAACCTGGTTTGTTACCCGCGATGCTCACGCCATGCTGGCAGTGCTGGTCGCCGCCTGTCCGTGCGCACTGGTGCTTTCCGCGCCCGTCACAGCCATCGCCGGGATCGCCGTGGCCGCGCGTCACGGTATTCTGATCCGCAGTTCGGCATTTCTGGAGGAACTGGCGGAGCTGAATGCCATTGTGGTGGATAAAACCGGCACGCTGACCCACGGCGAACTGCATCTGCAACGAACCGTGCTGGCGGACAATCAATCCACTGAAGCCGCGCTGCGGCTGGCGGCCAGTCTGGGGGCTGCGAGCAGTCATCCGGTCAGCCGGGCGCTGGCGAAGTTACTGCCGCGTGACCACTATTTGCCGCTCGACGCCGTGTCAGAACAGCAGGGCATGGGCGTGCGGGCGCAAACCGAACAGGGCGAGGCGCTGCTGGGCCGTCCTGCTTTTTTCAGCCAGAACCGTATCGCGGTGACGGACGAACCTGAACATGACGGTCCGCTGGTCGGTCTGGCGCTGAACGGGCGTTTCATCGGCTGGCTGTTGCTGGCGGATTCATTACGGCCTGAGGCGCAGACCGCGCTGGCTGAACTGCGCCAGCTGGGGCTGCAACGACAGCTTCTGTTAACCGGCGACCGCGCCAGTGTGGCCCATCGTATTGCCGGTGAAGTGGGTATCGATGAGGTGGTGGCGCAGGCGTTGCCGGAAGATAAACTGCAACATGTTTCTGCACAAATCGCACAGGGCTTCCGGCCGATGGTGGTCGGTGACGGCATTAATGATTCACTGGCGTTAAAAGCGGGTGTCGTGGGGATTGCAATGGGCGCGGGCGGCAGTGATATTGCACTGGCCTCCGCCGACGTGGTGCTGATCGGCAGCGATTTACGTCGTCTGGGCACCTGTGTCCGCCTGAGCCGGGCATGCCGTCACGTACTGAAAGTGAATGTGCTGATAGGGCTGGGCTGGACGCTGATCGTCATGGCGGCGGCCGCGCTGGGATGGCTTGGCGCGGGCGGCGTACTGATTGCCGCGTTGCTGCACAATCTCAGCACCTTGCTGGTGCTGGGTAACGCCGGACGTTTACTGCGTTTCGACGAGCCGCTTTAAGAAAGCAAAAGGGCGCAAAATATTGCGCCCTTGAAAAAACGAGGTGTCGGGAAAGTATTAAAGCTCAGCTTTAAACGTATGCAGGCGGCGCATGGTTTTTTCCAGGCCTTCCTTCATCAGCAGTTCAGTACAGCGCAGTGACTCATCAATCGCATCGTCAATCAGCTTCTGTTCATTGGCTGGCGGCTTGCCCAGCACAAATCCCACCACTTTGCTTTTATCACCCGGATGGCCGATGCCAATGCGCAGACGGTAAAAGTTCGGGTTATTACCGAATTTGCTCTGAATATCTTTCAGACCGTTATGGCCGCCGTTACCGCCACCGAGTTTAATTTTCGCCATGCCCGGCGGGATATCCAGCTCGTCATGGGCGACCAGAATTTCATCCGGCTCAATGCGGTAGAACTGCGCCATTGCCAGTACTGCTTTGCCGCTGAGGTTCATAAAGGTGGTCGGCACCAGCAGACGCACGTCCTGACCGGCCAGCGACAGGCGGGCGGTATAGCCAAAAAACTTACTTTCTTCTTTCAGTTGCTGGTTGTGCTGGCGGGCGAGGAGGTCGACGTACCAGGCACCGGCGTTATGGCGGGTCTGGGCGTACTCGGCGCCGGGATTGGCCAGTCCAACGATCAATTTAATGCTGCTCACGATGTTCACTTCTTTAGCGGGTGAGGTGTAGCGGGCTAGTTTACCTGTCACTTTTGGCTGTGCCAAACATCCGACGCGTTAATTCGCCGCAGATAGGCAGGTTTTTGAATAGTTTATAGTGCTAACTATTTACCCTTCGAACGTATATGACTGGAAAACGTAAAGATTTGTCATTCAATGTTCTCCGTCTGTGATCGTGACCGCAAAGTGAACCGGATGGGACGTCTATAGTTAAGGCAGGAAAAGACAAGACAGCAATGATGCTAAGACTATCGACAACTGGAGGTGACAGATGAAACGTAAAACCGCAACAGTATTAGGCAACGGCCTGATGGGACTCGGTTTGCTCACAATGGTCGTTGGTGTTGGCTATTCCATATTAAATCAGTTACCTGAGCTTGGCCTGCCGCAGTTCCTTGCGCATGGCGCCATCGCCAGCATCTTCGTCGGCGCAATTTTGTGGCTGGCAGGGGCGAGGATTGGCGGACGTGAACGCGTCGCAGATCGTTACTGGTGGGTGCGTCACTTCGACTCCCGCTGCACAAACAGCAAGTCACACCGCCATTCCTGAGTGTGACTGGCCTGCAGTAAAGCCTGACCATAAAAAAAACCGTTGTCGCTTACACGATAACGGTTTTTTGCATTTCTGGTTCCGGCACGACAAACGCCCCTGAAAACAGGGGCAGGATGATCAATGCTCGAACATGGCAGAAATGGATTCTTCGTTGCTGATACGGCGGATAGCCTCAGCCAGCATGCCTGACAGGGTCAGGGTACGGACTTTTTTCAGCGCACGGATTTCCGCAGACAGCGGAATGGTGTCACAGACAATCACTTCGTCGATGACGGAGTTTTTGATGTTTTCCACCGCGTTGCCGGAGAAGATCGGGTGAGTGGCATAAGCGAATACGCGTTTAGCACCGCGTTCTTTCAGTGCTTCGGCAGCTTTACACAGGGTGCCGCCGGTATCGATCATGTCATCAACCAGCACGCAGTCACGACCCGCAACATCACCGATGATGTGCATCACCTGAGAAACGTTTGCGCGTGGACGACGTTTATCAATGATGGCCATATCCGTGTCGTTCAGCAGTTTTGCTACGGCACGGGCGCGGACAACACCGCCGATGTCCGGAGAAACGACAATCGGGTTTTCCAGATTCTGTTGCAGCATGTCTTCGAGCAGAATAGGGCTGCCGAAAACGTTGTCTACAGGTACATCGAAGAAGCCCTGAATTTGTTCTGCGTGCAGGTCGACAGTCAGAACACGGTCAACGCCCACGCTGGACAGGAAGTCAGCAACCACTTTCGCGGTGATGGGCACACGGGCAGAACGCACCCGGCGATCCTGACGTGCATAGCCAAAGTAAGGAATAACGGCTGTGATACGACCAGCGGAGGCGCGGCGTAAGGCATCAACCATCACGACCAGTTCCATCAGGTTATCGTTAGTAGGCGCGCAGGTGGACTGGATAATGAAAATATCTCCGCCACGTACATTTTCGTTAATTTGCACGCTTACTTCACCGTCGCTGAAACGACTGACGGCGGCGTCACCAAGGCTGGTGTATAAACGGTTGGCAATACGTTGTGCTAGTTCCGGGGTGGCGTTACCAGCAAAAAGCTTCATATCAGGCACGAGAAGAACCTCAGGCTTGCGTCCAGGGAAGACATTGGCTTTTGGCACCACCGGGCGGTGAGCGGTACCAAAGCATTATGCTCACGATACTTCTAAATCTTACTACTTAAATCTGTTGAATAATTGGCTGGCAAAGAACAGACACAAAACCACTGTGACTCTCTACGCTTTGCCCGCAGTTCTCAACCAGACGTCACGAAAACGATGCAACGGCGAAATATTAACACCTTGCGCAACAAAACCCCGACTCCACGATGGCATTTTGTCCAAAACCTGACGGGCGGCAGACTCGGTGTCGAATTCTGCAAACACACAAGCACCGGTTCCGGTCAGTCGCGACGGCGCGTATTCTAACAGCCAAGAAAGAAGCTGTTCAACCTCGTAAAAACGTTTTCTCGCAATCGGTTCGCAATCATTTGCGTAAGGCGTGTTCAAAAGCACATTAACAGGGCGTTTTGCTGTATTTCTGGTCAGTTCAGGATCGCCAAAAATAACCGGGGTCGGAATACTCACGCCGGGGTGGGCGACCAGATACCATTTTTCCTGCGGTTCAACCGGTTGCAAAATCTCACCAATGCCTTCAGCAAAGGCAGCATGCCCCATCACAAACACCGGCACATCCGCGCCGAGCGTGACACCAAGCCTGACCAGTTCGCTATCGGATAAACCACAGGCCCACAACGTATTCAGCGCCACCAGCACGGTCGCTGCGTTCGACGAACCGCCACCCAGACCGCCACCCATCGGAATATGTTTTTGCAGGGAAATGTCAGCGCCCAGAGTGATCCCCGCATGCTTTTGCAGCAGGCGGGCGGCGCGAACCACCAGATTATCTTCGTTTGCCACGCCTTCAACCGGCGTGGTCAGCACGATATTGCCGTCCGCGCGGAGGTGAAAACTCAGGCTGTCGCCGTAATCGACAAACTGAAACAGTGTCTGTAAATCATGGTAGCCATTCGGGCGCTGGCCGGTGATATAAAGGAACAAATTGAGTTTAGCCGGAGAAGGCCACAATTGCTGTGTCATCTCAGTTTAACGTCCAGTTATCCATTTTCAGTTTGATGCGCTGTTCGCCCTGGGTCATTTCCAGACGTTGCGGGAGGGAAGGTTTAGCATCGGCATCATAGCTCTGATACACCACCGTACCCGGTTTGCCATTCTGCGTGAAATTCACCTGAGACAGACGATACTGGCTGTCGAGGGTGAAATCAGTGCCATCACCCGGCAGGCCGAGCATCCATAAACGCAGGTTAGCCAGCGGGATCGACATACCGGTCAGTTTCTGGATCATGTCATCCGGATTATCACTGGTGTAATGCTTGCCTTGATTATTGGTCAGCTGCGCAATGCCGCTTTGCACTTTCAGCTCCATTTCGGTGCTGCCCAGCGGATTGGTCAGCAATAAACGGTAGCTGTCCGGAGAATACTGTTGCCAGAAGAAGCGGGCATAGACTTTCTGTTTATCGGAAAGATAGGCGAAAGAACCACGGGTCTGATAATGCTCAAGTTGTTTCACCTGAGCTTCATGCTCGCGCCATTGCGGAGATGTCGGGCTGGTCGCCGGGCCTTTCGGTGCATTTATTGAACAAGCCGCAAGGACTAAGCTTGCAAGAGGGAGAAGGCGAACAAAATGTGCTTTACGCATTGGCATAACAGATTAAATCCTTTGTGCTTTGGCGAAATGAGGTGCCAGGGCAAATGTGGCGTGCGTCAGTTTAGCACAGCCAGCGCGACGGGTGATCTCAACCCTGCGCAGATGATCGGCGATTGAAAGGTTTTGGGACAATGCTGATGTGTAAAAGGATTTAACCGAAGGTGCTGTTCGCCTTTTATTGATCTCGCGCATCTTGTAGAATGCGCAGCAGACGTAAACCCATACTATTATAAAGTATAAGTCGATAATCGCTCCCCATATGACCCTGCTTGCATTAGGTATCAACCACAAAACCGCCCCGGTGTCTCTGCGTGAACGGGTAACTTTTTCACCCGAGACCCTCGATCAGGCGCTCTCCAGTCTGCTCCAGCAACCGCTGGTGCAGGGCGGTGTCGTGTTGTCTACCTGCAACCGCACTGAACTGTATCTGAGTGTCGAGCAACAGGAAAACCTGCAAGAGCAACTGGTGAAGTGGTTGTGCGATTATCATCATCTCAGTGAAGATGAAGTCCGCAAAAGTCTGTACTGGCATCATGATAATGACGCCGTCAGCCATCTGATGCGTGTCGCCAGCGGTCTGGATTCGCTGGTGCTGGGCGAGCCGCAAATTCTCGGTCAGGTCAAAAAAGCCTTCGCCGAATCGCAAAACGGCCAGGCCGTTTCCGGTGAACTGGAGCGTCTGTTCCAGAAATCTTTCTCCGTCGCCAAACGCGTGCGCACGGAAACCGATATCGGTGCCAGTGCTGTTTCTGTGGCGTTTGCGGCCTGTACGCTGGCGCGTCAGATTTTCGAATCCCTTTCTGAAGTGAATGTGTTGCTGGTCGGTGCGGGTGAAACCATCGAACTGGTGGCGCGTCATCTGCATCAGCACAATGTTCGTCACATGATGATTGCCAACCGTACGCGTGAACGCGCGCAGTCGCTGGCAACAGAAGTGAATGCGGAAGTGATCAGTCTGCAGGATATCGATTCCCGTCTGGCAGAAGCCGACATTATTATCAGTTCCACCGCCAGCCCGCTGCCGATCATCGGTAAAGGCATGGTGGAGCGCGCATTAAAAGCCCGCCGTAACCAGCCGATGCTGATGGTGGATATCGCCGTTCCGCGTGATATCGAGCCGGAAGTGGGCAAACTGGCTAACGTCTATCTGTACAGCGTCGATGACCTGCACAGCATCATTCAAAACAATCTTGCTCAGCGTAAAGCGGCCGCCATTCAGGCGGAAACCATCGTCGAGCAGGAGAGTTCCAACTTCATGGCCTGGCTGCGTTCGCAGGGAGCCGTTGAAATTATTCGTGATTATCGCTCGCGTGCTGATATTATTCGCGCCGACGCACAAGCAAAAGCTCTGGCTGCCATTGCACAGGGTGCTGACGTCGAAGCGGTGATCCATGAATTAGCCCATAAATTGACAAACCGCCTTATTCACGCACCAACCCGTTCCCTGCAACAGGCAGCCAGCGACGGTGACGTGGAGCGTTTGCAAATTTTACGCGACAGCCTCGGGCTGGGTCAGCAATAGTTCTCCTTTTCTCACAGGGTTAAACACCACGCATGAAGCCTTCTATTGTTGCCAAACTGGAAGCGTTACAAGAGCGCCACGAAGAAGTGCAGGCGATGCTTGGCGATGCCAGCGTTATCGCTGATCAGGATAAATTCCGCAGTCTTTCCCGCGAATATTCTCAGTTAACGTCCGTCTCCGAATGTTTTCTGGCCTGGCGTCAGGCGCAGGACGATTTAGAAACGGCCGAAATGATGCTCGACGATCCTGAGATGCGCGAAATGGCACAGGACGAGATCAAAGACTGCAAAGCCACTCTCGAAGAACTCGAACAGAAATTACAGCTTCTGCTGCTGCCAAAAGATCCTGATGATGAACGCGGTTGTTTCCTTGAAATTCGCGCCGGAACCGGCGGTGATGAAGCAGCCATCTTTGCCGGTGATTTATTCCGTATGTACAGCCGTTACGCTGAATCGCGTCGCTGGCGTGTGGAAATTGTCAGCGCCAGCGAAGGTGAACACGGCGGCTATAAAGAAGTGATTGCCAAAATCAGCGGCGACGGCGTTTACGGTCAGTTCAAATTTGAGTCAGGCGGTCACCGCGTTCAGCGTGTGCCGGAAACTGAATCTCAGGGGCGTATCCATACGTCCGCCTGTACCGTGGCGGTATTGCCGGAAATTCCTGAAGCCGAACTGCCGGAAATCAACGCGGGCGATTTGCGTATTGATACCTTCCGTTCATCGGGCGCAGGCGGCCAGCACGTTAACACCACCGATTCTGCTATCCGTATTACCCACATTCCAACCGGTATTGTGGTGGAATGTCAGGACGAACGTTCGCAGCATAAAAACAAAGCCAAAGCGATGTCTGTGCTGGGCGCGCGTATCCGGGCGGCAGAAATGGCGAAACGTCAGGCGGAAGAGTCTTCGACACGCCGTAACCTGCTCGGCAGCGGTGACCGTTCCGACCGTAACCGTACCTATAACTTCCCGCAGGGGCGTGTGACCGACCACCGTATCAATCTGACGATTTACCGTCTTGATGAAGTGATGGAAGGCAAACTCGACAGTCTGATCCAGCCGATCGTGCAGGAATATCAGGCTGACCAACTCGCCGCGCTGTCTGAGCAGGACTGATGGATTTTCAGTCCTGGCTGCGTGATGCCACCCGTCGTCTTGCTGCGGGTGAAAGCCCGAAGCGGGATGCTGAAATTTTGCTCGGCTTTGTCACCGGCCGGGCAAGAACCTTTATTATGGCATTCGGCGAAACGCCGCTGACCGCTGAACAACTTCAACAACTGGACACTCTGCTGACGCGACGCGAGCAGGGCGAACCGGTGGCGTATCTGACCGGTGAGCGCGAGTTCTGGTCGCTGCCCTTATCTGTTTCTCCCGCAACATTAATCCCCCGTCCTGATACCGAGTGTCTGGTTGAACAGGCGCTGATGCGATTACCTGCAGAACCTGTCAGCGTGCTGGATCTCGGCACAGGAACCGGTGCGATTGCGCTGGCGCTGGCCAGTGAGCGCCCGGATTGTCAGGTCACCGGCGTCGATTTGCAACCTGATGCAGTCAGCCTGGCGCAACATAATGCGCAAAAGCTGGCGATCCCCAATGCGCGGTTTTTGCAGGGTAGCTGGTTTGCGCCGGTAGAAGGCGAGTGTTTCGCGCTGATTGCCAGCAATCCGCCGTACATTGATGCTGCCGATCCCCATCTGAGTGAAGGCGATGTGCGTTTTGAGCCTGCCAGCGCGCTGGTAGCAGAAAACGCCGGTCTGGCTGATCTGGCTCATATCATTCAGGCGGCACCCGCGTATCTTCAGCAGGGGGGCTGGTTATTGCTGGAGCACGGCTGGCAGCAGGCATCTGATGTGCAGGCGCTGTTCCGTGATGCCGGTTATCAGCAGGTCGGGACCGTGAAAGATTACGGGGACAATGACCGTGTCACGCTTGGTCAGTGGATTTCCGCACGCCCTTAGTCATCACTTCAATGAATAAAAATCTAAAAAACAAAGGAAACGGACAATGGCATATGTCTGGATTAAGCATCTGCATCTGGTCACGATCACCCTGAGTATTGGTTTGTTTGTTTTACGATTTTTTTGGAAATGGGCGGGTTCTGCTATGATGCAGAAACGCTGGGTGAAGATCGTTCCACATATCGTGGACACGTTGCTGTTATTAAGCGGTATTTCGCTTATCTTCATCACACACTTTTATCCGTTCAGCCCGCAGGGAACCTGGCTGACCGAAAAGATTTTTGGCGTTATTATCTATATCGCGCTGGGTTTTGTGGCCCTGAGCAAGCGACCCGTCAGTCAGAAAACCCGCTGGCTGGCCTTTATTCTGGCGCTCGCTTGCCTGTATCTGATTCTTAAACTGGCGCTGACGAAAATACCGCTGCTAATGGGATAACTATGAGTACCCTTGCTGATTTTGAATTTAACACCGCTCCGCTCAGTACCGGAGTGATCAAAGTAACGGAATCCGTGCGTTTTGATTTCAATGCGGACGACGTTCGCCACCAGTTACAAGCGCTGGTCGATGAAGCACGCCGTGTCGTTCCTGAAGATCTGGATCAGGATCAGCAGCTCGAAGCGTTGATTGAACTGTTCTACCGGACCTGGGGATTTGGCGGGGCGGGCGGCGTTTACCGGCTTTCTGATGCCATCTGGATAGACAAAGTGCTGTCATCCCGTCAGGGCACGCCGGTGTCGCTTGGCGTGATTTTCCTGCATATCGCCCATGAGCTGGATTTGCCGCTGATGCCGGTGATTTTTCCGACCCAGCTCATTATGCGTGCCGACTGGCTCGATGAAGAGATGTGGCTGCTCAACCCGATTAACGGCGACACGCTCAACGAGCATATGCTCAGCGTGTGGCTGAAAGGCAATCTGGGCGTGATGGCGGAAATCGAAGACGATGATCTGGATGAAGCGGAAAATACGCTGATCGTGCGTAAGATGCTCGATACGCTGAAAGCCGCGCTGATGGAAGAGAAACAGTTCGAACTGGCGCTGCGTGCCAGCGAAACGGTGCTGCAGTTTGATCCGGAAGATCCGTATGAAATCCGCGACCGCGGGCTGATTTACGCCCAGCTGGAATGCGACCATGTGGCGATTTCTGATCTCAACTATTTTGTTGAACAGTGCCCGGAAGACCCGATTTCAGAAGTGATTAAAGTGCAGATCCATTCGATCGAGCACAAGCAAGTCACCTTGCACTAATTTATACTTACCTTACGTCACATCGGGCAAGACAAGATAAAACAAGACGTTATCCTCTTGCCGGGTGAAAGATTTATCACTAAAAAGGCCAAAGCATGAAACATAAAGTGGTTAGCATTCAGGACATCAACGTCGCCAACGATCTGCCGTTTGTGTTGTTCGGTGGGATGAACGTACTCGAATCGCGCGATATGGCGATGCGGGTGTGTGAACATTACGTCACCGTGACACAGAAACTGGGCATTCCTTACGTGTTCAAGGCGTCTTTCGATAAAGCCAACCGCTCATCTATTCATTCTTACCGTGGTCCGGGTCTGGATGAAGGCATGAAGATTTTCCAGGAGCTGAAAAAAGCATTCGGCGTGAAAATCATCACTGACGTTCATGAATCCTGGCAGGCACAGCCTGTTTCCGAAGTCGTGGATGTGATTCAGTTGCCAGCCTTCCTGGCCCGCCAGACTGATCTGGTTGAAGCGATGGCGAAAACCGGCGCGGTCATCAACGTGAAAAAACCTCAGTTCGTCAGCCCGGGTCAGATGGGTAACATCGTCGACAAATTTAAAGAAGGCGGCAACGATCAGGTGATTCTGTGTGATCGCGGCAGCAACTTCGGTTATGACAACCTGGTTGTCGACATGCTGGGCATGAACGTGATGATCAATGCTACCGGCGGCCATCCGGTGATCTTCGACGTAACCCACGCCCTGCAAACCCGTGACCCGTTCGGTGCCGCTTCCGGCGGTCGTCGTGCGCAGGTGGCAGAACTGGCGCGCGCAGGTATGGCGGTCGGTATTGCAGGTCTGTTCATCGAAGCGCACGAAGATCCGGAACACGCGAAATGCGACGGTCCTTCTGCATTGCCGCTGGATAAACTGGAGCCGTTCCTGGTGCAGATGAAAGCCATCGACGATCTGGTGAAAAGCTTCCCGGCGCTCGATACCAGCAAATAATCTGTCTCAGCCAGATAAAACAAAGGCGACCCTCGGGTCGCCTTTGTCGTTTAGCGGATCGGCTTTTTACAGCGCGTCGTGCAACGAACTGTGGAAACTCAGTTTGCCTTCCACCGGCTGCATTCTGGCGCGGGCCAGCGTTTTCAGCGGCTGGAAAGGGATCTCAGCCATCCGCAGTTCGGTATCCTTCGGCAAGGTGTCGATGAAATGACGCAAGGCACTGACACCACCGGCGTCCAGAACGGCCACGCGATCCCATAAGAGAACAATGACTTTCTTGCCTTCGCTGCGCACCTGTAACTCACTGAAAATACGTTCTGCGGCGGCAAAGAACAGCGGGCCGTTAATCCGCAATACCAGCGTATCTTCCGGGGTATCGGCGAGTACTTCCGTCAGACGGGTCAGTTTGGCGATACGGCGCATAAACAGCAGCGATGCCATGACGATACCGGCGGTGATGGCAATCACCATGTCGAACAGCACCGTCAGGCTCATGCAGGTCAGCATCACCAGAATGTCGTCTTTCGGCGCACGACGCAGCAAATCCACCACTTTATGCGCTTCACTCATGTTCCATGCCACCATCAGCAGCAGCGCCGCCATGGCCGCCAGCGGCAGCCATGACAGCAGCGGGGCGAGAATGAGCAGGGCGAGGATCACCAGCAGCGAGTGAATAATGGCCGATACCGGTGACGTCGCACCGGCGCGAACGTTCGCCGCGGAACGGGCAATCGCCGCCGTTGCGGTAATGCCACCAAAGAACGGGCTGACCATATTCCCGATACCCTGACCGATCAGCTCATTGTCGGAATGGTGTTTCTTACCGGTCATGCCGTCGAGCACCACGGCACACAGCAGGGATTCAATCGCGCCGAGCATGGCCATTGAAAACGCCGCCGGTAACAACGCCTGAACCAGCGACCAGCTGAGGCCCGCCTCACCGTGTTGCCCCCAGGGCAGCGCGAACTGCGGCAGAATCGGCGGAATACCATTGCCCTGTGAACCGTCGGGCAACAGAAAGTGGAAACGCGAACCGATGGTGGCCACCGGATGCCCGGCCTGCATGAAGACGGCCATCACCGCGCAGCCCGCCAGCAGCGCCGGAAGATGTCCGGGGATGCGTAATCCCAGTTTCGGCCAGATAATCAGCACGCCCAGCGTCACGATGCCGATGGCCGCATCGCCGGTATCCAGCGTCGGCAGCGCCATCACCAGCGCGGCAACTTTGCTCAGATAATGCTCCGGCACCGTCGCCATGGTCAGACCGAAGAAGTCTTTAAACTGCATCGTCCCGATGGTGATCGCAATGCCGGAAGTAAAGCCGAGCGTGACCGGCAGCGGAATGTATTCAATCAGCCGCCCGAAGCGCGCCAGCCCCATCAGCAGAAGCATGACGCCTGACATCAGGGTTGCCAGCAATAACCCGGACAAACCGAATTGCTGTGACACGGGATAGAGGATGACGACAAAGGCCGCCGTCGGACCGGAGACGCTGAAACGCGATCCGCCGAAAACCGCAATGACAATCCCGGCAATGGCCGACGTATACAGCCCGTATTGCGGCGGTACACCACTGCCTATCGCCAGCGCCATCGCCAGCGGGATGGCAATAATTCCCACGGTGACGCCCGCAATGGCATCTTTGAGTAAACGTTGAAGCGTATATTTTTCACGAAAACAGGCGTCTATCAGTGCGCTGAATGGCCTGATATGGCGTCTTCCTGAAGTATTCATAGGATATAAATCACCTGACAGAAGAATGGATATCAACCCGGTATTCCTTCACCGGAAAAAACGTAGCCTACGCCTTTCAGACCCGCCTCGCGTAGACATAAATCAAGGCTTGTTAACACAAAGGGGGACGGCACACCTTTCAGTGTAATTCTTCGCAATGTGATGTGCCGCCAGATATTTGACACATGAATACGATGAAGGCATTCATCATCTATATTTAAGTTAATACCCGTAAATCAGCCGGGGAAAGCGTGGGAGGACGCACTTATCTATGCCGGACATCTTGTCGCTGTGGAGTTTGTATGCGGATATTTGCGTTACGTATGCCACGCTTTCAATCAGTTTTTTTGTACTGAGTCGCAGCGAACCTTTTACCTTCAAGGGTTCCCACTGGAAACGGGTGATATTTGGCGTCATTGCCGGGATTACGGCGCTTTATCTGCGCGGCAATCAGCTCGTGCTGACGGACAACCTGTCGTTCAGTTTTGAAATGTTGCCCATGATTTTAGTGACATTTTTTGGCGGCTGGCTGAGCGGGTTGTGCAGTTTCCTGACGGCGTTCTTTTTCAGCGGAATGCTCACCCTCAATAATCTGTTTATCGCCATTATTCTCGGCACCTTATTTATATTCCGGGTCTGGCGCAGGCGTAAACATCGGGAATTGTACATTACGATTGTGCTGGTCGGTATTTTCCGCTTGCTGCTGGTGTCGGGATTGCATGGCATTAAAGTGCCGTGGACAGAACTTATTTTCTATCAGGTGATTGCGGCGTTCTGCATGATCTTGTGTTATCACGCGCTAAATTATAAAGAAATCTATATGAATAAAGTCTTCACCATTCGCGTGAAGGCTGCCACTGATGAACTGACGCAAATTAATAATCGCGCCAGTATTGATTACTGGCTGGCGCAGCGGCAGATCCAGCGCGAAGCCTGCGGATTAATTCTGCTGGATATTGATAACTTTAAACGGGTGAATGACACGCTGGGGCATCTGGTCGGAGATCGCGTATTAATTGAAGTCGGGCGTTTACTGCGCCATCTGACCCGCAACGATGATTTTGCCGGGCGTTACGGCGGCGAGGAGTTTCTGATCATGACGTCGGCCTACGATCCGGACACGCTGTTGTCGATTGCCGAACGTATCCGTCAGGAAGTGGAAAACTGCGTGATCATGCTTGAGGACGGACGCGAGCTTAAAGTGACGGTGTCGCTGGGGGTGTCGCTCTATCTGCCGGGCATGATTATCCGTAAGTCACTGAAACTGGCCGATCTCTCGCTTTATGAGGCGAAACGGCAGGGCAAAAACCGCGTGGTGGGCAGTTCGATACTGACACTGGCGGCGCTGGGGCACAAACGTCATTATTCCAAATTATAAAAAGGAGCCGCAATCCGGCTCCTTTTGATGTTGACCAGCAAGCAGATTATTTCTGCGTGCCTTCTTCTATTTTCGGCGGATAGGTCAGATCGGCTGCTTTGCGCATTTTTGCCACGTCCTTCGCGGTCACCGTTGCCGCCGCCGGATTACCGAACTGCGTGCTGACATAATTACTCAGCGTCGCAATCTGATCGTCATTCAGCTGATTGGCAAACGACGGCATCATGATTTCGCCTTTCTCCATATGGCGTTGCACGCCGTTGAGGATCACCGAAACCTGATTGCGGCTGTCATACGAACCGGTGCTGGTGTGGCTGAACAGCGACGGATAAGCATGGAAACCTTCACCGCTGCCTTCGCCGCCTTTACCGTGACAGGCTGCGCAACTGGCATTAAAGAGCGCCGCCGCCGACTGATCGATGGTCTGGCCTTCGGCGCGCAACGGATAGACATCCTGATCACGCTGACCCCACGCATCACGCGGTTTGGTTTGCTTGTCATCACCGACGGCAGGCACGGCGCGGATATAGGTCGCAATGGCATTCAGGTCAGCGTCAGAAAGATGCTGCAAACTGTGTTCAATGGCTTCTGACATCGCGCCTGACGCGGAGGCTTTACCGGCCACAAAACCGGTTTTCAGATAGGTCACCAGTTCCTGTTGCGACCAGTTGCCGATCCCGGCATTTTTATCCGGCGTAATGTTAAAGGCGACCCATGACCCTAAATCTCCGCCGGAAAACGCCTTGTCGGTGTCCATTCCCATGGTCAGGGTTCGCGGCGTATGGCAGGTGCCGCAGTGTTCAAGGGCTTCCACCAGATAAGCGCCCCGGTTCCAGTCGGCTGATTTTGACGGATCGTTTTTCAGCTCGCCTTTGTCGAAGTTAAACATCTTCCACACGCGCATGCCCCAGCGCTGGTTGAACGGGAACGACAAGTCAGTCTGCGGCCCCGCTGAATGCACCGCAGGTTGTGACATCAGATAGGCTTTGATCGCTAACACATCGTCGCGTTTCATTTTGGTGAAAGAGTCGTAAGGCATCGCCGGATACAGCTGTTGTCCGTCTTTACCGACACCTTCCCGCACCGCCCGCACGAATTCGTCGTCGGTCCAGCTGCCGATACCAAACTGCTTGTCCGATGAAATATTGGTGCCGTAAATCACCCCGAACGGCGACGCCAGCGGATAACCGCCGCCAAATTTCGCGCTGGCCTCCGCGCCCGGCGCGGTATGGCAGGCGGTACAGTCCCCGGCGATCGCCAGATATTCGCCACGCTTAATTAACGCCGCGTTGCCCGTCGCATCATCCGCCAGGGCGCTGGTCGCCACCAGCAGTGGCAATGCGGCCAGCATGAATGTCATTTTCATTGCTCATTCCTCAGAAAATCAATCAGGCCAGGCTTTTCAGCACCGTATCAGCCAGTCGTAATGCCAGCGCCGTACCGGACAGCGTGGAGTTCACCGTCGAGGCCGACGGCATGATGCCGGTACCGGCAATGAACAGGTTAGGGTGGTCGTGGGTGCGGCAGTCGCCGTCCACCACCGAATCTTTCGGATCGCTGCCCATGATCATGGTGCCGGTGATGTGCTGGTTGTTGTCGTAGACACCACGCTTGCTGTACACCACGTCGGTGCCGCCCATCTCTTTGACGATTTTCTGGAAATCGAGCATCGACTGGTCATAGCCGCGGTGCACGTATTCCGGGAATTTGTAATGCACTTCGAGACGCGGAATACCCCATTCGTCTTTCTCGGTTTTGCTCAGCACGACGCGGTTTTCCGGTTCCGGCAGCATTTCCAGCAGGCATTTCAGCTGGATGAAACGCTCGGACTGATAGGTCAGTTTGTCGTTCAGCGCCTTGCCGTAATAGCCCTGACGCACCAGACGCTCGGTCAGATAGCGCACCGGTGAGGTGTTCGCCACGTCGATACGTAACGCTGAGCGGTCACTGCGGAAATCGCCGTCACGCAGATTGTTAATACTGCCCGGACGCATCGGACCGCGCCCGAAATACACCGGTTCATCGGCATAAAATTCAACGGAGGTACCGGGGTGATCCATCAGGTTGCGACCGACCATGCCGGAACTGTTGGCGATGCCGTTCGGGTATTTCTCGCTGGTGGACATCAGCAGCAGTTTCGGACTTTCGATGCCATTGGCGGTCAGCACAAAGCGTTTACCGGTGACTTTATGGGTGACTTTGTCGGCATCAAGATAATGCACGGCCACGATGTCACCGTTGTCATTGGCTTCGATTTTGTACACCACGGCGTTGGCAATCACGCGCACACCGGCTTCAATCGCTTTACGCGCTGAAATGCCACCGTGGTATTGCGCATCAATCGGGCAGACCGGCATGCAGTTATTGTTGCCACAGCAGGCAGGGCGGCCGTCGTAAGGAATGCTGTTACGCGCTTGCGGGCCGATGCCCAGCACGTAACCGAGTCTGGCAATACGTTTGCTGATGCGGTCGAACCCGTATGGCAGCGGAATGCCCGGCAGCGGATAAGGCTGCGAGCGCGGGGAATCCAGCGCATCGTCACCGGAAACGCCCATCTGAATTTCCGCTTCGGTGTAATAGGGTTCCAGATCTTCATAACTGATCGGCCAGTCGCGCCCGACGCCATACAGCGTTTTGATCTTCATGTCGTTTGGCAGCAAACGGAACGCCTGTCCCGCCCAGTGCCAGGTGGTGCCGCCGACGCCACGCAGGTACTGCGCTGCATAGATATCCGGACCTTTCTGGATCAGGTAATTGTTATCTTTCGGCTGAAACTTCGGTTGCGGCGCCCAGGGTTTTGGCGGATACGGCTCGGTAAAATCGCCTTTCAGCGGCGACTGACGGAACAGTTCAACGGCTTCGTCGCGTTTGATTACCGGTCCGGAATCGAGCATCAGCACGGACACACCGGCTTTGACCATTTTCAGCGCGGCGAGGGAACCGGCGATACCGGCACCGATAACGACGACATCTGCATTCAGGGCATCAGCCATGAGCAATCACCTCCGTGGAATGTTGTTGCGGTACAGCAGGTTTGTTGACCCAGAAATTCGGTTCGCCCGGTGCGTAGCTTGGCGGCAGCAGGTTATTTTTCAGCAACTGATAGCTGACGATATTTTCGAAGCCGATGCATTTCTGGCTGCCGGGCTGACCGACCACACCGAGATACCAGCCGCTGACCAGTTGCTGGTATAGCGCCGCCAGTTCTGCCGGTTGTTGTGCCAGAAGCTGATGCAAATCGTCACCCACCACAGTGCTGTGCGCGGTGATCAGCGCCGACAGGGCGTCGAGTTGAGTGTCGAGCTGAGCGTTGTTTTGCGCCTGATGCAGCCAGCTGTACAGTGCCTGACCGAGATGCGGTTCCAGGCTATCCATGCCGGTGAGTTGTTCTGAGAGTTTCATAAAACTGGCGGGCATGGTCACGGCGGAAGCCAGTGGTGGTGCGGCCTGCGCCAGCGTGGCAAATACGCCACCGCCAAGCATCTGGCTGCTGATACCCGCAGCCAGTACGCCCGCCGTGCCGAGAACCAACCGGCGACGAGAAAGATTGATCATGGAGTGATGTTCCGTATAAACGGCCACGGGCGTGGCCATCAGTTTTTACCGGGAATGCAGCCTGTTTATTTCAGAACGCTGGCTGCTTTTTCAGAAGACTGGTTATCGATGTCCTGCTTCGGCGTACTGACACCGACAGCACCGACGACTTCGCCGTTAAGTGTCAGCGGGAAACCGCCGCCCAGTGCCACGGCGTGAGGGATCGCCAGCACCGTGGTTTCGCCGCCCTGCAGACGTTGCATAAATTTCAGCGACGGCGCGTGGTACAACGCAGAAGTGCGTGCCTTGCCGATGGAGGCATCAACACAGCCGGCCGGAGAACCGTCGAGGCGCTGGAAAGCCAGTAATGAACCAGATGCATCAACAACGGCGACGCAACCGGTGCTGTTCAGTCCGGCCAGTGTGGATTTCACACTGTCGATCACTTTGGCTGCCTGCGCATTATCCAGTTGCGGATGCTCCGCCGCCAGAACGGAGGTGGCAGAAAATAACAGAGAAGTGGCACAAAACAGTGCCTGTACAGTGCGTTTTTTAACAGACATAAACTCATCCCTTGTGGCAGTAGCAAAACATTGCGTAACAGGTTTTTAGTGAACGAAAAGTAAAATAAAGTCGGTAACTTAATAATATTAAAAACAATAAGGCGTGGGTGGACGGAACACTCGAGCGTGTTTCTTAATGCCACAATCAGCGCAATGCTATTGTTTTTTGTTTCGCGGATGTTAATGCAATTAACAAAACAGCAAAAGTGACGATTGCGCAGGGTAACTACTTCTCAGGAGAGTTTGTGAGGATATTATGAGCAAATCGGGCTGGCAGGCCTTGTGACATAAGGATTGAACATATTGTGCTGTTATGAACCATATGATCCATAACCATTAACGAAATGTGACGGAGTTAACAAAACAAACCTCCCTGAACGGGAGGTTTGTGCTATCCCCCGTTCAAACGCAGGGTTTATTTGAAGTGAGTCACGGTTTGAGGTGTTATTGCGGCAGGGAAGCGGATAAAAACGCCGCCAGACAGGTGCCGGGCGGCGCGGTGCGGAAGGTCACTCAGGGAGCGTTATTCCTCAGCCTGCCAGCGGCTGCGGCATTCATCACGGCGGAAACTCAGCACCCTGCTGCGGTTGGAAATCAGCCGGACATTGTAGCCCTGGAAGTAAAGACAGAAGTTTTTCTTCCACGGGCCGTCGGGCAGTTCCACCAGCAAGCGTCCCGCACCCAGCGAGGTCAGCTGACCGCTGGCGCGCAACGTGCCGACGCCCATCCGCAACTGATCGCCATCAATATCGAAAGCCGCTTTTGACTCAGGATGATACCAGCGCCCCTGAACCATTTTCAGGCAATCGTTCGGTTCCACCGGCGTGAAGTAACGCGGTGCATGGCCGATTTCCCCCTGAATGGCGGTGCCGTCCCAGCGCAGACGCATGGGCATATGCGCTGATAAGGTGATGGCTTCACCGGCATCCTCGCCCTGATACAAATTATCGGCAGACCCGAGATAACTGGCGGTGCCGTTGCTGACTTTCAGCCAGTAGGGTTCGGCGACGCTGGCGTATAAGCCATCCGGCAGCGCATGGCTGCGGGCAGGTAAAGGGGTGGCGAGCAGGGAAGACATCACGGTCAGCGCGTGCGTGTAGGCGGTGGTGTCTTCGCGGTTGGATACCAGCGCCACGCCGGCATCCAGTTCAGGATGCAGCAGGAAATAGGTTTTATACCCGGCATGGGAGCCGCCGTGACCGTACAACGTATGTTCACCGATGCGGGTTGAGGTGGTACCCAGCCCGTACGCGGAAGGAATATCGCCGTGCAGATAACGTTGTGCCGTCAGGGTTTTCAGTACGCCCGCGCCCGGCCCGTTATCTGCCAGCAGGCTTTGCAACCAGACGGAAAGGGAGCGCAGGCTGCCGGTCAGGCTGCCGGATGCCGACAAATGTAAACCGGCGACCGCCGTTTTCCAGCCGGTCGTGTCCTGCCAGTAACCGGGCACCAGATCCGGCACGATATCGAACCAGGTTTCCGGTGCGGTGAAGGCGATATCCAGCGGCTGTGCGATATGCGTTTGCAGCAAATCTTCAAACAAGATGCCTTTCTGTTTGAGGATTTCTTCCACCAGCCGGTAACCGGTATTGCTGTAAGAAATCTCTGTCCCCGCCGGAAAATTCAGCGTGCCGTCCTGCGCCAGAAAATCCATGATCGCCCCGGCGTCGCTGACGTTATAAACAGAAGTACCCAGCAGCGACAGGGTCTCGCGCACGTCCGCTAATCCGCCGGTCATATCCAGCGCCTGTCCGACAGTCACCTGTGACATGGGCGCTTTCAGCTGAGGTAAATACTGGCCGAGCGGATCATCGGGCGAAAGACCCGCATCGCTTTTGAGCAACGCCAGCGTGGCGAAAATGTGTTTGGTGACAGAGGCATAACGGACCACAGAATCAATACTGAAGGGGGTGGCGGTGGTGAGATTGGCCAGTCCGCCGGTGGCAAAACCCCGCAGTGTTTTACTGTCGAAAAGCGTGATGGCACCGCCCGGTTCACCGGGTTTGTCCCAGCTTTTGGTGATGTTTTTTGCCGTCGCTTCCGCGGCGTGCCACTGTAAATCAGATGTCATTAGCGTCTCCACAGACTGTCTATCAGTGAAAAAGTGGGCAGCCATGCTGCCCGTGAAACCCAAATACGTTCCCTGCAGAAACGGTTATTCAGGCTCCTCTAAACTGAGACTTAACGATCGTAACTCTGCGGTATGCGGATGGCTGACGTTGCCCATCCTTAAATCGTCCGCGCTCAGAAGCTCGACCATTTCACCACCGATCATCACGCCAATGCTGGTGCAAAGATGCGTTACCACCGCCAGATTGTGACTGACCAGAATATACGTCAGCTTGCGGCGTTCACGCAGATCGCTCAGCAGGTTGAGGATCTCCGCTTGCACCGAAACATCCAGCGCGGACGTCGGCTCATCGAGCAGTAAAATTTCCGGTTCTGAAATCATCGCCCGCGCAATAGCGACACGCTGGCGCTGGCCGCCGGATAGCTGGTGCGGAAAGCGAAAGCGCACGGCCTGCGGCAGGCCGACTTCAGCCAGCGCATCGGTGATCCGTTTTTCGATATTCAGAAAACCGTGAACGATCAGCGGCTCGCTGAGAATGCGGTCAATGGTCTGACGCGGATGCAGGGAACCGTAGGGATCCTGAAACACCATCTGTACGCGGCGGAAAAAGCGTTTCTGGCGAACGGGCGTCTGATCTTCACCACCAATCACCATCCCGCCTGACCACGCCTGATTCAGTCCGGCCAGTGCGCGTAAAATGGTGGATTTCCCCGAGCCGCTTTCCCCCACAATGCCGAAACATTCCCCGGGGGCGACGCTGAAACTCACGCCTTTCACCACTTCGGTATCGCCAAACGCGATGCGCAAATTGTTCAGGACAATTTTGCTGTTATCTAAAGGAGAGGATTCTTCTGTCATGAGGTTTTCCATGCTTCGTCACGCACCAGAACCGGCAGTCTGTCCCGCGGATGTTTCAGGGATGGCAGACACTCCAGCAGCCCGCGCGTGTAAGGATGCTGTGCTTTCAGCAGATCACCGGCCTGTAAGGTTTCGACGATACGCCCGGCATACATTACCGCCACGCGATCGCAAAATTTCGACACCAGCGGCAGGTCGTGACTGATCAGAATCAGCCCCATGCCACGGCTCGACACCAGATCATCCAGCAGACGCAGGATTTCGGCCTGAACGGTGGCATCCAGCGCGCTGGTCGGTTCGTCTGCAATCATCAGTTCCGGATCCGGGGCCAGCATCATGGCAATCATCACGCGCTGGCCCATCCCGCCCGAGACCTCGTGCGCATACCGTTCAGCCACTTTATGCGGGTCGCGGATACGCACCTGATCCAGCAGTTCAATCGCCGCGTTCATGGCCTGTTTTTTCGATCCGCCTTTATGGGTCTGCCAGGCTTCGGCCACCTGTTTACCGATCGGCATCACCGGATTCAGGGAGTATTTCGGATCCTGCAAAATGAAGCCGACGCGCTTGCCGCGAATTTGCCGCATCTGTTTTTCACTTGCATAGCGCAAATCAATGCCGTCGAAAGACAGGGTCTCTGCGCGGCATTTCGCGCTGGAGGGCAGCAGGTTCATCAGACAACGGGCGGTGAGGGATTTACCGGATCCGCTCTCGCCGACGATGCCGAACTTTTCTTTGTCTAACGACAGCGATACGCCGCGAACAGCGTCGAAACTGCCGCTGTTGGTCTGAAAGGTAATATGCAGATCTTTGATATCAACCAGCATCATTGCTCCTTAGGATCGAGGACGTCACGCAGCCCGTCGCCGAGGAAGTTAAACGCCAGAGATGTCACGAAAATGGCAATGGCCGGAATGAGCGGTACCCACCATTCGCTGAACAGGAACCGGCGGGCGGTGGCAATCATCGCGCCCCATTCCGGTGACGGTGGCTGTGCGCCCATGCCCAGAAAGCCCAGACTCGCTGCGGTGATAATGATTGAACTCATGTCGAGGGTGATACGCACCACCAGACTCGGTACGCACAGCGGCATGATGTGGCGCAGCACGATGCGGGCAGGCGTCGCGCCGGTCAGACGGCAGGCGGCAATATAATCCGTGCCGCGCACCTGCATGGTTTCTGCGCGTGCCAGTCGGGCATACGGCGGCCAGGCGGTGAGGGCGATGGCCAGAATGGCGCTTTCAATGCCGGGTTTGAGGGCGGCGACGAACGCCAGTGCCAGAATCAGACGCGGGAAGGCCAGAAAGATGTCGGTGATGCGCATCAGAATGCGATCCAGCAGGCCACCGGCATAGCCAGCCACACAGCCAATCAGCAGACCCAGCGGGGCAACAATCGCCACCACCACGATCACCATGCCGAGCGTGATACGGCCACCGTAAAGAATACGGCTCAGGGTGTCGCGTCCCAGTTCATCAGTCCCCAGCCAGTGCAGGGAGGAAGGCTTCGCCAGACGGTGTGCCAGATCCTGTGCGCCCGGATCGTAGCTGGTCAGCCACGGCGCACAGAGGGAAATCAGCAACACGATCAGCACGGTAAACAGGCCGGTGACCGCCAGCGGATTTTTACGCAGGCCGAGCCAGATGCGGTAACGGCGTCCCCAGACGGCTTGCGTGCGGGTGTGCGGCGTATCCGCCAGCAGCCAGGCGCGGCTGCCCGCGCGGGGTTGAGGTGTGACAGGAAGAGTGCTCATTTTACGCGGGGATCCAATAGTCGGTAGAGAAGGTCAGCCAGCAGGTTGAGCAGCACATAAATCGCGCCGATCAACAGCGTTGAGCCGATCACCGGGTTCATATCCGCATTCATCAGCGACACGGTGAGATATTGTCCGAGACCCGGCCAGGAGAAGACGTTTTCCGTGACCACGGCACCTTCCAGCAAACCGGCGTAGGTCAGCGCCAGCACGGTGATCAGCTGCACGCCGACGGTCGGAAAGGCATGTTTCCAGATCACCCGCTGTGCCGACAGCCCTTTGGCACGGGCGGTGATCACATATTCGCCGCCCAGCGCGTTAAGCATAAAAGTACGGGTCATGCGGGTGATGTAGGCCATGCTGAAATACGCGAGGATCAGCACTGGCTGCACCATATGCGCAAGGGCATCCCAAAAGGCCCCCATGTCACCGGCCAGCAGGGAATCGACCGTCAGCAAACCGGTGACCTGCGGGATCATATCCTGATAGATGATGTCCTGACGTCCCGGCCCCGGCGCGATACCCAGCGCGGAGTAGAAGATCAGCAGGCTGAGCAGGGCCAGCACAAACACCGGTAAAGAGTGACCGGCCAGACACACCACGCGGATGGTCTGATCGATCCAGCTACCCTGACGGGTGGCGGCCCAGACGCCGAGCGGAATACCGACAATGGCGGCGATGATGATGGCCGCCGTCGCCAGTTCCAGCGTGGCCGGGAAAAACCGGGCGATATCCGTGGTGACCAGATTAGAGGTCAGGGCTGAGCGCCCCAGATCACCGTGGAATACCTGACTGAGATAATGGAAGAACTGCAACCAGAGGGGCTGATCCAGCCCCATTTCATGACGAACCCGTTCGACGACTGCCTGCGGGGCATTATCGCCAACCGCAGCCAGAACCGGGTCCGTCGGCATCACGCGACCAATAAAGAAAGTCACTACCGACAGACCAAACAAAGTAAGACAAACGCTGATGCAGGTACTCAGAAATCCTTTGAGTCTCTTGCTCACGCTTTAACAACCTTCTCGTAGGGGCTGGTGCTCATTACAGTTAATACCACACCGGAAATCACGTTACGGCAGGCAGCGGTCATGGTCGGTTGCAGCATGATGGCAAACGGGCTGTTTTCCATATGTCTGGTCTGCAATTCTTCGTATAGTTTGATGCGGGTAGCCGGATCCGATTCTTTCAGGGCTTTGGTGCTGAGATCGGAGATTTCTTTATCCTGCCAGCTGCAACGCCATGCCAGCGTACGGCTCTTGGCTTTGTCGGTGTTATCCGGGTTGCTGCAGAACGCTTCGGCGTTGGAGTTCGGGTCAAAATAATCCGCGCCCCATTGTGTCATCGCCAGTTGTTGCTGACGGGCACGCATTTTGGTCAGTACCTGACGGCTTTCCGCGGCCAGCAGCGTGACTTTTATCCCGACTTCCGCCAGGTTCGACTGCAATGCCTGCACGATGTCAGAAGAAGGTGACGCAGAATAGTGATCCAGCGTGATGTCAAACCCGTTCGGGAAACCGGCTTCCGCCAGCAGGGCTTTGGCTTTTGCCACATCACGTTTGTACATGATGGTGTTAACCGCCGCCGGGAAACCTTCCGGCAGGAAGCTCTGATGGATTTTGTGGGTCAGCGGCACAATATGCTGCTGGATATTTTCGTAATCGATTGCCCATTTGATCGCCTGCCAGACCTGCGGTTTCGCCAGATTCGGATGCGCGGTATTGGCGGAGAGCATAAAGGTGCCCGCAATGCCTTTCTGTACCAGCGTGAAGTTTTTGTCTTTCAGCAGCGGACGCAACTGTTCGGTGGTCAGGTTGCGCGCGATATCGATATCGCCTTTCTGCAGCATTAACAACTGAGCGGAAGGGTCAATGATATGACGCATGATGATGCGCTGGATCTTACCTGCGTGCGGGTTGTTTTTGTTGCTTTCCAGGATGACGGATTCGCTGACTTTCCAGTCGCGCAGTTTGAACGCACCGGAACCGGCACTGTTTTTCTTCAGCCAGGTATTACCGAGATCGTCACCGGCCTGATTTGCCAGACAGGCAGATTTTTGCACGATGCTGCCGACGTTGGCGGTCAGGCAATATAACAGGAAGGATTCAGAGGCCGGTTCGGTGGTCTTGATCACCAGCGTTTCGGCGTCAGGCGCGGTAATCAGGCTGTCGACGTTATCTTTGGTGTAACCAAACTGGTTAATGATGTACGCCGGGCTTTTATCCAGTTTCACCACGCGTTGCAGGGAGAACGCGGCGTCTTCGGCGGTAACCGGTTTGCCATCGGCCCATTTGGCTTTCGGATCCAGTTTGAAGGTGAAGGTTTTTTTGTCATCGGAAGCCGTCCAGGACACTGCCAGATCGCCTTCAATTTCATCAGGGGAGGCCAGTTTAGGTTTCACCAGTTGCTGATACATATTGCCGGTAATTTCACTGCCCACGGATTCAAAACTTTCATGCGGGTCGAGGCTGGTAATGATGTCGAGCTGAATCGCCATCACCAGGATCGATGCCGGCGTGGCAGCAAACACGGCATCAAATTTCAGGTAGGACAGCACAGGTATTGCGGAAAAACCGGTAACAAATTGACGCCTGGTAACCATAACTACTCCCATCATGTTGATATATAAAAGTAAAATTAAAAATTACAGTGGCAAACCCTTGACTTAACTCGGGGCAACTGGCTTAAATGAAAAACCGTTGCTTTGCACTCGTCGACGTTTCATATCGAAAAAACTAATGTGAAGCGTACTGTGTTTGTTCAACGCTGGTGCAACATCACGCTGTGACTGCACCCTGTATGAACAAATCTCCGTTGTCTTAGTCATGCTTAATCAAAGGTAGACCTTTTTTATGAATAACGTAGCGCACGGAACTGAAGAATTAATGCCGGTTTTTGATGGACATAACGATGTTTTGCTACAACTTTGGACAGAACATCGTCAGGATCCGGAACGTGCATTCCTTCAGGGACCCGCCAGCGGACAATTGGACCTGCCGCGCTGTCGTGAAGCAGGCTTTGCTGGCGGGCTTTTCGCCGCCTGGGTGCCAACGCCTGACGTTGACCTTGCAAGTAGCGTGCCTGATCGCGCAATCGATCCCCGTTTTTTGCTGGAAGGTACTCAAAAACATCCTGATTTTTCCCCGACGCCTTCTTTCGATTTTGCACGTGATGTCACATTTGGCATGATGGCGTTCCTGCTCCGAATGGAAGAACACTCGCAGGGAAAGGTGAAAATTTGCCGTACTGCGCAGGAAATCCGTCAGTCGATGGATAACCATGCATTAGCTGTGGTTATGCATATTGAGGGCGCGGAAGCGATTGATGAGGATTTGTATAATCTCGACGTGTTGTACAGCATGGGGCTGCGGTCGCTCGGCCCGGTGTGGAGCCGTCCGAATATCTTCGGCCATGGCGTGCCTTTCAAATATCAGACCTCGCCGGATACCGGGCCGGGGCTGACAGACGCGGGCGTGCGTCTGGTGAAAGCCTGTAACCAGAAACGCATCATGATCGACCTGTCGCATCTCAATGAAAAAGGGTTCTGGCAGGTGGCAGAACTGAGCAATGCGCCACTGGTGGCCAGCCATTCCAATGCGTTCAGCATCTGTCCGCAATCACGCAATCTGACGGATAAACAATTGGGCGTCATTAAAGAAAGTCAGGGATTCGTCGGGCTGAACTTCGCGGTGCCATTCCTGCGCGAAGACGGTAAACGCAACGACGATACCGGCACCGATATCATGGTGCGTCACGTCGATTATCTGGTGGAACATCTGGGTGAGGACAGCGTCGGATTCGGATCGGATTTTGACGGTGCGACGATGGCGCCCTTTATGAAAGACGTGCGGGGACTGCCGGTGCTGGTGGAGGCGTTGCGAAAGGCGGGTTACGGTCAGGCACTGCTGGAAAAAATCTGCTACAAAAACTGGGTGAATGTGCTGGAGCGCACCTGGGGAAACTGAGTCAGCAGGCAGGGCAGTAAAAGAAAAGGCAGCCACAACGACGGGCTGCCTTTTTGCTGTGTGCTGCGCAGACTTATTTGAAGAAGTCTGCGCTGACGGTCAGGTTGCCGCCGCTTTTGTTCTGCCACTGGCGGGTAATGTGGTAGAACTTGGCGCCTTTCGCTGCGGCACGGTTTGCCACTTCCTGCGACACGTCGGTGGTGCTGTTGTAGTGACCGGTGAAGGTCGTGGAATCAAACGGCACCATCTGCGCGGCGGTCACGTCATTCACTTCCTGAATTTTCGCGCCGTTGGTTGCAGTGACAGTGTAACGCTGACCGGTAGAGGACTGCGTCTCAAAGAAGCGGCCGACATCACGGCTTGGGCTGCCGGAAGAGGCCACGCCCGGGATTTCAACTTTCGCTGCCGCTGCGCCACCGGCTGCCAGTGCGGCTTTACCGGCTTCAGAATCAGCAGGGATCGCATCCGGAGACTGTACAACGCGTTTTGCTGCATCTTTCTTATAAATAAACGCTGTCACGTACTGATTGCCGCCGCTGTTGGCATCAATCTGGCGAACGATAAAGAAGGAGTATGCCCCTTTCTCTTTCGCGGCTTTGGTGATGGCATCATTGACGTCTGGCTGGCTGCGGTAGAAACCGCTGACCGTCACGGTGTCATATGGCTCAAGGCCGTACGCCACATCTTTCGGCAGCTCGACCACGCCATTGATCACGCGGTAGTGAGTATCTTTACTGACTTCTGGCGCATCTTTTTTATAGATATCTGCAACTACGCGCCAGTTCCCGCTATTGTTAGTGGTGTTGGTATCTTGAATATAAAAATAATCTGCACCCAGCGTATCGGCACGGCGGGAAACAGCGTCAGACGCGTCGCCCAGTGTGTTGAATCGCCCGGTAATAACAATGCGATCAAAAGGCTTGATGGCTGCTGCTTTCTGCGGGCTGATTTCCTGCGCGGCATGTGCAGCAGACAGCGCAGAAACAGAAAACAGGGCCGATGCGATGATCGTTTTTGTCAGCTTCATAAAAAATCCTTTCACCTTGCGCAGTAATGTTGAAACGTGCTGAATTCTTGATGTGTAACAGGTTAGCGGCCGATTATTGCATGTAACAATGCCGAGTGTCTCAGCAATTTATGGCAATAAATAGGGGGTTACCGGTTTAACACCGTTCTTTTTTTACTGCGCATAACTTATATAAGTTTGCTGCACAATCCAAGAGGTGAAATAAATGTTAATTATTCACTATTTTCTAACTTTTATGCCCGAACTGAGCGGCTCAGAATGAAGAAATCCTGAGTGATTGATCCGGTGTATTGGCCGTTCTCAGGTGGATTAAAGGCATGTTTCTCAGGGTTTGCAGCAGGTTTGCGGACCATATCAACTTTTTTATTATTAATTGCCTGACTATCGCTGTGATACGTAGATTATTGATTAGATATTCAGTAGGTTATACCCAGCCTGAAAAAACAGTTATCGGTGACCTCTATTAACCGACAGGCTTGTACTTGAATTGTTATGTCGATGACACAAATCATCAATGAAAAGGGTGAAGGGAATACTATGCGTATTGGTGTACCAAGAGAGCGGTTGACCAATGAAGCCAGGGTCGCAGCCACGCCGAAAACGGTGGAACAGTTGCTGAAACTCGGCTTTACGGTCGCTATCGAACAAGGTGCCGGTAAGTTAGCCAGCTTTGAAGACTCCGCGTATGAGCAAGCTGGCGCGTCGGTTGTCAACGGTGATGATGTATGGCAATCAGACATCGTTTTGAAGGTTAATGCCCCAGAAAACGATGAAATCGATAAATTACAGGCAGGAACCACGTTGGTCAGCTTTATCTGGCCTGCGCAAAACCCGGAATTAATCCAAAAACTGGCCGACCGTCAGGTGACGGCGATGGCTATGGATTCAGTGCCGCGTATTTCCCGCGCACAATCCCTCGATGCCCTCAGCTCAATGGCTAACATCGCCGGTTACCGTGCGATCGTTGAAGCGGCACACGAATTCGGTCGGTTCTTCACCGGGCAAATCACTGCCGCCGGTAAAGTGCCACCGGCAAAAGTGATGATTATCGGCGCCGGTGTGGCGGGCCTGGCTGCTATCGGTGCAGCTGGCAGCCTCGGTGCCATCGTGCGTGCTTTTGATACCCGCCCTGAAGTGAAAGAGCAGGTGAAAAGTATGGGCGCAGAATTCCTCGAGCTGGATTTCGAGGAAGAAGCGGGCAGCGGCGACGGTTACGCCAAAGTGATGTCCGAAGCGTTCATCAAAGCAGAAATGGCGCTGTTTGCCGCGCAGGCCGAAGAAGTCGACATTATTGTCACCACGGCGCTGATCCCGGGACGTCCGGCACCCAAACTGATCACCCGTGAAATGGTCGCGTCCATGAAGCCGGGCAGTGTGATTGTCGATCTGGCGGCGCAGACGGGCGGTAACTGTGAACTGACCGTGGCAGATCAGATCACCACCACCGAAAACGGCGTGAAGATCATCGGGTATACCGATTTGCCGAGCCGTTTACCGACGCAGTCTTCTCAGCTTTACGGCACCAACCTGGTTAACCTGCTGAAATTACTCTGCAAAGAGAAAAACGGTGAAATCGAGATCGATTTCGACGATACCGTTGTGCGCGGTGTGACTGTCGTGAGAACCGGTGAAGTGACCTGGCCGGCTCCGCCGATTCAGGTTTCTGCTCAGCCTCAGGCAGCGAAAGCGGCAGAACCTGTCGCGAAAGTGGAAGCCAAACCGGCATCGCCGTGGACCAAATTTATCATTATGGCCGTGGCTGTCGTGCTGTTTGGCTGGCTGGCGAATGTGGCCCCTAAAGAGTTCCTGTCCCACTTTACCGTGTTCGCGCTTTCATGCGTGGTCGGTTATTACGTGGTGTGGAATGTCAGCCATGCGCTGCATACTCCGCTGATGTCGGTCACTAACGCCATCTCAGGGATTATCGTGGTCGGTGCCGTACTGCAAATCGGTCATGGCGGTTGGGTGAGCTTCCTCTCCTTTATCGCGGTGCTGATTGCCAGTATCAATATTTTCGGCGGGTTCACCGTCACTCAGCGCATGCTGAAGATGTTTCGTAAGAACTAAGGGGAATATATGTCTGGGGGTTTAGTAACAGCAGCATATATTGTTGCCGCCATTCTGTTTATCTGCAGCCTGGCCGGGTTGTCAAAACATGAAACATCCAAGCAGGGCAATATTTTCGGTGTCACCGGGATGGCGATCGCGTTAATCGCGACCATTCTCGGGCCTGATTCCGGGAATGTGGGCTGGATCATCGTGGCGATGGTGATCGGCGGTGCGATCGGTGTTTATCTGGCACGTAAAGTCGAAATGACAGAAATGCCGGAACTGGTCGCGATTCTGCACAGCTTCGTGGGTCTGGCAGCGGTTCTGGTGGGCTTTAACAGCTATCTGGACCACGGTGCGGTACCGATGGAAGGCGTGATGGAAAACATCCATCTGACCGAAGTGTTCCTTGGTATCTTCATCGGTGCAGTGACCTTTACCGGTTCGATTGTGGCGTTCGGCAAACTGCGCGGGATTATTTCTTCCAAACCGCTGGCATTACCGCATCGTCATAAACTGAATCTGGCGGCGCTGGTTGTTTCTTTCCTGCTGATGGTGATGTTCGTTCGCACTGACAGCGTGGGCCTGCAGGTAGTGGCATTACTGATCATGACCCTGATTGCGCTGGCGTTTGGCTGGCATCTGGTGTCATCCATCGGTGGTGCGGACATGCCGGTTGTGGTCTCCATGCTGAACTCGTATTCCGGTTGGGCCGCAGCGGCGGCGGGCTTTATGCTCAGCAACGACCTGCTGATCGTCACCGGTGCGCTGGTCGGTTCTTCCGGTGCGATCCTGTCCTACATCATGTGTAAAGCGATGAACCGTTCGTTCATCAGCGTGATTGCAGGCGGTTTTGGTACTGACGGTTCCTCTACCGGTGATGCGGAAGAGATGGGCGAATATCACGAAGCCAGTGCGGAAGACGTGGCAGAAATGCTGAAAAACGCCAGCTCTGTGATCATCACCCCGGGCTACGGCATGGCGGTGGCACAGGCGCAGTATCCGGTTCACGACATTACTGCAAAACTGCGCGCGAAAGGCATCAAGGTGCGTTTTGGTATTCACCCTGTTGCAGGGCGTCTGCCAGGCCACATGAACGTTCTGCTGGCCGAAGCAAAAGTGCCGTATGACATCGTGCTGGAAATGGATGAAATCAACGATGATTTCAGCGATACCGACGTGGTGCTGGTTATTGGTGCCAATGACACCGTGAACCCGGCGGCGCAGGAAGATCCGCGCAGCCCGATCGCGGGTATGCCGGTACTGGAAGTGTGGAAAGCGCAGAACGTGATCGTGTTTAAACGTTCAATGAATACCGGTTACGCCGGTGTGCAGAACCCGCTGTTCTTCAAAGAAAATACCCAGATGCTGTTTGGCGATGCCAAAGAAAGTGTAGAGAAAATCCTGCGCGCTCTTTAATGCCAGTCCGCTAATGAAAAAGGCCAGTCAGATGACTGGCCTTTTTTTATCGCTCACTCAAACCTTACTCGTCGTCATCTTCTTCTTCATCATCGGACGTAATAGGGCATTCGAAATCATCTGGCTTGATGGCCAGCAAATCGCATTTCAGATGGTCGATCACCTGTTCGGTGGTATTACCCAAAAATGCGGCGGAAAGTCCGGTACGGCCAATGGCGCCCAGCACCACCACCCCCGCCTGAAGATGTTCTGCCAGGTCAGGAATGACTTCTTCCGGCAACCCTTTTTCTACGTGCGTGAATTTCTCATCAAGCTGGAATTTCTGGCGCAACGCCTTCATGGCGATCAGATGCTGACCACGAATGGCATCGTTATACACGCTCGGGTCGAAATCAGGCAGTTCGATGGCAATATTGATCGGCGTGACCGGATACGCACCCACCAGATGCACTTCCGTCTGATTCACATGAGAGGCCAGTTCGATGGTTTCTTTCACCAGTTTATTGTTGAGCGGGTCATGGTACGGCTCTTCACTCGACAGGTTAACGGCGACCACGGCTTTGCCGCCTTCCGGCCACGGCTGGTCTTTCACCATCCACACCGGACACGGGCACTTACGCAGTAAATTCCAGTCGGTCGGGGTGAAAATCACGGACTCAAGGCGGTCATGCTGATGGGCCATCTTCAGCAGCAAATCGTGATTATGGGTAACGACTTCCTGGATAATGGCTTCGAAAGGTTTGTTGTGCCAGACGACTTTGACATCAATCGGGATGCCTGCTTCGACATAATAATGGCACTGTTCTTTAATCCACGCTTCCCGTTCACTGATAACACTTTGTCGCATGCTGGTTCGCTCGTCCGGCGACAGCATGGTGGTCATCTCGTAAGAGAAATCATAAATGGAAAGGAATGCTTTGATGCGGCCGCCGTTACGTTGCACCAGATAAACGGCACGACGCAGCGCGGGTTGGTCATCCTGATTGGGGTCTATAGCAACCAGTAAATTCTGATACTTAGCCATGGGGACTCCTTAACACCTGTAAGAGAACGGCGGTCAGTGTATTAAGTACAGAGTAAACCAAGAATAAGCAATCGGACAGCGGAGAAATTGAGTCGGATCAACAAATTATTCCTTGCTGACCCGACAGCAAATCTATCAGGCAGAAACCGGAGCAGATTGACCGGCTAATTGAGAAAGCATTTCATGATTCTCAATGGTGATGTATTTCCCTTTCACACTCAGCATTTCTGATTTCTGGAAACGGCCTAACAAGCGGCTGATGGTTTCCACGGTCAGACCGAGGTAGTTACCGATATCGCCACGGGTCATGGTCAGGCGGAATTCGCGCTGAGAGAAACCACGTTGTGCGAAGCGGCGGGAGAGGTTGTAGATAAACGCTGCCAGTCTTTCTTCGGCGTTTTTCTTCGACAACAGCAGGATCATGTCCTGGTCGCCTTTGATCTCGCCACTCATCAGACGCATCATCTGCTGGCGCAGATTCGGCATTTTGCCGGAGAGGTCATCCAGCGTTTCAAACGGGATTTCACAGACCATGGACGTTTCCAGTGCCTGAGCAAAACTCGGGTGCTGCAAGCCACCAATAGCGTCAAAGCCCACTAAATCACCGGCAAGATGGAAACCGGTAATTTGCTCGTCGCCTTGTTCTGTAATGGTATAGCTTTTAATGGTGCCTGAACGGATCGCATAAAGAGACTTCAGTTCATCACCGGCTTTAAACAATGCCTGACCTTTTTGGATCGGCTTTTTCCTTTCGATAATGTTGTCCAGCTGATCGAGTTCATGCTCGTTCAGGGTGAAAGGAATACAAAGCTGGCTGATGCTACAGTCCTGACAATGGATTGCACAGCCACCAGATTGGATACGTCGAATAATACGTTTTTCCGGGATCATAAGAGTCACTCTGCCAATATTGATATGGGTCAATTTTAACATCTTTTGCAGTGAGTGATAAGTAGCTGAAAGGTGCTAAAAGGGCGAAATGTTAAAAAACCCCGTTTTTAAACAGGTTTTTTTCTAATTATTTTGATCTGCGGAGGGAATTAAGTCGAATTGAGAATCAGTGAGATTTAGAGCAGGGTCAATTTATTAAGAAAAAGAATAACGAAATTTTAATGAATAACACGAATGAATCAATTTATGACGAGAATAGCCTTTAATTTATTATCCGTTTCGGTTCGTTATTTTGTCAGTTTTTTTAACACATTTGATTCGTCTCACTGCGAGGCGGATTATGGCATAAACCGCGACAGCGATCGACTTTGATACCCATTCTCCTCACAACCGCTTACAATGACTGAATTCGTTTAGCTTTCGTTTACTTTTAGGAAAGGTGTAATGCAGTCTGACTCTCTGGGTTTTCCGTTTGAAACCACTCTTGTGTTCGTTATTATCGCCGTTGCCGCGCTGCTGATCGACATCTTTGCCCACCGCAGTCATAAGCCTATCGGCCTGAAAAGTGCCTCCCTCTGGACGGTCTTCTGGATCGCTGTTTCTCTGAGCTTTGCCGGATTCCTGTATATCCACCACGGCAAAGAAGTCGCCAGTCTGTTCCTGACCGGTTATGCGCTGGAGCAGGTGCTTTCTATTGATAACCTGTTTGTGATTATGGCGATTTTCGCCTGGTTTAAAGTGCCGGACGGTTACCGTCACCGCATCCTTTACTGGGGCGTCATTGGCGCGATTGTTTTCCGGGGCATTTTTGTGGTGATTGGTACCAGCCTGCTGGCGCTGGGGCCGTGGGTGGAGATGGTGTTTGCCGTGGTCATTCTCTGGACGGCGATTCTGATGATGCGTGCCGGAAATGACGATGACGAAAATGATGATTACTCAGATCACATCGCCAACCGTATGGTGCGCCGTTTCTTCCCGGTGTTTCCGAAACTGGTGGGGCCACATTTTCTGGTCAGCAGTGAGCAGGTCGAAGCCGAACTGGCAAAACCGGAAAATCAGGGTTTCAGCTTTACAGTGAAAAAGGGCGTGCGTTACGCCACGCCGTTGCTGTTGTGTATTGCGGTGGTGGAAATCTCCGACCTGATGTTTGCGTTTGACAGTGTTCCGGCCGTGATTGCTGTCAGCCGCGAACCGCTGATTGTCTACTCTGCCATGATGTTTGCTGTACTCGGATTACGTACAATGTATTTCGTGCTTGAGGCATTACGTAAATATCTGGTGCATCTGGAGAAATCCGTCATTTTTCTGCTGTTCTTCGTTGCCGCAAAACTGGCGCTGAACTCCAGTAATCACCTGTGGCATCACGGCGTAGAAATCAGCGCGATGACCAGTTTGTACGTGGTGCTCGGCGTTCTGGCGTTAGGGATTATTGCCAGCCTGTTGTTCCCGGGCAAAAAAGAAACCGCATAACGTCTTGTCGTGCTTCCCGATGAAAAAACGCTGCCATGGCAGCGTTTTTTGTTGGGGGAAGGCGTGGGGAAACCGGCGTTACACGTCACCCTCGTTATCTTTTTCCACCGCCTCATGGATGCGATCCAACATATCCGGGAAGGCGGACTGCACGCGGCTCCAGCTCGGGATAAAGGGCTTTTCGCTGGGCGTATCCACAAAGGCCTGACCGGCTTCCATAATCGCGCCGGAGAACAGTTCCACCGCAGATTCTTCACTGTGCCGGTCAAAAGATAAGCCGTTCATTCGCGCATCGTTTTCAAACCCGTCAATCATATCCAGCGCGTTGCGGTAATACGTGGCTTTAAGGATGCGGAACGACTCGCTGGTAATATTCACGCCGAGAATAGCCATCTTGCGATACAGCGCTTTGGTGATATCAATACTCATACGCTGCAAACCGTTCGAGGCATCTTCTTCCGACATAGGCTGATGTTTGTGGTCGTAATTGTCGGCAATATCGACCTGACAGATACGTTTGGTCGCCGTGTTGCGATGCAGTTCAGACAGCACGCCGATCTCCAGCCCCCAGTCGCTCGGGATACGCAAATCATTCAGCACGTCCGTACGCATGGCGAACTCACCCGAAAGCGGGTAACGGAAGGTGCGCAGGTATTCCAGAAAATCGGAATGGCCGTAAACGATTTGCAGGGATTTCAGCAGCGGGAACACCAGTAACCGGCCCACGCGGCCATTAAATTTCCCGTCTGCCACACGGGCGTAATAGCCTTTACAGAAATCGTAATGGAAATTCGGATTGGCGACCGGATACATCAGGCGGGCCAGCATGTCGCGGCTATAGGTGACAATGTCACAATCGTGCAACCCGACCACCGAGGTGCGGCGCGACGCCAGGGTATAGCCGACACAGAACCAGACATTTCGGCCTTTACCCGGCTCGTTGGGCGAGAGATTTTCTTTTTTCAGCTCCTGATCCAGCGCCGTCAGACGCGGCCCGTCATTCCATAAAATGCGGTGACGCTGGGGCAGACGGGAGAAAAATTCGCGGGCAAATAAAAACTGGTCGCGGTCAGCCCGGTCCAGACCAATAACGATCTCTTCCAGATATGGCACTTTTGTCAGTTCATCGACAATGCGGGTCAGCGCCGGACCTTCAAGTTCTGAAAACAAGGAAGGTAATATTAATCCCATCGAACGGCGGCCGGAAAACACCTGCAAATCGTATTCGAGTTCTTCGACTTTGCGGTTCGTCAGATTATGAAAATTAGTAATGACACCATCCTGATAAAAATCGCTCATACGGTATTCTCCAATTTTAGAATAGATAAAATTATTGGAAGTCTTCTCTGTAAACACAGAACGATAAACAATACAGAAACAAATTTTTAATAAAGACGTTTACCTTTTCAGTTTTGCCTTCAGCGGCGAGCGATAAAATGATCCAGCCCTTGCGACCAGCCCTGCGGGCCAAATTCCGTCGTGCGAAATACGTGTGAAGGAAAATCGCGTTCAAGTGGCATCGGGTGGTCGTGATGACCTTTAATCACGACCGCATGATCCACCGTGTCGAGCATCGATAAATCATTCGGCCCGTCACCCAGCCCGATACTGATCACCGGCTGTCCCCGTTTTTGCTGATACTGTGCCGCCAACCATTGCACGGCCTGTCCTTTCCCGGCACCGGCTCCCATCACATGCCAGAAACGACCGCCGCGCGTCAGGGCCAGACCTTCCCGCGCCAGACATTTTTTCAGGTGCGCAAAATCCAGATCGTTACCAAACCAGACCAGCGGTTCAGAGGCCTCACGTTGCATCGCCAGGGCGGCATCCGTTGCCGACAATCCTGTCCAGACCGCGACCTGTTCCGGCGTGACATCACCGAAACCACGAAACTCAAAATCGTAACGCTGGCGCAATTCCACCAGTGTCTGGCGGATCTCCGGATAGGCTGCGCCGTGAATGTGAAACGGTGCAGCGTCTGCGGTTTGCCACTCCGACGGCAAATGAATGATCGCGCCATTTTCAGCAATATACGGCTGATGAGTCAGATGCAATGCGGCCTGCAAATTCGCCACTTCGGCTGTCGTTTTGCTGGTGGTTAAAATCAGCGGTATCCGTGCCGCCGCGAGTTTATCCAGCCAGGGCTGAGCGGGTTGCCAGCTGTAATCATGATGGTCGAGCAGTGAACCATCCAGGTCAGTAAAAATAATCAAGGGATCATCAAGGTAAGGCATCTTTTCTCCTCAATTGTGCCGGGGAACCGAAGCGAAACCTTGCCGGTTTACTTCTGCCCCAGCAGCTAAGTATAGATATAAAAATGGGTTTTAACGGCAGGCAGGGCATTTCCGGAATTTTTACCGGCCGAGTTTCACCGGCATGCGACTTTACCCGCAGCGGGTTTGCGGTAATAATTTGGCGCAGTTCCACCGCTGAAAAAGGGGTAAGCAGATGAGCGAAGATGATGATTTATTCAGTCAGGAAATGGCCGGAGTACAGCCCCTGGCGTCGGATAAGCGGGTGGTCTACCTCAAAAACTCAGCCACCGGGAACAAGGTCAGTGCGGAGGCGGTGACAGAAATTCGCGAAAACCCGCTGACCACCGGTTTTCTCAATATTCAGCCGTGTGATGAGCCTCTGGAATACAAACATGATGGCGTACAGCAGGGCGTCCTGGATAAACTCCGGCAGGGAAAATACCCCCTTGCCGCCAGCCTGAATTTGTTGCGCAAGCCCGTTGAACAATGCCGTCAGGAACTGTTTGCCTTTTTCTGTCAGGCGCAGGCCGAAAACTTACGCACGCTGTTGATCATCCACGGAAAGGGACGGGAAGACCAAAGCCACGCGAACATCGTGCGCAGTTATCTTGCCAAATGGCTGAAGCAACTCGATGACGTGCAGGCCTTCTGCGTCGCCTTGCAGAAAGATGGCGGAGCCGGTGCCTGTTACGTCGCGCTGAAGAAAACGGCACAGGCGAAGCAGGAAAACTGGGAACGCCATGCCAAGCGCAGCCGCTGATTCTCTCTGTCCTCCGCAAAGTCACGGCGTGTTTGTTGCGCCGTGGTTTAAGCGTCAGCCTTTACTGTCCTGATACTTTTCAAGCCCGGCGACGGGCACTTAACCGAGCTATTCTCATGTTTTTAAAACCGGTTTATCTGCGCTGTACTCTGTTGTTGTGCGGCGTCAGCCTCTTATCTGCCTGCGATCGAGACGCTTCTGAACAGGACACTCCGCTGGTCATTGAGGGCAAAACCATGGGCACGTTTTACCGTGTCAGTCTGGCGGGCGTGGATAAAAGCCGCGAGGCCGCGCTGCGTGAGCAGATAGAAGCGCAACTGAAAGAAGACGATCATCAGCTCTCCACCTACAAAGACGATTCCGTGCTGTCGCGCTTTAATCAGTATCAGGGCAATGTGCCGCAGCCTGTCAGTGAAGGCATGGCCGACGCCGTTGTCACGTCTCTGCGGATTGGTCGTCTGACCGGTGGCGCGATGGATATTACCGTCGGCCCGCTGGTTAATCTGTGGGGTTTCGGCCCGGATAAACAGCCGGTGAAAACCCCGACGGCGGAGCAAATCAGCGCCGCACGGGCGCTCACCGGTTTACAGCATCTGAAAGTGATCCAGCAAAGTGACGGGCAATACCTGCAAAAAGATCTGGCCGGTATGTATGTCGATCTCTCCACGGTGGGCGAAGGCTACGCCACCGACCATCTGGCGCGTCTGGTTGAAGGGAATGGCATCAGCAATTATCTGGTGTCCGTCGGCGGCGCGGTGGTATCACGCGGACACAACGCGCAGGGCAATCCGTGGCAAGTGGCGATTCAGAAACCGACGGACAAAGAAACCGCCGTACAGGCGATTGTGGATTTGCAGGGCATGGGGATCAGCACCTCCGGCAGCTACCGCAACTATTACGAACTGAACGGCAAACGCCTTTCCCACATCATTGATCCCGCCACCGGTTCGCCCATCACCCACAAACTGGTGTCCGCGACGGTAATTGCGCCGACCGCACTGGAAGCGGACGGCTGGGATACCGGCCTGATGGTGCTCGGCACACAAAAAGCGCTGGCGCTGGCGGAGCAACAGCATCTGGCGGTGTATCTCATCACCAAAGAGGGGGACGGCTTCAAAACCTACATGTCGCCACAGTTCAAAGCCTATCTGAAAGACCCGCAGTCCTGATCCCTGTTGCTTACAGCGCGCCGTGCAGTTTTCCGGAAAGGTAATCGAGAAACGCACGCAGGGCTGACGACTGGCCTTTATGACTGGCATATAACGCCGAAATGGACGATGGCGGCGTATGCCAGTCGGGCAGTAAGTGCAGCAATTTCCCCTCAGCCAGATCCTGTTTGCAGGCCATTTCCGGTAACAGCGCGATCCCCAGCCCGTCCGCTGCGGCCTGACGTAATACCAGCAGATTATTACTGACCAGCCGCGGTGTGAGCGATATTTTGCGCATACCGTCCTGCAAATGCGTCAGTTCCCATTCTCCGCCCGCCCAGGGTGTTTTCCGTACCAGTGTGGGCAGATAACTGAGTTGTTCAATCGCAGGCGGTTGCGGCAGGGCGCGGATAAAGGCCGGACTGGCTACCAGCACATAGTTCAGCGTGCCGAGTGCCTTGCGGTATAACCCGGAGTCTTCCAGCGGTTCATTGTGTGAACGGAGGGTGACATCGAAATTTTCTTCCAGCAGATCCACCGCACGGTTTATGGCCAGCAGCTCCAGCGTGATGCCGGGGAAGCGTGTCAGAAATTCTGTCATCAGCGGGGCGATCACCATTTCAGCCATCATCACCGGGGTGCAAATCCTCAGTAAGCCACGCGGGTTTTGCTGCAAATCGTCGATCACCTGTTGTGCGGCCTGAGCCTGTTGCAGCAACTTCTGGCATTCGGCGGCGTAACACTCGCCGATGCTGGTGACCGAAAAATGGCGCGATGTACGCTGCAATAAACGGACGCCGAGATGGGTTTCCAGTGCATCGACGCGGCGGCTGAGCAGCGATTTCGACACGCCCAGCGCCCGTCCGGCAGCGGTGAAGCCCTGATGCTGAACCACGGCGGCAAACAGGGCCATATCATTTAAATTGTCGTTCATCGTTTCACCTGTTTGTTCTGAATCATGGTTGCGTTGTCATCGTTTTAGAATGGCAACGATGTGTTGCGATAATAGGTATTTCTGAGGATATCAACAACGATTATCCTGCTTGCATTCAACCAGAATCATGAAAACAGGACAGCCAATGAACATTGTGCATATTGATTCCAGCCCTTTTACCGCCGGTTCGGTATCCCGCGAACTTTCCGCCATGATTGTGGCGGAACTGTGCGCGCGCCATCCGGAAACCACCGTGACTTACCGCGATCTGGGGGTCACGCCGCCGCCGCATCTTTCTGCTGCCGCCATGAGCCTGCTGCACAACGCCCAGGAAGAAGTGATCACCCCGCAATTGCAGGCAGAACTGGACGGCATTTACCAGTCCATCGAACAACTGACCGCCTGTGATGTGATGGTGATTGGCGCGCCGATGTACAACCATGCGATCCCCGGCAATCTCAAAGCCTGGATCGATCAGGTATGTCAGAAGGGGAAAACCTTCCGCTATACGCCGCAGGGCGTGGTCGGGCTTATTCCGGGGAAAACCGCGTACATTGCCTCCGCACGGGGCGGTGTCTACAGCACGCCGGAAACCCTGCCACATGATTTTCAGGAACCCTATCTGGCGTCCATTCTCGAACTGATGGGCGTGAAGGATTGCCATATTATCCGTGCGGAAGGCGTCAGCCGTCAGGCGATTGGCCGGGAAAAAGGGCTGGCGGAAGGGCGGGAAATGCTGCTTCAGATCCTTAATGCCTGAAGCAGCGTGGGGCGTTTAGTGTTTTGCGGAACTGATCAGCTCAAATAACACCACGGTGCGTGACGTGCAGATATATTCGCGACCAAACTCAACGTTGTGCTCGTTGATGTCCTCCGGCTGGAAGGTATCGAAAATATGCCGCCAGCTTTCACCGTGCGCCACCGAAGGCAGGGTGAACACCACATCTTCGTGGGAGGCGTTGAACAGCAGCAGCACCGTACTTAACGATCCCTGACGCACCAGACCGGTTGGCTGGGCGCGGCCATCGAGCAACATCGCAATGCATTTGGCGTGCGGATCCTTCCATGCCGCGTCAGACATTTCCTGCCCCTGCGGCTGGAACCAGCTGACATCTTTCACCCCCAGTTTTTCATGCAGGGCACCGGTCAGGAAACGCCCGCGATGCAAGATGGGAAAACGCTTGCGCAGGGCAATCAGACGGTAAGCAAACAATAAAAGCGACTGTCCTTTTTTACCGATATCCCAGTTGACCCAGGCAATTTCCGTGTCCTGACAGTAGGCGTTATTGTTGCCGTTTTGCGAGCGGCCAAATTCATCACCGGCCAGCAACATAGGCGTTCCCTGCGAGAACAACAGTGTCGCCAGCATATTGCGCATCTGACGCATCCGCAGTTCATTGATGGCCGGATCGTCCGTCGGGCCTTCCACGCCGTAGTTCGCCGAAATATTGTTATCACTGCCGTCCTTACCGTTTTCACCGTTCGCTTCGTTATGTTTATTGGCATACGACACCCAGTCATTGAGCGTAAAACCGTCGTGTGCAGTAATAAAATTCACGGAAGCATAAGGTTTGCGGCCACGATGATTGAACAGATCTGCAGAACCGGAAAGGCGCGTGACGAACTGCGCTAGCTGACCTTCATCGCCGCGCCAGAACTTACGCACCGTGTCGCGGAAGCGGTCATTCCATTCCATCCAGCCCGGCGGGAAACCCCCGACCTGATAGCCGCCGGGACCACAATCCCAGGGTTCGGCGATCAGCTTGCACTGGCTGAGGATCGGATCCTGACGGCAGGTGTCGAGGAAACCGCAACCTTCATCAAAGCCGTAGCTTTCGCGTCCGAGAATGGTCGCCAGATCGAAACGGAAACCATCGACCTGCATTTCGGTGGCCCAGTAACGCAGCGAGTCGGTGACCATCTGCAGAACGCGCGGATGACTGAGGTTCAGCGTATTGCCGGTGCCGGTATCATTGATGTAATACCGCTTGTTGTCGGGCATCAGCCGGTAATAACTGGCATTGTCGATACCTTTGAAGGAGAGCGTCGGGCCAAGCTCATTCCCTTCAGCGGTATGGTTGTAAACCACATCCAGAATCACCTCAATCCCCGCCGCGTGCAGGGTGGCAATCATCTGCTTAAACTCATTGACCGTCTGCGTCGCCATATATTGCGGATGGGGCGCGAAGAAACTCAGCGTGTTGTATCCCCAGAAATTGTGCAGACCTTTGTCCTGCAAATGCCGGTCGTCGGTGAAGGCATGAACGGGCATCAGTTCCACTGAGGTGACGCCGAGCGAACGGATATAATCCACGATATGCGGGGTACTCATCCCGGAAAACGTACCGCGTAAATGCTCAGGCACCGCCGGATGACGCATGGTATAGCCGCGCACATGCGTTTCATAAATCAGGGTTTTCTCCCACGGAATATGCCGTTTGCGCGCCCGCGCCCACGAGAATGCCGGATCGATAACACGGCATTTGGGCAGAAACGGGGCGCTGTCGCTGTTATCAATGTGCAAATCTTTCTTCGGGCTTTGCAGGTCATAGGCGAACAGGGCATCGTCCCATTTCAGCTCGCCGACAATCTGTTTGGCGTAAGGGTCGAGCAGTAACTTGGCAGGATTAAACCGGTGGCCGTCGTGCGGCGCATAAGGGCCATGCACGCGATACGCATACAGCAGACCGGGGCGGGCATCCGGCAGATAGCCATGCCAGACTTCATCGGTATATTCCGGCAGTTCAATCACGTCGTACTGTTCGCCGTCTTCGTTAAAAAGACAGAGTTCCACCTTGGTGGCATTGGCTGAAAACAGCGCAAAATTCACGCCCAGCCCGTCCCAGGTGGCACCCAGCGGCACCGGTAAGCCTTCACGGACCCGTGTGGTGTGTCCGGAATCAAAACTGCGGACAATCTCACCGTCGCTGTAAGGTTCAATAATCCGCACACCAAACTCATCGACTGCAATATCGGCCTGTAAATGTGACGGAATGGTGCGGGTTTCTTCCGTCGTTACGACAGGTTTACTTTTCTTGCTGGATCGGGCCTTTGCCATACTTGACGTCACTCCGTTTCAGGGAAATCTGACAAAAAATTGCCGAAAGAGGGCCGCCTGCGTCTGCGCAGACGATAACAACGAGTGTAGACCGGACTCTGTAACTTCTCCCGTAAACCGCCGAAAACCATGATAAGGCGCTGTACAAGGCCATGAGCATCGCCGATAGTGAAAGCGAAAAAGCTAGCCTGCTAGTTATTGTCTGACTTTATCCAGAGGAATCTCCATGACCATCGCATTGCTCAGCCATGTTGAACTTGATGCTGGCTATCCTGAGCGGTTTGAAGCCGCCGGTTTTTCCCTTTATTTCGCCACGACGCCAGAACAGCGCGCCAGCCTTGATCCGCACATCGCCGGGCAAATCCGCGCAGTGTTAACCATCGGCAGTATCGGGCTGAGCGCCAGTGAAATGGCCGCGCTGCCAGCACTTGAAATCATTTGTGCGCAGGGTGTCGGCTATGAACACATCGACGTTGCCGCCGCCAGACAGCGTGGTATTCACGTCACGCATGGTCCGGGTACCAATAATTCATCGGTGGCCGATCACACGCTGGCGCTGATGCTGGCGATCACCCGAAAAATCCCGCAATTTGATGCCGCCGTCCGGGCCGGTGAATGGAAAAAAACACGCTGGAATACGCCGGGCATGGCAGGAAAACGTCTCGGTGTGATCGGACTGGGAAATATCGGCGCACTGATCGCACGACGTGCGGCGGGCGGGTTCGATATGGAGATCGGCTATCACAACCGTCGCCCGCTGGAAGACAGTCCGTACCGCTATTTCCTTAGTATCACTGAACTGGCGGCGTGGGCGGATTATCTGGTGGTCGCGACGCCTGGCGGTAAAAACACCGTCCGGCTGGTGGATGCTGAGGTGCTTCGCGCGCTCGGGCCTGAAGGTTTTGTCATTAATATTGCGCGGGGAAGCGTGGTAGACAGCGGGGCGCTGATCGCCAGTCTGAGCCGTCAGGAAATCGCCGGTGCCGCGCTGGATGTGGTGGACGGTGAGCCGCAGGTGCCAGTGGAAATGCTTTCGCTCAGCAATCTGGTGATCACGCCGCATGTGGCGGGGCGCTCACCGCAATCCGTTGAAAATATGATGGCGCTGGTGCTCTCAAATCTCGGGGCGCATTTCGCCGGTAAACCGGTGATGACGCCGGTGCCGGAATAACCGTATTTTGTGCCTATAGTCGTAAAAAGCATAAGTAACCGCTTTTTCTTATTTGTCTGGCATAGCCACAGCCCGTAAGAATAGGGTTTTGGCAAGCTAAGAGGCAGACAGCGGTGAACTTTCAACAACTCAAAATTATACGGGAATCAGCGCGATGCAATTACAACCTGACTGAGGTGTCGAACATGTTGTTCACGTCGCAGTCAGGTGTCAGCCGTCACATCCGCGAGCTGGAAGATGAGCTGGGCGTTGAGATATTCATCCGTCGTGGAAAGCGTTTACTGGGGCTGACAGAACCGGGTAAAGAGTTGCTGGCAGTGGCCGAGAGGATCCTCAACGAGGCGCAAAATATCCGCCGTCTGGCCGATGTATTTTCAAAAGAGGACGCGGGGGTGCTGACCATTGCCACCACCCACACACAGGCGCGTTACAGTTTGCCTAAGGTGATCAAGGCGTTCCGCGCCATCTATCCGGGTGTGCGCCTTGAGTTACATCAGGGCTCGCCACAGGAAGTGCTGGCGATGCTGCTGAGCGGGCAGGCGGATGTGGCCATCGCCAGTGAAAAGCTGATGAATGACCCTTCCGTCGCCGCGTTTCCGTATTACCGCTGGCATCACGCGATTGTGGTGCCGCAGGGTCATCCGCTGACACTGCAACACCCGCTGACGTTGCAGCACCTCAGTGAACAACCGCTGATCACCTATCGTCAGGGCATCACCGGCCGCTCCCGTCTTGATGAAGCCTTCAGCCGCGCGGCGCTGACTGCCGATATCGTGCTCAGCGCACAGGATTCCGACGTCATAAAAACCTATGTCGAACTCGGGCTGGGTGTCGGTATTCTGGCGGATAAGGCGTTCGAAGCGGGGCGTGATACCGGCCTTCAGCTGATCAACGCGGAGCATTTATTCGAAGCCAACACGGTCTGGCTGGGGCTGAAGAAAGCGCAGTTGCAGCGAAACTACGTCTGGCGGTTCATCGAGCTATGTAATCCGGGGCTGTCGGTGACTGAGATTAAAGAGAAGGTGTTCGCAACGGGGGGCGAGCCGGTAATTGACTATCAGATTTAGGCGGCCAGAGGGGGCGAGTCCTTAGGTCCGCTTCAAATTCAAGGTTGTGGGCGTCGGCCCACACCGACCAGACCTTGGGTTGCCACCCAAACTGGCCTCAAGAGGCGCCTATCGCCGCGCCTCTTAAGAATCTCCGGCTCTTTCACTGCGCGCTCTGCTCGCTGGCTATGTTTCAGGTATCGCACTGATAGCCGCAAAATCCCGCCGCTGCGCGGTGCCCTTCGTTCGGGTTACAACCCGCGCAAAAAACGCGCGGTTTTCCACCTCTCCTCCGGCGGAATTTTGGAACCGGCCTCAGGCTTCAACTTCACAACCTCACTTTCTTAATCTTACAAAAAGTTGCGGGCGATTCAGAAATCTTGCTGAACGGAGCGGCTTCGAGACCTTTGGCTCGAAGACCGAGAGAAGGCACCGCGCAGCGGCAAGATTTCCAGCCTGTCTCCGCGATATCTGAAACATGATTTACAAGCGATAGCGCGCAGTGAAAAAGCGAAGGGAGATCCAAGAGGGAAAAAAGCATTTTTCCCTCTTGGTCGGTTTCGGCGCAGCGTGATAAGTGATCGCTGTAATTGAGAAACCGAAATTTTCCCGATCTAACGTTCAGATCTAACTGCAATTAAGAAACCGAAATTGGCTCTGGCAACACGTAACCCGCCTGGCAAGGCAAATTTCACATATAAAAAAACCGGTCAAATGACCGGTTTTTTACCTTCGCTAAACGCGAAATTCACACCGCCGGTTTGGCGATCACATTGCGATTTTCCATGCGAACTTCCGCAATATTCACGTCAATGATATCGCTCTGACGGTAGGCGACTTCGCCTTTGATCAGCACGGTGCCGGTATCGGCGCTGCACACCAGCTCGTCGCGCACGCTGTGCAGGAACGGCGCAGGGATGAACGCCACGGCACCGATGTCTTGCAGGCGCACACGCAGGCCGCCGCGGGTGACATCAATGATTTCCGCGCTGAACTTCACGTCAGTACCGACTTTGTCTTCCAGATAACGCGCATACAGCCAGTCACCGACATCGCGCTCGGCCATGCGGTTGGCACGGCGGCGTTCTGCCAGCTGGACGGTCATGTCGTCCTGAGGCTTACCGGCAGACTGTTGCAGGATCATCGCTTTCAGCAGACGGTGGTTCACCATGTCGCCGTATTTACGGATCGGGGATGTCCAGGTGGCGTAAGCTTCCAGACCCAGACCGAAGTGTGGCCCCGGCGTGGTGCTGATTTCTGCAAAGGTCTGGAAACGACGGATGCGGCTGTCGAGGAACTGTGTCGGCAATGCATCAAGTTTACGACGCAGGGCGCAGAAACCTGGCAAGGTCAGCAATTCCTCAGCGTTGGCTTCAACGTCATTGGCCTGCAACACGGTGACCGCGTTTTCTACCAGCAGCGGATCAAAACCGGTGTGCACGTTGTAAACGCCGAAACCAAGGCTGTCGCGCAGGGCGATAGCGGCGCAGACGTTGGCGGCAATCATCGATTCTTCAACGATACGGTTAGCGATACGGCGGTGCTCAGCGACGATTTCCAGCACGTTGCCTTTCTCACCCAGTACGAAGCGGTAATCCGGGCGATCTTTAAACACTAGTGCGTGCTCGGTACGCCATGCGCTGCGCACATCACAGACGCGTTTCAGCAGGCGGATCTGATCGGCGATCACATCACTTGCCGGTTGCCATTCGCTTTTCTCATCGGCTTCCAGCCAGTCAGACACATCGTCGTACGCCAGTTTGGCTTTCGATTCGATGGTTGCGGCGAAGAAACGAATGTCGCTGCCCAGCTTGCCATCCGTGCCCAGCGTGACAGAACACGCCAGCACAGGACGGCTGACGTCCGGCCACAGGGAACAGATATCATCGGACAGTTCACGCGGCAGCATCGGGATGTTGAAGCCCGGCAGATAGTTGGTGAACGCGCGTTTTTTCGCGATGTTGTCCAGCTCGCTGCCTTCGCTGACGTAAGCCGTCGGGTCAGCAATAGCGATGGTCATTTGCAGGGTGCCGTCGCCGTTGTCTTTGACATACAGCGCGTCATCCATGTCCTGCGTGCTGCCGCTGTCGATGGTGACAAATGGCAGGGCAGTCAGGTCTTCACGGGTCAGGCCTTCGTCGCGCAGTTCCGCGATATCGGATTTCGGCGCTTCACGTTCGAGATTATGACGTGCCAGCGTGACCCACCACGGCGCGAGATCGTCGGTGCCGGTGGTGATCCATTCGGTGATTTCAGCCTGGAAGCTGTGATCGCCTTCTTTCAATGGGTGGCGACGCATTTCAGCCACACACCAGTCGCCGTCGCTCACTTCATGATTGATATTGCGGGCAACGCGGCACTGAATGGCATCACGTAATAAAGGATGATCCGGGATGATGGAAAGACGGTCGTCTTTCTTCGTTACGCGGCCCACAAAGCGGCTGAGGAAAGGTTCAACCAGGGTTTCCGGCTGGACGACTTCACGCTCTTTTTCAGTTTGCAGCGAGGCAATAACGCGGTCCCCGTGCATGACTTTTTTCATGTACGGAGGCGGAATGAAATAGCTTTTTTGGCCGTCTACTTCAAGAAAGCCAAAGCCTTTCTCAGTGCCTTTTACGATGCCTTCGACACGTGGGGTCTGAGAGTGAAGTTGCTGTTTTAACTGCGCGAGCAGCGGGTTATCTTGAAACATATCGTCCAGAAAATTGGGGGTTAATGTGGCTCGATTAGCGGCAGACAGTTTTACGCGATCTGACCCCGTCGGGCAAGCGGCATCTGCCCCTTTCGCCTCATAACCCTGAAGCGAAAGGGGAGATTTGCGCGATGTCGCGCAGGGACAGCTTAGGCGATACGTTGCAGGTCGGCTTTTTGTTCGCAGCGACGGATGGTCACCGGAACGGCTTTGGAGGTTGGGGTATGGGTCTGATCACCAAAACTGGACATCGGGACCAGCGGATTGGTTTCCGGATAATAGGCTGCCAGATTACCGCGCGGGATATCGTAGCTGACCAGTTTGAAACCGGACACCTTACGCTCGATTCCGTCATTCCACAGCGTTTCGATTTCCACCAGTTCACCGTCTTTCAGGCCCAGATCGGCCAGATCCTGCGGGTGTATAAACAGCACTTCGCGCTGACCATACACGCCACGATAACGGTCATCGAGGCCGTAAATGGTGGTGTTGTACTGATCATGCGAACGCAGCGTTTGCAGGGTAAACGGTGCATTCTGATCGCCCATCGGGATCAGCACATCAGGTAGCGGGGCGGCGCTGAAATTGGCCTTGCCGCTCAGGGTATTGAACTTCAGTTCTGCCGCCGCATTGCCCAGATAGAAACCGCCTTTAATATCGCAGCGCGCATTGAAGTCTTTAAAGCCCGGGATCGTGGCTTCAATGTGATCGCGGATCAGATTGTAATCGTCAGCCAGCGCCATCCAGTCAAGGTATTGGTCACCCAGCACGGCATTGGCGATACCACAAACAATGGCGGTTTCAGAACGCTGTTCTTTGGATAACGGAATGCCGACGCCTTCGGACGCATGCACCATGCTGAAAGAGTCTTCCACGGTGATGAACTGTGAACCGGTCGCCTGCATATCCAGCTCGGTACGACCCAAAGTCGGCAGGATCAGCGCTTCTGCGCCCGGCGTCAGGTGCGTACGGTTCAGTTTGGTGCTGATTTGCACGGACAGATCCAGATTGCTCAGCGCCTGCTCGGTACGCGGGGTATCCGGTGCGGCGGCGGCCAGATTCCCGCCGAGGCAGATCAGCACTTTGGCTTCTTTGCGCAGCATGGCTTCCAGCGCTTCAACGGTGTTATGACCCGGCACGCGTGGCGGAGTGAATTTGAAGTGGCTTTCCATCGCATCCAGCAGGGCGGTCGGCGCTTTTTCGTCGATACCCATGGTGCGGTTGCCCTGCACATTACTGTGACCACGAACCGGACACAAACCCGCGCCCGGTTTACCCAGCTGACCAAACAACAGTTGCAGGTTGGTGATTTCACGCACCGTCGGCACAGAGTGTTTATGCTGCGTCACGCCCATTGCCCAGGTACAAATCACGCGTTCAGCATTCATATAAATAGACGCCGCTTCACGCAAATCCTGTTCGCTCAGACCGGACTGTTCAGTGATTTTTTCCCAGCTGGTGGCATCGACCACGGCCAGATACTCATCAACACCGGCACAGTTTGCCGCAATGAATTCGTCATCAAACAGGGAAGGCTGACCGGATGCGATACGTTCGCGGTGCGTCTGTAATAAGGCTTTCACGATACCGCGCACGGCCGCCATATCACCGCCAAGGTTTGGCTGGTAATAGGCGGCGCTGATGCGACCTGCTTTCGGTGTCACCACTTCCAGCGGTTTTTGCGGATCGGCAAAACGTTCCAGGCCACGTTCACGCAGGGTATTGAAGCTGACCACTTTTGCGCCACGGTCGGAGGCATGACGCAGGCTGTGCAGCATACGCGGATGGTTGGTGCCCGGATTCTGGCCGAAGACAAATATGGCATCGGCTTTCTCAAAGTCATCCAGACGGATGGTGCCTTTACCGACACCGATACTTTGCTTCAGGCCCACGCCGCTGGCTTCGTGACACATGTTAGAACAGTCAGGGAAGTTATTGGTCCCGAACATACGGCCAAATACCTGATACAGATAAGAGGCTTCGTTACTGGCGCGGCCGGAGGTGTAGAAATCCGCCTGATCCGGGCTTTCCAGTCCTTTCAGATGGCTGGCGATCAGCGAGAACGCCTCGTCCCAGCTGACAGGTTCGTAATGGTCGGTGGTGCGGTTGTATCGCATCGGGTGAGTCAGACGACCCTGATATTCCAGGAAGTAATCGCTCTGGGCGCGCAGTTTGCTGACGCTGTGCCGGGCGAAGAATTCCGGTTCGACAGCTTTGCGGGTGGCTTCCCAGCTGACGGCTTTGGCACCGTTTTCGCAGAAACTGAAGGTACTGTGATTGTCGTCACCCCAGGCACAGCCCGGGCAGTCGAAACCGCGACCTTTGTTAACACGCATCAGGTTACGTAAGTTTGAAAGGACTTTCTTACTGTCGAAGACGAAACGGGTGGTTGATTCCAATGCACCCCAGCCACCGGCCGCGCCGTGGTAGGGTTTGATCTCAGTTTTGAATTTCATAGTTATGCTTCGCAGGTGGTTTTTGTCTTGTCTGTAAACAACCGGTACGGTGAAATGTTAATCCGATTGTTAATTTTATGTCACAAGTTTAGGAGGGAGATACGCGAACGTCTAATCGAATGCCATGATGGTGCGATAAGTATTATCTATCGCAGAAAAATATCGGGGAATAACGCAAATTCCTTGTCCGCAAAGGGGTTGTTCAGGGATTTTCATCCGCTGGCAAAACAGCGGGTTGTGATAATAAAACCTGATGGCGGGCGTAAAGACGGTATCAGGCTGAATTTAACACAACTTGTAACAGAACCGTTTCATTATGAAATGGTTAGCAAAAGACTAAGGGTTTTTCTGCAAGGGGTTTTAGTGCACCCTATGCCGCAGATTTTTATCCCATAGTTTTTTTATATATGGCCGGAGCTATCAATGCGCCGTTCATATTGCGTGTTTAAGGAAGATTCAGTGAAACGTAGTGTAATGAGTGTCTTATCTTGTGTGTTGATGTTCTCCGCAGGCAGTGCGAAAGCTATCGCGCCACTGGATTTCCCTGTTGTGCCGCCGAGCATTGATGCCGCTTCTTTCGTGCTGATGGATTATGCCAGCGGAGATGTGCTGGCCGCAGGCAGCCCGGACGAACGCCGTAATCCCGCCAGCCTGACCAAACTGATGACAGGTTATGTCATTGACCGCGCATTGGATCACAAAAAAATCACCATGGATGACGTGGTGACAGTGCCGCAGGAAGCCTGGGTAGCAGGCAATAAAAGTCTGGCCGGTTCTTCCCTGATGTTCCTCAAACCGGGTGACCGTGTTTCGGTGCGTGACCTGATCCGCGGCATCATCATTACTTCCGGTAATGACGCCTGTGTGGCGATGGCCGATTACGTGGCGGGCAGCCAGGATTCATTCGTCGGAATGATGAATCAGTACGTAGTGAGCATGGGCCTGACCAATACCCATTTCGAAACCGTACACGGTCTGGATGCGCCGGGACAATACACTACCTCTTATGATCTGGCGAAGCTATCACGCGCCATTATCGGCGGTGAACCTGAGGAATATCATATGTATGCCGAGAAATCGCTGACCTATGACAACATCACTCAGCAAAACCGTAACGGCCTGCTGTGGGATAAAAACCTGCAGGTGGATGGCCTGAAAACCGGTCACACCGAAAGCGCCGGTTTCAACATCATTGCGTCGGCAACGCAGGGCGATCGTCGTCTGATTGCGGTGGTGATGGGCGGTAAAAGCTCAAAAGGCCGTGAAGAACAGGCGCGTAAACTGCTGACCTGGGGATTCCGCGAATATACCAGCAAACAGATTTTCAAAGCGGGTCAGACCGTTTCGGATGAGCACGTGTGGTTTGGTGCCGCTCCGCAGGTGAAAGTCGGTTCCATGAGCGATGTGTTCATCAGTGTCCCGCAAGCCGATGCCGATAAGCTGAAAGCCCAGTACGTGCTGACCAGTCCGCAAATCGATGCCCCGCTGAAGAAAGGTCAGGAGCTGGGTAATATCAACATCGTGGATAACGGCAAAGTGATCAAAACCGTGCCGCTGGTGGCGCTGGAAGATGTGGCGCAGGGCGGGATCATCAGCCGTGCCATTGATTATGTGAAACTGAAAATCTGATCCTGCGTCATTCTGCAAAAGATACCGAGCCTGCCCGCAAAGCAGGCTCTTTTTTTGTGCCTAATGCACCATCGCTGGACATTCTGCTCCCCGGAGGTGGCGGCGTTTTTTGTCACAGCCCGCCACAGACGCCGATTTCATTCATTGAAAACCGAGTTAAATCAATGTGGCACAGTTGTTGCTCAATCCTTATTTCTTGCTAGCAATCTGACCATTTTCGCTGGCTTCGACAGGAAATAAGGGAGATGACGAATGACGACATTACCTATGCCCATGACAGTGGCGGCCGGAACCCGGTGGCGGCAGTTAATTTTGGGGCTAATTTGCATGGCAGCCATTTCCAGTCCGCAATACGTCTGGACGCTGCTGACTAAGCCGCTGGCGCTTAAACTGGGTGTACCGCTGGCAGAATTACAGGTCACTTTTTCGTTACTGATTATCCTGCAAACTTTCTTTTCTCCTTTTCAGGGCAGCCTGATTGAACGTTTCGGTCCGCGTAAACTGATCTCCATCGGCACGTTGTTATCCGGCTTCAGCTGGGTGCTGGCGTCACAAGTTAGCAGCATTACCGGTCTGTATCTGGTGTATGGCTGCATCGGCGGTTTGGGTACCGGCATCGTCTATGTCGGTGTCGTCGGGCTGATGGTGCGCTGGTTCCCGCATAAACGAGGCTTCGCGGCAGGTATGGTCGCGGCAGGCTACGGAATGGGGGCGATACTGACCACTTTCCCCGTATCGGTCTCTCTGACCAGCCGGGGACTGGAAAGTACGCTGACCCTGTTTGGCATCATCTTCGCTTTGATTGGTTTTTTGGCAAGTCAGGGATTACGGATGCCACCGTCTGCCAGTGACCGGCAGGATGTGCCGGTTGTGGTCACGGAAGGCAAACAATACCGCCCCAAACAAATGCTCCGACAACCGCTTTTCTGGCTGATGTTTTTCATGATGGCAATGATGTCTACGTCGGGGCTGATGGTCACGTCGCAAATGGCGGTGTTTGCCCATGACTTTGGTATCACTGACGCCGTGGTGTTTGGTATGGCGGCCTTGCCGCTGGCGCTGACCATTGACCGTTTTACCAACGGGCTGACGCGTCCGCTGTTCGGTTTTATCTCAGATAAATTTGGTCGCGAGCAGACAATGTTTATCGCCTTTGCACTTGAAGGTTGCGCGATGATTTTGTGGCTGATGTGCCGCGATAATGCAGTGTTATTTGTGCTGCTCTCGGGCGTGGTGTTTTTTGGCTGGGGCGAAATTTTCTCGCTGTTTCCGTCAACGCTGACCGACACGTTTGGCAGCCAGAATGCCACGGCTAACTATGGCTGGTTGTATATGTCTCAGGGTATCGGATCTATTTTTGGCGGCCCGCTGGCGGCGTTGATTTACCAGCATACCGGCGGCTGGAACATCGTGTTTACCTGCGCCATTACCTTAGATTTTGTCACCGCTATTCTGGCGCTGTGGGTACTGAAACCCTGGCGTGCCCGATTTATGCAGGCTTCGGCAACTGAGCCACAGTAAAAACACAGAAGGCGCCCATTCGGCGCCTTTGTTATCCCATGCGTACTCTAACTATCACAACGTCACATCAAACTTCCCGGCCTGATAGTCGAGGATCGCCTGATTGATTTCCTGGGTGGTGTTCATCACAAACGGGCCGTGAGAGACCACCGGTTCATTGATTTTATCGCCGTGACCGAACAGGAACGTCGCGTCATCCTTTGCCGTGATGGTCACGCGATCTTCGCTGTTATCCAGTTCAATCAGATGCCAGGCCTGTGCCCCGGTGCCATCAATGATCAGACGTCCTTTCACGGTGTAGAGGAATACCTGTCGCGCAGCCGGTGCCGGTAAGGTGACTTCGCTGCCTGCGGACATCTGCACCGTCATCATGGTGACGCCGGTCAGTGATTCCACAGGCCCTGTGACGCCCGCCACGCTGCCTGAAATCAGGTGAATAACGCCATGACCTTTGCTGAGCGGGATCTGCGGAATGTCATGCTCCTGCAACCCGACATAACCCGGTGCCGTCATTTTCAGGCGGGAAGGCAGATTCACCCACAATTGCAGGATTTCCAGTTCTCCGCCGGACCGTTTGAACGATTCCGGCGACAGCTCAGAATGGATCAGACCGGAACCGGCAGTCATCCACTGTAAGCCGCCCGGCCCGATCACGCTCTCATGGCCGCCGGTATCGCTGTGCGCCAGTTCACCCCGCAGGATAAAGGTCACGGTTTCAAAACCGCGGTGCGGGTGCGGGCCAAAAGGCAGGCCGAGATTGTCCGGCGCGTAAACCTGCGGGCCGTGATGATTGAGAAACAGAAATGGATCCAGTTGTTCCAGCTGCGGTCCGGGCACCGGACGACGGGTTTGCAAATCACGAATATCATCGCGATAGGCTTTGTATTGCTGAACAATTTTACGGGTCATGGTGATGCTCCGGGAAAACATTGGGCTTTTTACGAAGACTAGCGGGGTTTGCAGAGGTTGTCACAGAGGAATGTTAACAAGCTGTAAGTCAGGCATAAGCAGCGGGGCGACCGGCTCACTGTCGCCCCGACCGGTCAGAACACTTTGGAAGAAAAATCCGTTTTCACTTCGCTTTCAATGTAGGTGTTTAACCCCCATCCGGCGCGGGCGAGTTCCTTCATTTTTTCGAGATGTTCCGGGCCAGGATGGCGGATGTCGTAGAGATAAACGTGATTGTTTTTGAAACGTACTTTGATCGAGTTGGCATCAATCTGGAAGCTGACAACCTGTGAATCACCGCTTTTATTGGCGTAATTTTCCATGCTGTATCCTGTTAGCTAAGCCTGATTTCGGGCGACGTCTTCTATTAACCACGTCTGGCATTTTCTAACAGGGTGGCAGTTCACAGTTTACGGAACGTGTTTTAAAACAAGAGCTCCGGCGATAAACCAGAGCTCCCGCATTCGCGGATTATTTCAACAGGAACGAATGGTCAAAGGTACCTTTGACATTCAGCGCGACGGGTAATAATCCCTGCGCATGATAGAAATCAGCCGTCTGTTGTTGCTGTGTTTCGGTCGCGGCATCGATCGCCTGCCAGTATGATTGACGACGTTCGAACCCCAGTTTCGCGGCATCCAGCGGGAAGCCGATAATTTTCGCCAGTTTCTCGCTGTAAGCATCCAGATTTTTATATGCCCAGATTTGTGAATCACTCAGGCGTTGCAGATAGTCCGCAATGGCCTGACGCTTTGCCGGATCTTTCAGCGCCGTATCTGTCGCGGCGAGGAAACTGTTACCCGACCACAATCCACGGCCATTCACCACAACCCGCAGATGATCCTGCGTTTCAGCAAACGCGGTATAAGGTTCCCAGGTTGCCCAGACATCCACGGAACCCTGCGTCAGCGCCAGTTTCGCATCGCTCGGCGGCAGGAAACGGAAGGTGACGTCTTTGGCGCTCAGTCCGGCGGAAGCCAGTGCTTTCAGGGCGACGAAATGTCCGATTGATCCCCGGTTGGTGGCGATACTTTTGCCTTTCAGATCCGCTGCGCTTTTTATCGGGCTGTCGGGTTTCACCAGCAGCGCCGTGCCGTAGGCATCTGACTTATCGACCGCGATGGCTTTTACCTGCGCACCGGCGGCTTCTGCAAATAACAAGGGCGCATCGCCAATAATACCGACATCCACGGCCTGCGCGTTCAGGGCTTCGGCTAAGGGTGCCGCCGCCGGAAATTCTGACCATTCAATTTTGTAGGGCAGGTTATCGAGTTTATTTGCCGCTTCCAGCTGTGCCCGCATGTTGCCTTTCTGATCGGCGACCCGCAGGGTAACTTGTTCCGCTTGCGTGGCGGACACCGCGCCGGTCAGTGTGACCAGCAGCAGAAGATTTCTCACATTCAGTCGCATCGGGTTTCCTTAACTCAGTGCCGTCGCAGCAGTGTCTTTTTGGGCTTCCCGCGCGGCGATTTTCTGCTTTGTCAGGGGGATCAGGCTTTTACCGTATTCCACGGCGTCATTGAGCGGGTCAAAGCCACGGATCAGGAAGGTGGTGATGCCAAGATCGTAATATTTCAGCAGCGCATCCGAGACCTGTTCCGGCGTGCCGACCAGCGCGGTGGAGTTGGAACCGCCCCCAATCAGTCCGGCAATCCCAGTCCACAGGCAATCGTCCAGACGATCACCCTGCGCGACGGCATTCAGCAACCGCTGCGCACCGACACTTTGCGGTTTCGGTGCCAGCGCCTGACCTTTTTCCGCCTGCTGCGCCCGGGCTTTCTCCAGGATCTGATCTGCTTTCGCCCAGGCTTCTTCTTCGGTTTTCCCCAGGATAGGGCGGAAGGAAATACTGAAGCTGATGTCACGCTGATGTTCTGCCGCAGAGGCTTTCACGGCTGCGACGGTTTCAGCCGCACTGGCCAGCGGTTCACCCCACAGCGCAAACACGTCGGCCTGTTTACCGGCTACGCGAATGGCATCCTCAGATGACCCGCCAAAAAACACCGGAAGTTTTTTCTGATAAGGCTTAATGGCGGAGAAGGCGTTTTCAGCCTGATAAAACTCGCCCTGATGATCAAAGCCGGTTTCTGAATACCAGCTCTGTTTCAGCACATCGATGTATTCATCGGTACGCTGATAACGGCCAGATTTCGCCACATAATCCCCGTCACGGCGCTGTTCCGCATCGCTGCCACCGCTGATGATATGTACCGCCACGCGGCCATCGAGCAGATGATCGAGCGTTGCCAGTTTACGGGCGGCCAGTGTCGGCGCGACAAACCCCGGACGGTGCGCGAGCAGGAAATGAATACGGGAAGTGCTGGCACCGGCATGGGCGGTCACCAGAAAGGCATCGGGCTGGTCGGAGGCATACGCCACCAGAATACGGTCAAAACCGGCATCTTCATGGGCTTTGGCAAAATCAGAGATGTATTTTTTATCGAAAATCGGGCCGGACGGCGGGATGATTTCAGATGCCAGACGGTGGCCGATCATACCAATAAATTGCACGCTCATAGGCTGTCACTCCTCGGGGTGAGGCCAGCGGATGAAAGTCTGCGCTGGCAGGAGTTATCACCATAAACGGCAAATTACTATGTGAGAAATTCATTATTCTCATAAGCTAATATAAAATATGTGCATGAAGGGGGCTGCCAGAAGTGGCGTTTTTTAAGGTCAAGGTCAACACCGTGGGCGTCGGCCCACACCGACTTGGGGGCGGCTTATCGCCGCCGCCCCCAAGACCCCCGGGCTCTTTCACTGCGCGCTACCGCTGGAGACTATGTTTCAGCGGGCGTGGTGATAGCCGCAAAATCCCGCCGCTGCGCGGTGCCCTCCGTTCGGGTTACAACCCGCGTAAAAAGACACGCGGTTTTCCACCTCTCCTCCGGCGTGATTTTGGAACCGGCCTCCGGCTTCTACTGCGCAACTTAACTGATTGTGGTTTTAAAAAAGCTGAAGGCGATTCAGAAAGCTTGCTGAACGGAGCGGCTTCGAGACCAGAGGCTCGAAGACCGAGAGAAGGCACCGCGTAGCGGCAAGCTTTCCAGCCTGTCGCCGTGGCACCTGAAACATAGCTGGCGAGCGGTAGCGTGCAGTGAAAAAAGCGCGGAGTCCAGAGGCCCGCGCGTTACCGGGTCTCTGGTCGGTGTGGGCCGACGCCCACGACCTTGACCTTAAAAAGGCCAGTGTGCGCACCAAGCCCACGACCTTGACCTTAAAAAGGCCCGTTTGGGTGGCAACCCAAAAAAAACAACATTTACTGTTTCCGTAACTGCTCTGCATTCAACACAATATCGTGCCCTTTTTTCTCGGTGCGACCACTCAGGCTGACGATATCGGCGGGGGTTATTTCCTGACCGTTCCAGGCGGATTGCTTAATATGCACATCCATCGTGCCGGTCTGGTCACGGAAAATATAAGAATTCTCGCCGGTTTTTTTAATTAAATACCCTTCAACCGTCACCCAGTTGAGTGACTGAGTTTTCTTGATCCTGGCAACATTATTGGTGTGGGCATCCTGCATACCACGCTGACCGCTGTCCTGTTCGTGCTGCGGCGGCGGTGTGTCGTCGTTTTTGAATCCGCCGCCAGTATCGGCCATGACCTGCGTGTTGATTGCACAGGCGGCCAGCAAAATAATAATCCATGATTTCATTTTCAGTATCCTCTGCCTTATTTCCGGTAATAAAAAGCATGGCAGAAAATAACTGTTTTACTAGCAAACGGAGCGGTTCCAGATTATTCCCGAAGACTGTTTGCGCTGTGTATCGGTAAATCCAGACCCTGCGCAATCGCCGCCGCAAAGGCATCAATGGCCGGTACCTGGCTTGCCGGAACATTCGGGTAGATCAGCCACAACTGGCTGCGTGGCGCAAAATCTTTCAGGGCATAAATCGCCAGATCCGGGCGCAGGGCGTGATGTTCCACCAGCGCGCGGGGCATCAGCCCGAGGCCACGGCCTTCGGCGATCAGCGAAAGTTGCAGCGTGGTGCCGAACGCTTCGAGATTAATCAGCAACGGCAAACCCTGCTCGGTCAGCGCCCGTTGCAGGGCAGCGCGAAAACCACACCCTTGCGGATTCAGGATCCAGCCGCGCTGATAACACTCCTCCAGTCTCTGCGGTAAAGCCTGTGCCTCTTTCGGGCCGACCACCACCAGATCCACCGCGCCGAGCGGCTGGTTTTCCACGCCTTCCGGAAATTGCTTGCTGACCGGGAATAACACCACCGCAGCCTCCAGTTCCTGTTGCTGTACGCGCAGCAACAACTCTTCTCCCCAGCCGCTGGAAAGACGGGGCTGGATATCAGGAAACTGGGCAGACAACGTTTTCAGCGCGGGCAGCAGACTGCTTTCACTCAGGCTTTGTGGCACGGCAAGACGCAACAGGCCGGAGGGCGGGCTGTCAGCGGCCACCAGATCGCTGAGCGCATCGACCTCGCGCAGGATATGACGACATTGCTGATACACACGGTTACCCATCAGTGTCGGTTTCAGCGGTTTGGTCTGGCGGTTCAGCAGGGGAATGCCCAGGGATTCCTCAAAGTTTTGCACCCGGCGGGTGATGGCGGGCTGTGTCAGCCCCAGTTCTTCAGCGGCAAGGCGGGTGGATTGCAGGCGGATCACCGCCACAAAGGCGGTCAGGTCTTCAATTTTCATGGGCACTCAGTATCAGTAACGAATCAGGGCAGGATAAATCAATTATGCGCATGACGCTGGATCCCAATGCACATTTTTATGTGTGATTTGCATATTAGCTTATCCATAAAATGAATTTTGCTTGAGTTTCGCCGGTGCTAGCCTGAAGGGAATACAGACGGCAGTTAAGAAAAGAGGTGAGTGATGAGCAGGTTACAGCTAGCGCCGCTGCGGCAATTTCTGGCAGATTTCACCCGGCTGGTGCAGGCACCGCACGGACAAACGGAAACCCTGAGGCAGGGCAGCGAACTTCTGGCGACCCTGATCGCAGGCGACAGCTGGCTGCCGGATGAATTCGCGCAGCCGCACCCCGAGCATTATCAGCAATACCTGCTGTATGCCGATCCGCTGTCCCGCTTTTCTGTGGTGAGTTTTGTCTGGGGACCGGGGCAAAAAACACCGATCCACGATCACCGCGTCTGGGGGCTGATCGGTATGCTGCGCGGCGCGGAAATCAGCCAGAACTACAGCCGCCATCCGGACGGCAATCTGCAACCCGAAGGAAAGGCCATCACCCTGCAACCGGGAGATGTCGAAAAAATTGCGCCCGACCAGCTGGATATTCATCAGGTCAGCAATGCGTATCCGGATCGGGTGTCGGTCAGTATTCATGTCTATGGCGACAATATCGGTGCGGTATCCCGTGCGGTGTATCAGCCAGACGGGAGCGAAAAAACGTTCATTTCCGGTTATTCCAGTGCTTATCTTCCCAACCTCTGGGACCTGTCAAAAGAGAAAAATCATGACTGATTCATCGGCATTACCTTTGCGTCATTTTGCCCAGCTGCGTGATGCCTTGCGTGAAGGGCGGGAAGTGGCACTGATCGACCTCCGTGAAGAAGCGGCGTTTGCCACCGGCCATCCGTTATTCGCGGCTAATCTGGCACTCTCAAAGCTGGAACTGGAAATACTCGATCGCGTACCGAATCGCCGGACAGCCATCACGCTGTATGACAACGGTGAATTTTACGACCAGCAACGTGGTCAGCGGAAAACCACACGCGCCGCCGCTTTGCTGACATCGCTGGGCTATCAGGATATTGCCTTACTGGCGGGCGATCTGGCGGGATGGAAAGAAGCTGGCGGTGAGATCTTTATTGATGTGAATGCGCCCAGCAAGGCATTCGGTGAATGGGTTGAGCATCATTATGACACGCCGTCACTGAGCGCGGAGCAGGTGCTGGCTTTGCAACAGCAGGGCGCTAACCTCGCGGTGCTGGATGTCCGTCGTTTTGATGAGTTTCAGGCGATGAGTATTCCCGGCGGTGTCAGTGTGCCGGGCGGCGAACTGGTACTGCGGCTGAAGGATGTGGTGCCAGACCCAAACGCCCAGATTATCGTCAATTGCGCCGGACGCACCCGCAGCATTATTGGCACTCAGTCGCTGATTAATGCCGGGGTAAAGCAGCCTGTCGCGGCCTTGCGTAATGGTACGATTGGCTGGACGCTGGCGGGACAAGCACTTTCGCATCTGCAACATAAACAGTTTCCTGCGCTGAGTGAGGATTCCCGCCGGATTGCCATGAAAGGTGCGCAGGCGCTGGGGATCCGCGCGGGTGTGCGCTCCGTGACGCTGTCACAAATCGCCGACTGGCAGCAGGATACGTCACGCACACTTTATCTTTTTGACGTGCGTACCGCGGAGGAATTTCGGGCAGGGCATTTATCCGGTGCGCGGCATGTTCCCGGTGGACAACTGGTTCAGGAAACCGATCACTACGCCACGGTTCGCGGTGCGCGGGTCGTACTGGCCGATAACGACGGGGTGCGCGCCCGTATGGCGGCATCCTGGCTGGCGCAAATGAACTGGGAAGTGTATATCGCAGAAACCGGCACGGAGGACTTTACACAAACCGGTGACTGGAAAGCGCAGGTTGCCCCTGCACCGGCGGTAGAATCCGTTAAACCTGAACAGTTACTCAGCTGGCTGAGCGACGGCAAAACCGGTGTTATTGATCTGACCACCAGCGCGAATTTCCGCAACCGTCGCATTCCGGGTGCTATCTGGACGACAAGAGGCAATATCCCGCAGGTGATTGCCTCACAGCCGGAAAAGGAAAGGTGGGTCGTCACCTGCACCAGCGGTTTACTGGCACGTTACGCTGTCACGGAAGTCGCTGCGCTGACCGGCAAAACGGTGTACCTGCTGGAGAAAGGCACGGTGGGCTGGATTGATAATGGTCTGCTGCTGGAACGCGGAGATTCGCCGTATCTGGATAATGCACAGGATCGCTATCGTCGCCCGTATGAAGGCACAGATGTCAGCCCGCAGGCGATGCAGGATTATCTGGACTGGGAATACGGACTGGTTGCACAACTGGAAAAAGACGGGACACACGGCTTCAGATTGCTGGAGGGATAATGTCTTAATACTGAGACCTCTGCGTAAGGCACGCAGAGGATCAGTTACTGCTTAACGGCGGCCACGCGGATGGGTACGTGCGGTCCAGTCGTACGTTGCCGACGTACTTGGAACGGCTTTATTACGGCGCTTTTCAGCACGCGCTCTGGCAGCGACTTTTTCTTTTTCTTCCATCAGTTTGTCGATGTAGTCATCTTTGATCCGGTTATTTTCCGAATTCGTCAGCTCACGGCCCTGCGCTTTGCGGGCTTTATCCAGCAGTGTTTTCAACTCACGCTGTTCGCTTTCCGTCATATCTTGTTGGGTCAGTCTTTTCATGGTTACTGCGTCCTGAGAGGAAAGTGGCTACCAGTGTAGTCGAAATGGTTGCAGGAGTCGCTGCAACGGGCGACTTTAAAATCAAAATCTTGGGTTTGGCAGCCAAACGGGCTTGCCTTTCAAGGTCAAATTCAAGACCGTGGGCGTCGGCCCACACCGACCAGAGACCCGGTAACGCGCGGGCCTCTGGACTCCGCGCTTTTTTCACTGCGCGCTGTCGCTGGACACTATGTTTCAGGTACCGCAGTGACAGGCTGGAAATCTTGCCGCTGCGCGGTGCCTTCTCTCGGTCTTCGAGCCACAGGTCTCGAAGCCGCTCCGTTCAGCAAGATTTCTGAATCGCCTCTGGCTTTTTTTAAAGACAAAATCAGTAAGGTTGCGCAGTAGAAGCCGCAGGCCGGTTCCAAAATCACGCCGGAGGAGAGGTGGAAAACCGCGTGTCTTTTTACGCGGGTTGTAACCCGAACGGAGGGCACCGCGCAGCGGCGGGATTTTGCGGCTATCACATGGCTTTCTGAAACATAGCCTTCAGCGGTAGCGCGCAGTGAAAGAGCCCGGGGGTCTTGGGGGCGGCGGCGATAAGCCGCCCCCAAGTCGGTGTGGGCCGACGCCCACGACCTTGACCTTGACCTTAAAAAAGGCCCGTCTGGGCGGCCACCCCCAAGATGCCCGTATGGATTTATTCTACCGTCGAATACTTCACGTAGTGATTCGAACAGTTAAAGTGCGCGACATAGCTCAGGGTGCCATCGGGACCTTTCGCACTGAACGGGATGTGATATGTCCCTTTGTCTTCTTTGGCGTCGTCGCTGATGAAATTCAGTACCGGCACGGAGGTGCCCATATTGTCTTTATCATTCCCCCAGTTCGGGATGCGGTTTTCCATGTAGTCACGGGTGACGGTATCAATGGCATTGTTTTTGCTGATTTCAGCACACGCGCCTTCTGTGGAACGCTGCATCCACCATGGATAGACATAGACCGATCCCAGCATCAGCACCATCAGCAGGAAAATGACCGAAACGATCCCGATTAAAACGACTTTACTCATAATGCTTGCTACTCCTGAAAATTATCAGTCAAATCATAATCTGCCTGAATAAATCAATATCCATCCCAGGCGCGAAAGCGCGTATGTTACGCCAGTTAGTCAGCAGAGGTTAAGTAATATCAGCCTTTCTGTTGCATTCGCTTACAGAAGCCAATACCGCCAGCAGAACGGCGGTGTTAGCCTTTTTGATACCGTTATTATTAACACAAGGAGTAAGGCATGAGTCAGCAACAACCGATCGTCGCGGTACTGGGTCTGGGCGCGATGGGGCATGCATTTGCCGCAAACCTGATTAAAAAGGGCTTCACCACCCGCGTATGGAACCGTACCGCCACGCGGGCAGATTCGCTGGTTGCCGCCGGGGCGACATTGGGGCAGACGCCGCGTGAAGCGGCTGAAGGCGCTGATGTGGTCATCACCATGTTAGCGGATGCCAAAACGTCTCTTGAGGTTTATCAGGGCGATAACGGTTTGCTCGCCGGTCTGAAACAGGGCGGCATTATTGCCCAGATGGGCACGCTGGGCGTGGAAGGGACGGGATCTCTGATTGCGCTGATCAAACAGCAACGTCCGGACGTGGTGTTCCTTGATGCGCCGGTTTCCGGTACCAAAGCACCGGCCGAACAGGCGCAGATTGTGGTACTGGCCAGCGGCGATCGCGACGCCGCACCGGTAATTGAGCCGGTGTTTGCGGCCATTTCCAAAGCTACCAAATGGCTGGGTGAGGCCGGGCGTGCATCGAAAATGAAGCTGGTGGTGAATGCCTGGCTGATCGCCATGATGGAAGGGATCGCGGAAAGCACGCAACTGGCTGAAGAACTGGGGTTCACGGCCGATGAACTGTGGAATGTGCTGGAAGGCGGTCCGCTGGCGGCCCCTTATATCAAAGGCAAAATGGAGATGTTCAAAAGCGGCGATTACACCCCGCAGATGCAGCTGACCTGGGCGCTGAAAGATATTAATCTCGCCCTCGATGCAGGCAAAAATCTTCAATTACCGGTGATGAAACGTATCAGTCAGACCTGGCAAAGCGCGGTCGACGGCGGGTATGGCGATCAGGATCTGGCGGTGGTTTATCGCTACCTTGGTAACAAATAGATCGTCCTGCCCACGGACGGGCAGTCTTTTAACAAAAATCATTCATAACCCCTGCGTATAAATCAGTCCATCTGGCTATTGGTTATCCGTTCCGCCGCTGTGTTAGCGTGGCGTAATGTAGATAACATCCCTGCGGAGCCTGTATGAGCCAGACATCAACCCCCATCCCGCTGATCGACTTCAGTCAGTTTTCCGCCTCGCCGGAACAGCGTGAAGAATTCCTTGAACAATTACGTTATGCCGCCCGTGAAATTGGTTTCTTCTATCTCAAAAATCATGGCGTTGACGCACAACTGCTGAAGGATGTTCAGCGGGTCGCGCGGGAATTTTTTGCCTTGCCGGAAGAGGATAAGTTGGCGGTGGCGATGATCAATTCCTCCCATTTTCGTGGCTATAACCGTGCCGCTTCCGAAATTACCCGGGGTCAGCCGGACTGGCGTGAACAGTTTGATCTCGGGGCTGAGCGTACGGCATTGCCGGTCACCGCGGACACACCAGCATGGGCGCGGTTGCAAGGCCCTAATCAGTGGCCGGAGGCGCTGCCGGAATTACGTCCGTTATTGCTGCACTGGCAACGGGAAATGACGGCGATGTCGCTGCGTCTTTTACGTGCCTTTGCGCTGGCGTTGAAATTACCCGAAGAGGCGTTTGATCCGCTGTATGGCGAAAAGCCCAACGAACACATCAAACTGATCCGCTATCCGGGACGCGCGCAAGGCAGTGGCAATCAGGGCGTCGGCGCGCATAAGGATTCCGGTTTCCTCAGTTTCTTGCTACAGGATGAACAGCGTGGCTTGCAGGTGGAAGTCGAGGAAGGTCAGTGGGTGGACGCGTTGCCGGTTCCCGGTACGCTGGTGGTGAATATCGGTGAGTTGCTCGAGCTGGCCACCAACGGTTATCTGCGGGCCACCGTGCACCGCGTGGTGTCGCCGCCAGAGGGCGGTGAACGCCTGTCGCTGGCCTTTTTCCTCGGGGCGCAATTGGATGCCGTGGTGCCGTTATTTCCGCTGCCCGACAGTCTGGCAAAAGAAGCGCGGGGCGAGGCCAGTGATCCGCTCAATCCGTTATTCCGCGACGTGGGTTTCAACTATCTGAAAGGGCGGCTGCGCTCACATCCTGATGTGGCGCAGCGTTATTACGCCGACATTGTCAGCGCTGAAATTACGGGCTGACCGGTGCCTGTGCGGTATCAACGCTGACCACCGTCGACATGCCCGGGCGCAGTTGCTCACTTTGCGATTGCCCCGGTTCCAGTTCAATCCTCACCGCGATACGCTGCGAAATCTTGGTAAAGTTACCGGTCGCGTTATCTGCTTTCAGTACGCTAAATTCCGAACCTGCCGCTGGCGAGATCCGCACCACGTGGCCTTTAAACGGATGATCGTTCAGCGCATCGACGGTGAAAGAGGCCGGTGTGCCAACCGCCATACCCGCCAGCTGACGCTCTTTAAAATTCGCCGTTACCCAGACCATTTTGGGGGTGATGGACGTCAGTTGTGTTCCGGCACTGACATATTGCCCGAGACGCGCGCTGACTTCCCCGAGCTGTCCGTCTGACGGCGCAATGATCTTGGTATGTTGCAGATTGATTTGCGCCACCTGAACTTTGGCTTCTGCGGCCTTTAACGCCGCCGCCAGCGAAGCCTTATTGGTATCGACTAACGCCAGATCCTGGCGGGCAATATTCACTGAGGCGCGGGCTTTGGCGACATTGGCCTGTGCGGTCAGCAACGCGGCGTGAAGTTCATCACCGGTGGTTTTGGAAACCAGTCCTTTTTCCAGCAGCGGCCCGTTACGTCCGGTATCCAGCGCGGCCTTGCTTTGCGTGGCCTGAGCACTTTGCATTTCGGCCTCGGCCAGTTGCAGGCTGGCAGCGCGCGATGCACGATTCTGCTCCACATTTTGCAGTGAAACCTTCGCCTGTGCGGCGGCCGCTTCGGCCTGTAACAGCTCCTGACGGTAGGTGCTGTCGTCGATCACAAACAGCACATCGCCTTTTTTAACCGCCATGAAATCCTGCACGCTGACGTCGGTGACATAGCCGGAAACCTGCGGGCTGAGCAGGGTGACATTACCGCGCACATAGGCGTTATCCGTCGTTTCAACCTGTGAGTTGAAGGGGAATAATTGCCAGCTGTATAACACAATCATGACCCCGATAATCCCGAGGCAAAGCACCACAATAATGGATGGATAACGAAAGATATTTTTCATCAGTTTTTCCGCGTGACTCTTTTTTGTTCATCTGTAAAAGCGAGTGATTCAGGCGACAGCCTCAGTGGCTTCGCGTCTTTTCGTCTGGATCCGTCCGACAATAATGTGCGCGCAAAGAACGGCAAAACAGCCCAGCGACATGTAAAACACCACCAAAAAAACATCGTTGTAGGCCAGCAATCCGGCCTGCTGTGTCACTTTCTGACTCAGTTGTGCCAGACCTTCGGCGCTCAGTTGCGTGCCGTCGTTTAACACCGGTTTCAGAAAATGGCTGTATTGAGAAACGCGCTCGACCACTAACGGATTTTGCAGGCTGATATTTTCTACCAGCGCGCTGGAATGAAATTTCTCCCGCAGGATCTGAACAGTCCCGAGGAATGCGCTGCCGACCTGTGCGCCGACGTTCTGGGTGGAGAGAAATACCAGAATAAAACTGATGATCTGACTCTGACCAAACTGCAATGCGCGGATAAACCCAAGCCACAGCGAGGTCGGCAGGAAAATCGCCCCGGCAAAGGCAATCATTCCCTGCGTCAGATAAAACTGTTCAGGGCGCGTATCCACAGTGGAATGGGCATCCATAAACGAGGCGACGGCGATCAGGGCTATGGAAAACAGATGGATATAAACAATCCGGTTGGCTTTGTGAATGATGCTGACCACCACCAGTCCGGCGAAAGTCGCGCCGAGGATCACACAAAACAACGTCACCAGTTGGTCATTGAGCAACCCGACCAGATTCAGAAAGCCGACCATGCCGGTGGTCTGTTCCGAAAGCAGCATGCGCACAAACAACATTGAGCCGGTGAACAGCAGCATTTCCGGCGTCATCAGCCAGCGCAAATCAATGATCGGATTTTTACGCTTCAGCTCGACCATAAAAGAGAGCGTCAGCGCGATGATTCCGACCACCAGCACTTCACCAATCCAGTCTTTTTCCTGCCACCAGTAATAGCGGCCCATGGTCAGCACCACCGACATACAGGCCACGGCCGTGGCGATCAGCGGATAACTGATCCAGTCCGTCCGCTCGAAAACTTTCACCCGGGGCGGATGCGTCAGCGGCAAAATCCAGATAATCGTCAGACAGATCAGCGACAGACCGGATTCCAGCGTCGTCAGCTGATGCCAGTGCCCGAGATCTAACAGATGCGGCGAGATAATGCGCGACACCGGCAGGGCAATCTGACTCCCCGCCAGCCCGAAACACAATCCTGCCGTCAGCTTTTTGGCGGGCGGGAAAATCTCAAACATATAAAACAACGCCAGCGGACCGAGCGACGCCATGGCAAAACCCATCACTGCCCGCACGGCCAGTGCAGTCTGGAAATCATGCGTGAAAGTTTGCGCCATCGAGGCGACGGCAAAAAACAACAGGCCATACTCGCCGAAACGACGGAAACCAAACTGGGTGCGGATTTTGTATAACAGGATCGTACCGGTGACGCTGGTGGCGGTATAGGCGGCGACCAGCCAGTAACTTTCCACATTGGAAATCCCCAGCGAACCCTGAATGCCCGGCAGATTTGAGCTGACCAGATTGATCCCCAGGCCCTGCGTCATGCCGATAATCAGCGACGCCAGCGCATAAACCCCAATCCTCAAACGCGGAAATTGCCAGAGCCAGGTGCTGACCTGAACAGCAAAAGGGTGATGCTGCGACGGCGGCACCGGGGGCGGCGTATCGGCTTTCGGTACTTCGGGCGGTGCAGGCTGGCTTTTTTGTGGTGATGCATCCCGTGTTGATAATTCACCGGCATCCTGCCGGACATCTGAATCAGAACCCGTCGTCATCGTTATGCCTTGTAAGTCATTACCCAACTAGTTTGTAGCTTGCTACATAATGTAATAAGGCGTTTCAACAGTGTCTAGCCAATTATTCATATCAGTGATATTTACAAACGAAAATAACGAATAACAAATCAGTAACGGAAGTGATTAGTGCAGGCGATGGCGGGGGGGAATTCGGGAGAAAAACGCCACTACAATGCGGCGATATTGGCAGTGATACTGGCGAGAACGCCACGGGCGATATCCACATCTTTTTGCGGAATGCCTTCCATAACGCGGATCAGAATATCATCCGTCATGCTGCGAACCTGATTGGCCAGTTCGGTACCGGCTTCGGTCAGCCTGATATCTTTGGAGCGGCGGTCAGTTTCACCAGGGCAACGTTCCAGCAGCCCCAGCTCAGCAAGGCTGTCGAACAGGCGGATAGCGGTGGGGTGTTCCACTTCCAGCAACGATGTCAGTTCGCCCTGAGGCAGGCGACCCCTGGCGGCTTCGAGGTGTAATAACACCTGACCCCGTGCCAGCGTCAGACCAATGGTTTTGAATCGGGCATCACAATAGGTTCGCAGCTGACGACCGATATGGATGGTTTCAGGCAGGAAACGGACGGCAGGCGAGGTGGCTTCCGGGCGGCGGTGTAATGTGGTCAAAGGCTATCCTCAGCGACGGGGCGTAAGCAGGTTTTTTATGGCGTCAGAGTAGCACGATATGCAACATTTACCAGAAAAGGCAGGCCGCTGTTAACATTTTGAGACAAGTGGAAGAGGCGTCGCAGCAGGGTTTTCAGAAACCCGTTAGGCTGTTTTTCTGACGTTTCCTTTATCCCTCTTATGGAGAAAATACGATGCAACCGGTCATCAACATGATTACGCTGGGCGTTAAAGACTTAGCGGTGGCGACTGAATTTTATCAGCACGGACTCGGCTTTCCCAAAGTCGTCATCGATTCCGACGGGGTCAGTTTCTTCGAACTGGCAGGGGCGTGGCTGTCTCTTTTTCCGTGGGAAGAACTGGCAAAAGACGCAGAAGTCAGCGCGGCAGGGCAAGGTTTTCGCGGTGTCGCACTGGCGCAGACGGTCGCCAGTGAAGCCAAAGTGGATGCGATCCTGGCTCAGGCCGTAAAAGCCGGAGGCAAACTCATCAAGCCGGGGCAGAAAGTGTTCTGGGGCGGATATTCGGGCTACTTCGCCGATCCGGACGGACATCTTTGGGAAATCGCCTACAACCCGTTTATGAAAATCGGCCCGCAGGAAGAGTGAAAGTCATTATATTAGTTACAACATACAGTGTATTTCTTTAAGCAAGGTGACAGTCTGCAAGCCATAAAAAAACACCGCCATACGGCGGTGTCTGTCATTATTCTGGCAGGAAAAGAGGATCTTATAAACCGCGTTTTTCCATTAACAGGGCAAGATCCACCAGACGGTTTGAGAAGCCCCATTCATTGTCATACCAGGCTAGAATCTTAACCAGTTTGCCGCCGATCACCAGCGTTGACAGCCCGTCGATGATAGAAGAGCGCGGGTCGCCACGGTAATCACTCGAGACCAGCGGCTCTTCGCTGTAGCCCAGAATGCCTTTAAGCGGACCGGATTCAGCAGCTTTACGGAACGCGGCATTGATTTCTTCCACCGTTGCTTCACGTTTCAGGTTCACGGTTAAATCGACGATGGATACGACAGGAACCGGCACACGCAGGGAATAACCGGTCATCCGTCCGTCAAGTTCGGGGATGACTTTCCCGATGGCTTTAGCGGCGCCGCTGGAATAAGGCACGATAGAAACAGCCGCCGCACGCGCACCGCGCAAATCTTTTTCAGGCTGATCGTGTAACGCCTGACTGTTGGTGTAAGCGTGTGTGGTGTTCATCAGACCGTGCTCGATGCCGAAGGTCTGATGCAGAACCTGCGCGGCAGGGGCAAGGCCATTGGTGGTACAACTGCCGTTGCTGACCACTTTGTGTTTTGCCGGGTCGTACTCGCCGTCATTAACGCCCATCACGATAGTGATGTCGTCATTTTTGGCCGGTGCGGAAATGATCACGCGTTTGGCTCCGCCTTTGGTGATATGCACTTCAGCTTTGGCTTTTTCAGTAAAGAAGCCGGTCGCTTCAATGACAATATCCACGCCGACACTGCTCCACGGAATAGCCGCCGGATCTCTTTCTGAAAAGACACGCACCGTTTTGCCATCGACCAGCAGCTGGCCTTCGCCCGCTTCAACATCTGCCTTTAAGGTGCCGGACAGGGAATCATATTTCAGAAGATGCGCGAGGGTCTTACTGTCGGTAAGATCGTTAATTGCCACCACCTGAAAGTCATCACGCCCCAGTGCCGCGCGCAACACATTCCGCCCAATCCTGCCGAAACCATTGATACCTACTTTGACCATGATGAACTCCTTAGTTATCTGACTTACGATTAATTTAGTCCGAAGGAGATATGGCGTAAATGACAATAAAAGATCAATTTACGCCAACATGCGTGAGCAAAAGCGTTCTCTGTATTCTTTGGGTGTCAGTTGTAGATTTCTTTCAAACACACGGCGCAGATTCAGACCGCCACCAAAGCCGGTGGAAAGGGCGATCCGCCCGATGCTTTGCGTCGTTTGTTCCAGAAGTTGTCTTGCGGCGCTCAGTCGCGCTTCTTCCACGTATTTGGCGGGAGTGATGCCGGTTTCACGGGTGAAAACCCGCGTGAAGTTTCGCGGACTCATCGCCACGCGTTCTGCAAGGCTTTCGACCGATAAGTCACCGGTCAGATTCTGCATGAGCCATGTCTGAAGTTCGCGGATAGGGCCGTCACTGGCCTGATTCAAAAGATAGCGGCTGAATTGCGACTGTCCACCCGGACGCCGCAGAAACATCACCAGATCCTGTGCGACATCTCTGGCCAGGCTGAAACCGTGGTCATCTTCAACCAGAGCCAGGGTGAGGTCGAACCCCGAACTGACGCCGCCGGATGTCCAGACCGGTCCGTCCTGAACATATAACGGCCCGCGTTCGACCACGATCTGCGGATATTCAGCCTGCAACGCGTCCAGCAATCGCCAGTGTGTGGTGGCATGGCGACCGTTCAGCAATCCCGTTTTCGCCAGCAATACGGCACCGCCACAAACAGACACCACGCGGCGGGCATAGGGTGCTGCCTGTTTCAGCCAGTCAACCACGCCGGAGCCTTCTTCATCCGTCAGGCCCTTGCCGGTGATCATAATGGTGTCACGGGGCAGCGTCGGGTCAAGGTCACAAAGCCGGTGGTCGGCCAGCAGATTCAGGCCGGAAACGCCGTGTACCACGCGGTGCGGTTGCGTCGTCGCCACCGTGACCTGATATGGCGAACCGGACGCATCGGGTGGCAACAGACGGTTGGCCTGCATGAGGATATCGGCAATGCCTGCCGCTTCGAATAACATGCCCCCGTCGGGGACGATAATCAGAAATGTGTTCATGGCATTAAAAATACATTCTGTATTAAATAAGTCAAACCGCTTGATGCTTTTATCCGCATCGTCAGCCAGCGGATGAACATAAAAGCAGGGCGCCCGGACAGGATTCCGCATTTTTGGCACAGGCCGATTGTCAAAAAGTACGCATTACTGCATGACCGGAAGTGACGATAACGGTATCTTATCAACGCGGAGAATTACTCATATCAACCCTGGAAGATTATGATTTCAACATTCAAAAAACCATTACAATTCAGCACGTTGGTCATGCTGATGATTCTGGCTGGCTGTTCCAGCAAACCTCATTATAAAAAATACGATACGCATGCCTTTGATGATGAAATCGAGGATGCCGCTGATGAATACAAAGTCGATCGTAAACTTGTTAAAGCGATTATTCAGGTCGAATCCGGTTTCAATCCGGAAGCCGTCAGTCCTTCAAATGCCATCGGCCTTATGCAACTGAAAGCCTCGACCAGTGGTTGTGACGCATACCGTTATAAAGGCAAACGGGGTTGTCCTGATGATGACGATTTACTGGATCCGGAAACCAACATTGATTTGGGCACCGCCTATATCAGCGCATTACAACGGCAGCAGCTAAACTGGATCAATGATCCGCTGACACGGCGTTACGCCACCGAAGTTGCATATGCCAATGGCGCCGGTGCGTTACTGCGTACTTTTTCCAGTAACCGGCAAACGGCCATTCAGATGATCAACCAGCTGACGCCGGAAGCCTTTAACTGGCATGTGCGTCAGTATCATCCTGCGGCGCAAGCACCCAGATACATGGCGAAAGTTGAGAAGGCGTACGCCGGTTTATAACCTTTAAGCGTGTAAAAATGGATGCGCTACGTGAATTCTGCAGTACTACGGTACTGATTGATTCTCAGAATCGACGTAGCGCGATCAGGTTGAAATGTCAGATTCAGTGCAAACGGAGGGTTTGAATGCCGGACAATATGTTCAGAGACATTCCTCAGGCAGCAGGCGACCGGCAAGAAGAAACCTTTGAAGATTTGCTGACCCGGCCAGGTCTGCGTATCGAGCGGATCGTGTCGACCGGACAGGCCAGTCCGCCGGGGTTCTGGTATTGTCAGCCGCAAAATGAGTGGGTGCTGGTTCTGCAAGGTTCGGCAGGTTTGCAAATCGAAAACGAAACAGAAGTGCGGATCATGAAATCAGGCGACTTCGTGAATATCCCGTCGTTATGCAGACACCGTGTCGAATGGACAGATCCTGATGAAACCACCATATGGCTGGCCATTCATTATGATGATGACAGAGACAAAGAGGCGGGTGAGGCGTGATACAGGAAGAATAAAGGTGTGGTGCGCAGCTGGGTATCCAATTTAACATAATATACATTATACGCACTTTGATTATCCACCTGATATCTTCTACATTAACCTTGTATCCGGCCGCACATATCCTTTCAGGAGGTTTTTTAGTGATCATCGCTCAGTTGTCTGACATCCATGCTCATGAACATAACGATAACCTCACCCGACTTGATCGCGCCCTGGCATGGCTGGATCCCATGTCGCCGGACGCCCTTGTACTGACCGGCGATTTGATTGACGACGACTGGTTTGATGGTTATGAGATCATTGCAGGTAAACTTAACGAAAGATCCTTTCCATCTTTTATCCTGCCTGGCAATTCTGATGACCGCGCAGTGATGAAGTCCGTTTTGGATTGTCACTACTGGAGTCACACCTCGACCCATGGCGCTCTGCATTTTGTTGCAGACATCGGTGAGCTTCGTCTTATTGGCCTTGATACCACCCTCAGAAATAGCGCTGCCGGATCGGTCGGCGAACATCTTCCGTGGCTTACCGATATTCTGGCCACTGACGGTCCCGCAGCGTCGATTCTTTTTATGCATCATCCGGTTATCCGCAGCGGCATAACGCCTTTAGATCAGATAATGTGTCTAGATGCGGCAAAATTGGCTGAGTGTTTATCTGACCATCTGCGAAAACCCCTGGCAATCACCTCGGGTCATGTTCACCGGCCAATGGTGGGAAACCTGGCCGGAATCCCGGCTTATATCTGTGGATCACTCTGTCCGGAAAACCCGTTATGGTTTGGCTCAGAAATCGTTCCTCCGGTGAACAACTGCCTGTCATTTATGATCCACCGCTACGCTGACGGCGAACTGGTCACCCACCCTGTTCTTCTTTAATGCCATCACTGAGGCCCAATGAGCCGTTTACAATCTCTATTCGGCTCGTATAATGAGCCAAATAGACTTTCTATTCGGCTCACAGGTTTCCCGTTATGGATAATCAACAATGGATCTGGCAAAAATCTGACTGGCCACAGTTGAACTGGGATGACGATGTTATCCAGCCCATGTTGCGGCAGACTCGCCTGAAAATGGGCAAACTAGTGGGTAAAGTCGAATCCCGCTCCGGGCATGAAGCCACTGAGTATTCGCTCGAAGCCATGCTGAGCAACATTCTTTCTTCTTCTGAAATCGAAAATGAACGGCCCGATGCCCGTTCTGTTCGTTCGTCTTTGGCAAAACGGTTGGGACTTGCGGAACACCCGGCGGGCACAATGACGGAACGTTCGGAAGGTCTGGCAAAAATGATGATGGATGTATTTGATCCCCATAATCCTTTGCTTTCAGAAACCCGTTTGTTCCAGTGGCATTGCTGGTTGTTCCCCGAGCCAGCCCCGTTGTATTTAAGGCGGGGGCAATGGCGTGGCGAGGAGACAATGCGCGTCGTTTCCGGGCGGATTGGGCATGAGAAAGTGCATTACCAGGCGCCTCCCCGTGAACAATTAACCGAAGAACTTCAGCATTTTATCGGATGGTATAACCAGTCATTCGACCGACCGGCTCTGGATCCGCTGCTTCGGGCTGCTATAGCCCATTTCTGGTTCATTACGCTTCACCCGTTTGAAGATGGTAACGGACGGATCACCCGGGCACTGACGGACATGGCGCTGTTTCAGGCCGATCATGACAGCGTCCGTTTATATGCCATGTCGGAGGCCATACTGCGTTACCGCAGCGGATATTATGATGTGCTTGAAGCCACCCAGCGCGGAGGCATGGATCTGACCCGCTGGCTCAGCTGGTTTTTGCAAATGCTTGAAACCACGATGGATACAGCAATCCAGCGCATTGATCAGATCCTGGAAAAATCTCGGTTCTGGCAGATTTACCACGCGAGTCATTTCTCTGATGAACAGAGAAAAGTCCTCAACCGCTTACTCGATGGCGGAGAGAAAGGTTTTTCAGAAGGCATAAATGCCAGCCAGTATCAGAAAGTCGCCAAAGTCAGTAAGGCCACGGCAACACGGCATCTGGCCGATCTCGTTTCTCTTGGCTGTCTGATAAAATCAACCACCGGCGGGCGCAGCACCCGCTATACCATCAACCGGAACTTCTCGTGTATCAACGCAGGAAAACTCATGAAAAACATCACTTTTTACGGCCGTTTTGAAACGGACATCCTTGCCGGACGCAAAACGATCACACTGCGTGAAGCCAGCGACGCAGATTTTAACGCAGGCGATCAGGTACGTGTCAGCCGTTATGAAGACGGGGTGTTTTTCTGCAACATTGAGGTTATTGCAGTCACACCGGTTCATTTCGATGCGCTGAATGAGCAACATGCCGCGCAGGAAAACATGACTCTCTCGGAGCTGAAACAGGTGATCAGCGAGATTTATCCGGGGCTGAAAGAATTGTTTATGATTGAATTTCGCCTGCTGTGAGAATGCAGCGCGCGGCGGACACCCTTCCCCGCGCGCCCTTTTCTTCAGCCTTTCCAGCGTGAGTTTCGGATCACTGAACAGAAATTCCCTCTGACAAATCTGGGATCTTTATCGGCTATGACGTCAGCTTTCACGTTGCCGAACGTCGTGTCTGGTTTGTTTTTGATGCCGTCATAAAATGCCTGAATAATGTCTTCCTTGAAGGCCGGTGTCCGTGGATGGGCGTCCACCACGGCGTGACGGACATCATCGTTGTAACCCTGATAATTAATCCCCAGCACATCCATTTCCACACCGGCCGTCACCAGCGCAATGACCGGATCCATAAATTCCGGGATCCCGGGCGTGGTATGCAGCGCAATTGCCGTCCAGACCTTGTCGATATCCTGCGGGCTGACGCCATGCTGTTGCATAAACTCACGGGCCGCGTTCGCCCCGTCAACTTCAAAGCGTTTGTCACAACTGCAATGTTCATGAGTCAGCCCCATGTCATGAAACATGCAGCCAATATAAAGCAGTTCATGATCGACCTTTAACTGACGTTGCTGCCCGGCCAGGGCTGCCCAGTAATACACACGGCTGGAATGATGAAACAGTAAATCAGTTTCTGTATCGCGGACCCGTTCAGTCGCCTCGCGGGCCATCTTACTGTCGGGAATACGAATGCCATTGATGTTCAGCGTCATAATGTTTCTCCTGTTGGCTTGAATGAAATCAGGATAAGCGGCAGGATGAATGTCATCAATCGTCGCATCAAGACGATATGAGACATAACCGTAATCTGCGACAGGAAACCCTTCAATGGCAAAACACATCATCATTCTTGCGGTACCGGGCGTGCAGTTGCTCGATGTCTCGGGGCCGCTGGACGTTTTCGCCGAAGCCAATCAGCAGCGCGGCCGTGAGGTGTATAAACTGAGCGTGATGGCCGTCAGCGAAGATCGGGTTGTGCCAACCTCGTCCGGTGCAAAACTTCTGGCGGATATCTCCCTGTCCTCCGCCCTTTCGTCGCCTGCCGATACCTTTCTGGTTGCCGGTGCGCCGCTACTGGATCCCTTCCTCACCGATGAAATGCTGAAAGAAGATATTCGTCGGCTTAGTCTGCAATCCCGGCGTTTTGGCTCCGTGTGTACGGGCGCGCTGTTACTTGCCGCTGCGGGATTACTCGACGATTGTCACGTCACCACGCACTGGTCGGTCGCCGGTCAGCTCAGGACGCAATACCCGCGGGTGAATGTTGAGGAAGATGCCATTTTTATTGCTGACGGCAGGCTACGCACCGCAGCGGGGGTGACGTCCGGGCTGGATTTAGCCCTGCATATGGTGGAAGAAGATCTCGGTCGGGAAACTGCGCTGGATGTCGCCGCACAGCTGGTGATGTTCTTTAAACGTCCGGGCGGACAGTTACAGTTCAGCCGTCATGGTCAGGCATCGCTAAGCGGGCGTTCCGCCCTGCAGGATGTACAACGCTGGGTGATGAACTCACTGGATCAGCCGCATAATGTGAAAAGTCTGTCCCGGCATATGGGCATCAGCGCCCGGCATCTGACACGGTTGTTCAATCAGGAACTGAAGCAGTCCCCGGCGGAATGGCTGGAACAGCAGCGGGTATTTCATGCCAGAACGCTGCTGGAATCCGGGGAACTGGCCATCAAACAAATTGCGGCACAGTGCGGGTTTTCAGGTGTTGATGTGCTGCGACGGGCATTTGTGCGGCAGCTTTCTGTGACACCGTCACAATATAAAAAGCATCACACCCGCTGAATAAACACGGTGTTTTTGCTATAAAACGGCCACCTGTGCCCGACGAAAACACGCCGGATGATGGGTATTAATCAGGCCGGTGGCCTCCATCCAGGCATAGACAATGGTCGGGCCGACAAATTTAAATCCTCTCTTTTTGAGATCTTTCGAAATGCGTTCTGACAATGCATCTTTCGTGGGCACCGGCCCGCTATGCTGAATCGCTTTTCCGCCGATTTGCGCCCAGATCCACTCACCAAAATCTTCCCCTGCCTGCTGCATAGCGAGATATGCGCGGGCGTTGTTAATCACCGCCGTGATTTTGCTGCGCGAGCGGATAATATCGGCGTTATTTACCAGCTTTTCGATATCCTCTTCCGTGAATTCGGCGATTATTGCAGGCTCGAACTGGCAAAAAGCCAGCCGCAATGCGTCTCGTTTTTTCAGCACAATGCGCCAGGATAACCCGGCCTGAAAACCATCCAGCATCAGTTTTTCCCACAATGCGCGGCTGTCACGAACCGGCTTGCCCCATTCATTGTCATGGTAGGCGATCATCATGGGGTCAGTCGTGCCCCAGGGGCAGCGTATAAGGTCGGTCATAGCGCACTCACGATGGAAGAAGTTTCGCTATTCTAACCCGATATCCGGCCTGAAGTGGTAAACTTGCTTTCCACCCTGCCTGACGACTATCTCACTGAATTTGATGAATTCCCCATGATTAAGGTGTGCACGTTTTATGATTATGGCCTACACTGTATGTTGTAACTAACTGGAGGATGTATGGCGGATTATGATTTGATTGCCCGGATGAACGGCTGTTTTAATGAGCTGGAACTGGCACTGCACGATCTGGGGAATTTCCTGAATCAGCTGGAATTATTGCAGGCACGGGTCTTTGCCCTGCCCGAAATAGTGAAAGGTGAAGAGCATAATCCTGCGGATAAAATCAGCGTGACACCGCACACCGGTGAAGCCGCACAAACACTGGCGTTACAACATTTTCAGCGCCTGTTCATTCATCATAATAATGAAAATGTCAGCAGTAAATCGGCAGTACGCTTGCCCGGCGTGCTGTGTTATGCCGTTGATCCTGCGGAACATCAGTCCGCCCTGCTGCTGATAGAAGAAGTGAATAAACTCAAAGCCGAGCTGGAACATATTGTCACCGTTGAATCGGGTCTTGCCCGTGAACAACGCTTTGAGTTTGTGCATACCCACCTTCGCGGCCTGATCACCCTGAATGCTTACCGTTCGGTGACCTGGCTGAATGATCCGGATTCCGTGCGCTTTGGCTGGGCAAACAAGCACATTATAAAAAATGTGACCCGCGATGAAGTGCTGGCACAACTGGAAAAAAGCCTGAATGCCGGACGGGCGGTCTCGCCTTATACCCGGGTGCAATGGATGGAGAATATTAACCGCGAAATGAATGATGTGAAGCGACTGCCGGAACATGCGGCGCTCAAATTTAAACGGCCGGTGAAAGTGCAACCCATTGCCCGCGTGTGGTATCGCAACAGTCAGAAACAGGTGCAACATCCCTGCCCGCTGCCCCTGATTGCATTATGTCTGCGTTCGCCAATGATGCAGGTACCGAAGCTGGGAGTATTGCCGGATTATGATGTCACGATGATCAAACACAAATACAAACCGCAGTCGCAGCCGCTGAGTCTGCTGATTAAACGCCTGCACCTTTATACCGATCATCCTTTATAAATCAGCCACAAAAAAGGTCCGGTTTCCCGGACCTCATGTCATCATCAGCAATATGGTACTTATGCCTTCATGCTGCCTACCATTGCTTCCGGACGCACCCATTCGTCGAACTGTTCTTCGGTCAGATAACCCAGTTTCAGCGCCGACGCCTTAAGGGTCAGCCCTTCTTTATGGGCTTTCTTGGCGATTTCCGCCGCCTTGTCATAGCCGATATGCGTATTCAGCGCCGTCACCAGCATCAGCGATTCGTTAAGCAGTTGCGTGATACGGTCACGGTTAGGTTCGATACCAACCGCGCAATGCTCGTTAAAACCGTTCATGCCATCCGCCAGCAAACGGACAGATTGCAGGAAATTGTGGATCACCAGCGGACGGAACACGTTCAGCTCAAAGTTACCGGATGCGCCGCCGATATTGACCGCCACGTCGTTACCCAGCACCTGCGCGCAGAGCATGGTCATGGCTTCGCACTGCGTCGGGTTCACTTTGCCCGGCATGATGGAACTGCCCGGTTCGTTCTCCGGAATCGAGATCTCGCCAATGCCGCAACGCGGGCCGGAAGATAACCAGCGCACATCGTTGGCGATTTTCATCAGTGACGCCGCAAGCCCCTTCAGCGCACCGTGGCCGTGAACCAGCGCATCGCAGGTGGCCAGCGCTTCGAATTTATTCGGTGACGTCACAAACGGCTGTCCGGTCAGTTCAGCCAGTGCTTTTGCCACACGCACCGCGTATTCCGGATGGGTATTCAGCCCGGTACCGACCGCCGTGCCGCCCAGCGCCAGCTCGGCAATATGCGGAATACTGTTTTCGATGTGCGTCAGGCTGTGCGCCAGCATCGCCACCCAGCCGGAAATCTCCTGCCCAAGTGTCAGCGGTGTGGCGTCCTGTAAATGCGTACGGCCAATTTTTACGATGTCGCGATAGGCTGTGGCTTTGTCGAAGAGTGTTTTATGCAGCACCTTCAGTTGCGGGATCAACGTTTCGCGCAGTTCAATCACCGCCGCGACGTGCATGGCCGTCGGGAAAACATCGTTCGAGCTTTGGCTTTTATTCACATCATCGTTCGGGTGAACTTTACGTTCTTCCCCGCGCACGCCGCCGAGAATTTCACTCGCCCGGTTGGCCAGCACTTCATTCATGTTCATGTTGGTCTGGGTGCCGGAACCGGTCTGCCAGATGGACAGCGGGAATTCGGCAGAATGTTTGCCAGCCAGCACTTCATCGGCGGCGGCAATAATGGCGTTGGCCCGCTCTTCCGGCAGCAGTCCCAGATCCATATTGACACTGGCTGCCGCGCGTTTGGTGAGTGCCAGCGCGTGGATCAGCGCCGTGGGCATTTTTTCAGAGGAAATACGAAAATGCTCGAGGGAACGTTGTGTTTGCGCGCCCCATAGCTTATCTGCCGGAACATCAATTGGCCCCATTGAGTCTTTTTCAATGCGTATAGCTGCCATTACTGTCTCCTTAGCTGCTTATTTACGATGCAATTTACGGTGCTCTTTATGATAAAAAAGCGGATTCTGCAGGTGTTGTAAAATACCGCGCGCGCTCCCACGCATCCTGTCGCGGCCAATAGATTATAGTGACATATAAGCCAGACGTATAATTCGAACCGATCCCCATTCCGAAATTGCCCTTTCATCGCACTTTTTAGCGCTTCAATGTTGTAAACCCTGCTTTGTCATTGTCTACTAGGCGCAATATTTTCTATTCAGGATGAAGCAATGCAAAAGATGCATAACGGTGTACAAAACTACGCCTGGGGCAGCAAAGACGCGCTGACAAAACTCTACGGGATCACCGATCCGCAGAACCGTCCGATGGCCGAATTGTGGATGGGTGCCCATCCGAAAAGCAGTTCTCAGGTTGAGAATACCAGTGGTCAGACGATTTCCCTGCGTGATCAAATCACCGCCAGCCCCGATGAGCAGTTAGGTAAAAAAGTCGCCAGGCGTTTTGGCGAATTGCCTTTCCTGTTTAAAGTGCTTTGCGCCGATCAGCCTCTTTCCATTCAGGTTCACCCGAGTAAAGGTGCCGCTGAAATCGGTTATGCCAAAGAAAATGCCGCCGGAATTCCTCTGGACGCGGCTGAACGTAACTACAAAGATCCGAACCATAAACCTGAACTGGTCTACGCCCTGACGCCTTTCCAGGCGATGAACGGTTTCCGCGAGCTGCGCGACATTGTTTCCCTGCTGCAACCGGTCGCCGGTGCGCATCCGCTGATCGCCAGCTTCCTCAACTTCCCGGATGTCGATCACCTGCGCGCCCTGTTTGCGGGCTTGCTGAGTCTCGAAGGTGAAGATAAATCCCGTGCGCTGGATGTGCTGAAATCCGTGCTGGATGAACAACACGGCGAGCCGTGGGACACCGTCCGCAGTATTGGCGAATTCTATCCTGACGACAGCGGTCTGTTCTCTCCGCTGCTGCTGAACGTGATTACGCTGCAACCGGGCGAAGGCATGTTCCTGTATGCCGAAACCCCGCATGCTTATCTGAAAGGTGTCTCGCTGGAAGTGATGGCGAACTCAGATAACGTGCTGCGTGCCGGTCTGACCCCGAAATACATTGACATTCCGGAACTGCTGGCGAACCTGAAATTCAACGCCAAGCCCGCCGGAGAGCTGCTGACCACGCCGGTGGCGAAAGGCGCGGAACTCAACTTCCCTATTCCGGTCGAAGACTTTGCGTTTTCGATCCACAGCCTGTCTGCACAACCTCAGACGCTGGAGCAGGACAGTGCAGCGATTGTTTTCTGTATCGAAGGCCAGAGCATTTTGGTAAAAGACCAGGAAACACTGGTGCTGAACCCTGGTGAATCCTGTTACCTGTCTGCCAGCGAATCGCCGGTGAATGTCAGCGGCAATGGCCGGATCGCACGGGTCTTCAATACACTCGGTTAAATGATCATTTGCTTAAACAAAACGGGGCTAACTGCCCCATTTTGATGATTTTTTTGCTGATTCAGCTACACTGAAGAAACTAATAACGCCGGAAGGCGTTTTTTATTTTCGGGACATTTCATAAGGATAAACAGAGATATGAAGAAGTCATTAGTCGCTGTAAGCGTCATTGTCGTCATTGGCGCGGCCTGGACAGGCGTCTCGTGGTATACGGGCAAACTGATCGAACAACATATGGATGAGCAGGTTGCCGCAGCCAACAGCCAGCTGCAAAGTGCGTATCCGAAAGCCGGTCTGAAAGTCAGCTATCAGGATTACCAGCGCGGGCTGTTCAGCAGCAAAATGCGTATCGTTCTGCAACCTGAACCTGCCGCTGCCACCGCCGGCACCAGTGTGCTGAAAACCGGTGATGAAATTGCCTTCATCGAAACCATCGATCATGGTCCTTTCCCTGCCGCTCAGCTGAAAAAATTCAATCTGATCCCAAGCATGGCGTCCGTGCATTCAGAACTGCAAAATACGCCGACGGTGAAAGGCCTGTTTGATGTGACCAAAGGCAAATCGCTGGTCACCATTGATACGCGTGTTTCCTACAGTGGCGCGAGTGCTTCAGCCGCTGACATTATTCCGGTGACCTATCAGAAAGAAGACAGCGTGCTGGCCTTCTCCGGCGGCAAAATCAATGTCGATGTGGACAAAGATATGACCGCCATGAAGCTGGACGCGAACACCGACAGCATTGCCCTGACCTCGAAAAACCAGTGGGGACAGCTTGAGAAAGTCACTCTGGCCGGTTTCAGCATGGACAGCGACACCAAACAAGGTAAGTTCCAGGTTGGCGTGGGCGATCAGAACCTGACCGTTAAGCAAATTCTGGTGAACGTAGACGGCAAAGACGCCGGTTCTCTGGATAACTTCAAACTGGTGAGCAAATTCTCTGAAAACGGCAATAACATCGCCGGTCAGCAGGATTACACCATCGACGCGCTGAAAATTCAGGGTGCGGATTTTGGTTCAGCCAAACTGACCCTCAAGCTGGATAAACTGGATGGTGCTGCAATGAAGCAATTCGCAGACAACTATAACCAGCAATCCCGCGCCCTGCTGTTGCAGCAAGGCCAGCTTGATCCGGCCATCTATCAGCAGCAGGCCGCAGATTTACTTCTGGCTAACCTGCCGTTGTTGCTGAAAGGCAATCCAAGCATCAGCGTTGCGCCGCTGAGCTGGAAAAACAGCAAAGGCGAAAGCAGCTTCACCCTGCAACTGGATCTGAAAGATCCGGCCGCAACACCGGCACCGACACAGGATCAGATGTTGTCTCAGCTGGTGAACAAAGTGGATGCTAAGCTGACCATTCCGTTGCCGATGGCGACACAGGTCACCACGCAGGTTGCGCAGCTGGAAGGCTACAGCGCTGACGATGCGGCGAAACTGGCTCAGCAGCAGGTTCAGGGTCTGGCCGCAATGGGTCAGATGTTTAAACTGACTACCGTGAAAGACGACACCATTTCCAGCACGTTCCATTACGCTGACAATCAGGTTGACCTGAATGGCCAGAAAATGACCTTGCAGGAATTTGCAGGTCTGTTCGGGATCCTGGGCGGGCCAGCAGCGCCAGCACCTACTCCGGAGCAGGAAACGCCAGTGGTTCCGACCCCCGCGCCAGCTCAGTAACTGTTTTTACTCCTCCCCTGCAAAGGGGAGGAGTAATGTATCCCTCCCGATCCCAAAGGATTTCAGGCGTGACCACCCCCACCGACCTTCTCCATCTGCACGACGTCTCATTTACGCGTAATAATATCCCTTTACTGGAACCGGTTTCACTCTCGCTGGAACCCGGTGAATTCACATTACTGACCGGCCCCTCTGGCAGCGGGAAAAGCACGCTGCTAAAGATTATTGCGTCATTGCAAAATCCGACCGGCGGTAAGGTTTATTTCAACGGCGAAGACATTGCGCAGATCAAACCCGAAGTGTACCGGCAGCGCGTGTCTTATTGCTTTCAGACGCCCTCGCTGTTTGGTGAAACGGTTTACGATAATCTTGCCCTGCCTTATCAGATCCGCAATAAAAAACCTGATGAAGAACAAATGCGTAACTGGCTGGAACGGGTGAAGTTATCCGCAGACATGCTCACCAAACGCACGCAGGAACTGTCCGGCGGCGAGAAGCAACGTGTTGCCCTGCTGCGGAATTTACAGTTTATGCCGGATGTTTTATTGCTGGATGAAATCACCAGCGCGCTGGATGAAGAGAATAAAATCAATATCAACGACATTATCGCCGGACTGGTGGAAAAAGAGCAGATCGCCGTCTTGTGGGTGAGCCATGATACGAACGAGATCCGCCACGCCAAAAACGTCATTACCCTGACCCGCCATTCACAAGGGAGTGCGGTTCATGAATGAGCATAATATTACCAATCAGTCTCTGGCCCTCGCGCTGATCCTGGTGGTTGTCGCCCTGCTGGTCAGCAAGAAAGAAAAACTCGGACTGGAAAAGGACATCATCTGGAGCGTTGGCCGCGCCATCGTACAGTTAGTGATTGTCGGTTATGTCCTGAAGTCTGTTTTTGAAATCAATAACAGCCTGTTAACGGTTCTGATGGTGCTGTTTATCTGCGTCAATGCCGCGCTGAATGCGAAGAAACGCAGCCGCAATATCGATAACGGATTTACGATTTCGTTTATTGCCATTACCGTCGGCACCATCCTGACGTTAGCGATCCTGATCCTCAGCGGATCCATAGAGTTCCTGCCGATGCAGGTGATCCCGATTTCAGGGATGATTGCCGGAAATGCGATGGTTGCGGTGGGATTGTGTTACAGCAATCTGAACCAGCGTTTTCTCGATAACCAGCAAAAAATCCTCGAGATGCTGAGCCTCGGCGCACCGGTGAAAATGGCGTCTGGCCGGATTATCCGTGACAGTATTCGTGCCGCGATGATCCCGACCATCGATGCGGCGAAAACCGTGGGAATTGTCAGTTTGCCGGGCATGATGTCAGGTTTGATTTTTGCCGGGATCGACCCGGTCAAAGCCATCAAATATCAGATAATGGTCACGTTTATGCTGCTGGCGACCGCCAGTCTCTCCACGATTATTGCCGGTTATCTGGCGTATAAACGTTTTTATAATGACCGTGCGCAGCTGCGCGATTTGACGTCATCGTAATCGTATCAGCGTGCCCGTCCGCTTCACCGTGTCGGGCATGCCGTTCATCCGGCGTTATAAGTCGGACAACACCTGACGCAGGTTGACTTCGCCGGCGGCTTCATCGTCAAGATCCAGCACCCCTTCCAGATCATCCAGATGCTCCTGCATAATCGCCGCCGCATGGGTGTTATCACCGGCCTCCAGTGCATCAATAATGGCCTGATGCTCATCACACTGGCAGGAAGGCACTTCGTTACGCTGATAAAGCGCCACAATCAGTGAGCTGCGCACCATCAGGTTAGCCAGAATTTCACTCAGTACGTCGTTCCCGCAGATCTCGCCGAGAATAAGATGAAACTCGCTTAATTCACGCACGATAGCGCGGCGATCTTCTGACTGCGCGGCGTCACGTTCGCCACGCAAATGAGTACTGATTCGATGCCGGTGACGGCGGATCACATCCGCCCCGATGCTTTCGACAATCGCACGCTCAATGGCGCGGCGGGCAATAAACACTTCACGCGCTTCTTTGGCCGTCGGCTGCGCCACCATGGCACCCCGGTTCGGCTCGATGGTGACAATGCGCTGCATCGCCAGACGTTGTAACGCCACCTGAACATGGTTGCGGTTGGCACTGAGCGCGTCAACCAGCTGAGATTCCACCAGGCGGGTTCCCGGACGCAGGCGTTGCCGGGCGATAGCTTTAGACAGAGCGTCGACAATGCGCTGAACTTCCAGCTGCTTGGCGGTTGTAGTTTGAGTACTCATGGATTGCTAAATGGCCTCTCTCTGGCGGTTTCCGTGCAACCTACCACCAACGGTTCCCGTTCGTCATTAGTAAATGACGTGCTGTTTCAAATCATTCAAAAAAATGCAACGAAATAGCACATAGTATTCATCAAAATTATCATTCCAGCACGCATTCCCAATACCCTGTTTACGACCTTACGTATCCTTGCAGCACCTCAGGCTACACAGCGTCATGTTATGAAGCTGTCAGGCGTGCAGGCCAACGTATTGAAAACAGGACCATAATGAAACAGACACTCTTGAAACACTTACTTAATTTTGTGTTATTAGCACTGGGCGCAGTAAGTACCGCACTGGTCATCTGGCTGGATGTGGCGATCTTTAAAGACGGAGTGCAGGAAATCTCCGCCACTGAAATTCTTCAGGAACTGACCTTGCTGGCCATCAGCGCACTCTTTTTCCTGCAAGCCAGAAAACATCCCGCCTTACGCGGTGGCATGATCCTGATCGGGGGCTTTTTCGGTTGTATGCTGATCCGCGAACTCGATGCCGTCTTTGACCTGATCCATTATGGCTCATGGGTCTATTTCGCCAGTCTGCTCGCCGTCTATTGCGTCGGCTGGGCTTGTATCACACCGAAAACCAGTGTTCGCGGGCTGTCCGCTTTTCTGGCGCACCCGGCCTGCCATTATATGGTGTGCGGTCTGGTACTGATTCTGGTGTTTTCCCGCGTCTTTGGCATGAACATGATCTGGAAAGTCGTGATGCAGGGTGAATATGTGCGTACGGTAAAAAATATCGTTGAAGAAGGCACCGAACTGATGGGGTATCTGCTGTGTCTGGGGTCTGCCGTGGCCTTCTGGCAACGCAGCGAACCGCTGAAAACCCTGTAATAATAATCTGTAAGCCCGCCCGCACAGGGCAGGCTTTTTTACCCTGCAATCTTACCAAACCAACCCTGAACCGGTAACTCCGCCACCTGCTGAATCAGTGTCAGCAAGGGTTCGCACGGATGCGCCGGGTCCAGACCCCGCAACTGGCGCAAAAATGTCAACGCGGCTTCCGGCGAGGGGAATCTTTCCGGTTGCGTGAAATACAAATACAGCGCCAGTACCGCAACCGAACGACTGCGTCCACCCCGGCAATGCACCAGCACATTAGCAGCCCGGTGCGGCGGATAGCTCACTTTACCGGGGCTGGCCTGCCCGAGTAATCCATCCAGCGCCAGCACACCGGCCAGCAGATGATTAGCCGTATTTCCCGCCCCATCAATCAGCCCGACCTGGGTACGCCGCAGCCAGGTGCCATCCGGCAAGGCCAGATCGCCGAGTTGCAGATTCACTGCCATATTCAGTGCCGACGTAATGTTGTGCTGATGCAACAGATACGCATCTTGCGCCGCCGGACCGTTACCCAGATACAGCCAGCGGTGGATTTGTCCGGTGACCGGCACCAGTTTAATCAATAAAGGTCTGCCGTCTTCTTCCTGTTCGGCCTGTCTTCGTGTCATTTGTAGGGAATCAGTCATTATCATCTTCCTGACATCAGTGATTTCCTGCACGGTAACACATTAGAAAACCTCAAACCTTCGCATGATGAACATTTTAACCACTTCATAAAACCGGACACGCCACGGTACGTTGCCGTGTGTGATTTTTTGCGAGACGTCGCGGAGGAAAACATCATCCGTCTGATTATGCCCGGTAAACCGTTCAAGATGCTGATTCGTGGGAACACGAAACGGCGGAGGCGGCGGAAAATTGTGAAGCAGCTTCCTGATTAAAAAGAATCATAAATGATTACTTTTCATTTGAACAAAGAGTAATCATACTTCACCGCAAGGAAAGCGATTGTGTACGACGTGACGATCATTCGCAATGCACGTAAGGAACTTGAAAAACTGCCTCCCACGCTTTACGCGGCTATGCTCGGCGCGGTCGATGAACTGGGAGTCTATGGGCCAGCATTACAGGATCCACAGGTTCGTTATATTGGAAATGGAATACGCGAAGTCCGGGTGAGCAGTAGTGACGGCCTTGGCCGGGCGTTTTATTTTTTTATGAAGGGAAGACGTATCTACATCGTTCATATTCTTCATAAAAAAACGGAGAAAACACCCCGACACGATGTAGAACTCGCCATTGAACGCATGAAAACAATCAAAAGGAATGAATATGAAAGACGATGATGATGACTATGAGCTGATCCCCTTCAGCGTCGTGAAAGCCGAAGCACTCAGGGATCCTGAAGTTGCTGCTGCCTACGCGGCTCTCAAGCTTCATAAGCAGATGGTCGCGCAGCTGAAAGAATCACGTTTGCAAGAATCCCTGACGCAGGAAGATATCGCCCGCCGCACCGGGCTGAAAAAGCAAAACATCAGTCGTCTGGAAAGTGGCGCGGTGTCTCCCACACTCAACACGCTCAGCCGTTATGCCGTCGCCCTCGGCGGCACCTTTGAATTTAAAAAGATCCACTGATCCTGCTGTGCGCGCCATACGCGGCGATAAACTCCCCGGCAATCGCTACGGCAATTTCTGCCGGGAGTTTGCCGCGCACATCGGGCAACCCCACCGGACATCGCATGCTTGCCAGTTGCTCCCCGGTAATTCCTTTCCCCGATAACCGGTAATCGAAGCGTTTCCGTTTGGTCTCTGAACCGATCAGCCCGAAATAACGGAAATCCCCCCGCTTGAGGATGCGCTCGCTGAGGGCAAAATCCAGCTGATGATCATGGGTCAGCACCATGAAATAGCTGTCTGCGGGCATCTGCGCCACGGTGCCTTCCGGTTCCTCATCAATGATGCAGGTGATATGCGGATCGACCTGCGCGGGAAACTCGCTGGCGCGGGCATCCACCCAGGTGATACGGCACGGTAAGGTGCTGAGAATGTTCACCAGCGCCCGCCCGACATGCCCTGCGCCATATACCACAACATGCGGCTGCGGTTGCCCGAGCGGTTCGAGCAACACTGACGCTATGCCTCCGCAGCATTGTCCCAGCCGCGCCCCTAATGAAAAACGTTCGAAGCGGCTGGATGTCGCCCCCTGCTGCAACATCTCGCGGGCAATGGCCGTGACCTGAAACTCAAGATTGCCGCCGCCCAGCGTATAAAATTGCTCGCTGGCGGTGATCAGCATTTTGCTGCCTGCATCGCGCGGCGTGGAACCTTGCTGATCAACCAGCGTCGCCAGCACACAAGGTTCGCCGCGACGTTGTAAATCATGTAAACGGGTCACCCAGTCATCAGTGCGCATCAGAACCTCCGTTAGCCCGTGACATTGCTGTTGAGCGCATCGTCAAAAGTGACAACGTCACCTGTGAAACGTAACTGATTCACCCCATTCAGCACCCTTTCCGGCGTGGCAGGCGCATCGATATGCGGATGAACGCGGTAATTTGCCAGACTGGCGACCGCATCTTTGATCGCGCACCAGACCGAAATCCCCAGCATAAAAGGCGGCTCGCCCACGGCCTTGGAATGGAAAACGGTGTCTTCCGGGTTTTTGCGGTTCTCCACCAGCCTGACACGTAAATCCTGCGGAATATCGCCAATCGCCGGGATCTTATACGCCGCCGGACCGCTGGTCATCAGGCGTCCTTTGTCGTTCCATACCAGTTCTTCGGTGGTCAGCCAGCCCATGCCCTGCACGAAACCGCCTTCAACCTGACCAATATCAATCGCCGGATTCAGCGAGTCGCCGACGTCATGCAGAATATCCGCACGCAGCAACTTGTATTCGCCGGTCAGCGTGTCGACCAGCACTTCCGCGCAGGCCGCGCCGTAGGAGAAATAGTAGAACGGATGCCCGGCTGCTTTGCTGCGGTCATAGAAAATCTTCGGCGTTTTGTAATAACCGGTGCTGGAAAGCGGTACCTGATTCAGCCAGCACTGGGTGGCGACCTGTCCGAAACTGAAATATTGATCTTTAACCCGCACCTGACCGTTGCTGAACACAATGTCCTTTTCCTGCGCATCATGCTGTCGCATCAGCATCTCAACCATGCGCCCTTTAATGATTTCGGCCGCGTTTTGTGCGGCTTTCCCGTTAAGATCCGCGCCGGAGGAGGCTGCGGTCGGCGAGGTGTTAGGCACTTTGCCGGTATCGGTCGCCGTGATCTGAATAGCGCTGATATCAACCTGAAACACTTCCGCCACCACCTGCGCCACTTTGGTATTCAGCCCCTGTCCCATCTCGGTGCCGCCGTGATTAAGCTGAATACTGCCGTCGGTATACACCAGCACCAGAGCGCCCGCCTGATTGAGGAAACTGGCGGTGAAGGAGATGCCGAATTTTACCGGCGTCAGCGCCAGACCCTTTTTCAGATAACGGTTGCGGTGGTTAAACTCTGTGACAGCGTCACGTCTTGCGGTGTATTCCGCGCTGTCTTCCAGTTGCTGAGTCATTTCCTGCAACAGATTTTGCCCCACCGGCTGGTGATAATGCGTAACGTTGCGGCTTTCCTGACCGTAGTAATTGTTTTTACGCACTGTCAGCGGATCCAGCCCCAGTTCGCGGGCGATGTGATCGACAATGTGCTCAATCGCCACTATCCCCTGCGGGCCGCCAAATCCGCGGTACGCCGTATTGGAGGCCATATTGGTTTTACAGCGATAACCGGTAATCAGCGCATCACCGAGGTAATAGGCATTATCAGAATGGAACATGGCACGATCGACGATAGATCCGGACAGATCCAGCGAATAACCGCAGTTGGCCGCCAGTTTGATATCGATCCCATGAATGATGCCCTCATCGGTAAAGCCGACGTCATAACTGACGTGAAAAGGATGGCGCTTGCCGGTGATCAGCATGTCATCCTGACGGGCCAGACGCATTTTCGCGGGGCGTCCGGTGAGGTGCGCCGCCAGGGCCGCCAGACATGCGGTGCCTGCCGCCTGTGTTTCTTTGCCACCAAATCCCCCGCCCATGCGGCGCATATCAACCACCACTTTATGCATCGGCACACCCAGTACCGACGCGACCAGCTTTTGCACTTCTGTCGGATGTTGCGTCGAGCTGTACACCAGCATCGCGCCATCTTCACCCGGCATGACGGAAGCAATCTGCGTTTCGAGATAAAAATGCTCCTGACCGCCAATTTCCAGTTCACCCTGCAAACGGTGCGGCGCACAGGCCAGCGCCATTTCGGCGTCACCCCGTTTATGCTGGTGCGGTTCTTCCACGTAATGTTCCAGCGCCAGCGCCTGTTTGACCGTCAGTACCGCGTCGCGTGGCTGATACTCCACTTTCGCCAGGGCCACCGCTGCGCGTGCGGCTTCCATTGACGTTGCGGCAACCACCAGCACAATCTGGCCAACATACTGCACCGTGCCCTGCGCCATCAGCGGATCACCGTGAGTCAGTGGCGCGATGTCCGGATTGCCCGGCACATCGCCGGCGGTCATTACCCGCACCACGCCCGGTACGCCATAACAAGGTTCGGTATCGATGGACACAATATCCGCGTGAGCGTGCGGACTGAGCAGCGGCACAAGATGCAACTGATTGGGGAATTCCAGCCGGTCGTCGACATACACCGCCTCGCCGCTGACATGTTTATCCGCGCTTTCGTGTTTCTGGCTTTTGCCGACGCCGCTCTGCAGGCCTGCGCGAAAACGGGCTTCCATCTCAGCCTGAGAAAGTAAGGGTTTGGATTCAGACATAGTGTGTTACCCGCATCAGAGTTTCCGGAGACGTCATTTCGATATGGCAGCGGCGCAGCAGATTTTTCGCCACCTGCATGCGATATTCGCGGCTGGCGCGGAAATCACTGATCGGCGTGAAATCCAGATCCAGCGCCTGACAGGCTTGCTCAACCGTCGCCGTTTGCCACGGCTGGCCGAGTAACTGTGCCTCGCAATACCCAGCCCGCTTCGCCACTTCCGCCATGCCGCCAAATGCCACGCGGGCATGCACCACCACGCCGTTTTGCACTTCAATATGCAACGCCGCGCACACCGCTGAAATATCGTCTTCCAGCCGTTTCGACACTTTATAGACCCGCAACTGGCGGGCAGCGGAGGTGTTGCGCGGGATGCGTATTTGTTCGATGAATTCGCCCGGTTGTAACGCTGTTTTGCGATACCCGAGGAAGAACTGATCGAGCGGTAATTCCCGCTTTGTTTCTCCGCGACGCAATAACAGCGACGCGCCGAGCGCCAGTAACACCGGGCCGCCGTCGCCGATGGGCGAAGCGTTAGCGATGTTGCCGCCAAAAGTGCCCTGATGACGAATTTGCTGCGAGGCAAAACGTTCAAGCAGTTCGCCAAACGCCGGGAATTCATCGTGCAAAACTGGCATACAGGTGCTGAGCGGTGTCGCCGCGCCAATATGAATTGCCTGACCGGTCAGCGTAATCGCGTTGAGTTCAGGGATATGACTGAGGGAAATCAGTTTCGGGATACGCTGGTAACGCTGCGTGACTTCCAGCGCCAGATCGGTGCCGCCAGCCACCAGCCGGGAATCCGGTTGGGCCAGATAACGTTCTGCCAGTTCATCCACCGTGACCGGTTGATCAGTGGCAGATATCGCGCGGAGTTTTTCCAGCGTCTGCCGGGTATCTGCATCAAACTGATCCGGCTGCGGCGCTTCACAAATGGCTTTCGCCGCGTCCATGATCGGCCGGTAACCGGTGCAGCGGCAAAGGTTGCCGGAAAGGGTTTCCTGCACGCCTTCCACGGAGAAAACGGGTTTACTTTTTTCCATCGCAAACAATGACATCACAAAACCCGGCGTACAAAATCCGCATTGCGAGGCGTGGTTATCGACCATCGCCTGCTGCACATGATGCAGTTCGCCATGATGTTTAAGATCTTCCACCGTGATCAGTTGCTTGCCATGCACGGCAGGCATAAAGGTCAGACAGGCATTGACGGCGCGGTATTGCAGCGTATCGCCCTGCGCTTCAGCCAGTACCACGGTACAGGCGCCGCAGTCACCGGAGGCGCAACCTTCTTTGGTACCGCAACGGCCCGCCTCACGGCGCAGATACTGTAATACCGTCGTGTCAGCGGGCAGATTTTCTGTGTGGATCCTGCCGTTCATCAGAAATTGGATCATGATCATATCCTTCAAAAATCACTGGTTTGCTCCCTCCCCTGCGAAGGGGAGGGTCGGGGTAGGTTTTCAAAGCAAAATCAAAAAGTTGATGTGTGCTTTGACCGGGTGTCAGCCCTTAATACCCCCTCCCGTCCTCCCCCTTCGCAGGGGGAGGAGCAAAGGCTTTACAGCCATTCAGAATCAGTGTCGTGACCTCATCGATAATGTGCTCACGCGCCTGGTCATCGCCTTCAAAATTGCCGTACATGTGTTTCACCTGCACCGCGAAATCGGCGTAATACTGCGTGACTGCCCAGATATGCATGATGAACAGACGGGCATCCAGCGCACGGATTTTGCCCTGTACGATCCACTGATGGATCAGGTTCTCTTTGCCAATAATGTTCTGTGTGGCCTGCGGCCAGTATTTCTGCAAATAGTGACCGCCGCCGAGCACCTCGCTGGTGAAAATGCGTGACAGCTCCGGCTGATCGAACGAGAAATTCAGCTTGTTACGGATATAGCGGCTGAGCACCGCCTGCGGTTCGCTGAGTGACGGGTCGAATTGAATGATATCGCCCCAGACTTTCAGCACTTTTTGCAGCAGTTCTTCGTACAGTTCTTCTTTGCCCGCGATGTAATAATGCAGCTGGGCCTTTTTGATCCCCGCCCGTTGAGCGATAGCCTGCGTGGTCGCACCCTGAAAACCCTTTTCGCTGAACTCTGCAATCGCTGCCGCGTGGATATTTTCCAGCGTGCGTTCACGGGCAATGCGGACTTTGCCGCCGGTATCATTGTTCATCATGCTGATAGCGCCTCCTGCCGGGCATCCCGGGCATAAACCCGCTCGCCGTCCACGTAGGTGCAATACACATTGCGGTCATCACCCAGCGTCATCAGCACAAACAGCTTTTCGGCCAGCGTTTTGCTGTTAGTCGCGCGTAATTTTTGCAACGCGCTGACACCCGGTTCGAGCACCACGAAATCGGCCTCCTTCCCGGCGTTGAAATTGCCAATTTTGTCGTCAAGATGCAGCGCCCGTGCGCCGCCCAGCGTGGCGTGATAGAAAGCTTCGAATGCGGATAAGCGGTAACGCTGAAGCTGGCCGACTTTGTAGGCTTCCGACAACGTTTCCAGCATGTTGAATGTGGTGCCCGCACCGACGTCCGTCCCCATGCCGACGCGGATTTGCTTCTGCCAGGATTTCTGCAAATTGAACAGCCCGCTGCCCAGAAACAGATTGGAGGTCGGACAAAAAGCGATGGTGGAATCCGTGTCATGCAGACAATCCCACTCGCAGTCATCCAGATGCAGACAATGCGCAAACACGCAGCGTTCGCCGGTCAGGCCGTACTGATGATAAACGTCGAGATAATGCTGATGTTCAGGATGCATCTCTTTTACCCACGACAATTCAGCGACGTTTTCGCTGAGATGGGTATGCATGTAAACATCCGGAAATTCCTGCCGGAGCATACGCACTTTTTGCAGCAGTTCCGGCGAAGACGTCGGCGCAAAACGTGGCGTCAGCGCATAGCTCAGGCGCTGGCGGTTATGCCAGCGCGTAATCAACTGACGCGTATCGCGTTCACTGTCTTCCGGGGTTTCCAGCAGGGCGTCGGGGGCGTTTTTGTCCATCATCACTTTGCCTGCCACCAGGCGCATATTGATGTCCGAGGCTTCTTTAAATAAGGCATCGACCGACTGCGGATGCACGGTGCCAAACACCAGCGCGGTGGTGGTGCCGTTAAGCAGTAGCTGACTGATGAAGAATTTCGACATGCGCTTCGCGTAGTCCGCGCAGTGATATTGTTGTTCGGTCGGGAAGGTGTAGCGCGTCAGCCATTCGAGCAGTTGCTCACCGTACGCGCCGATCATTTCGGTTTGCGGATAGTGGATATGGGTATCGACAAAGCCCGGCACGATCAGCTTGTCGCGATAATCGTCGATTTCCAGCGCGGCGGTTTTGTGTGCCAGCGCCAGCTTGCCCTCGCCTTCCTGCCAGCTTCCCAGCCAGACGATCGTCCCGCCGCTCAGCAGCATCAGGCCGTCTTCGATATAACGCACCTGCGCTTCAAAATCTTCCGGCGTTAACACCGGCTCACGGATATCGAAGAAATTTCCGCGGACGGCGCGGGTGATGATCTGACTCATGGCATGGTCCTTCTCTGCAACATTCTCGTTCATGATTGATAACAGAACATTTGCAAAGCTTATGCCAAATCTGACCGATCGGTCAGACCATCCGGATGTTTTTTATTTCAGCAGGACTTCGTACCGGGGATTGAACTCGTCAAAAATGGGTAGCGCCGCCGCACCCAGCGCAGCAGTGTCGCTGCCGGACATTCCCAGGCGGATACGCGCACTTTGCGCATAGCGGCTGCGCACCGAATTATACAATGGCGTCAGGCGCTTAATCAGCTTCTCCACCAGCGGCTTAGGCATGGTGCCGCCGATAATCACACTCTGCGCATCGAACACACATTCCATAATATTGATGGCCTGTAACGCCGGTTCGGCGGCAGTATCCAGCCATTTCTCGAACAGCGCCTCATCGACTTTCAGCAGATCTTCGGGCATGGCCGACATCGGATCCAGACCGCAGGCTTCGTACGCCGCCTGCAAAGAAACATAACGTTCAAGGCAGCCTTTGTTGCCGCAATAGCATTCTCGGCCGCCCGGTTGCACCACAATGTGGCCGACCTCGCCCGCATTGTGTGCATGACCGGTGTAAATCCGTCCGTCGGTGAAGATGCCCGCGCCCAGTCCGGTGCCGATATACAGATACACAAAAGACGATAATTGCTTGGCGACGCCGTGAAAGCGTTCACCGATCGCCGCCACCGTCGCATCGTTTTCCAGCGTGACCGGCCAGCCGGTCGCCGCGCTCAAACGCGCTTCAATATCAACGTTATCCCAACCGTGCAGCGTGGTCGGGCCTTGCGAGGAGATCCCCTCCACGCCAAACGGCCCCGGCATCACCACGCCCACCCCCAATATTTTTCGCCAGTCAATTTTCACCTGTTGGCGCATTTCTTGCAGAACCTGATCAATCAGAGCCAGCGTGGGCTCTGGCTGCGGTTTCTGCACATGGATCAGTTTGCGAAAGCGGACAGTCCCGGTGAGATCCACCAGCACAATCAGCAGCGACTGATGATCAAGATGGATGCCGATGGAATAGGCGCTGTCAGGATTGAGTGTCAGTGGCGTTGCTGGTTGACCACGTCCGCCCGCCCGGCGCGGCAGATGGGAGGACAGAATGCCCGCCTGCTCAAGTTCGGTGGCAATGTTGGAGACGGTCTGTGGTGTGAGCGACGTCAGTCGCGCGATTTCGGCGCGGGTCAGTTCACCATTAAGACGAATGGCTTCGATCACCACCCGACGATTGTGCGCACGGGCGTGCTCAAGATTGGTGCCAGAAGTTGTTATCACGTCCCTCTCCACGGTGAAGACCTTGCGGGCAAGTATGCTGTCACGGATTACAGCAATCAAATTGATTTTATAAATGACAGAATATGAATATGACGGTGCCATCACAGCTTTGAATGTTATTGGCATGTTAATAATAATCGCCAGTCACTATTCGCTTTCCAATGTTTTTAAGATTCACCTTCAGATCCAGTAGCACAATCCGGCAGGGACGCAGGGACTGGCAGAACTATGCCTTCCCATTTTTTTTAGCCGATTAAAGCAATCAAATTGATTTAATAAACTTAACCCTGTTTCGGAGAATGACGATGAGCCTACGATTTACCCCTGCGGCCACCTTGTGCGCCCTCTCTGCCCTGACGTTGGGATACACCGCCAGCGCGCTGGCCGACACCACACTCAGCGCCCTGTTTATGACTCAGGCGGCCTACAGCGAAGCGGATATCCGCGCGATGACGGCGGATTTCACCAAACAGCATCCCGACATCAAAGTGAATCTGGAATTTGTGCCGTATGAAGCGCTGCACGACAAAATCGTGGCCGCACGCGGTGCCGGTGATAAAGGCTATGACGTGGTGCTATTCGATGCCATCTGGCCTGCGGAATTTAACAAATACGGCCTGTTGCAGGATGTCACGGCGCGTATTCCGGCCGAAGAAAGCAACAAGATTTTTGACGGTGCCATTTCCACCGTGACCTACAAAGACAAACGCTGGGGAATGCCGTGGATCCTCGACACCAAATATTTGTATTACAACAAAGCCATGCTGGCCAAAGCCGGGATCACCACCCCGCCCGCCACCTGGGCTGACGTTGAAAAGCAAGCAGCGATCCTGAAAGAAAAAGGTATCGTCAAATACCCGCTGGTCTGGAGCTGGTCGCAGTCGGAAGCGTTGTTGTGCGACTACACCACCCTGGTTTCCGCGTTTAAAGGTGATTTCTATAAAGACGGCAAGCTGAACTTCACCAATTCCGGCGCGATGAAAGCCATCAGCTACATGAAAGAGACGCTGGATAAAGGGCTGACCAACCCGAACTCGCGTGAGTATCTGGAAGAGGATGTGCGTAAATCCTTCTCCAACGGCGATGCCGCTTTCGCGCTGAACTGGACTTACATGTACAACATGGCGAACGACCCGAAACAGAGCAAAGTCGCCGGGGATGTCGGCGTGGTGCCTGCGCCGGGTGAAACCGCAGGCGGCGCGTCCGGCGTTAACGGATCGATGGGTCTGGGCATCGCCAAAGCCAGCGCGCATCCGGATCAGGCATGGGAATACATCAGCTACATGACCTCGCAGCCGGTGCAGAACAAATACGCCAAACTGAGCCTGCCAATCTGGAAATCGTCTTATGAAGATCCGGCGGTGCAGAAAGATCAGGAGCAGCTGATTGCCGCAGCGAAAACCTCGCTGAATGTGATGCTGTCGCGCCCGGTGACGGCGGATTACTCCCGTCTTTCCAACATCTTGCAGCAAAACATTCAGGCGGTATTGCAGGGTAAAACCCCGGCACAGGACGGTATGGAAGCCGCGACCAAAGCCGCTGACCGTTTACGTTAAGTTTTAAAGCCAACACGACAATTAAGCCCGCCCGGTTTTGGCCGGACGGGCTGGGAAAAGATATGCTGACATTACCCCAACGCGAGAAACGACAAGCCTGGCTGCTTCTGGCGCCCATGCTTGTGATGATGTTTTTACTCACCGCCTGGCCTCTCGCCCGGACGTTGTGGCTCAGCTTTACCGATGCCGGTCTGATCGGCGACGGTTCCGCCCCCAACTGGGTGGGCAGCGAGAATTTTATCTATGCGCTGACGGATCCGGATTTTCGCGCCGCACTGTGGCGGACGCTGTATTTCACCGTCGTGTCTGTCGTGATTGAAGGCATTATCGGCGTGCTGGTGGCCCTGTTGCTTAACCAGCCATTTTGGGGGCGCAGTGCCCTGCGCGTGCTGGTCATTTTACCCTGGGCATTGCCGACTATCGTCAACGCCACGATGTGGCGGCTGAACTTTAATCCGGATTACGGCAGCATCAACGCCCTGCTTTCTCAGCTCGGTCTGATTGATGCCTACCGCAGCTGGCTCGGCGATCCCGCCTCCGCCATCAATGCCGTGATGTTCGCCGATATCTGGAAGAACTACCCGCTGATCACCCTGCTGGTGCTGGCGGCGTTACAAACCATTCCGGAAGACCTGTTCGAAGCGGCGCGGCTTGACGGTGCGTCAGCTTTCCGCCGTTTCCGTAAAATCACCTTACCGGCGATTGCGGCACCGCTGGCTGTCGCGCTGATCCTGCGCACCATCGATGCTTTTAAAATCTTCGACATCATTTATGTCATGACCCGTGGCGGCCCGCTCGACAGCACCAAAACGGTCAGTTTCTTTGTTTATCAGGAATCGTTCAGCTATCTGCGCGCCGGTAGCGGTGCCGCTTACGCGATACTGATGACGCTGATCTGCGCCCTGCTGATCATGATTTATATGGTGATGTTACTGCGCCAGCGCCGTTCAGGGAGCAGCGAATGAAACAGAAAATCCGCCTCGTTTTACGTTATGTCGCCGCGCTGGTGCTGGCGGTGTCCATTCTTGCGCCATTGCTGTGGATGTTCCTGATGAGCGTCAGCTCGGCGGAAGATCTGACCCGCATTCCGCTGGAATGGCTGCCGCGTCACTGGGATTTCAGCCGTTACGCCAGCCTGCTGACTTTACAGGCCGGCACGCCCGGCGCGCTGTTCCTGCATGCGCTCGGCAACAGTGTGCTGGTGGCCTGCGGTGCCACACTGGTGTCGTTGCTGCTGGCGATACCGGCAGCCTACAGCTTCTCACGTTATCCCGGTCGTGACGGCTGGCTGTTTGGCAGTCTGGCGATTTACATGGTGCCGCCGGTGGCGTTTGTGCTGCCGCTGTATTTCATTCTGCAACAACTGACGTTGCTGAATACTCACCTCGGGCTGATTCTGGTCTATTGCTCGATGATCCTGCCGTTCCTGACGTGGATGCTGAAAAACCAGTTCGACGCGCTGCCGGTGGATATCGAGCAGGCTTCCCGCCTCGACGGCCTGCGTTACTGGCAGGTATTGCTGCGCATCACCCTGCCGCTGGCCAAACCGGCGCTGGGCGCGTCGGCCATGTTTGGCTGGCTGCTGGCCTGGGATGAATTTTTCTACGCCCTGCTGTTTACCAACAATATCGATGCCCAGACGTTGCCGGTTACCATTGCCGGATTCACCGCCGGGCGCGCCACTGACGACGGCCTGATTGCCGCTGTCGGTATTCTTGCGGCCATTCCGCCGCTCTTCATTGCGCTCTGGCTGCAAAAAACCATGGTCAGCGGGTTAACCGCCGGCGGCAGCAAAGGCTGATTATGACCCTCAGGGAATTCTCATCAATGACAACACAACCTGAAACCCGCGCCACGCTGTATGTGGCGGGCAACATTAACGTGGATTTGATCATGAGCACGCTGCATGAATGGCCGAAAAAAGGCACCGAAGCGATGCTCGAAAGCAGTTCCTTACGACCCGGCGGTTCAGCAGGAAACTGTGCACTGGCGCTGTCCGCGCTGGGTTCGCCTTTTCGTCTGGTGGCCAATCAGGGCAACGATCAGTTCAGCGGCTGGCTGGCGGGCATGTTCCCGGAAAGCGCATCAGGCTGGCCGACCTGTGACTGCGAAACCTCGCTGACATTTGGCGTGACACATCCCGATCACGAACGGACGTTTTTCAGCAATCAGGGCCATATCGTCCGGCTTTCCATGCAGGATGTGCTGGGGCAAATCCCGGACACCGCTCAGGCCGGTGACTGGATATTATTGTGCGGCACCTGGCTGTGTACCGCGCTGTATGCCGACTATCCGCAACTGCTGGCACAGCTCAGAGCGCGCGGTTATCGGGTGGCAGTCGACAGTGGCTGGCCGCCGGAAGACTGGAGCGATGCCCTGCGGGATCAGGCGGCGAACTGGCTGCCGCATTGCGATGCCCTGCTGCTCAATGAAGTCGAAACTCTCGGGCTGGCGGACTCCGCCACGCTCGACGAGGCCGCGCATCATCTTCTGGGAAAGATGGCTGCAAAGGCATTTTGCGTGGCGAAATGCGGCCCGGACGGCGCACGTCTGTGGAGCCGCAACCTGACGCTGCATCAGCACGCCGAACCGGTAGAGGTGGTGGATACCATCGGTGCCGGAGACAGTTTTAACGCCGGATTTTTATCCGCGCTGATTTATGGCCTGCCGCCTGCCACGGCGCTGCAATGGGGTGTCCGCGTGGCCGGTTGTGCCATCAGCAGTTCCCCGCGCCGTTATCCTGACTGGCAATCGCTTTCTGGCCTTGTGGAGAAAATCTAAATGGCTCTGGTAGAACTGGTAAAAGTGGCCAAACATTATGGCAAAGTGCAGGTGCTGAAACCGCTGGATCTGACTATCCCGGACGGCAGTTTCACCGTACTGGTCGGCCCGTCGGGCTGCGGAAAATCCACCTTACTGCGCCTGCTGGCCGGGCTGGAATCGCTGTCTGACGGTGACATTCTGCTCGACAAACAGCAGATCAATAATTTCGACCCGGCTGATCGTGATATCGCCATGGTGTTCCAGAGTTACGCGCTGTATCCGCACCTGACCGTGGCCGAAAACATGGCATTTCACATGCAGGTGAAGAAAGTGCCGAAAGCCGAACAGCAGGCCAAAGTGCAACAGGCCGCCAAAGTGCTGGGCATCGACCATTTACTGAAACGCCTGCCGAAGGATCTGTCCGGCGGCCAGCGCCAGCGTGTCGCCATGGGGCGTGCGCTGGTGCGTAATCCGAAAGTGTTTCTGTTTGACGAACCGCTGTCCAACCTTGACGCCCAGTTGCGTATGGAGCTGCGCGCTGAAATCAAATCGCTGCATCAGCAGTTCCGCACCACCACGGTGTACGTGACGCACGACCAGATCGAAGCCATGACTCTTGCCGATAATATCGTGGTGATGAAAGACGGTTTTATCGTGCAACAGGGCGATCCGCTGTCGATTTATGACAAACCGGTCAATACCTTTGTGGCGCGGTTTATCGGCTCTCCGCCGATGAATCTGCTCAGCGGCGTGTTCCAGAATATCGACGGTCAGCCGGGCGTGACCTGCGATCAGTTGTGGTTTGCGCTGCCGGAGAAATGGGCGTTACAGGCGCGGCATTCTGAAGGTCAGACCGTCACCCTGGGTCTGCGTCCGCATGATTTGAGACCGGTGCAGCACAGCGTCCAGCCTGCGGCGACGTTGCGTCTGCTGGAAGTGACCGGCGAAAGCAGCCTGCTGCATATCGACTGGAGCGGATTCCCGTTGCATGTTCAGTTTGCCGGACGCGCCCGCGTCAGCGCCGATCAGCCGCTTTATCTCGACGCCAACAGTGAGGCGATCCACCTGTTTGATGCGGCGACAGGCGAACGTCTGGCGGAAGATCACCGTTAACACGCCACTGCGTCTCCCCCGTTTTCCGGGGGAGACCGCAAAACGCCGTTGACGCGTTTCCCCGATGGGTTATGCTCAGTCTTTGCTTATTTCATTAGCGCGCTTACTGTCTATGGGCTTCTTCTCAAACAAAAAATTCTCACTTCCGCCGGGTTCCGCACTGCCGTTGCTGGTCGCAGGGGCGTTCTTTATGGAAAACCTCGACGCCACGGTGATCGTGACCGCGCTGCCGCAGATGGCGAAAGATTTCGGCGTGCATCCGGTGGACATGAACATCGGCGTTTCGGCCTATATTCTGACGCTCACGGTATTTATTCCCGCCAGCGGCTGGATTGCTAACCGTTTCGGCACCCGTAATGTCTTCTCGCTGGCGCTGATTTTGTTCACCCTCGCCTCAGTGCTGTGTTCCGCCAGCACCAGTCTGCCGACCTTTACCGCCGCGCGCATGTTGCAGGGATTTGCCGGTGCGCTGATGGTGCCGGTCGGGCGTTTAGTGGTACTGAAAAACACCCAAAAATCGGATCTCATCCGCGCCATCGCCACCATCACCTGGCCGGGGCTGGTCGCGCCCATCCTCGGGCCGCCGCTCGGCGGGTTTATCACGACCTATGCGTCGTGGCACTGGATATTTATTCTCAATGTGCCGCTCGGGATTATCGCCCTGCTATACAGCCGTAAACTGATCCCGCAGGTGCCCGGTGAGAAAGGCGTGCCCTTTGATATCACCGGTTTCGTGCTGACCGGCGCGGCATGTCTCGGGTTAATCTTCGGGCTGGACATGTTTAATCAGGGCAATATCGACTGGAAGCCGGTGTCTATGGTAACCGGCGCGGTGATGATGGGGGCGCTGGCAGTCTGGCATTCGCGCCGGGCTGCGCATCCGTTACTGCCGCTGACGGCACTGAAAATTAAAAGTTACGCTGTCACGATTTACGGCGGCTCGCTGTTCCGTGTTGCCATCGGCGCCCTGCCTTTCCTGCTGCCGCTGATGTTCCAGCTGGGTTATGGCATGAGTGCATTTGATGCCGGTCTGCTGGTGCTGTCGGTGTTTGCCGGAAATCTGGCGATGAAGCCTTTTACCTCACCGATTCTGCACCGCTTCCGCTTTAAGTCGATTATGCTGGTTAACGGCCTGATCAATTCCGCGACCATTTTTGCCTGTGCGCTGTTGACGCCCGAGGTGCCGACGGCGCTGACTCTGTTGCTGCTGTTTGCCAGCGGGATGAGCCGCTCGATGCAGTTTACCGCGCTCAACACGCTGGCCTTTTCTCAGGTGCCTTCGGAACAAATGGGCGGAGCGAACACACTGTTTAATACCGCGCAGCAGCTTTCCACCGGTCTGGGGATCGCCATCGGTGCGCTTTCCCTGCGCCTGGCGGAACATTTTCTGCCTGCCAGCGACACCTTGCAGACCGGCACGTTTCACATCGCTTTTATCATCATTGGCCTGTTTTCACTGGCCGGCACGCTCGACAGCCTGACGCTGGACAAAACGGCAGGCGATGAAATACGTCGTAAAAAAGAATCTGTACCCCGACCGGCTGTACCGGAAAAATAAGGCGCAGCCAGACTGAAATTACGTATCCGAAAAATGGAGATAAACCATGGAATACCGTCTGTTAGGCCGTTCCGGCCTGAAAGTTTCAGTTTTAAGCCTGGGCACCATGACGTTTGGTGGTCAGGGGAAATTTGCCAAAACCGGACAAACTGACGTTGAGGCGGCACAGCGCCAGATAGGCTTGTGCCTTGATGCCGGGATTAATCTGTTTGATACCGCTGATGTCTATTCAGGCGGTGAATCAGAAGTGATCCTCGGCAAAGCACTGGGCAGCAAACGCCACGAGGTGCTGGTCGCCAGTAAAGCCCGCTTCCCGATGGGTGACGGCCCGAACGACCGCGGCTCATCCCGCCATCATATCCTGCGCGCCTGCGAAGCCAGCCTGAAGCGTCTGGGCACGGATTATCTGGATTTGTATCAGCTGCATGAATGGGACGGCCTGACCCCGCTGGAAGAAACCTTGCGCGCGCTCGACGATCTGGTCAGCAGCGGCAAAGTACGTTATGTCGGTGTTTCCAACTTTTCCGCCTGGCATGTGATGAAAACCCTCGGCGTGGCAGAGGCAAATCACTACATCCGTCCGGTCAGCCAGCAAATCCATTACACCCTGCAGGCGCGCGAAGCAGAATATGAACTGCTGCCCGCCGCGCAGGATCAGGGGCTGGGCGTGCTGGTCTGGAGTCCGCTGGCAGGCGGATTGCTTTCCGGGAAATATCGCCGCAATCAGGCGGCACCGGAAGGCACCCGCCATCTGGCCGACTGGGGCGAACCGCCGGTACGTGACGAAAGCGCGCTGTATGACGTGGTGGATGTGCTGGTGGACATCGCCGAAGCACGCGGCGTTTCAGCCGCGCAAATCGCGCTGGCGTGGCTGATTGCCCGTCCGCAGGTCACTTCCGTGATTGTCGGGGCGCGTAACGACACTCAGTTGCAGGATAACCTGCTTGCCGCAGAATTAAGCCTCAATAACGATGAAATTGAACGACTTAATCAGGTCAGTCAGTTGCCATTGCTGTATCCTTACTGGCATCAGGCGCAGACCGCACCGGATCGCTTATCTCCGGCAGATTTATCGCTGATTGCGCCGTATTTAAAAAAGTAACCGCAACAAAATGATACGCACTGAGACCGGTTGACTATGCCGGTCTCGTTATTTTTGTGTTAATACTTACAGAGTTCTTTGGTGTGCTTCGTGCGCATCTTGCTTAAATACAGAGGAATACCGGGATGATTATTTTTGTTACCGGCGCCACCGCCGGATTTGGTGCTGAAATCGCACGTAAGTTTGTTAAAGAAGGTCACAAAGTGATTGCCACCGGCCGCCGCAAAGAGCGTCTGGACGATCTGAAAGCGGAACTGGGCGATGCCCTGTATGCCGTTGAGCTGGACGTGACGAACCGCGCGTCTATCGATGAAGCTATCGCCAGCCTCCCCGCGGAATGGCGCAATATTGACGTGCTGGTCAACAACGCCGGTCTGGCTCTCGGTATGGAAAAAGCCGACAAAGCGTCGCTGGAAGACTGGGACAAAATGATCGACACCAACACCAAAGGTCTGGTGTACATGACCCGTGCCGTGCTGCCGGGAATGGTAGAACGCAATACCGGGCATGTGATCAACATCGGTTCCACCGCAGGCAACTGGCCTTATGCGGGCGGTAACGTGTATGGCGCAACCAAAGCCTTCGTACGCCAGTTCAGCCTGAACCTGCGCACCGATCTGCACGGTACTCACGTCCGCGTCACCAACATCGAACCGGGCCTGTGCGGCGGCACCGAATTCTCCAACGTACGCTTCAAAGGCGACGATGAGAAAGTCAGCAAAACCTATGATAATACCAACCCGCTGACCGCAGCAGACGTCGCGGAATCGGTATTCTGGGCATCCACCCTGCCAGCGCACGTCAACATCAACAGCATCGAAATGATGCCAGTCAGCCAGTCCCTCGCCGGTTTGCAGGTACATCGCGAAGGGTGATGTGGGTTCCTGATTTGAAAGAGAAAGCAGCTCCGGCTGCTTTTTTTATTGCCTGATTTTGTCAAGCCAACAAAAAAGGCGCGGCAAACCTGCCCGCGCCCTTCTGACTGATCCCGCGTTTTTTTACGCGCTCAGCCAACCCAGTTTGATCACAAACAGAATCGACAACACCACCAGCGCCGCATTCAGCTCACGCGCGCGGCCGGTCAGCAGTTTTGCCAGCGTCCAGGTGATGAAACCAAACGCGATACCGTTGGCGATCGAATAGGTGAATGGCATGGTCAGCGCCGTCACAGTGACAGGTGCAGCCACGGTGATGTCTTTCCAGTCGATTTCAGCCAGACCAGAGGTCATCAGCACTGCGATAAACAGCAGCGCCGGTGCGGTGGCAAAGGCCGGAACGCTACCCGCCAGCGGAGCAAAGAACAGGCTCAGCAGGAACAAAATCGCCACCACAATCGCCGTCAGACCGGTACGGCCACCGGCGCTCACGCCTGCCGCCGATTCGATGTAACTGGTGGTCGTGGACGTCCCGAGCAGTGACCCGAACAGCGCAGCCGCACTGTCAGCGACCAGCGCACGGCCCATTTTCGGGATGTTGCCATCTTCGTCAGCCAGACCGGCACGTTTAGTCACGCCAATCAGGGTACCGGAGTTATCGAACACATCCACAAACAGGAATGCAAACACCACGCTAATCAGGGAAACGTTGAACGCGCCCTTGATATCCAGTTGCATAAAGGTCGGTGCAATGGATGGTGGCATGGACATCACGCCGCCAAACGGTGAGTAGCCCAGCGCAATCGCCAGAATCGTCACGCCCAGCACGCCGATCAGTACCGCGCCTGTCACTTTGCGTGCTTCCAGCACCACAATCACAATGAAGCCCAGCATGGCAAACAGCGGACCCGGTTTGGTCAGATCGCCCAGACCCACCAGCGTGGCCGGGTTAGCCACCACGATACCGGCGTTTTCCAGCGCAATCAGCGCGAGGAACAACCCGATACCGGCGGCAATCGCCGAACGCAGCGGCAGCGGAATGCTGCGGATAATCCATTCGCGAATTTTAAAGATCGATAACGCAAAGAAGATACAAGCAGAAAGGAAAACAGCACCCAGTGCGATCTGCCAGGTGTAACCCATATGCAGAACCACGGTGTAGGTGAAGAAGGCGTTTAACCCCATGCCCGGCGCCAGTGCGATCGGGTAGTTGGCAATAAAGCCCATCAGTGCGGAACCGATTGCGGCAGCAAGACACGTTGCCACAAATACCGAGCCTTTATCCATCCCCGTCGCGCCCAAAATAGACGGGTTAACGAACAGAATATAAGCCATTGCTAAAAATGTAGTGAGTCCTGCCACAATCTCAGTCCGCACGTTGGTACGGTGAGCTTTCAATTTAAATAGTTTTTCTAACATGAGAAGGAATCTCTTGGTCGCGTGACAGCTTTTGATCGGGTGACCAAAGTGCACGCTTGTTATTAGTGTTGTTTTTCAAAACACGCACCGCGCACATAAACGTGTTTTGACGAACCCTGTCATTGCCCGTTTTGCACGCAAAACAACCTGAGGTGATTGTTTTACAAAGGGGCATCGCACAATCTAGGAAAAATGAGTGATGCAGTCCATAATAGATATCTCACTTATTCACTGCATAAATTAGTACACCCATGTCGCCATTCTCCCGGTTTTCGCAATATTTCACCGAAGTCGCCCGAACAGGAAGTTTGCGCAAAGCAGCGGAAGTGCTGCACGTCTCGGCCTCGGCCATCAACCGGCAGATCCTGCAGGCCGAACAGACGCTGGAAACCCCGCTGTTTGAGCGCCTGCCCACGGGTCTGAAACTGACCTCCGCCGGGGAAATTCTGTTCGATGATATCCGCCGCTGGCGAAAAGAGTTTTCGCGCACGCGTGAACGTTTCGACGAAATTCAGGGGCTGCGGCGCGGACATGTCACGATTTCGATGATTGCCGCACTCAGCGAAGGCATGGTGGCGGAACTGATTGCCGAGGTGGGCGCAGAGCACCCTTATCTGACGTTTGATATCCGTATAGAAGACAGCCGCAATATCAGCGAACAGGTCAGTTCAGCGGAAGTGGATTTCGGGTTATTGCTGGATCCGGTCGAACACACCGGACTGGAAGTGCGCGCCTTTGCGGAATTACCCATCGGCATCGCCATGCCGGTCGGCCACACCCTCTCGCAGCAGGCATCGCTGTCGTTCAGTGATATCGCCTCTTACCGGCAGATCATTCCCTCGGAACCATTGATGGTGAATGCCCGCGCCAAACTGCTGTATAACCGCTATCAGCTCCTGGAAACGCCGTCGATTGTCTGTAATGACGTACGCATGATGCGCGAACTTATCCGCAAAGGTGCCGGTGTCGGCGTGCTGAGTCTGTTAGATGTACTGCCAGATTTACAGGAAAAGCGGCTGGCGTTTGTGCCGTTGCAGGGTCGCAGCGCCAAACCGCTGACGCTGGCGTTATGCGTTGCTCCGCGCCGCCAGTTGTCGCGTGCCGCGCAGATTGTGATCCAGAAAGTGATTGTGATGATGGAAAGATTATCGCAATAACGGATTACGCGCTTTTCCAGCCAGAGATAATGATCAGCATCCCGGCCAGCGCCACACACGCGCCCAGCCAGTCGGTGGTGCTGAGTTTCACGCCATCGACAAACCGCAGCCACAGCATGGCGGTCATCACATAAACGCCACCGTACGCGGCATACACCCTGCCGCTGGCCGCCGGATGCAGGGTCAGCAGCCAGACAAACGCCGCCAGACTGAGCGCGGCAGGCAATAACAGCAAAATGCTGCCGCCCTTACGCAGCCAGAGATAGGGCAAAAAGCAGCCGATAATTTCCGCCAGCGCGGTGGCAAAGAACAGTAAAGTTGTTTTGAGCATAATGAGGCCAGGTTTACAGTCCGTAGTTCAATCGTGAATCAACCAGTTTGCAGGCTTTGGATGACGTCAGTCTGAGGGATGTTATAATTGAAGTATTCGCCTGAGCGATGTGTAAATTAAAAGGATTAGCTAATGAATACAACGTTTATCACCCGAATGACCCGCAGTGTATTGCCGGTTGCCTTGCTGGTCATGACAGCGGCCTGGCAGGCGCCTGTTCAGGCTGCCACCAACTGTGCGGGCGGGACCTGTGTCTTTGGCGGAAGCGGCAATGAGGCCATGTCCAACGAAGAAGCCCGTCAGAGCAAAGAACAATGGAATGAAACCCAGCGTCTGCGCGCCATGAAAAATGAGCGTAACGAGAAAGACTTCTCCAAATATGACCAGTCGGTTGATCTGCGCGACAAGTGTGAAGCCAGCCAGAACATCAATGCATACTGGGAACCGAATACCGAACGTTGCCTTGATCGCCGTACCGGCCATCAGTTACTGGCTCCGTAAATCCTGTCTGCTAAACTCGTAAGTACACTGGTTTTCATAAAAGGAATGAATGATGAAAAAGACACTCATGGCAGGTCTTGCTGTCGTTATGTTCGCACCGTTGCTGGCACAGGCTTCCTGTGAAAGCGTAAAAGCTGACATTACCCAGAAAATCGTGGCAAACGGTTTGCCTGAATCAGGGTTCAAACTGGATATCGTGCCAAATGATCAGGCCGAACAATCCGGCGGTCAGGTTGTCGGCCATTGCGGCAATGACAGCCAGAAGATTGTGTATACCAAAACCGCTGACGCGGGAGAGACTTCAGCGGCAAGTCCTGAAACAGGAACGAGTCAGGATTCTCAGTGATAATGCCTTTCTCCTCCCCCTGCGAAGGGGGAGGTTGGGAGGGGGTTTTAATGACATACCCCTGTCCGAATCAAACATTAACTAATTGATTAATCTTTAATACCCCACCCCAACCCTCCCCTTCGCAGGGGAGGGAGCAAAACAACATCCCCTAAGCCGATTCCCTCTCCACCAGCCCCGGCGGCAAGATAATATTTTGTGCTTCCAGATTTTGCCCTCCGATCCTCATCAGTAAGCGCCTTGCTGTCGCATAACCGATTTCCCGTGCAGAATTGGCAATCGAGGTCAGAGGCGGCTCCGTCAGTTCAGATTCCGGGGCATCTTCCATGCCGATTAAGGCGACTTTCTGCTGGAAGAAACTGTCTACTGCACCGCCCCCGACCTGTGCGCCGGTACGCATCACACCGAAATAGGCACCCAGCGCCACGGAAGATTTATGGCACACGATGGCGCTGATTTTCGGATAGTGGGACAGAAGGGTTTCGGCAGCGTCGGCGGCGCATTTTTGCTGGTAATCACACTCGATGATCCATTCACTGCGAAAAGGCAGCCCGTATTGCAGCAAGGTGGCGCAGAAACCGCCGAGGCGTTCGGCGCGGGTGAGCGAGTTGCTCAGTCCGCCGAGATAGGCAATTTGTTTGTGGCCGCGTTTGATCAGATATTCCGTGGCCATTTTCGCCGCGAGCATATTATCAGGGCGGACAACGTCGACGCCTTCAATGCCGCCGGAACGGGCGGCGCAAATCAGCGGCACGCCCTGCTCCTCTGCTTTTTCCCTTAACCCGGCGATCGTATTTGCCCCCCCGGCGATCACAATGCCGTCCACGCCGTGCGTGAGTAAGGTATCAAAGCAACGCATCAGTCCTTTGCCCGCCGGACCACTTTGCAGCAGGAACAACACCTTGCCCTGCGCTTCAAACATTTCGCTGAGACCGGCGGTCATTTCGGCATAAAAGGGTTCGCAGATATCACGCACAATCAGCCCGACCACGCCGGACTCACCGCCGCGCAGCGTACTGGCCTGACGGTTACGCACAAAGCCCAGTTCATCCACGGCGCGGTTAACCCGTTCAGCCGTCGTCTGGGAAATACGCCCTTTTCCGCTGAGCACCAGCGAGACGGTGGTCACCGAAACACCGGCGTGCTGTGCCACATCAATAATGGTGATTTTTTTAGGGTTCATCAGAGGTTGTCGTTCGTATCAGACTGCATAAAACGGGATCCTTTCCCGCCCGCGGTATCCGCTCGTTGGAATACTTAGCGTGGTCAAACAGTTATACCTAATTCCCGCTATTGAGTAAAACGTTTAACCTTGATTTAAGCCACGCAGGACAGGCATTGTTTAATATTGTGAGTTACAACACGTATTAATCAGGTAAAACGTTTTATCTTAGCCGCCGTTATAAGCAGCTATTAAAACAACTCAGGGAGCGGGTATGCCTGCCAACAAAAAACAACGTGTCACACTTTGGGAATTCTTCCAGAGCTTAGGGAAAACTTTCATGCTGCCGGTCGCCTTGCTGTCGTTCTGCGGCATCATGCTGGGCATCGGCAGTTCATTAAGCAGCCACGACGTCGTGACGCTGATCCCCACATTAGGTAATCCGGTTCTTCAGCTAATTTTCGTCTGGATGAGCAAGGTCGGTTCATTCGCGTTCAGTTTCCTGCCGGTGATGTTTGCTATCGCCATCCCGCTGGGTATGGCACGTGAAAACAAAGGCGTCGCGGCGTTCTCCGGCTTCGTCGGTTTCGCGGTGCTGAATCTGGCCATCAACTTCTTCCTGACCGCTAACGGCACGCTGCCGACAGTCGATCCGATGGTGCTGAAAGCCAATAACATCCAGATGATCCTCGGTATCCAGTCCATCGACACCGGTATTCTGGGCGCGGTGATTGTCGGTATCATCGTGTACATTCTGCACGAGCGTTACAACACCATCCGTCTGCCGGATGCACTGGCCTTCTTCGGCGGTACCCGTTTCGTGCCGATCGTCACCACGGTGGTGCTCGGTCTGGTCGGGCTGCTGATCCCGTTGATCTGGCCTTTCTTCGCCGCAGGGATTAACGGCCTGGGCCGTCTGATTCAGGGCGCAGGGGTATTTGGCCCGATGATTTTCGGTTCCGGCGAACGTCTGCTGTTACCGTTCGGTCTGCATCATATTCTGGTGGCGCTGATCCGCTTCACCGAAGCCGGTGGCACGCTGGATGTCTGTGGCCGCGAAGTCAGCGGTGCGCTGACTATCTTCCAGGCGCAGCTCTCCTGCCCGACCACTCACGGTTTCGCGGAAAGCGCGACGCAGTTCCTGTCTCAGGGCAAAATGCCAGCCTTCCTCGGCGGCCTGCCGGGTGCGGCACTGGCAATGTATCACTGTGCGAAACCTGAAAACCGTCATAAAATTAAAGGTCTGCTGATTTCCGGCGTGGTGGCTTGCGTAGTTGGCGGTACAACGGAACCGATCGAATTCCTGTTCCTGTTCGTTGCGCCAGTGCTGTATGTGATCCATGCATTGCTGACCGGTCTGGGCTTCACCATTATGTCCGTACTGGGCGTAACCATCGGCAATACTGACGGCAACATCATCGATTTCGTGGTCTTCGGTATCCTGCACGGTACAGCAACCAAATGGTATCTGGTGCCGTTGGTGGCAGCGATCTGGTTCGCGGCTTACTACGCGATCTTCCGCTTCTCTATCACGCGCTTTAACATTAAAACGCCGGGTCGTGAATCCGAGAATACGCCAGCCGCAGCAGCCGTACCGTCTTCCAGCAAATCAGGCTATAACGTGCCGGTTATCCTGAGCGCGTTGGGCGGTGCCGGTAATATCGTTTCACTGGATAACTGCATCACCCGCCTGCGTCTTTCGGTGGCAGATATGTCGCTGGTTGACGATGCAACGCTGAAAGCCAACCGGGCGATTGGGGTCGTGCACCTGAATGAGCACAACCTGCAGGTGGTCATTGGTCCGCAGGTGCAGTCAGTAAAAGATGAACTGGATTATCTGATCCGTACCGCGGCGAGTCAGTCCGCGCCAGAACCGGTCATTGCGTAATAAGATTAACAGGGGCGACATATGTCGCCCTTTTCTGCTTTATTCAGGGAGTGAAACGAATGTCTTTTGATTTCTCCACCGTCACCGACCGTCACGGCACCTGGTGCACACAATGGGATTATGTCGCTGACCGTTTCGGAAGTGCCGACCTGTTGCCGTTCACCATCTCCGACATGGATTTCCCCGCTGCGCCGTGCATTCTCGACGCGCTGCAAAAACGTCTGCAACACGGTGTGCTGGGTTACAGCCGCTGGCAGCATGATGATTTTCTCGGCGCGGTGGCGCACTGGTATCAGCAGCGTTTTAACAGCCAGATTGACCGCGACATGGTGGTGTACGGCCCGTCGGTGATTTATATGGTGGCGCAACTGATCCGCCAGTGGAGTCAGCCGGGCGATGGCGTGGTGACGTTCACCCCGGCCTATGATGCGTTCTTTAAAGTGGTAAATGGCAATCAGCGCAACATGCTGGCCTGTCCGCTGATAAAAAACGGCAACGACTGGTCGCTGGATGCGCAGCAACTGGAAAGCCTGCTGGCGCAACCCACCTGCTCACTGCTGTTGCTGTGCAGTCCGCACAACCCGACCGGTAAAGTCTGGACGCGCGAAGAAGTGACGCTGATCGCCACCCTGTGCGAACGTCATAATGTGCGGGTGATCAGCGATGAAATTCATATGGATATGGTCTGGGGCGACAACCGGCATACGCCATGGAATGAAGTGGCGCGCGGCGAATGGGCATTGCTGACTTCCGGTTCGAAAAGTTTCAACATTCCGGCGCTGACCGGCGCTTACGGGTTGATCAGCCATAAAGTGCAGCGCGATGCGTATCTGCATCAGCTCAAAGCCTGCGACGGCTTATCCTCCCCGGCGGTACTGGCCGTTCATGCGCATGTTGCCGCCTATCACCACGGCGAACCCTGGCTGGATGCGCTGCGCGACTATTTGCAGGCCAATCTGCGTTACGTCGCAGACCAGCTGAATGCCGCTTTCCCGCAGCTGAACTGGCAACCGCCGCAATCTACCTATCTGGCATGGATTGATTTGCGTCCGCTCGGACTTGATGACAAACAGCTGCAAAAAACGCTGATCGAACATCAAAAAGTCGCCATCATGCCGGGTTATACCTACGGCGAAGAAGGCAACGGTTTCCTGCGTCTGAATGTCGGCTGCCCGAGATCTAAAGTGGAAGCCGGTGTTGAAAAATTAATCAATGGCATCAGAGAGTTGGTCTGAGCTCCTCCCCCTGCGAAGGGGGAGCAGCTGTGTCGAATGTCAATCCGGCAGCGATTAATTTGCTGCCCATTCACGACCATCTCGCACCATCGCA
>NZ_SOAO01000013.1:0-149149 GCF_004364755.1 Rahnella sp. BIGb0236
AATAATAGATGCTTGAAAGAGATTTCAATGATCAACGACGTAAATCAATCATTGAAATGAACATACAAGGTTGGGAGGGGGTTTTAAAGGCTAACACCACGTCAAAGCAAACTTCAACTCATTGATTTCGCTTTAATACCCCACCCCGGCCCTCCCCTTCGCCGGGAAGGGCGCGGAACAAATCACGCTTCCGGCGCTATCTCCCCGCTCATCTGCGGAGGCTGCTTACGAAACGCATTGGTGATGAACGCCAGATATCCGAGGCCAATCGCGCCCCAGACTAAGCCCAGAGTCATCGAACTCGATTCCAGATTCAGCCACAACGCACCGACGGTCAGCGCACCAATCACCGGCAGGATCAGGTAGTTGATGTGATCTTTCAGCGTGCGGTTACGTTTTTCACGAATGTAGAACTGTGAAATCACCGACAGGTTCACGAAGGTGAACGCCACCAGCGCGCCGAAGTTAATCAGCGCCGTCGCGGTTACCAGATCAAAGGTCACCGCAGACATCGCCACCACACCGACCAGCAACACGTTGAAGGTCGGGGTACGCCATTTCGGATGCACATAACCGAACAGTTTTTCAGGGAATACGCCGTCGCGGCCCATCACGTACAGCAGACGGGAAACACCCGCATGTGCAGCCATGCCGGATGCCAGAACGGTTACACAGCTGAAGCACAGGATGACGGACTGGAAGAACTTACCGGCCACGTACAACATGATTTCAGGCTGAGAAGCGTCCGGATCTTTGAAACGCGAGATATCCGGGAAGTACAACTGCAGGAAGTAAGACACCACGACGAAGATGACGCCGCCAATCAGCGCGGTCAGGAAAATCGCTTTCGGGATAACTTTACCCGCATTTGGCGTTTCTTCTGACAACGAACTGATACCGTCGAAGCCCAGGAACGAGAAGCACAGAATGGTCGCCCCGGTGATCATCGGCACCACGTGCGCATTCTCACTGAAGAATGGCTTGGTGGTCGCCAGCGTGCCCATGCCCTCGCCCATGTAAACGCCACGGACTAACAGACCCAGGAACACCACCATGATCGCCACCTGCACGACAACAATAATGCTGTTCAGGTTAGCCACGATCTTGATGCCGCGCAGGTTGAAGGCGGTCATCATACCGACCAGCGCCACGACAAATATCCACGACGGCACGCCAGGGAAGATGGCTTCCAGATAGATTTTCGCCAGCAGGATGTTGATCATCGGCATGAACAGGTAGTCCAGCAGTGATGACCAGCCGACCATAAAGCCGACGTGCGGGCTGATGGCTTTTTGCGCGTAAGTATAAGCAGAACCGGCAGACGGGAAACGCTGCACCAGTTTGCCGTAGCTCACGGCGGTAAACAGAACGGCGATCAGCGCGAAGATGTACGCGGTTGCGACGTGACCATCGGTCAGGCCGGAGACAATGCCGAACGTATCGAAAATAGTCATCGGTTGCAGATAGGCAAGACCCATCATCACCACCTGAACCAGTGTCAGGGTTTTACGCAGTTGTACGCGCTGAGTGGCCGGAGCGGCAGATGCATTAGCAGACATGGTTCAGCCCTCCCTGAATTGCAGACACCGGGCGCTTAAACGCCTCTGAACGCAACGTACAGGGAAAACTTCGTGAGTTATTACCAGTAAACGGGGGATAGATCTTCACGTCGCTGAACGCGGAGGTGAAGGCTGTGCGAATTTGGCCGCAGCTGAAAGAAGCACCGGCGGGCACCGGTACAGGTTTGAAGTATTGCCCCATGTTACATTTCCTCATAGTGGCGACCGTTTTTGATTTGGGGTCGCACACGAACCTTGTTATCTATCCGGATCTGGGTCCGGCCTCTGTTAAATTAGTTTGGGTACTGCATATACAAAAAAAATAACCGGCGCCTTTAAGCGTCGGTTATCTGCAGTGCGGCGTATTTTGCACAAATCATGCATGAATGACAACATTCAGAGGCGTTGAGTTACAAATTCTTTTCCGGCATTGAACATGATGCGCGTATTCGTTAACCGTATTACGCGTTACGTAACATCCAGTCTATTTCTGTTTCCGTCACCCGTCGCTCGAACTGCAACAGTTCATCGGATTTACAGGTGTGATAAACCTGCGAGAAACGCTCGCCGAGGATTTTTTTCAGCGCAGGCTGGTCATCAAAATCATACAGCGCATCGCTCTGGCGGATTGGCAGCGGAATACCTTCCTGTTCCAGACCGTTACCGGTGACCGGTTCCGGCAACGGCAGGTCGTTATCCAGACCATACAACATGCCCGCCAGCACGGTGGCGACCACTAAATATGGGTTGGCATCGGCACCGGCCACGCGGTATTCCACACGGTGATCGGCAGTCCCGCCGCACGGCACACGCAGTGCAACGGTACGGTTATTGTGGCCCCACGACGCCTGCGTCGGCACATACATGCCCGGCTGGAAGCGGCGGAAGGCATTGACGTTTGGCGCCAGCACCGCCATCGAGGCAGGCATCAGCGCAATCATGCCGGCGAGAGAGCGTTTCATCAGCTCTGAATCTTCGCCATTGGCACCGGCAAACAGATTTTTGCCGTTGTCGTCGAGCACGCTGAGATGGATGTGCATCCCGCTGCCCGCGTATTCGTCGTAAGGTTTCGCCATAAAGGTGGCGTCCATCTCGTGATTTTCTGCCACCAGCCGCACCAGACGTTTGAGCATCAGGGCGTAATCGCAGGCACGCAGAATATTTTCACTGTGGTGCAGGTTAATTTCGAACTGGCCGGGCGAAGATTCCGCCACCGCGCCATCCGCCGGTAGCCCCTGAATGTGCGCCAGACGGTCAATGTCACTGAGCACATCGGCGAAATGATCGAGATTATCCACCGAGTAAACCTGAGTGTGCACGCTGCGTTCCTGGGTGCCCGGCGTACACGGCGGCTGGATATAGCCTTCCGCATCCCGCTGCCTGTCGAGCAGATAGAACTCCAGCTCTACCGCTACCACCGGGAATAAACCCCGCTGGCGCAATGTTTGCCAGATATGGTTCAGCACATTGCGTGGTTCAACGTTAAAGGGAGTGCCATCTTCGTCAAGCATGGTCAGTAACAACTGGCCGATGTGTTCGGGGTCGGCGGCAGAAGGCGTTAAGGTGCCGGGGACCGGTACGCAGGTGCGGTCGGGTTCGCCCAGTTCCTGGCCTAATCCGGCTTCTTCCACGACATTACCGAGAATGTCCATGGCGAAAACCGATGCCGGGAAATAACAGCCTTTTTCGAGTTTACGGAGTGCTGAGACGGGAATGCGTTTGCCGCGGAAGGAGCCATTGAGATCGGTGAGCAGGACGTCGACGTGAAGGGTTAGCGGGTGACGCTCCAGGTATTGAGACACTTCATCCTGGAACGCGCTACTTCGCTCTTCAGCGTGCTTAGCGAGGGGTTCGCTAATCTCTTTTTTGATTTCGTTCATCAGTTCAGTCGCTTGCATAGGTTATCCGCCATTTGCTGGTTTCCGGCATATCAGGCACCACCATGATGCCAGCCGGTCATGCTTTACCGGGTAATTACTCTGTTCAACGCAGTGCTCTCATGGTGATGGGATCCTCTCGCTTTATGCTCAAACTGCTTATGCCGAGCCGTTTATTGCTCAAAATAACGGCCATATCATTAACCCTAGCCTTAACATTAATTATTTGCAACACCCACATTCTCGCAACATATCCGTTTGAAAAGCGACCAGTGCGCTGCTAAATTGGTCAATGAAAGGTCAATATTCTGAGCAGTCACGTGCGGGGAGGCGCGGACTGTCAGTCAATTCATCTACTCAACGAGGCGGTATTATGGGCAATATATCTTCCACGGCATCCACGGGGAAAGAGACCCTTTACAGACCGGTCATTGGGGTAGTGATGTGTGAAAACACGGTTGATGAAAACCCTGCCCTCACGGTCCATGAAAAGTATCTGGACGCCATTTTTAACGCCGATGCCCTTCCCGTCTGTCTGCCGCACGAACTGGCAGCACGCGAAGGGGCGATAGACCAGATTCTGCGCGGTCTGGACGGCATCTTCCTCACCGGCAGTCCCAGCAATATTGAGCCACATCAGTACGGTGAAGAAGGTGTCGAGGCGCTGGCCGATCCCGGCCGCGACCGCCTGAGTTTGCAGCTTATCCGCGCGACGCTGGATAAGAAAATCCCGCTTTTCGCCGCCTGCCGTGGTTTGCAGGAGCTGGTGGTCGCCACCGGTGGCAGTTTGTACCGCAAAGTGCAGGAGGTGCCGGGCTATATGGATCACCGCGAAGACACCACCCTGCCGCATGACAATCAATATGACGTGGTGCATCCGGTGCATATCGAACCGGGCGGCTTACTTTCAGAATTATTACCCGATTATCAGCAGTTTCAGGTGAACTCCCTTCACGGTCAGGGAGCCAACCGTCTGGGGCCGGAACTGACCGTGGAAGCACGCGCACCGGACAATCTGGTGGAAGCCGTGAGTGTCCGCAATCATCCGTTTGCCCTTGGTGTGCAGTGGCATCCGGAATGGCACAGCCTGACAGACCCCGTGTCGCGTCAGCTGTTTAACGCTTTTATTGCTGCCTGTCGCAACGGCCATCAGGTCCGCAGCGCCGTAGAGGAATAAACGGATGAGCGAAGTCAGTCTGGCGCCTGGTCGCCGGCTTTCTGAAATTCGCCAGCAACTCGGGATGTCACAACGCAAAGCCGCCGAGTTGTCTGGCCTGACACATAGCGCCATCAGCACCATTGAACAGGATAAAGTCAGCCCCGCCGTCAGTACGCTACAAAAATTGTTGCGGGTGTACGGGCTGTCACTTTCGGAATTTTTCGCCGAAGAGAATAAGAGTAATGAGCCGCGGATCGTGATCAATGCGGCGGATTTGATTGAGATCGGCAGCCGTGGCGTGTCCATGCGGATGGTCCACAACGGCACGCCAAACCATACCGTCGCCATGCTGCTGGAAACGTATCAGCCCGGCAGCACCACCGGCGACAAAATCAAACATCAGGGCGAGGAAGTCGGCACCCTGTTAGAAGGAGAAATCATTTTAACCGTCAACGGTCAGAGTTACCCGCTGCGTGCGGGACAAAGCTATGCCATTAACACCGCGAACCCACACAGCTTCAGTAATATTTCGTCGCGGATTTGCAGGATTGTCAGCGCACATACCCCTAATACCTTCTAGTTGTCATCGGCTCCGGGCGTGGCAACGGGAACCCAAAGAAGGATGTCACCATGAGTGCTCAAACAGGAAGTCCCCGCGCTGCCGGTGTGCCGCACACCGACAGCTATTACGCCAGTTCCGTCAACGACCACGCGCCGTGGCCGGAGCTGACGGACAATATTGAGTGCGATGTCTGTATTGTCGGTGCCGGTTATACCGGCATCTCTTCTGCTTTATATCTCTGCGAAGCCGGGTATGACGTGGTGGTGCTCGAAGCCGCCCGCGTCGGCTGGGGCGCCAGCGGGCGCAACGGCGGACAAGTGGTCAATTCCTACAGCCGCGACATTGATGTGATTGAAGACCGCTACGGACGTCAGACCGCCGATATGCTCGGCAGCATGATGTTTGAAGGCGCGAACATTATCCGTCAGCGCATCGACCAGTACGCTATCGACTGCGATTACCGTCCCGGTTGCATCTTTGCCGCCCTCAGTGCGCGCCAGCTGGCGAAACTGCGGGATCAGCAAAAGCTGTGGAACCGGTACGGTCATACTGAACTGAAACTGCTGGATGAAAGCGCCATCCGCCGCGAAATCGCCACCGACCGTTATGTCGGCGGGCTGCTGGATAAAAACGGCGGTCACCTTCATCCGCTGAATCTGGTGCTGGGTGAGGCCGAAGCGGTACGCCGTCACGGCGGGCGGATTTATGAAGGCTCCGCCGCCACGCGCATCGAACACGGCGAACCGGCGCGGGTACATACCGCCAAAGGTCAGGTCAAAGCGAAGTATGTGATTCTGGCGGGTAACGCCTATCTGAGTCAGCAACTTGCGCCGCGCCTGACGCGCCTCAGCATGCCGTGTGGCTCGCAAATTGTCGCCACTGAACCGCTGTCGGATGACATGGCGCTCTCGCTGTTGCCGAACAATTACTGCGTCGAAGACTGCAATTACCTGCTCGATTATTTCCGTCTCACCGCCGATAACCGCATGTTGTATGGCGGCGGCGTGACGTACGGCGGCAAAAATCCGCCGAATATCGATTCGGTGATCCTGCCTAAACTCAACCGCACCTTCCCGCAGCTGAAAGGCGTGAAGATTGATTACCGCTGGGGCGGCAATTTCCTGCTGACGTTATCGCGCCTGCCGCAGTTTGGCCGGCTGGAAAATAACGTCTATTACATGCAGGGTGACAGCGGACACGGCGTGACGCTGACGCATCTGGCCGGCAAGCTGATCACTGAAATGCTGCGCGGCGACGCCGAACGTTTCGATGCCTTTGCCCGCCTGCCGCATATGCCGTTCTTCGGTGGCCGCAACTTCCAGGTGCCGTTTACCATGCTCGGCGCGGCGTATTATTCCCTGCGCGACCGGCTGGGCGTCTGAGGGTTGTTCCCCGCAGGTATGCTGCGGGGAACAACGATTTGTCAGGCTTTTCCCGCCACCGGAAATTCGCTGTCAGTGCCGACTTCGGGCAACTCATTCAGATCTGGCTCGATCCCTTGCGAAATGTAATCTTTTGCGGCAATCGACTGTTCATTGCCTGCCGCATCGCGGATCAGCACATGTTTGATCGCCCCGTCTTTCATCACCTCACGGTGTACACCGGTAAATTCACTCATTGTGGTTTCCTTTTTGATCAACTGCACAAAGACATTGTTCATCTCTAAGCATAGTTTTTAATTCTTAAGTGCAACTAATAAAAATCCTAAATGACCTCAACAACGCGCTCATTTTCCTGATAAATTAAAGGCATTGTCACTGATGACGACACCGCCCGCCCCCGCGCCATTCATGCTTTACAAGGAGAACACTCTTGGACGCCAGCACGATTAATACACTTTTCTTTATTGGCGCCCTGTTAGTTGCGGCGAGCATTTTGCTCAGTTCGTTCTCTTCTAAGCTTGGCATCCCTATTTTGGTCATTTTCCTGGCAATCGGCATGCTGGCCGGTGTCGACGGGATTGGCGGTATTGCATTCGATAATTACCCGGCCGCGTATCTGGTCAGTAACCTGGCGCTGGCGGTGATTTTGCTCGACGGCGGGATGCGGACCCGCGCTTCATCTTTCCGCGTTGCCCTGTGGCCTGCCCTGTCGCTGGCCACCGTCGGCGTGCTGATCACCGCCGGTCTGACCGGACTGGCCGCCGCATGGCTGTTTAATATCAACCTGATGCAGGGCTTACTGATTGGCGCAATTATCGGCTCGACCGATGCGGCGGCCGTCTTCTCCCTGATCGGCGGTAAGGGCCTGAACGAACGTGTCAGCGCCACGCTGGAAATTGAATCCGGCAGCAACGACCCGATGGCAGTGTTCCTGACCATCACCCTGATCGACATGATTTCCAAAGGCGAGCACGGCCTGAGCCTGATGTTTGTGGTGGATGTGGTCCGCCAGTTTGGTCTCGGCATTGTGTTTGGTGTCGGCGGCGGATGGCTGCTGCATAAACTTATCAACAAAATTACCCTGGCGGCCGGTCTATATCCGCTGCTGGCATTCAGCGGCGGTTTGCTGGTGTATGCGGCGACCATGTCACTGGAAGGCAGCGGCATTCTGGCGGTGTATCTGTGCGGTCTGATGCTCGGCAATATGCCGATCCGCAACCGCCACGGCATTTTGCAGACCTTCGACGGACTGGCGTGGCTGAGCCAGATCGGCATGTTCCTGGTGCTCGGTTTGCTGCTGACCCCCAGCGATCTGCTGCCGATTGCCATCGCGGCGCTGGCGCTGTCGTTGTGGATGATCCTGCTGGCGCGTCCGCTGTCGGTGTTCGTCAGCCTGATCCCGTTCAAAAACTTTACCCTGCGCGAGCGGTTCTTTATCTCGTGGGTCGGTCTGCGCGGCGCGGTGCCGATCATTCTGGCGGTGTTCCCGATGATGGCCGGTCTGCCTAACGCGACGCTGTATTTCAATGTCGCCTTCTTTATCGTGCTGGTTTCCCTGCTGCTTCAGGGCACGTCATTAGGCTTTGCGGCGAAAAAAGCCAAAGTGCTGGTGCCGCCGCAACCGACCCCCATTTCCCGCGTCGGGCTGGATATCGATGTGTACAACGACTGGGAACAGTTTGTGTATCAGCTGGGTTCCGACAAATGGTGCGTCGGTGCTGCACTGCGTGATCTGCAAATGCCGCAGGCAACACGCATCGCGGCGTTATTCCGGGGCAAAGAGATGCTGCATCCGACCGGCAGTACGCGGCTGAAGGAAGGCGATATTCTGTGTGTGATCGGCCAGGAAAAAGATTTACCGGAACTGGGCAAACTGTTCAGCGACAGCAATAAAGTGGTGCTGGATGACCGCTTCTTCGGTGACTTTATTTTGCAGGCCGATGCGCCGCTGGATGCGATTTCACAACTGTATGGTCTGAATCTGGAAGAGACGGTCGATCAGTCGCAAACCCTGGGGCATTTCGTGATCAAACTGCTCGGTGGCGAACCGGTTATCGGTGACCATATCGAATGGGACGGACTGACGTGGACAATTGCGGAAATGGACGGGAATCGGGTCAGTAAAGTCGGTGTGAGGATTGTGACGCAGAAGGCATAAAATTATAGCTCCCCACCCTTCGCAGGGGGAGGAGCTAAATCATTACGGTATTACTGACCGGCTTGCGGGTCTTTGTCGTAGTCTGAACAAGACTGATAGCCTTTATTCATGACATGACCGGTGTCGTTAAAGCTGACGAAGTAAGTCTGTGCTTTACCATCACGCGGCGCGACCGCATAAGTCTGACAAGTCCCTTTCGCATGAACCAGAGTCGCTTCCGTTGACGGCGGCCCTGCAATGGCACGAACCTGCGATTTCGTCATCCCGACTTTCACGTCGCTGACAACCGGCTCTTTCACGTAACTCGCTGCACGGTCGTAAGTCTGACACCCTGCCAGTACCGAAACTGCTGTAGCAACCACAAGTAACATTTTCTTATTCATAACTTCTCCTCCTGAGTATTTTTGTCTTGTTAAGCATAGAGGACATAAGGGATTTTGCCAGCCGATATGACTTCTATTTGTTGATTGCTACAGATTTTAAGTTTTTTCTGATAACCGGAAATGACCTCTTTAGCGCGGCCTGACGGACATTTTTTCTGTAAGTGAAAAGAGGATTTTCAGCGCTTTTTGATCTATACATGAAAGAGGTAAGCCATTGATTGCGCGACAAGGAGCCATTCCTGATGCATTTGGATCGACGCCGGTTCGTTACTTTGCTGGGTGTTTTTGCCCTGATGCCACTCCCCCGGAAAGGCTTCGCGACGCCCAGAGAGGTTGCTATGGATACAGTGTTGATTAACAAACCTGACGGCGGTGTGCCGAATAACACCCTGCCGGTACTGATTTATCACCGCGTCATTCCGCCTGATACCGCCGATAATGCCGGTTACCTCGAACACCTTTTCCGTTCAAACGGCTGGCCGCCACAGTGGCGCTATCCGGTGTATACCTTCACCCATTTCCACTCCAATACCCCGGAGGCGCTGGGCGTGTTTGCCGGTACGGCAAAACTGCAACTCGGCGGTGAACACGGCAAGATTATTGAGGTAAACGTCGGGGATGTATTGCTGCTGCCTGCCGGAATTGGCCATAAGCAGATTTCAGCGGATGAAGATTTTATGCTGGTCGGCGCGTATCCGCCGGGGATGAAAGCCGATTTATGCCACGACGAGCTGCCGCAACTGGCGGCACGGACCAAAGCGGTGAAGGACGTGCCGCTGCCTGCCACCGATCCGGTGACCGGACACAGTGAAGGCAGCATGCTGGTCTGGCATAAAAAGTAAAACCGGTCACAGCGGCAGCATCATCACCGTGACCTGCTCCCCAGCCAGCTCGCGTTGTTCAGCTTCCTGCCAGCCCAGACGGGCATACAATGCCTGCTGATCCGGCGTGTACAGCCACAGCGCGTCAATGCCTGCGGCGCGGGCTTTTTTCACACAGGCCCGCACCAGCGCGCTGCCGATGCCTTTTCCGCGCACAGGCGCACAGGTAAAGACTTCACCCAGCCAGTATTCCCGTTCCGCACGATCGGCCAGTTCATAACGGATCACACTGGCGGTGCCCGCAATCCCCTGTTCATCCGCCAGCGCCACCAGGGTGAACTCATGGTGACCGGCGCTGATACGCGTCTGTAAGCGCTGACTGATCCGCGCCGGTTCCGCCCAGTTTTCAAACGCCGACCATTCTTCATGAAGAAGTTGCGAAATTGCCGGGATATGTCCCGTATTTTCTGCCAGCGAACAAATTTCCAGCCCGTTGATGACCATTCAAAATCTTCCAGATGACTGAGGTGATGTCACAATTTGTCCGGCGGCAGCGTGCCTGTCAAGCCTCAGGCCGCTGTCAGGGCAAACCGCGCCACGGCTTTTTCCAGCCGCTGCGACTGATCCAGTAACTGCCGGGATGACGCCGCGGCATAATCGGCCAGTTTGCCATTTTGCAGGGTCACCTGGTTGAGCGCCGTGATGCGTTCGGAGACATCGTGAACACTTTGCCCCTGATACTGCGTCGCTTCTGAAATCTCCTTCACCAGCGCGCTGAGGCCGTTGAAAATATGAATGATCTCTTCCAGACTCTGGCTCAGCACATTGACCGATGCGGAGCCGCGACCGATTTGCTGCACCGATCCGTCAATCAGCTGATGGATACCGCGCGTCGAATGGCTGCTCTTTTGCGCCAGCAGTCCGATTTCTTTCGCCACCACCGCAAATCCGCGTCCGTGCTGCCCGGCATGTGCGGCTTCAATGGCCGCATTCAGCGCCAGAATGTTGGTCTGGAACGCCACGCTGTCGATCATCGAAACGATGCTGCTCATTTCTGACGACTGGCTGACGATCTCTTTCATCGCGGTGTCCACCTGCCCCATCACTTCACCGCCGCGTGTCGCCACGCCTTTCGCCTGCTCGGCCCGTTTGCTGGCCTGCTGCGCATGGAGGGCGTTTTCTTTCACCCGTTCATTAAGATGCGTGATGTGCTCGGTGGCGGCTTTCAGCTCTGTGCTCTGAATCGCCACCTGTGCCGATAATTGCTCATTACCTTTCGCCATCTGATCGATATTCAGCATGATGTGCGCAGACGCATCACGCACCTCACCGACCAGTTTTTGCAGCCCGCGCTGCATATTACGCAGGCTGACGCCCAGCTCGCGGACTTCGGTTACCCGCGCATTATCGTCTTCGACATCGCGCGATAAATCCCCGGCAGCCAGCACGCTGATGTGCCCGATCATGCGTTGCAACGGACGGATAATCCACGCAGACACCCCGCGCCAGACCAGCACCGCAATCACCGCCAGAATGACCAGCGCAGCCATAAACAGGGTTTTCGCCTGTGTCAGTGCATTCAACAGCCGGTCGCTCAGTGACACCGCCGTCCGTTCGTTAACAGCCAGATAAGCATAATATTTCTGACTGAAATCATCCTGAAACGCCTGGATCGGCACTTCAAAGAAAGCATCAATATTGTTGTTTTTTTGCAGACCATCCGCCTGTTCACGCAACCCGTCGCAGAACATCTGATAGCTGGCCTTCAGGTCTGTGGCGGCCTGATTGCCGTCTTTGGTCATCTTCTGAAACTGCGTGAAGGCTTTCTGCGATGCGGTCAGTGAGCCGAGCGATTCTTCCATCAGGCTGTTCCAGCTGCCGACCGAGCCGGTTTCTTTATCCTGCATGTAATAAATGCCAGCACGGTTGAGTTTGTCACTGGCCATCAGCAGTTCCATGCGGGCTTTATCCATCACGGCTTGTTGCTGACGCAAATTTTCGGTGGCGATCACGTTGTTTCGCGCATCCTGCAGGATGTTGGTGAGCACCACGGTGGAGAAAATCTGCAAAGCAGAAAATAGGGCGATAACACAAATTACCCCAAAAAGTATTCCCCGTGGACGTCTGAAGAAAGCAGATCGAAACAATCTGTTGAATGGCATCTTATCAGTAAGTGAAAGAGTGGTTAAATTCATGATTATTCTGCATTATTTAAACAAGAAGCAGAATTTTACTCGCGGGAAATGACAGAAATATTTCAATAAATTGTCCGACTTACGGTAATACCCTAAATAATTGAAGCTGCAGGAAGGCGGCAAGCGATGGGATCCCGATGAGCTTACATAAGTAAGTGATTCGGGTCCCTGAACGCAGCCAACGCACCTGCAGCTTTAAGTATGACGGGTATTATTTAGGGAAGATCCACACATGGTTTTCGGGAAGTGCCAGACGGCAGTGCTGCGGATCGCGCACATCGGTGCCATAGGCGCGAATGACAAAATCATCGCCAGCCGTGCGGAACAGATATTCCCAGCGGTCACCGAGATACATGCTGGTCAGCAACGGTAATTCCAGCTGATTCTCGCCCGGTCCGTCGGCCAGCACCACGCGTTCGACGCGGATCACCGCCGTGCCATCCTGACCGGCCTGCACGCCCTCTCCCGCCTGCCCCCACAGCACCCAGCCGCTGCCTTCGATGCGCGCTTTGCCGTCGCGCACTTCAGTGACTTTGCCGTGCAGACGGTTGTTGCTGCCCATGAATTCGGCGGTAAACAGCGTTTTCGGCGAACCGTACATTTCCTGCGGCGTGCCCTGCTGTTCGATTTTGCCGTTGTTGAGCAACAAAATACGGTCAGAAATCGCCATCGCTTCGTTCTGGTCGTGCGTCACCATCAGCGCCGACAGCCCGAGTTTGATGATCAGTTCGCGCAGGAACACCCGCGCTTCTTCACGCAGTTTGGCATCAAGGTTCGACAGCGGTTCATCGAGCAGGATCACCGGCGGGTTGTAAACCAGCGCACGGCCAATCGCCACGCGCTGCTGCTGTCCGCCGGAAAGCTGATGCGGATGGCGCTTGCCCAGATGCCCCAGCCCCAGCTGATTCAGCACGTCCTGCACACGTTGAGTGATTTCCCCGGCTGACACTTTGCGTAATTTCAGCGGATACGCCACGTTCTCAAACACGGTTTTGTGCGGCCACAGCGCGTAAGACTGAAAAACCAGCCCGAGATTGCGCTCTTCGGCCGGAATTTCGCTGCGCGGCGTGCCGTCGTAGACTTTGTTTTTGCCAATGACGATGGTGCCTTTCACCGGTTTTTCCAGCCCGGCCACTGCCCGCAGTAAGGTGGTTTTGCCGCTGCCGGAAGGCCCGAGCAATGACACCACTTCGCCGCGTTTCAGTTCCATGGAAACGCCCTTCAGCACCGGATTGTCGCCATAAGTTAAGTGCAGATTGTCGACCGATAATTCAATCATGTAATTTGACTCCGAAACGAAGGGCAATACCCAGACCTAACACCACCAGCAGGATGTTAATAAAGGAGAGCGCGGCAACGATATCAATGGCACCCGCCGCCCACAGGGAAACCAGCATCGAGCCGATGGTTTCCGTGCCCGGCGACAGCAGATAGACACCGGTGGAATATTCGCGCTCGAAAATCAGGAACATCAGCAGCCACGAGCCAATCAGGCCGTAACGCGACAGCGGAATGGTGACGTGACGGGTGATCTGCCCGCGCGTCGCACCGGTACTGCGCGCCGCCTCTTCCAGCTCCGGCCCGACCTGCAACAGCGTCGAGGAGATCAGCCGCAGGCCGTACGCCATCCACACCACGGTATACGCCAGCCAGACACTGAAAATCGTACTGCGCAGCGATCGTAGCCAGACCACCAGGTTATCGCGCAGCCACTGCGACCACGGCATACCGGAAAGCCAGCCGGATTTGAGCGCGTTATCCAGCCACATCGGCAGGAACAGAAACACCCACAGAAACGCCAGACCGGCCAGCAGCCCCGGCACCGCACGCGGCACCAGTACGCTGTAATCGAGGAAACGGGTCACGCCGTCCGGTTTACGGTGCATCGCGATGCCGATAAACAGATAACAGGCCACCGCCAGCGCACCGCCGATCACACCAATCGCCATGGAGTTGACGATAGCGCGCAGCAGGTTGGGCTGTTCCCAGATCGTGCGAAACGTATTGAGTGACAGTTCACCCCAGATGGACACGCCGACACCCCAGTTGGAGATAAACGCGCGCAGCATCACGCCAATCAGCGGAACGCCGATGGTCACCGTCAGCCAGAACGCCACCACGGCACCGGCTACCCAGCGCCATTTGCCAAGCGGCAAGGCTCGCGCCTGTGACGCCTTACCTTTCACCGTGACAAAACGGTTGGCCGTACGCATCAGGCGGCGCTGCAACATCACCAGCGGAATAGTGATACAAATCAGCACCACGGCCACCGCAGCCATCAGGTGATAAGACGGCGTGCCAAGTTTGTTGGTCAGCTGATACAGATAGGTCGCCAGCACCATGTTGCCTTCCGGGTCGCCGAGCACCAGCATCAGCCCGAACACTTCCAGCCCGAGGAAAAACAACAGAACCGTGGCGTAGAGAATCGACGGGCGCACCATCGGCAGACTGACGGCGGTCATCACCTGCAACGGCGAGGCACCGGCGGTACGCGCGGCTTCTTCGACATCCGACCCGACGCTGCGCAGCGCCGAGGAGATATACAGATACGCATGCGGAACGTGCGTCAGACCGGCAATCACCACGATGCTCGACATGTCGTAGATGTTCCACGGCACGAACCCAATGATCGACTGCGCCCACAGCGAGAAGAACCCGACCGGCCCAGCCGCCACCACATAACCAAAACCCAGCACCATCGGCGAGACGAAAATCGGCACCAGGATCAGCGGTTCAATCACGCGTCTGCCCGGTAAATCGGTACGCACCATCAGGAACGCCAGGATCCCGCCGAGCGGAATGGCGATCACCACTAGCCCGAAGGCCAGAATAAAGCCGCTTTTCAGCGCCTTGTAGAAATCCGGATCGGTAAAGATGAATCCAAAAGATTCGAGGCTCCATTCTTTCGACGGCGAAAAGAACGGCGCGGAGAGGAAACTTTGTATCACGATGAACGACAACGGGATGTAGATAACCAGCGCCGTTATCAACACCACAATGCCGCGCGGCAGGCTCTGCCACTTTCTGCGCAATGTGTTCATGTTACTTCCCTTCGGTTAGAAACAAGGAGAGCGAAATCAGGCAGGAAAAAGGAAGCGCGACGGAAAGTGACGCGCTTCGATATGCCACTACTTGGCAGCAGCGGTACGCCACTGTTTGATGTAGTCGAGGCGTTTTTTCTGTTGCAGGTATTCCAGCAGGGTTTCATCCACCGGGATGGGTTTGAGCGCATTGCCCAACATTTTGGTCATGCCGTCGATATCGTTTTTGCCTTCGATATCGTTACGGATGGACGGGATATCCGCCTGATTGGCCAGAATGCTCTGCCCTTTCTCAGACAGCACGTAGTCCAGCCACAGTTTGGCGGCGTTGCTGTTTTTCGATTCCTGACTGATGAAGGACACGCGGGAGAGCACCAGGGTGTAATCCTTCGGATAGGAGATACCGAGTGACGGATCCGTTTTGGCGCGGGCCTCGGCGTAAGAACCAAGGATGTTAAAGCCGATCAGGTTTTCGCCGGAAGAAACGCGTTCCATCATGGTGCCGGTGGAAGACTGCACCGCTAAACCGCCTTTGGCGACGTCAGCCAGCGTTTTGAAATAATTCGGATCGGCTTTGAAATCCTGCACCGACAGCATGAAGCCGAGGCCGGATTTTTCGATGTCGTAAGTCGTCACTTTTTTGTTGAATTTTTCGGTCTGGCTGGCAATCAGTTTCGCCAGTGCCGCGTGCGAGTCCGGCACATCACCGGCCGGGATCAGACGTTTGTTATAGATAAACACCACCGGCTCATAGGTCGTGCCGTAGGCTTTGTCTTTCCACACCGCCCATTTTGGTAACTGCGCCTGTTCCGGGGATTTGTATTCCTGCGCGTAGTCGGTCGCCAGTTTCAGCGCCGTGTCCATGGAGGAACTCCAGACCACGTCGCCACTGGTGCCGCCCGCCGCCTGTTCACTGATATAACGGTTGTACAGTTCGGTGCTGTTCATGTCGTTATATTCGACTTTGATACCCGGATACGTGGCCTCAAAGCCCTGAATCAGCGGGCCTGCGGCTTTGGTGTCGGTGGTGGAATAGACCACCACTTTGCCTTCTTTGGTCGCCGCATCGACGATTTTTTGATAACCGGCCGGGTAGCCCTGAGGTAATGCAGACATTGCAGAGGAAGACATCATTACAGCCGCAGCAATCAGAGAGAATCGTAAGTTGTTCTTCATTATTGTTAACCTCTAGTTACATTTGGGAAACTAAAAATCAACATAGCGCATAACATCGGGCAGGCAATGGGGTAATTTTTTTATCTTCCCGATTTGTGAGTCGGGGCGTTTTTTAGGCAATTAACACCATAAAAACCACGGCGGAAAACGCAAAACAGGCCGCCGGAATGACCTGTTTTGCGTCCGGTTCAAAGAGGATTATTTAAAATATCCGGCCGTATCTATATCAGTCAGTAAATCCGGATGCGCCGGTGTCCAGCCCAGAATATCGCGGGTGATCTGACTGGAGGTCGGATTATTCAGCGAAGCAAAATGCGTGAACCAGCCAAAGTGCGCCGTCAGATCTTGCCCGTTTTTACTGACCACCGGCAGGTTAAGGTGCTTGCCAATCAGCGTGGCAATGTCGCGAAATGGGACGCCTTCCTCTGAGTTCGCATGATAAATCGCATTCTGCGCGCCTTTCTCCAGCGCCAGCACAAACACCTTCGCCGCATCAAAACGGTGAACGGCAGGCCAGCGGTTTTCGCCTTCACCGGGATACGCTGATTCGCCTTTTTCCCGCGCCATCGCGATGATCATCGGCACAAAACCGTGGTCGCCCGCGCCGTGCACCGACGGCGGCAGCCGCACCAGTGATACCCGCACGCCCTGCTCCGCCAGCGCGGCAACCGCGAGATCAGAGGCCACACGGGGATTCTGTCCCTGCGGATCAGGTAAATCCTTTTCCGTCGCCAGACGTCCGGTGTTTACCAGCGCGGTGCCGGACGTCACGATCAGCGGTTTATCCGTGCCTTTCAGCGCCGCACCCAGTGCGCCAATTGCCCGCCGGTCTTTTTCACAATTCTCGAGAAATTTCGAAAAGTCATGGATAAACGCCGTGTGGATCACGCCGTCTGCCTGCGCCGCGCCGGACGTCAGACTGTCCGGATCTTCAATACTGCCGCGATGCACGTCAGCCCCCGCGTCAGTCAGCGCCTGCGCCGAAGCATCCGAACGGGCCAGCCCCAGCACCTGATGACCGGCACGCAGTAATTCCTGCACCACCGCAGAACCGACAAAACCCGTTGCTCCTGTCACGAATACACGCATCTTAAAATCCCCTGTGGTTGGCTGATAAAGGTGAATGGCTTACGCAGCACACTATAGGCACTGGAGAAAAGACGATCTATGCGCTAATGTCCGCATTATCTTTGCGATCGTCCGGAGTCATTAATGGATCCTCTTTCTGATGTGTTATCGCTGCTGAAGCCGCGCAGTTATATGTCCAAAGGTTTTGAAGCCGGAGGGGCGTGGTCGGTACAATTTCCCGACCATTATCAGTCGATTAAATGCAATGCGATCATTACCGGCGAATGCTGGCTGGCGGTAGACGATGTGCCCGGCGCGGTACATCTCAAAGCCGGTGATTGTTTTGTGTTGCCTGGCGGCCGCCCTTTTCGGCTCGCCAGCGATCTGAGTATTCCGCCCGTCGATGCTGGTCCGATTTTCCAGCAGGCGCTGGATGGCGGTACGGTGTCCTGCAACGGCGGCCGGGATTTCTTTCTGACCGGCAGCCGGTTTGCGGTCAGCGGCACTAACGCCGCCACATTGCTGGCGATGCTGCCGCCGGTGGTGCATATCTCGAAAGAATCCGACAAAGAGAGTTTGCGCTGGGCAGTTGAGCGGATGATGCAGGAATTACGTGATCAGCGGCCCGGCGGATTACTGATCGCACAGCACATGGCGCACATGATGCTAGTTCAGGCGCTGCGGATGCACGTCGATAACGCGCCGGAAGGGGAAAACAGTGGCTGGTTTGCCGCGCTGGCAGATAAGCAGTTATCGAAAGCACTGAATGCGATGCATGAAAATCCTGCGCAACGCTGGACGGTGCAGACGCTGGCGGAACGGGCGGGCATGTCGCGCTCCGTGTTCTCGCAGAAATTTAAGCAGGCCGTCGGCAGTGCGCCGCTGGAATACCTGACGCGCTGGCGGATGTTGCTGGCCGGAGACCGGCTGGCGAACAGTAAAGAACCGGTTTCAGCGGTAGCCCTGTCGCTCGGTTATGACTCTGAAAGTGCCTTCAGCACAGCGTTCAAACGCACACTGGGATGTTCGCCGAGACAGTACGGCCAGCAGGCCATACGCTGAATTCAGGCAGGGATGCCTGAATTTCAGACACAAAAAAAGCCGCTAATGGCTTAGCAGCTTTGATGTGTTGTTTATGGCGGAGGAGGAGAGATTCGAACTCTCGAATGGTTTCCCATCGCCGGTTTTCAAGACCGGTGCCTTCAGCCGCTCGGCCACCCCTCCGTAAACAACAAGCACTTTACGACGTCAGTCGTTCAGTACGGGGCGTAGTATACAAGACAGAAAAAAAGATGCAAACATTATTTTCGGTCTAGTTTGTTGATTTTATGAACATTTACATCGCCTTCACAATGTATGTTCATAAATGACAGACACAAAAAAAGCCGCTAATGACTTAGCAGCTTTCTTGTGTTGTTTATGGCGGAGGAGGAGAGATTCGAACTCTCGAATGGTTTCCCATCGCCGGTTTTCAAGACCGGTGCCTTCAGCCGCTCGGCCACCCCTCCGCAACGAAGCGAACTATAAACAGTGGCGATCCGCTTGTAAAGCCTGATTCTGTTCGTTTGCCTGAAAAAACGCCATTCCGTTCTCAAATGGCGATTTAAGCATCATAACGACGATTTTGACGTCGGGGAACCGCGCCCTGCCCGCCCTGAGCAGGTAAAGAAGGGTAAAACGTCTTTAATGACGCAACGCCACTCCTTACACTGCAATCTGTTTGTATTTTCACCGACTCCAACTTTTTGTTAAGAGTGAGAATTTTATTATGGATCGTATCGTTGCCTCTTCGTCATCACGCGCTGGCTCGTTGCTAAGCACGCACCGGGTGCTGCGTAATACTTATTTTCTGTTAGCACTGACCCTCGGCGTTTCCGCGATCACGGCGACGGCGAGCACGGTTCTGAGATTGCCCTCTCCCGGTTTCCTGCTGACTATCGTCGGTTTCTACGGGCTGATGTTCCTGACCTACCGCACGGCCAACAGCCCGGCGGGTATTTTATCGGCTTTCGCCCTGACCGGTTTTATGGGGTATACGCTGGGGCCATTGCTGAGTTCGCTGCTTTCAGTCGGTGCCGGTGACATTATTATGCTGGCGCTGGGCGGTACCGCGCTGGTGTTCTTCTGCTGTTCAGCCTATGTGCTGACCACGCGCAAAGACATGTCGTTCCTGTCCGGCATGATGATGGCAGGCTTTGTGGTGCTGCTGGTGGCGGTGATCGCCAACCTGTTCCTGCAAATCCCGGCGTTGTCACTGGCGATCAGCTGCCTGTTTATTCTGTTCTCCGCAGGTGCGATTCTGTGGGAAACCAGCAATATCATTCACGGCGGCGAAACCAACTATATTCGCGCGACCGTCAGCCTGTATGTCTCGCTGTACAACATCTTTGTCAGCCTGCTGAGCATTCTGGGGATGTCATCACGTAACTGATGAGCCTGATGTAAACCGAAGCCCCGCCCCTGTGCGGGGCTTTTTATTTTTACTGTCCGCTGTTTTTGCTAAACTGGCGGCTGCATTTTTACGGGTTTGAGGTTGTATGCTGGAGTTTGAAGGTCAGGTTATTGAAACCGACGCTCAGGGTTACCTGAAAAACAGTCAGGACTGGCAGGAAGGCATGGCGCCTCTGCTGGCCGCACAGGAAGACATCACGCTGACCGACGCGCACTGGGAAGTGGTGCGGTTCGTGCGCGGGTTTTATCTCGAATTCAATACTTCACCCGCCGTGCGTATGCTGGTGAAGGCGATGGCACAGAAATACGGCGAAGAGAAAGGCAACAGCCGCTATCTGTTCCGGCTGTTCCCGAAAGGCCCGGCCAAACAGGCGACCAAAATTGCCGGTCTGCCCAAGCCAGTGAAGTGCCTGTAAAAGACTTCAGTATTTGATTTTAAAATCGCTGTAATGACCGGGTGCGGTCGGTTCGCTGAGCACGCGATCCACCCGGGCATGTTTCGGCCCGCCCTGCTTCAGCCAGGCTAACAGCTGGTCGACTTTTTCCTGATCCCCGCACGCCACCACTTCGACGCTGCCATCCTCAAGATTTTTCGCATAACCGGTTAACCCCAATCCGGTTGCCTGATGTTGGGTCGCAAAACGAAAACCGACGCCCTGCACCATGCCGTACACATAGGCGGCTATACTGACTGTTGCCATAATATTCTCTCCGTTAGCGGTATGGTTCGTTGCAATTTCACCTGCATGACCGGACAATGTCGCTCTTTTTTGTCTCCGAACCGACAGAACCTAATTTTATGACTGCACGTTTAATTCTGGCCAAAGGCCGTGAAAAATCACTTCTTCGTCGCCACCCGTGGGTGTTTTCCGGTGCTGTTGCACGCATCGAAGGTAAAGCCCATTCCGGCGAGACTATAGATATTGTAGACAGTCAGGGAAAATGGCTGGCACGCGGTGCCTATTCGCCGTCCTCACAGATCCGTGCGCGCGTCTGGACATTTAAGCAGGATGAAGACATTGATATCGCTTTTTTCATCCGTCGTTTGCAACAGGCGCAGAGCTGGCGCGACTATATCGCTAAACGTGACGGACTGGACGGTTATCGCCTGATTGCCGGTGAATCTGACTGCCTGCCCGGTATTACCATCGATCGTTTCCAGAATTTTCTGGTGCTGCAATTGTTGTCAGCCGGTGCGGAATACCAGCGTGCTCCGCTGATCGCAGCGCTGCAACATTGTTATCCGGAGTGCGCCATCTGGGATCGCTCTGATGTGGCGGTGCGTAAAAAAGAAGGTCTGGAACTGACGCAAGGCCATGTGGTGGGTGACGAGCCTCCTGCCCTGTTGCCCATTCAGGAGCACGGGATGAGCCTGCTGGTTGATATCAAAGAAGGCCACAAAACCGGCTTCTATCTTGATCAGCGTGACAGCCGTCTTGCCGCACGCAATTATGCCGCAGGCCGTAATGTCCTCAACTGCTTCTCCTACACCGGTGCTTTTGCTGTATCGGCACTGATGGGCGGCTGTACAAAAGTGACCAACGTGGATACCTCGCAGGCCGCACTCGACGTGGCCCGCCAGAACGTTGAACTGAACAAACTGGACCTGTCAAAAGCGGAATTCGTGCGCGAAGACGTCTTCCAGTTGCTGCGTAAATACCGCACGGAAGGTCAGCAGTTCGACATGATTGTGATGGATCCGCCGAAATTCGTGGAGAACAAAAATCAGCTGGCAAGCGCCTGTCGAGGCTATAAAGATATCAATATGCTGGCGCTGCAACTGTTGCGTCCGGGCGGTATCCTGCTCAGCTTCTCCTGCTCCGGTCTGTTGCCGACCGATCTGTTCCAGAAAATTCTGGCCGATGCGGCGCTGGATGCGGGCCGTGAAATACAGTTCGTGGAGCAGTTCCGTCAGGCGGCTGACCATCCGGTGACCGGCGCCTATCCTGAAGGGTTGTATCTGAAAGGTTTTGCCTGCCTGGTCATGAACTGAAGGTAAGCACTGCGTGCTGTTACGACGGCACGCGGGCGAATTTTACGCAGATTACGTGGTCAGAACTTGAAATAGCACGTTTTATCTCCATATAGAGATAAGTGAATTATTTTGGGAGGTGACTATGATTGCCAGTAAATTCGGTATCGGCCAGCAGGTACGCCACAGAATGTTAGGTTATTTAGGCGTCGTGATTGATGTCGATGCAGAGTATTCGCTCGATAAGCCCGACGTTGATGATGTCGCTGCTGACGATTCCATGCGCACCGCGCCCTGGTACCATGTCGTGATGGAAGATGAGGAAGGCCAGCCGGTGCATACCTACCTGGCGGAAATTCAGATTGATCATGAAGCGGCGCGTTCACATCCGGAACAAACCTCTCTGGATGACTTAGCCGAATCGATCCGCAGCCAGTTACAGGCGCCGCGCCTGCGTAACTGAGCCATCTCGCTTAAACCTGTGGATATGAAAAACCGGCCTTTGCAGCCGGTTTTTTTTGTCACTTTTTCAGCTCACCGCAGGACCGTGATTATTTTTCCATGCCCAGCCGCGGGAGTTCAATTTTCGGGCAGCGATCCATCACCACTTTCAGACCGGCCTCTTTTGCCAGCACGGCTGCCTGCTCATTGATCACCCCAAGTTGCAGCCACAACACTTTCGCTTTAATCGCAATCGCCTCCTGCGCCACGCCATAAGCGGCATCCGCATTGCGGAATACATCCACCATATCAATTGGATGAGGGATTTCCGCCAGCGAACCGTAGGCTTTCTGCCCCAGAAGCTCCTGCCCTGCCAGTTTCGGGCTGACCGGGATCACGTCAAAGCCCTGAGACAGCAGATAGGCCATGACGCCGTAGCTCGGACGCCCCGGATTATCACTGGCACCGACCAGCGCGATGGTTTTTACTTCCTCAAGGATCTTGCGGATATCATTGTCTTGCACGGGATTATCTCCTTTGACCGGTATGGGTTAAGTGTAACGCAGCATGACCAATCCGACAGCCTGCGGCAGAAAAAGTCCCGCGTGAAATGCCATGGCGTGTGAAATTAAAACATTTTGTAAAACTTTGACACACAATCTGCATTGCGGAATAATAGCGAAGGAGCAATGGGGTATCCGGGGAGAGAAGAATGAAAGTCTGTCATGCGCTGGTCGCATTAGCGAGTCTCAGCCTGATGGTGTCAGCTTCGGCGACCTCACTCAAACTGTCCCCCGATGTAGATGTTCTGGTTATCGACGGCAAACAAATGTCTGGCGCAATCCTTAAAGGTGCGGACAGTCTTGAACTTGACGGCGGCCAGCATCAGATCCTGTTTCAGGTCAGCAAAACGATGCGGGCCAATCCACCGCAGCTTTACCACTCCCCTGCCCTTATCGTTACCTTCAATGCTAAAGGCAATCGCTCAGTGTCTTTCGTGCTGCCAAAACTGACCAGTGAAGATGAAACGGCGCAATTCAGTCAGCAGATGAACTATCAGCTGGTTGACGACCAGGGCAGACAAATGCCAACACAGCGCGATGTTCTGAATATGTACAATCCCGGCCATGCCGCTGACGCTGAAAAGTTAATGATGACCTACAATTTGTCGGGCGCGCGTGCGGCCGTGCCGTCGTTTGCCAGGGCCAGCACGGATAAAAAATCGGCTTTAGCCACTGACACGCCTTCACAAATTTCTATCGCGTATCTTCATCCGCTGTGGACGCGTCTGGCGGCGAATGCAGGCATTGAGCGTTTATTGCTCTGGTTAACGCTTCCGGATAAACAGGAACAGACCTCGTAATTTAATCTGCATCACGCATTCCCCTTCTTAACGCCGAATTATTGCCCCTGAGCTATGCAGTAAAACGGAGTTTCAGTATTCTGTGATCCACTCTTACTTTCGCGTTGAAGGGAATTAGATGGAATACACCACCCGCACGATCGCAAAACAAAAACACATAGCTCTGGTTGCGCATGACCACTGTAAAAACACCCTGATGAAATGGGTGGACAAAAACGTGGATGAACTGTCGAAGCATGTGCTTTACGCGACCGGCACTACGGGGAATCTGGTGCAGCGCAGCACCGGCATTAATGTCAAAAGCATGCTGAGCGGTCCGATGGGCGGCGACCAGCAGGTGGGCGCCATGATCGCAGAAGGCAAAATCGACATGCTGATTTTCCTTTGGGACCCGCTGAATGCCGTGCCGCATGATCCGGACGTGAAAGCCCTGCTGCGTCTGGCGACGGTCTGGAATATTCCGGTCGCGACCAATCTGGCTACGGCGGATTTCCTGATCCAGTCTCCGTTATTCCAGTCCGAAGTGGACATCACCATTCCTGATTATCAGCGCTATTTATGGGCACGTCTGAAAGAGTGATAGGTCAGTACATCGTCATAAAAAACCCGGCAAAAGCCGGGTTTGTCATTTCAGGGCTTGCGCTGTACCGGCACGCCGAGATCTTCAAGTTGTTCGACAAAAACCGAAGGGCGGGTTTTGTCCTGCAGCAGCCAGACCTGATGTTTTGCGCGGGTCATCGCCACATACAATAAGCGCCGTTCTTCGGCATCCATAAAGTTTTCAGGCTCCGGCAATAACACCTCTTCCAGCAACGATTCCCGCGCGGGTGCAGGGAAACCGTCATTGCCTTCATGCAAACCGGCAATAATCACGTATTCAGCCTGTTGCCCTTTACTGGCGTGAATGGTCATAAAATCCAGATTGAGTTTCGGCCAGCGCGTGGCCGCTTTTTCCAGAATCTGCGGACGAAGATGATGATAACGGGCCAGCACCAAAATATGCTCGTCGGCCGTGACATAGCCGCTGAGTTTATCCAGTAACTTTTCCAGCTGATCTTCTGGCAGGATCACCACATTTTTCTTGTTGCCTTTGGTCAGGCTGTTCAGCGGTTTCTTCAGCTGATAGGGGTTTTGCTGCACAAATTTATTGGCGATTTCGCCGATACGGTCATTAAAGCGATAAGTGGTATCCAGCGCACATTGCGCCCCTTCGCCAAAATTGTCGGCAAATGCGGTGGTCAGGGAAAGCTCTGCGCCACTGAAACGATAGATCGCCTGCCAGTCATCACCGACCGCAAACAGACTGCTATGTTTGTTGAGCTTACGTAACGCCGACAGCAGCAGCGCACGCTGGGGTGAGATATCCTGAAATTCATCCACCAGAATATGCTTCCACGGGCTGACAAACCGGCCTTTATCCAGAATATTGACCGCCTGATGGATCAGGCCGGAGAAATCTACAGCCCCTTCTTCTTTCAGCGCCGTTTTCCAGGCTTTAAGCAACGGTGCCATCAGCCGGATGCGTTTCGTGAACAGGTCTTTCACTTCTTCCGACGCGCTTTCAATCATTTCGGCCTGACTGCCGCCGTGCATGCGCATCAGGCTGAGCCAGCGTTCCAGCCGGCTGCCCAGACGCTCCGCCAGCGATTTATTTTTCCAGTAATCACCGTCAGGCACCGTCCATTCCAGTTCGTCTGTCATCCATTGCCGCCAGCCGCTGGCCTGCACTTTTTTCTCAGCACATTGCTGTTGCCATGTTTTGATCAGCAGGCTGCGGCGCGCCTTTGAATCGGTTTCCAGCTTGCTGATTTTAGGCACTTTCTTGCTGCCTTCCTGGATAATCTGCAATGCAAGGGCGTGAAACGTTTTCGCCTTGATCCCTTCTGTCTGCAAACGCTCTTTTATACGTCCGTTCATTTCATCGGCGGCCTGACGGCCAAAAGCCAGCAACAAAATCTGTTCCGGTAATGCTTCCTGACGGCGCAACAGCCAGCCTGCGCGGGCCACCAGCACCGATGTTTTGCCGCTGCCCGCCCCCGCCAGCACCAGTACCGCATCTTCGCCATTGACGACGGCGCGACACTGGCTGTCATTGAGGGGCGACACTTCCACCGTATCGAAAAAGTCACGATTATCGGCAATCACCCTTTCGGTCCACGCCAGATTGCGCTGATCAACGCTGCGTTTCCCCTGCTCGAGCCAGCGCAGGCAGGTCTGGTAATCTTCCCGACAATTATCAAATTCGCTGAGACGTTCAACAGGCACCGGGATGGCAGAAAAAGCGTCGGCGATGTCCTTCTGCACATCCGCCAGATCAGCGCGTTTGAACCATTTATCCTGCTGTTCAATCTGCGTGATTTTTTCGATTTGGCCGTGCAATACCCCGGCGCTGACCTCGCTCATCTCCAGACTCCAGGTCTGCCAGATGTTCAGGAGGTAATGGTAGAAACGCTGCGTTTCCTGCCATTCCGTGCCATGCAGGCGCACCACTTTTTGGTCAGGTAATTCAAACTCAAGTTCCCCCCAGACGATGCCCCGCTTACAGCGGATCTGGATGAGCTGATTAAAAGGGATCAGGTAGTGATGTTTGTCGCCGCTGACTTCCACGCCGGCATTGAGCAAACGCACCCGGTTATAAGGGTGTTGCGCCAGATGTTTCCCGAATGAGGTCGATTTCAATTCCATATCATCACACCGTTTTTTCTCTTTAATTCAGTCATTTGATTATTGACTGGCGCTTTATTCAATTGATTTTGTTAATTTTTTTAATCAACCAAATTCCATATACCGTCTCAGGTATCGTTTGGGGAAGAAGTTAACCCGGCTTTGCAGTGGCACGACAGGAATCGACAGCAGCATTCAGCTCTTTCTCGTAACCGATGCGCTGGTGACGTTCTGCGCGCAGAGCCTGCATCTGTTTGTCTATGGAAGAACCGATCGGTAACCGGTCAACTGCGAAGGCTGGCGCATTGATAACACCAGGATCACAGGGTACCTGAACCGGCACTTTCACTTCAACATAAACAGGGTCCGGAACAGTGACGCGACCTGCACAACCGACCAGACCGACCGGCACCAGCACTATCAGCCATTTCATTGCGCACGCTCCCGCGCCAGCTCGGTGTCAAATGCTGATGCAGCCGCAGCGCAAACGTCAGGACTGTCTACGCGTTCAGCCAGCACATCATTAGCTTTGCCGTAATTATCCTTTGCCGATGCCCCCTTCGCAGCCTTCTCCTTGTCCGCTCCCGCCTGCTGGAGCACGGCGATTACAGCGTTCTGCGAAATGATGGTGGAGTGAGCCTGATCTTCCAGGCTGCTGCACTTAGACAGCTTGTCGTTCAGGCTGTCGAAAGTGGGCTGGTAATGCCGCACTGCCAGCCATACTAATGAGATATGTGCGGATGGTGTAGGCAATGATGCCGATAATGAAGGTGTGATTCGGAAGTGGGAATAGTGCTGTTCCAGCAGTAACCGTTTCCCGGATGTAGGTTCTCCAACCTGCTGGTCGAGTTCAGAGCATTGCCTGCCCAGTTGTGTATCTTGCTCATGAGACAGCCCCTTTAAAGTAGGTTGCCAGGTTGCCCCATGACACACAATCATTCATATATGGTTAAAAACCCACCTTACAAATACTTACCAAAATCACCAAAATAGTGATAAAATAATCACAAATAACTTACCAAGTAAACAAAACGATTAAGTTTATGAATAACAAAATAACATCTATTCATTATCTTCGTGGGGTAGCTGCATTATTAGTGGTGTTCTTCCACTTTAGATTTTATCTTAATGATGCCTATTCTCAAAAAGATTTAGGCAGTATCCTATTTGGTGGCGGCGCCTTTGGTGTTGATCTTTTCTTTATGATAAGTGGATTCATAATTTCATTATCGACTGAAAGAAATACAAGTACATTTGTTTTTATTACGCGCAGATTTTTTAGGATTTACCCAGCATTTTTGGTGACTTTTTCTATAGGTGCACTATTTGTATTTAACTCATATTCTAATGAACAATTGCTTAGAGCTATGTTTTTTTTGCATAAGGATTACACCTTGGAATCACCTAGTTTTGGCTATAATATCCTTGGGCCAGCATGGACACTGACTTATGAAATATATTTTTATTTGACATTTGTAATTGCAATGCTTACATCACACAAATACAGAGTTATATTATCCTCAGGAATGATATTGGTACCGATAATTATCATTCAGTTATATTACACCGGGGGTTTAACAATATCTGGAAATGGCAGCCCTAAGATCCCATTTGAAACCGAACACTATGAATTAATAAGGTTTATAAGCTCACCAATCATGATAGAGTTCATTATTGGGATGTTGTTTTTCGAAGCCTATAAGCGTGTTAATTTAGGGTGTTTAAAAACTTACTCAAAGCACATTATATCATTATGCTTTGGTTTATTTTTATTTCTATACTTCTCCCCTTCCAGATATGGATTTGGTTTGCAAGGATTTGGAATATGGGCGCTCATACTCATCAGCGGTTCTTTGATTTACGAGAAAAACAATAAAATTAATTATAGTGCAACACTTTCATTCTTGGGTGACATATCATATTCATTATATATGTCGCATTATCTCGTGATAAACTCCCTTGACTTTTATCGATTTAGTTTCTGGACAAACTCAACAGGAATATCAAAATTCTTCCTGGCAACAACGATATGCATCTCCATTGCCTTTTTTATGTATTATTGGGTAGAAAAACCTTTTATTTATGTGGGGAAATTTATTGAGAGTACAATAAAAAAGCGAAATGGAAAAGCAATCCAATTGTGATTGTCCGGGGGGTAAACCCCGGCATACATGAATCTGTATTCCAAATTATCTAACAGTGTTACATGGTTGCCTATTGCCAAATCCCAGTGGTTATGAATCCCATCTAACGCCAGTGAACTTGTTGTTCATCCAGTTTCACGAACTACTGAACCGGCGCGATACGAAGATGAGACATTCCTATTCCATAATATCCCCCCTGCAATTCACATCCATACCTGCTTGAGTTGTTACGCTAGCATCAAAAAAATGAAACTCAATTAGCAATAGCCTTTACTCCTTGGCAATTATAAAATCTTATACTTTCCTGCACGAAAGCTAACGGTACTGCCCGGCGACACGGCAATATATAGACTATTCCGTCCTGAAAATTTATATAACGAGGCCTGCGGCTTAAGGTTTTTTATAATTTCGTGCCAGTAAGCATGCGAATTATCTGAATGACTACCGTCAGGAGTCACCAAAATGGTAATAATGTCGGTATAATAGCAATAAAGTTACTCTGAAAAACAAATACCTTTAAAAAGACCAACGGTAAAAAGATGTTCTCTGAAATCGTTTCCAAACGTTAAAAGAACAGAGGCGTCAGAACCATTGTGCACCTCTTGAAATTATAAATTGCTGTCAATAGTTAAAATGCCATCATTTACAATGGACATTTACATGCAAGTGCATTTAAGAGTTTACCTTTGATAAGCGCAGGCGATCCACGTTCCAAAACAAGGTAGAATAAGAGGTATGTTTCTTTGCAGGGAACATGAATTTTTTCAACTTTTTAAATTCTTTGGGAAGAGCTGACATGCGTACCGTACTCAACATTCTTAACTTTGTTCTGGGCGGATTTTTCACCACGCTCGCCTGGTTGTTCGCCACACTGGTCAGTATCGTACTGATTTTCACCCTGCCGCTGACCCGTTCGTGCTGGGAAATCACCCGTCTTTCGCTGATGCCCTTTGGCAACGAAGCGGTACACGTCGACGACCTGTACCCAGAAAAACGCAACGTGCTGCTGTCAGGCGGTGGTACTCTGTTGAATATCTTCTGGTTTATTTTCTTCGGCTGGTGGTTATGCTTGTCGCATATTGTCGCCGGTATCGCGCAATGTATCAGTATTATCGGCATCCCGGTGGGTATTGCGAATTTTAAAATCGCCGCCATTGCACTCTGGCCCGTGGGCCGCAGGGTGGTATCCGTCGAGCTGGCAAAACAAGTTCGTGAAGCCAATGCAAGCCGTCAGATAAAAAACGGACGCATTCGCTGATCGCGATTTTTCATCATTTTTGAATTTTAACGTGGGGTTTTTCCGTGCTTTCTATTGCACCGGGTTTAAGGCGTTATGCCTATAACAGCAATGTTCTTTATCACATCAGGATTTTCATTGCCCTGACAGGGGCCGCTGCCGTGCCCTGGTGGCTGGGCCAGATTACGCTGACCATTCCGCTGACACTCGGTGTCGTGGCGGCCGCACTGGCCGATCTCGATGATCGGCTCACCGGCCGCCTGCGTAATCTGGTGATTACCCTGGTGTGCTTTTTCATTGCCTCTGCGTCAATAGAATTGCTGTTCCCCTACCCGTGGTTATTTGCGCCGGGGTTGATGATTTCGACCTGCGGATTCATCCTGCTCGGCGCGCTCGGTCAGCGTTACGCCACGATTGCGTTCGGCGCGTTACTGATCGCCATTTATACGATGCTGGGCACCAGCATGTATCACATCTGGTATCAGCAGCCGCTGATCCTGCTGGCCGGTGCGATCTGGTATAACCTGCTGACGCTGGCGGGCCATATTATTTTCCCGATAAGACCGTTGCAGGATCAGATCTCCCGCTGTTTCACTCAGCTGGCGGCGTATCTGGAAGCCAAGGCCACGTTGTTTGATCCCGACCAGGAAGACAATAATCAGCAACTGGTTGATCTGGCGATGGCTAACGGTCAGCTGGTTTCTACGCTAAATCAGACGAAAAATACGCTGCAAACCCGGCTCAAAGGCGACCGGGGTCAGAAAGGCACCCGCCGGACACTGCATTATTATTTTGTGGTGCAGGACATTCATGAGCGCGCCAGTTCATCGCACGTGAAATACCTTAAACTGAGCGAACAATTCCATCACAGCGATATTCTGTTCCGCTTTCAACGCCTGATGAGCATGCAGGCCCGCGCCTGCTTACAGCTGTCGCAATGCATTCTCTACCGCCAGCCCTACACCCATAACAGCCAGTTTGAACGGGCATTTTCTCGCCTTGAAGAAGCGCTGAAACGGCTGGAATCTCAGAATGAACATCGGGAAATGTTGCAGGCCTTGCGGCATCTTTTGCGCAATCTGCATGCGATTGATGCCCAGCTGGCAAACATTGAATCTGAGCAGTCACTGCCGGAAAACCAGACGGGGAAAAGCCCGTTTGCCGAGGATCGTCTGACCGGTCTGGATGACATCTGGCTGCGCATATCCCGCCATTTCACCCCTCAGTCTGTGCTTTTTCGCCATGCGGTGCGCATGTCAGTGGTGCTGTTTATCGGCTATGTATTTATTCAGGTCAGTGGCTTAAATCATGGCTACTGGATTTTGCTCACCAGTCTTTTTGTCTGCCAGCCAAACTACAGCGCGACCCGCCGCAGACTGGCGCTGAGGATAATCGGGACGCTGGCCGGTATTGCGCTGGGCATTCCTATCTTGTATTTCGTGCCTTCCGTTGACGGACAAATGATCCTGATCGTTATCAGCGGATTATTGTTCTTTGCCTTCCGCACCGTGCAGTACGCGCAGGCAACCATGTTCATTACCCTGCTCGTTTTGCTGTGTTTCAATTTGCTGGGTGAAGGGTTTGAAGTCGCTATACCTCGTGTCATCGATACCCTGATTGGCTGTGGTATTGCCTGGGCTGCGGTGACCTATATCTGGCCTGACTGGAAATTCCGCCAGATAGATAAGGTGGTCAGCAAAACCTTTGATGCGAACTGCCGTTATCTCGATGCCATTCTGGTGCAGTACCATCAGGGCAAAGATAACAGCCTTGATTACCGGCTCGCCCGGCGCGATGCGCATAACTGTGATGCTGAACTGGCCTCCGTCGTTTCGAATATGAGTTCTGAGAAGAATAATGATCCGGCAACGCTTGAAGCCGCATTCCGGCTGCTGTGCCTGAATCACACCATGCTGAGTTACATTTCTGCGCTGGGTGCGCATCGTGAAAAGCTTAATGACGCTGAAACGCTGCAATTGCTTGATGACGCAGCCTGCTGTGTGGATGGCGCGTTACACCATCTTCCTTCAGAGGCTGAGCGCATCCATCACGCGCTGGAGCAACTCACTGCCCGCATCCAGATGCGGACGACGGACAGTGACAGTAAAGAGCAACTTGTCCTTCAGCAAATTGGCTTACTGGTGGCCCATTTACCTGAACTCACCAGTCTCAATACTAAAATCCTGCCTGCACAGAGCGCCCTCTGACGGCAGGCGTGTGTGACGCTCCTTAGTGGAGGATCGTCGATTGCTGCTCTTGCTGATGGTTAAACCAGTGAGTTAATGATTCTCTGGAAGCCATCGGCAAAGCGGCCTCGTGAAAGCCCAGAATCGCCCCCTCCAGTGCCATCAGTAGATTAATGCCCAAGTTCTTTTTTTTTATTGCGCACAATTTCAAATAAGTCTGGCAGGCACCGTGAAGACGAAGATCTCCGGAGTTCTCAATTCCCGCCTGCCAGAGCATTCTCTCAAGCGCCAGTGTGAGATTCGGTAAATCCTTCAACCTCCCCGCTTCATTGTTTTTTCTCACGGCGATGTCGCGTTGCATCCCCTGTAACGCCAGCCTGCCCAGCTTACATAACGCTTCAGGATCGCTCCATTGGGCCGGACTCACTTTAAAATAGCGTAACTGAACGTCCATGCCGCGCTTGCGGTAAATCAGTCTCTCCATCTTTTTACGGCGAAAATGGACTTCCGTTTCTTTATCGGCACGGAGATATAGTTCTCCGTCAGATACCAGGGCAAACATGACACGGTCGGCGGACAGACTGAAACCGCCAAATTGGGTGCGGGAACGAATGTTGCCCAATGGGGCAAACAGGGCCAGGCACTCACGTACTCTTTTTTTTGATTTGTTTATCATTGCGTTATCCTTTTCACATTAATTCCTGACGACCAATTTGAGTTACCAGAACAGCTAAATGCAAAATACGCAATGTCGCGAAGCGCAACAAACACAAAATGCAGTTGCAGTCCGTTGCCTTCAAAATTTGCGAGACGTCTTGGAAAAAATTGGGTTGATCTTTGCTCATCGCCAGAGTACTGTACATTCATACAGTAACTCACTGGGGTACATCACTATGCGAACTCAACATCATACAAATCATCATTTTAGTCAGCTTGCTTTGCCGGTTAATCGCGCACAGGTAAATACGTCTGCATCCTTGAATAATGGTCTGATCACTGAGTTCGTCTATAGTGCGAGCCAACCCGCCTTTGCGCAGTTACTCCTGCCTTTGCTCCAACATCTGGGTATGCAGTCCCGCTGGCTGTTATGGCTCACGCCTCAGCAAAAGCTCAGCCGTCATTGGTTATCAGAATCTGGATTGCCGGTCGATAAAATGGTTCAGGTGAATCAGATCACCGCGATGTCGACGGTGGATGCGATGGAGAAAGCATTGCAGACAGGAAACTACAGCGTGGTGCTCGGATGGCTACCCGATTTGAATGATGCGGAACGTGAAAGACTGCAAATTGCAGCACGTCAGGGGGGCGCTTATGGCTTCATCATGAAGCCAACAAACGATCAGAATTCAGCAGGTGGACATCACTCAACAGTAAAAATTCACTCTTCTGTATACCATTAGTTCAAAATAGGAACTTTCCTATGAAAATAATGGGGAAGTTAGTGATTTGTGCTGTCAAAGGTCGCCAGCCCAGTAAAAACGGGTATTCGGAATGTAGTTTGACGCCAGATTTTGTCAGTAAATAGTCAAAGCCGTTAAGAAATGTGTACGTTTTTCCCTTTTTTTCCACGGTGTTAACACATCAAGCTTGTAAGTTTCGCGCCACGTTGTAGACTTTACAACGCCAAGGTTGCTCAATAATGCCAACGTAAAGTGGCAAGTTCTGAAATGAAGCAATAATCTTGGCGTAAGGATTTTAACCAAGGGCTTAAAAAGCTTAAAGCTCAATTGCCTATTTGGATGATAACGAGGCGCAAAATGAAAAAGACAGCTATCGCATTAGCAGTGGCACTGGCAGGTTTCGCTACCGTAGCGCAAGCCGCCCCTAAAGATAACACCTGGTATACCGGTGGTAAATTGGGCTGGTCCCAATACCATGACACTGGTTTCGCAAATGCTTACGAAGGTATCGGCAACGGCCCTACCCACGAAAGCCAACTGGGTGCAGGTGCGTTCTTGGGTTACCAAGCGAACCAATACCTGGGCTTTGAAATGGGATATGACTGGCTTGGCCGTATGCCTTCTAAAGGCAGCGTAAACAACGGCGCGTTCAAAGCACAAGGCGTTCAGCTGGCTGCTAAACTGAGCTACCCACTGACTGACGATCTGGACCTGTACACCCGTCTGGGTGGTATGGTTTGGCGTGCAGATTCTAAAGGTAACTTCAACAATGGCGCAGATGGCCGCATCAGCGACCACGACACCGGTGTTTCTCCACTGGCAGCCGTTGGTGTTGAATACGCAGTGACCAAAAACTGGGCTACCCGTCTGGACTACCAGTGGGTTAACAACATTGGTGACGCAGCTACCGTTGGTGCACGTCCTGATAACGCAATGCTGTCTGTGGGTGTTTCTTACCGTTTCGGTCAAGATGAAGCAGCTGCACCAGTTGTTGCTCCAGCACCAGCTCCAGCTCCAGTTGTAGAAACTAAGAAATTCACTCTGAAATCTGACGTTCTCTTCAACTTCAACAAAGCGACTCTGAAACCAGAAGGCCAACAGGCTCTGGATCAGCTGTACAGCCAGTTGAGCTCAATCGATCCTAAAGACGGTTCTGTTATCGTTCTGGGTTACACCGACCGTATCGGTTCAGAACAATACAACCAGAAACTGTCTGAGCAACGTGCTCAGAGCGTAGTAGATTACCTGGTATCTAAAGGTATCCCTGCTAACAAGATCTCTGCACAAGGCCAGGGTAAATCTAACCCAGTTACCGGTTCTACCTGTGACTCCGTTAAAGGCCGTGCTGCTCTGATCGACTGCCTGGCACCAGACCGTCGTGTAGAAATCGAAGTTAAAGGCTACAAAGATACTGTTACTCAGCCACAGGCTTAATAACAGACTTTAGCTTTTGCTACAGATATCAAAAACCCCGCCTCGGCGGGGTTTTTTTATGGCTGCAATAACAGAACAAAGCGGTATTCTCTGCGGATCGGTAACGAAATTACCCGAGATCTTTCTTGCCAAGGATTTGCTGCAGATCCTCTTTTAATGAAGACATCTGATTAGCGTATTTTTCTTTACGCTCAGCATCCTCAAGCAACTGAATGATTGTGTCAGACAATGTTGCCCCACGCCTTTGCGCCAGACCGGCTAAACGCTGCCACACCAGAAACTCTAAATCGATGGATTTCTTACGGGTGTGCTGATGCTCAGCATTGAAGTGTCGTTTACGGCGGGCCCGTATGGTTTGTTTGAGGCGATTTTCCAGCGCCGGATTCATATCATTCGCGATCCAGTCCATCACTTTGACCGGTTCGTTTTCCAGTCTGAGAAGTTGATTCACGGATTCTTGTGCAGCGCTGTTTTCTAAATGGCGAGTGATCCGCTCACCTTCCCGGTGTTTTTTCACCAGATACTTCCATTTCCAACCGCTTTCCAGATTTTCCAGTTGCTGATATTTCATCGTGAACTCTTCGGTGACCCCGTAACTTTACTAAGCATAACAGCTTTAATTCAATTTTCACCCCAAATAAACCGGCTAATTCTGCCTGTTTTTTGCGCACCTGTTCAGCAATGTGCGCTAACCGCATTTCCTCTTTGACTCTCATTGTATGCAGCCGGATTTATTCTTGTATAATCGCTCTTTCCCTTTTTATAGAAAACAGCTAACACATTGACCAATAACCGACTTGACTGGCAGCTTTTACTGCCCGACTCCGCGCCTTACGAGGCAATTTTTGCAACGGCTGCCCAGTTAGCCCCTGTCGATTTCGCTGGAACTCAGCCTCGGCTGGAAAATGGTTTAACGCTGTTTTGTCATCCCCGCTCACGCCCGCGTTTTATGACGCTCAAGGCGCAGGAAAATCGTGAATATCTGTCACGTATCGCTCAGGTCGTCAGCGAACTGCTGCCCGAAACGGCTGAAATCACCGGCAACCGTTATCATATTGAAGGCAATAAGATCACGCTGCTGGCCGCTAAATCTGCGGAAGATGCCTTCGCGGCAAAATTCACCTGCCAGTACCGCGAGTGGATTGAGCCGGAGCAACTGTTTGGTTGCGTCAGGGTGTACAAAGACCAGATCCAGCTTGAGCCGGGTCTGATTCATCAGGTCAATGGCGGCGTTCTGGTGCTGTCAATTCGTACCCTTATTGCCCAGCCGCTGATGTGGTTGCGTCTTAAGCAGATGATCACCGAAGGCCAGTATCACTGGGTTTCTCCTGATGAAGCCAAACCTCTGCCGGTCACGGTTCCGCCAATGCCGCTGGATATTCGCCTGATTCTGGTCGGTGACCGCTTGTCACTGGGTGATCTGAGCGATATGGAACCGGAGCTGATGGAATCGGCCATTTATGGCGAATTCGAAGCCGACCTGCCGCTGACCGAAGAAAGCGACATGGAAACCTGGTGTGGTTATGTGAACACACTGGCCGACGAGCTTGAGATCCCCCGTCTGGCCGCCGATGCCTGGCCCGAATTTCATAAAATGGCGATACGCCACAGCACCGATCAGGGCAGCCTGACGCTGGATCCGGTCTGGCTGAGTGCACAGTTAAGTGAAGCCTCGCTCTATAATGAAGATGAGTTGCTCAGCGCGAAATCTCTTGAAGCTGCCTCTAATGCCCGTGCATGGCGTGAAAGCTATTTGCAGGAACGCATGCAGGATGAAATCGAACTGGGGCAAATCCGTATTGAGACGGAAGGCGAAGTGGTCGGACAGATTAACGGCCTGTCGGTGCTGGAATACCCTGGTCATCCGCGCGCACTGGGTGAACCTTCACGGATTAGTTGTGTCGTACACACCGGCGACGGTGAATTTACTGACGTTGAACGTAAAGCTGAATTAGGCGGTAATCTGCATGCCAAGGGCATGATGATTATGCAGGCTTTCCTGATTTCCGAGTTAGAACTCGACCAGCCTCTGCCCTTCTCCGCGTCGATTGTTTTTGAACAATCTTACGGTGAAGTGGACGGCGACAGCGCGTCCCTTGCTGAACTTTGTGCACTGATCAGTGCCTTGTCGATGCAGCCGATTAACCAGCAGATTGCGGTAACCGGTTCTGTCGATCAGTTTGGGAATGTGCAACCTATTGGTGGCGTAAATGAGAAAATCGAAGGTTTCTTCGAAGTTTGTCAGCGTCGCGGTTTGACCGGTAAACAAGGGGTCATTCTGCCAACCAGCAACGTGCGCAACCTGTGCCTGCATCCGCAAGTACTGGACGCCGTTCGCGAAGGCCAGTTTCACTTATGGGCAGTTGATAACGCAGCCGACGCGCTGCCTATCCTGACCGGACTGATTTACACAAACGAAGAAGAAGCTGAAGAAGAGCGTCCGAGCCTGCTGGGATTGATTCAGCAGCGCATAGCGTTGGTCACATCGCAAGGCAGCCCGCGTTATCCGTGGCCTCTTCGCTGGTTGAACTGGTTCAATCACAGCTGATCGGAGTTGTTCAGCTTACAGCTGTTCGCTAAACTTCGCCCTTCATTAAAATAAGGCTTACATAGAACATGGTAGATAAACGCGATTCCTATACGAAAGAAGACCTCGTAGCTTCTGGCCGCAGTGAACTGTTCGGTGCTGGTGGCCCTCCATTACCATCAGGCAACATGCTGATGATGGATCGCATCGTGAAGATGCAAGAAGATGGCGGCACCCATGGCAAAGGCTATGTTGAAGCTGAATTAGATATCAATCCTGATCTGTGGTTCTTCGGTTGCCACTTCATCGGCGATCCGGTTATGCCTGGCTGTCTGGGTCTGGACGCCATGTGGCAGTTAGTGGGCTTTTATCTGGGCTGGCTCGGTGGCGAAGGCAAAGGCCGCGCACTGGGTGTGGGTGAAGTGAAATTCACCGGTCAGGTTCTGCCAACCGCGAAGCTGGTCACCTACCGTCTGAACTTCAAACGCGTGATCAACCGTAAACTGATCATGGGCGTTGCTGATGGTGAAGTGCTGGTTGACGGCGTGGTGATTTACACCGCTACTGATCTGAAAGTGGGTCTGTTCAAAGACGCTGCGGCTTTCTGATAAAGCCCTGCACGACGTCTGAAAAAGGGTGAGCCTCCGGGTTCACCTTTTTTATGTCTGCGATACGGGCAATCTGCCCTGCAAACAAAAACCTCCGCGCGCAGCGGAGGTTGTTCCTTATTCTGACAGGGGAGCCGCTTAAGCGGTAACGGCCCTGTCCTCCATGGCTTGTCGCCAACCCCCGAGCCAATGTGATCGGGCATCTAATGATTGGTACGGACAAATCTCTTTTGAGCGTCCGCCAATACCTGCTTGGTATCCACGTGATTGTGCCCGTTCCAGGCGATCGCGTTTTTGTCTCTTCATGCCTTATATCCCTCATTATTCAGGTCAGGTGGAAAGAAAACAGTGGGCCGCTTCTGCGTCCACACCTAACAAATAGCTGCAATATGGGGAGAGGTCAATGCGCAAATTTCACGCCAATGTCACATTCGTGAGCTATATTATTAGATTGCGCGCAAGATAATCGCGCTGGCTAATGCCTCATCTGGCTGATCACCATAAAAAAATCCCGGCATCTGAAAGGTCAGAAACCGGGATTTTTTATGTATCACTTAAAAAATATTAAGCTTAAAAAATCGTCATCTTATCTGCGCGGCTATCTGGCCCGCTTCTTGCTGCCATCCGGTCGCCAGCGTCCTGACCAGTGCATCATAGCCATCTTCATTTTGTTTCAGATTCAGGGCGAAATCGCGCTGAATCATCTGGCCATTTCTTGTCAGGCTCCAGCTTCCGCTGACCACGACGATACCGTCGTAACGGCCATGGAAACCGGTGACATTCACGTTCAGCACATCCTGGTCGTCCGAACTGGAAGCCTGAGTTGACACCACTGAGCCCGGCAAATCACGACGCAAATACGTCACAAGCGCCTGGTGAAGTTGTTGATCCAGCGGGCTGGCCCAGAGGTTATTCTGGGTCAGCGTATACTGCACATCATTGGTCTGATACACCAACCCTGAGCCTGCCAGATAATCCGCAACACTGACCCGTTCAACCCACAGGTGGCGCTGTGTAGCGGCACCTGAGGACATCACACTGCCGGTTGACGCTGTGCTGCTCAGCACAGGCAACTGGTAGTAGGTTTTCTGGTCACTGCTGCTACAGGCAGTCAGGAATAATGCTAAGACGACAGGTATCCATTTCATCATTATTTGGCCTTCTTCGGCTGAGGATCATCTTGCCCAGGGGCGGCGAAAATCAGTGCATTACTTTTCTGGTTCAGCGTTTTCAGTACCGGTTGCAGTTCACGCAGGGTTTTATCCAGACTCTGCATGTCGCCAACCAGATTGCCATACGCCGGAGAACCAGGCTGGAAGCCTTTCAGGCTGCGGTTAAGCTGAATCAGCGTCTGCTGCATGTCTTGCGGCAAGTTCTTCATCTCTTTACTGCCCACAATCGCATTCAGTGATTCGATTGTTTTCTGCGTTGCCCGCATCGTTCTCTGACTTTCGGCCAGCGTACTGGTGGCTTCACGCATCATCGGTTCGATCGGCAGATTGTTGATTTTATCCAGCGTGGTCATCAGTTTCTGCTGAATTTGCGCGAAACCACCGCTCACGGTCGGCAGCAGTTTATGGCCGGAAATTTCCAGCGGACCTTTCCACGGCTTCTCGTTCGGATAGAAATCGAGGTCGATGTACATCGCGCCCGTTAACAAGTTCGCAGATTTCATCGACGCACGCAGACCATGCGCGATACCGTCACGGATATGATCTTCAATATTGAAATTACTGCCCAGCATTTGCGCAAAGCGATCGGGTTCAATACGGATCAGTATCGGAATGCGATAATCCTCAGACATCTGCTGTTTCAGCGCATTCAGCGGATAAGGCACTTCTGCGACAGTACCCAGACGAATGCCACGGAATTCAACAGGCGCGCCAGGTTGCAGACCGCGAATAGAATCCGAGAAGAACATCACGTAATCCATATGGCGGGTATACAGCGATTCCTGAATGCTTTTCTGATCGTCAAACAGCTTATAATCATCACCGTTTTTCGCTTCATTGCCTTGCGTCCAGCCATTCGGGATATCAAAGCTGACGCCACCGCTGAACAGCGTGGTCAGTGACCCCATTTCCACACGCATACCGGCGGCAGACATATCAAAGTTCACGCCACTGTCTTTCCAGAAACGCACATTGTCTGTGACCAGCGTGTCGTAAGGTGCACGGATAAAGAGCTGATATTTGATGTTACGGGCTTTCGGATCAAAGTGGCTGGTTTCCACAGTACCGACCTGGAAACCGCGAAACAGCACCGGATCGCCCGGACTCAGCTGTCCTGAACGCTCACTTTCCAGAATTACGCGGATACCTTTAGCATCAGGCGAAGCCAGCGGCGGGGAATCATCCAGTTTATATTCTGATTTTTCGCCGCCTTTGTTACCCGGCTGCAACTGAATATAAGCACCGGACAACAACGTGCCCAGACCGGAAATACCTTCACGTCCGATTTGCGGTTTCACCACCCAGAACACAGAATCGTCACGAAGCATTTTTTCCATGCCGGTATTGAGACGCGCCTTGATGATGACCTGTTGCAGGTCTTCACTCAGGGTCACACTCTCCACTTTACCCACGTCGACGTTACGGCTTTTGATGGTGGTTTTCCCGCCCTCAATGCCTTCCGCCGTGTTGGTGATCAGCGTGACTTCCGGTCCCTGATGGCTGTAATGATAAAACAGGATCCATGCACCAATCAGCGCCGTGACAATCGGCACGATCCACACCGGAGACCAGCGTTTAATTTTTTCGACTTTGGCAGTTCCGTCGTGCTCTGCCATGTTATTTCCCGCCATCTTGTGGCTCCTTTGCAGACTTCATTACAGCGCGATCCCAGATGAGCCTTGGGTCAAACGTCATTGCAGCGAACATTGTAAGAATAACAACACTGGCAAAAAGCAGCGCGCCAATGTCCGGATAAATACTCATCAGTTGTCCCATTCTTACCAGAGCCGAAAGCACCGCGATAACGAATACGTCAATCATTGACCAGCGGCCAACAAATTCCACGACTTCATAAATCACGTGCAATCTTTCCCTGTCGATTTCCTTATTACTGTTTGCATCCCAGCACAACCAGCCAATCGCAATCATTTTCAGCGTCGGTACCATGATACTGGCAATCAGAATCACCATAGCAACGGGATAAGAACCTTCACTCCACAGCAGTACCACGCCAGCCATAATGGTGGATGGCATCGGTGTGCCGAGCACCTGGGTTATCATGATCGGCAACAGATTGGCGGGGATATACAAAAAAATAGACGTAATGAGAAGTGCCATCGTCCATTGCAAACTGTTTTTGCGGCGCGCATGGCCGGATGTCTCACAACGCCCGCACTTTTTCTGATCGACCGGCAAAATAGCCATACAACAATGGCATGAACGTAATCCTTGTGACAGTCCGCTTTCGCCGACCCGAAGCGGTATTTCCAGCTTCGGTGCGGGAGCAACCTGCTGCCAGATCCAGTAACGGTCAGTACACTGAAAAGCCCTGAGCTGTAAAATACAAAACAGCACAAACGGATAGAAACTGGTGCCGACGCCAACATCACCATAAGCCATCAGCTTCACGAAGCTGACCAGAACACCCGCCAGGAAAATTTCGACCATGCACCAGGCCTTCAGGCGAAAATAGTTGCGGGCAATGCTGATCTGCCAGTGACTGGGGATTGACGTGCCCTGGCAAAGAATGATGATAAAAATCATGCCTAACGCAGGCATCAATTGAACCAGGATCATAAACAGCGACGCCATACTGGCGTAGTCGTCAGAAACTAAAACCTGGGGAATTTGAATCAGCGTGACTTCGCTACCAAGGCCGGCAACTTTCATGTTCACGAAGGGGAAAAGGTTAGACAACAGCAGCATGAATAATGCGCTGACAGCATAGGCAATCGGGCGGCGACGCGGCTCTTTCCAGCGCGACGTCAGCGTCGTATGGCAACGCGGGCATTTAGCTTTTTGCCCGACGGCAATCTCAGGGATTGCCACCAGCAAATCGCATTGGGGGCATAAAATGTGCGGATCGTGGACATGAGAACACACAAGCCAACTCCTCAATTGCGGAACATGCAATAGCATGTGCCGCAGGAACAATCCTTCATTCCGCGGCACATAACGGGGCAGTGTTAGCCGTTTTTCTGCGCTTCCAGCGCTTCCCAACGTTCAAACGCCTGCTCTAACTCCTGCTCTGCAGCAGCGAAAGCATTGAGCACTTGCTGAGTTTCTTCATGAGGAAGTGTGAAGAAGTTCGCATCGCTCATTTGCTGTTGCAGTGCACTGATTTTTTCTTCCAGCGCGCTGATTTGCGCAGGCAATTGTTCCAGTTCACGTTGTTGATTATAGCTGAGCTTATTCGCCGTGCGTTTTGCCGGTTCTGCCTTAGGTTGCGCAGCCGGTTTATTTTCGGTAACGACTGCCTGACGGATTGGCCTCTGGTTGCGGCGCTGATGCTGTGCGTCATGGTAACCACCGACGTAACTGTTGATGACGCCGTCGCCTTCATAAATCCAGCACTCGGTTGCGGAGTTATCAACAAATTCACGGTCATGGCTCACCAGCATCACGGTACCCTGATAGCTGTCGATCATCTCTTCCAGCAGTTCGAGGGTTTCCACATCCAGGTCGTTGGTCGGTTCATCGAGGATCAACAGGTTACTTGGACGCAGGAACAATTTAGCCAGCAACAGACGGTTACGCTCACCGCCAGACAATGCTTTCACCGGGGTCATTGCGCGTTTCGGGTGGAACAGGAAGTCCTGTAAATAGCCCAGCACGTGGCGCGCGCGGCCGTTAACCATCACTTCCTGCTTACCTTCTGCAAGGTTATCCATCACCGTACGTTCAGGATCCAGCTCAGCACGGTGCTGGTCGAAGTACGCCACTTCCAGCTTGGTGCCGCAGTGAACACGGCCACTGTCTGCCTTAATCTGACTTAACATCAGTTTTAGCAAGGTGGTTTTGCCACAACCGTTCGGACCGACCAGCGCGATTTTATCGCCGCGCATGACCTGAGCGGAGAAATGGCTGACCAGTTGTTTACCGGCCACCGAGTAGCTGACGTCTTCCATTTCGAAGACAATCTTGCCGGAACTCGCGGCTTCAACCACCTGCATTTTAGCCGTGCCCATCACTTCACGGCGATCTGAACGCTCTTTACGCAGGGCTTTCAGGGCGCGGACGCGGCCTTCGTTACGTGTACGGCGGGCTTTGATACCCTGACGGATCCACACTTCTTCCTGCGCCAGTTTTTTATCAAACTCGGCGTTCTGCAACTCTTCGACACGCAGCGCCTCTTCTTTCGCCAGCAGATACGCTTCGTAATTGCCCGGATAGGAGACCAGTTTGCCGCGATCGAGATCGACAATACGCGTCGCCATGTTGCGGATGAAAGAACGGTCATGGGAAATGAAGATAATGCTGCCCTGGAATTCTTTCAGGAATTCTTCCAGCCACGCGATACTCTCGATATCCAGGTGGTTGGTCGGTTCGTCGAGCAGCAGAATGTGCGGCGCGCTGACCAGCGCACGACCCAGTGCCGCTTTACGCAGCCAGCCGCCGGACAGGGATTTCAGCTCTGTATCCGCATCCAGACCCAGTTTCAGCAGCACTTCATTAATGCGGCTGTCGAGTTGCCACAAGCCCTGGTGATCAAGGATTTCCATCACCTGAGCCAGTTTGTTCATGTTCTTCTCGCTCGGGTCGCTTTCGACCAGATGCGAAATCGCGTGATACGCTTTCAGATGCTCGGCCTGTTCGAACACACCTTCCGAGACGAAATCAAACACCGTACCTTCAACATTGCGCGGCGGATCCTGTTGCAGACGCGCCACAATCAAATCCTGCTCATACACAATGCGCCCGTCATCGAGCGGCACTTCACGGTTGAGGATTTTCATCAGCGTCGATTTACCGGCGCCGTTACGGCCAACCAGACAGACGCGCTCATTCGGCTCGATGTGTAATTCGGTGTTATCCAACAGCGGCGAGTCACTGAATGACAGCCAGGCACCTGACATACTAATTAACGACATAAACTTTATTTTTCCTCGCCGGCATGGGACAGCAGCCAGCAGTTATGAATCTGACGATTACGGGCGAAATCCTGTGACAGGGTTTGGCTGGTGATTTCTTTCGCGCTCAGCCCCAGTTTACTCAGTCCGTCGAGATCCATCTGGAAACCGCGCTTGTTGTTGGAGAACATAATAGTGCCGTTGCGACGTAAAATGCGTTTCAGATCTTTCATCAGAGCCAGATGATCACGCTGTACGTCAAAACTTTCGGCCATACGTTTTGAGTTGGAGAACGTCGGTGGATCGATAAAGATCACATCGAATTGTTCATCGCACATGCCCAGATAAGACAGGCAATCCGCCTGGATCAGGCGATGCTGACGGCCGGTCAGGCCATTGGCACGCAGGTTTTTTTCCGCCCATTCCAGATAGGTACGGGACATATCGACGGTCGTCGTGCTGCGTGCGCCGCCCAGACCGGCGTGCACACTGGCAGTTCCGGTGTAGGCAAACAGGTTCAGGAAGTCTTTTCCTTTGCTCATTTCACCGAGCATTTTGCGCGCGATGCGGTGATCAAGGAACAAACCGGTGTCGAGATAATCCGTCAGGTTAACCCACAGTTTAGCGTTGAATTCTTCAACCAGCAGGAACTCGCCTTTCTGCGCCAGTTTCTCGTACTGGCTGGTGCCTTTCTGGCGCTCACGGGTTTTCAGGATCAGCTGGCTGGAGGAAATATCCAGCACAGACATCGTGGCGTTAATCACGTCGAACAGACGCTGACGGGCTTTTTGCGCATCAACGGTTTTTGGCGGCGCATATTCCTGCACCACCACTTTGCTGCCGTAACGGTCAACCGCCACGTTGTAATCCGGTAAATCAGCGTCATACAGGCGATAGCATTCGATGCCCTGCTGTTTGGCCCATTTCTCCAGTTTCTTAACATTTTTACGCAGACGGTTAGCGTAATCTTCCGCCATTTGCGTACCGGCAGCACCCGTCGGGTTTTCTGCCAGCTGATAGTTTTTCTGCACGCATTCCAGCGGGCCGTTCTTGGCTTTGAACTGACGCTCAGCGCGCAGTTGCAGGCAGCTCAGCAGTTCCGGTGACGCACTGAACAGTGACAACTGCCAGCCGCCAAATTTGGTCTTCATGATGCGGCCAAGCATATTGTGCAGCGCAATCAGGGCCGGTTCGCTTTCCAGACGCTCGCCGTATGGCGGGTTACTGATCACCGTACCCACCGGGCCTTCCGGCAGCGGATTGACCAGTTTACCGACTTCGGCGGCCTCGAAGCTTATCAGTTCAGCGACACCGGCACGACGGGCGTTAGCACGCGCCATTTCGATCACGCGACGATCGATATCGGAACCAAAGAAGCGGGAAGGGGTTTCCTGCACGGCACGGCGGGTGCGCACCTGGGCTTCGGCAGTCAGTTCGCGCCACAGTTCGGCGTCAAACTTGTTCCAGCCGGTGAAACCCCAGTGCTGACGATGCAGACCCGGTGCGCGATCGGCGGCGATCATCGCGGCTTCGATCAGCAGCGTACCGGAGCCACACATCGGATCGACCATCGGCGTACCGGCCTGCCAGCCGGAACGCATCACAATGGCAGCCGCCAGGTTTTCTTTCAGCGGAGCCTGACCGGTCAGGTCACGGTAGCCACGCTGATGCAGGCCTTCGCCGCTGAGATCCAGCGCGACGCTGGCGGTATCACGTTGCAGGAAGACGTTGACGCGGATGTCAGGCTGCTGTTTTGCCACGTTCGGGCGTTCGTCCATCTTGCGGGTAAAGCTGTCGACGATGGCGTCTTTTACTTTCAGCGCGCCGTACTGGCTGTTGCGGATCTCTTCATTCAGACCGCTGAAATGCACGGCAAAAGTTTTATCCACGCCGAAGACGGACGGCCAGTCGATCGCCATCACGCCAAGATAAAGATCCAGATCGCTGTGAACTTTAAATTCGTTCAGCGGCAACAGGATGCGCGAAGCCAGACGGCTCCACAGTAAGCTACGGTACAGCAGGCGATCGTCACCTTCAAAATGCACCCCTCCCTGCACAACTTTGCAGGCTTGCGTACCCAGCGTTTCCAGTTCGCTTTTTAACAGTTCTTCCAGTCCACGCGCCGTGCTGGCAAACAAAGAGTTCATATCGACATATCACCAAAAATAAAATTGTTGCGCATTATAGCTAATCCCCGCCGCTTGTCATAAAGTCTCTGGTTCTTCTTAAGACTTTACATTCTGAGAGGCAGTCTTCAGTGCCCATTCTTTCACGTTTATTCGTTCACCCGGTCAAATCCATGCGCGGCCTGCAAGTTTCGCACTCGCTGGTCACTGCCACCGGTCTGGCATTTGATCGCCAGTTCATGATCACCGATCCGCAAGGCATGTTCATTACAGCCCGCCAGTATCCGAATCTGGTCCTGTTCACGCCGGTTTTGCTGCCCGATGGACTGATGATTTGTGCGCCGGAAGGCGACAGCATCAGCGTCAAATTTCATGATTTCGCCGGCGATAACTCGCCGACGGAAGTCTGGGGCAATCAGTTTACCTCACTCATCGCGCCGGAACCCGTAAATCACTGGTTAAGTGGTTATTTAAAGCGGGATGTGCAACTGCGGTGGGTAGGCGATGAACCCACGCGCCGGGTGAAGAAGCATCCTGACGTGCCGTTGTCCTTTGCTGACGGTTTCCCGTATCTGCTGATCAATGAAGCCTCCATGCAGGATTTGCAACGCCGTTGCCCGGGCGGCGTGCGCATTGAACAGTTCCGGCCGAATATCGTGGTCAGCGGCGCAGAGGCTTATGCCGAAGACAGCTGGCAGACGATCCGCATCGGTGAGGTTATTTTCGATCTGGTGAAACCGTGCAGTCGCTGTATTTTTACCACGGTCAGCATTGAGAAAGGTCGCAAACACCCAAGTGGCGAACCGCTGAAAACCCTGCAAAGTTACCGCACTGCCAGCGACGGCGATGTCGATTTCGGTCAGAACATGATTGCCCGCAACAGCGGCGTGATCCGCGCAGGTGACAGCGTGCAGGTACTGGCGATCAAGCCGCCGCGTCCGTACGGCGCGGGCGAAGTCATTGAAAATGTCGACGCACCAAAGAACACCGCGCAAGACGTCAGCATTAATTATCAGGGCACACAGTTTACCGGCAACAATCAGCAAATTTTGCTTGAGCAGCTGGAATTGCAGGGATTACGTATCCCCTATTCCTGTCGTGCCGGGATTTGCGGAGCATGCAGAATGACGCTGAAAGAAGGGCAAGTGTCGCCGCTGAAAGAAAGTGCAGTGGGGAAAGACGGAACGATCTTGTCGTGCAGTTGCATACCGGCAACGGATATTGTGCTCGGCTAAAAATATTTCGCCATTACCCAAAATAGTTCGAGTCGCAGTAACGCGGCAAGTGAAGGGATCCCGATGAGCTTACACAGGTCAGTGATTCGGGTGACTGAGCGCAGCCAACGCATCTGCAACTTGAAATATGGAGGGTAATTTACACTGCCTGATCGTAGACATTATTATCAACGCGGAAGGCGGCAGGCATTAAACGATCATGCATCACTTTAATGGCATCGCCGAGCACCATACCGCGCCCTGCCACAGTCAGCCTTTCCTGCGCCAGCAGGCACAGACTGGCATTATCGCCCGATTCCACCACCAGCAACGTCGCCTGTTCACCGCTTTCCATGACCTGCACCTGAGCAAGCTGACCGTTGGCCGGCTGGAAAGGACGCATCTGCTGAGTGAAATGCCAGCTCTTTGGCATCAGCGGTTTTAAAAAGCGATAAGCGACTAATGCATTTAAAACTAATTCGGCGCGCTGTTCAGCCGCCAGACGAATAGATTTGCATTGCTCTTCAAAATCAAAATAGAGCGCCGCATCGTCGACACAAAATGACATATTTCCGAAAGCATCAGGTGTCAGCATTTTAGCCGGGAAACGGGAACGAAAAATCATGCCATTGGCGAGATCCAACATAAGCCGGTCATGCTCTGCATCAAAATACCAACGCCAATTATCATCTGGTTTGATTTTCATTTCGTCATCCTGTGTGCCCTTATGCCCTCTGTCTGACTTCATTACCTGCTATTCAGGCAAGAATAGATTTTTCAGCAATGAAACGATATCAGACAAATCCTGAGCCTGAATTACGGTCAGTGGACAAAATATAGACGAGCCGGGTTAATAAATAAACCCCTGACTCGTCTTCAGGATAAAAAATATTAGATATGGGTAACAATATCTTTGATCAGACCCGGTCCCTTGAAGATAAAGCCGGAATAGATTTGAATTAAGGACGCGCCTGCGGCCATTTTTTCACGGGCTGCGGTTAATGAATCAATCCCGCCGACACCAATAACAGGCAGACGACCCTGTAATTCATTCGACAGCATGCGGATAATTTCTGTGCTGCGCAGCTGCACCGGACGACCGCTCAGGCCACCAATTTGTTCGCAATAATTCAGCCCCTGGATCAGTTTACGATCGAGCGTGGTATTGGTCGCAATCACGCCATCCATATTATGACGCACTAAGCTGTCGGCTATTTGGATCAATTCCTCTTCAGAAAGATCCGGCGCGATCTTCACGGCGACCGGCACATATTTCTGATGACGTTGCTGAAGCTCAAGCTGCTTATTCTTAATGGCTGCAAGAAGATCATCCAGCGCCTCGCCGTATTGTAATGAGCGTAATCCCGGCGTGTTCGGTGATGAAATATTCACCGCAATATAACCTGCGTACGGATATACCTTTTCCATACAGGTCAGATAATCATCTTTGCCCTGCTCGACCGGCGTGTCTTTATTCTTGCCGATATTAATCCCCAGAATGCCGCCAAAATGGGATTTTTTGACATTATTCACCAGATTATCCACGCCATGGTTATTGAACCCCATGCGGTTAATCAGGCCTTCTGCCTCAACGATACGGAATAAACGCGGCTTATCATTCCCTGCCTGCGCACGCGGTGTGACCGTACCGACTTCGATAAATCCAAAGCCCATTGCCCCGAGAGCATCAATACATTCGCCGTCTTTATCCAGACCTGCGGCCAGTCCCAAAGGATTCTTAAAGGACAATCCCATACAGGTCACCGGTTTTGTCGGTACGGACTGACGGATCAGAAATTCGAAGGGGGTGCCGGAAATGCGGCTTAACTGACGGAAAGTTAACTCATGGGCGCGCTCTGGATCGAGCTGAAACAGTGCTTTCCTGACTAGAGGATACAACATGGAGACTCCTGGATTCCCGGTGGCTAGACGGGGCGGTATTATCGACTAAGCGTGGGATAATTGGAAACGATAACCGGCATATTGGCTGAATAAATGCGTCGCTGCGCAAACGATTACTTTTTGGTTACCTTTAATTCACTTTTCTCCCCCTTCCCGTTATAGCCGTCTGGCCCGCTAAACACGCGCTTTATCTGTTTTGAAACTTTCCATAGCCAAAATTGAGATTTCCGCTGCGCGGCTTCTGCCTGCTAGGTTTACTTCACTTCGTTAAGAAAAATGATAGTTCTATAACAGATTGTTATAAGGAATAAGCAAATGCGTGTAGTGACACTGGCAGGCAGCCCGCGACAACCTTCCCGATCCTCTTCCCTGCTGGCGCTGAGTCATCAGTGGCTGGCGAGCCGGGGCGTAGAAGTTTTTACCTACAATATTCAGGATTTTTCTGCTGATGACCTGCTGTTCGCCAATTTTGGCAGCCCGCAGTTAAAGCAGCTGAATGCCGAGCTGGCGAGTGCGGACGGGCTGATTGTCGCCACACCGGTATATAAAGCCTCTTTTTCCGGCGCACTGAAAACCCTGCTCGATTTACTGCCGGAACGCGCACTGGATCATAAGGTGGTGTTGCCGCTGGCCACCGCCGGATCGATCGGCCATATGCTGGCGGTGGATTACGCCCTAAAACCGGTCCTGGCCTCGCTGAAAGCGCAGGAAGTGTTACAGGGCGTTTTCGCCGATGACAGCCTGATCACCGATTACCAGACGTTCCCGGCAAAACTCGCGCCTGCCCTGGAAGAGCGCCTGACTGAATCTTTGGAAAACTTTTATCTGGCGCTGAGCCGCCGTCGCCCGGCACTGCCGTCTGTCGCTTCCCTTTCTGCGCAAGCCCTGCGCGTCTGACGTTAAAAGGAATTAATGATGCCTGCTTCTTTCTCTTTACTCCGCCGGATCCCGGTTGTTGCTGGCCTGCTGACCAGCCTGATCCTCAGTGGCACGGTCACCGCACAGGAAAAGGATCCTGCGCAGTTACGCATCGCGTATCAGAAAGGATCTGTCGGACTGGTACTGGCGAAATCACACCAGTTGCTGGAAAAACGCTTCCCGGACACCAAAATCAGCTGGGTCGAATTCCCGGCCGGACCCCAAATTCTTGAAGCGCTGAACGTCGGCAGCATTGATCTGGGCGGCACCGGCGATTTACCGCCATTGTTCGCGCAGGCCGCGGGCGCTGATTTGCTGTACATCGGCTCCGAGCCACCGAAACCAAAAGCAGAAGTGATTTTGGTCGACAGCAACAGCCCGATCAAAACGGTAGCAGATCTTAAGGGCCATAAAGTCGCTTTCCAGAAAGGCTCCAGCTCGCACAACTTATTGCTTCGTGCCCTGCAACAGGCGGGCCTGAAATTCAGCGACATTCAGCCGGTGTATCTGACGCCTGCCGATGCACGCGCCGCCTTCCAGCAGCATGACGTGGACGCCTGGGCCATCTGGGATCCGTACTATTCTGCCGCACAGGTTCAGGGGGACGTCCGGGTATTAACGGACGGTTCAACGCTGCATCAGACCGGCTCTTTCTACCTTGCGCCGAAGAAATATACCGAAGCAAATCCTCAGTTTATCAGTCAGGTTCTGGAAGTCTTGACGCAGGCGAATGCGCTGACCAAAACCGACCGTGAGCAAAGCATCAGACTGCTTTCCCAGTCGATGGGGCTGCCTGAAAAAGTCGTGGCGTCTTATCTGGACCATCTGCCGGACATGCCGATCACGCCGGTCAGCAGCGAAACGGAAAAGCGCCAGCAGCAAACCGCCGACCTGTTCTATCAGAACCATATTTTACCGAAGCCGGTTGAAATCAAAGACCGCATCTGGAAACCCACCGTACAAGCGAACTGAACACCCACTTAGCCGCCGCCGAGCGGTAACGAATCGCACACTTTGAGAGGAACAAAACAATGAGTCTGAACGTTTTCTGGTTTTTACCTACCCACGGCGATGGCCGCTATTTAGGCACTGACGAAGGCGCACGCGTGGTTGACCACGGCTATCTTCAACAGATCGCGCAGGCAGCGGACCGTTTAGGTTTCGGCGGCGTGCTGTTGCCGACCGGGCGTTCGTGCGAAGACTCATGGCTGGTGGCGGCGTCGCTGATTTCCGTCACCCAGCGGCTGAAGTTTCTGGTGGCACTGCGCCCGGGAATAATTTCTCCGACCCTGGCCGCACGTCAGGCGGCGACGCTTGACCGGTTGTCCGGTGGCCGCGCCCTGTTCAATCTGGTGACCGGCGGCGATCCGGCAGAACTGGCCGCAGAGGGTTTGCACCTCAATCACAAAGAACGTTACGAAGCCTCGGCAGAATTTACCCGCATCTGGCGTCGCGTGCTGGAAGGCGAAACGGTGGATTACGCAGGCAAACACATTCAGGTGAAAGGGGCGAGCCTGATGCACCCGCCGGTGCAGTACCCGCGCCCGCCGCTGTATTTTGGCGGATCCTCCGACGAAGCGCAGGATCTGGCCGCTGAGCAGGTTGAACTCTATCTGACCTGGGGCGAACCTCCGGCGTTAGTGAAAGAGAAACTTGAGCAAGTGCGTGCCAAAGCTGCCGCAAAAGGCCGCACAGTGCGTTTCGGTATTCGTCTGCACGTGATTGTGCGTGAAACCAATGAAGAAGCCTGGCGCGCCGCCGACAAACTGATCGCCAACGTGGATGAAGAAACTATCCAGAGGGCGCAGGCGGCGTTTGCCAAAACCGATTCCGTCGGCCAGCACCGCATGGCAGCGTTGCACGGCGGCGACCGTAACAAACTGGAAATCAGCCCGAACCTCTGGGCGGGGATCGGTCTGGTGCGTACCGGTGCCGGCACGGCGCTGGTGGGCGATGGTCCGACCGTGGCTGCGCGTATGCAGGAATATGCCGATCTGGGCATCGACACCTTTATTTTCTCCGGCTATCCGCATCTGGAAGAAGCGTACCGCGTCAGCGAACTGTTGTTCCCGCATCTGGATCTGGCAAAACCGGAAGACGACAACACGGTGAAAAAAGCGATTTTGCCACGCGGTGAACTGGTCGCGCATGATTTTGCGACTAAACGCGCCGCCAGTCAGCACTGAGGAGAGCAGAAATGACAACGACACAACGCTGGCTGAATCGTGCTGCGCCGTGGGTGGTGCCGGTGGTGTTAATCGGCGGCTGGCAACTGGCCGTCGAAGCAGGCTGGTTATCCAACCGCATTCTGCCTGCGCCAAGCGCGGTAGTCGAAGCGTTCTGGACACTGGCGAAAAGCGGCGACCTCTGGCAAAACCTGAAAATCAGCACCTTCCGCGCACTGATTGGTTTCGCGATTGGCGGCAGCCTCGGTTTACTGCTCGGCTTTATTACCGGGCTGTCACGCTGGGGCGAACGGTTGCTCGACAGCTCCCTGCAAATGCTGCGCAATATTCCACATCTGGCGCTGATCCCGCTTGTGATCCTGTGGTTCGGTATTGACGAATCCGCCAAGATTTTCCTTGTGGCGCTGGGGACGCTGTTCCCGATTTATCTCAATACCTATCACGGGATCCGCAATATCGACCATGGCCTGCTGGAGATGTCACGCAGTTATGGCTTGTCCGGCTTCCCGCTGTTTATTCAGGTGGTGCTGCCCGGCGCATTGCCGTCGATTATGGTCGGCGTGCGCTTTGCGCTTGGATTTATGTGGCTGACGCTGATCGTGGCCGAAACCATTTCTGCCAACTCCGGCATCGGTTATCTGGCAATGAACGCCCGCGAGTTTTTACAGACTGACGTGGTGGTGGTCGCTATCGTGCTGTACGCCATTCTGGGCAAACTCGCCGATGTCCTTGCCCGCCTGCTGGAAAGTGTCTGGCTGCGCTGGCACCCTGCTTATCAGAAAAAACAAGGAGACGCCGCATGAGCGCACCCGCACGTATCCCGCAAGGCACGCCGGTGACCTTGTCCGGTATCACCAAAAAATACGGCAACCGCGCCGTGCTGAATGATATCAATCTGCGCATTCCACCCGGTCAGTTTGTGGCGGTGGTCGGACGCAGCGGCTGTGGCAAAAGTACCCTGCTGCGTTTGCTGGCCGGTCTGGAAAAAACCACACAGGGCGAACTGCTCAGCGCCAGCGCACCCCTGAGTCAGGTGCGTGAAGATACGCGGCTGATGTTTCAGGATGACCGTCTGCTGCCGTGGAAAAAAGTAATTGATAACGTCGGCTTAGGCTTAAAAGGCAAATGGCGTGAAGCCGCGCTGGCCGCGCTGGAAGAAGTCGGGCTGGCGGATCGCGCCGACGACTGGCCGTCAGCCTTATCCGGCGGACAGAAACAACGGGTGGCGCTGGCGCGTGCACTGATCCACCGCCCCCGCCTGCTGCTGCTGGACGAACCTCTGGGCGCACTGGATGCCCTGACGCGTATCGAAATGCAGAGCCTGATCGAGCGTTTGTGGCAGCAACATGATTTTACCGTATTGCTGGTGACGCACGATGTCAGTGAGGCGGTAACGGTAGCTGACCGGGTGATCCTGATCGATCAGGGTCAGATTGGCATGGATTTAACGGTGGATTTGCCGCGCCCGCGTCGCAAAGGTTCGGCAAGACTGGCGGAACTGGAAGCGGAAGTGCTGGAACGGGTGCTGACGCCGCAAGCGTCACAGACCGGCGTGCAGGAAGCGAAACGCGCACAGCACTGATCAGAGGTTACCGGACAAAAAAAGGGCGATGTCTCCATCGCCCTTTTGCTTTTCTGCTATTTACGCTTACGCATCTAACGCTTTGCTGATCTTCTCGAACAAATCACCGGACAGATTTTCCAGCCCTTTCAGCTGTTCCAGCGCCTGACGCATCAGCGCCTGGCGGTTCTGGTCATAGCGTTTCAGGCGGATCAGCGGCTCGATCATACGCGCAGCTACCTGCGGGTTACGGGTGTTGAGATCAGTCAGCATTTCCGTCAGGAACTGATAACCGCTGCCATCTGCCGCGTGGAAAGCGGAAGGATTCGCCGACGCAAAGGCACCGATCAGCGAACGGACGCGGTTCGGGTTGCCCATGCTGAATGAACGGTGATTGAGCAGTGAACGGACTTTCTCAAGCACATCGGCTGCCGGGCTGGTCGCCTGCTGGATAAACCATTTATCCATGACCAGACCGTCGTGATGCCAGCGTTCATCGTAAGCCGCCATCAGCGATTCACGGCATGGCAATTGCGCCGAGACCGCAGCGGACATCGCCGCCAGAGAATCGGTCATGTTATCAGCCTGTTCGAACTGCGCTTTCACCAACTGGTCAGCCAGCGTGACATCGGCAAAGGCCAGATAATGCAGGCAGGTGTTACGCAGTGAACGTTTACCGATATCTTCGTGCACCACGCGATACGCTGGCAGACGGTTGGCGTTATACACCGCCAGGAACTCATCGGCCATTTCAGTCGCCAGACAACGGGTAATCGCGTCATGCACTGCACTGATTGCTTCCGGATCGATAATCTCGAACAGTTCAGCAATTTCATTATCAGACGGCAGGGTCAGGATCTGCGCCGCCAGTGCCGGATCGATATTCTCATCCAGCAATACCGCACGGAACGCATCCGCCACATGCAGCGGCAGGGAAAGCGGTTGTTTCTGCTGATGACGTGCCACGTTCAGCTTGATGTAAATCGCCAGCAGACTTTGCGCCGCATCCCAGCGGGCGAAATCGTTACGGGCGTATTTCATCAGGAAGGTCAGCTGATGATCGCCCCACTTGTAATCGAGTTTCACCGGCGCGGAGAATTCACGTAATAAAGAAGGCACCGGCGGGTATTCGACATCATCAAAGACGAACGTCTGTTCCGCTTCGGTCACGTTCAGAACATTGCTGACCGTCTGGCCGTTTTGTTTCAGCGCAATCACTTCGCCCTGCGGATCATAGAGTTCGATATCCAGCGGGATGTGCAGAGGCAGTTTCTCACTCTGATCTGGCGTTGCCGGTGTTTTCTGGCTGACCGTCAGGGTGTATTGCTGTTTTTCCACATCATAGTCATCACGCACGGTCAGTATTGGCGTACCGGACTGGCTGTACCAGCGGCGGAACAGAGACAGATCCACGTTGGACGCATCTTCCATCGCCTGCACGAAATCGTCACAGGTGGCGGCGCTGCCGTCATGACGCTCAAAGTACAGCTGCATCCCGGCCTGGAATTTCTCTTCGCCCAGCAATGTATGCAGCATACGGATAACTTCTGAACCCTTTTCATACACCGTCAGGGTGTAGAAGTTGTTCATCTCAATGACTTTTTCCGGACGGATCGGGTGCGCCATCGGGCTGGCATCTTCAGAGAACTGCGCGCCACGCATCACACGGACGTTATCGATACGGTTCACCGAACGCGATCCCAGATCAGAGCTGAATTCCTGGTCACGGAAAACGGTCAGCCCTTCTTTCAGGCTCAGCTGGAACCAGTCGCGGCAGGTCACACGGTTACCGGTCCAGTTATGGAAATATTCGTGGCCGATCACCGCTTCAATACCGAGGTAATCTTTGTCGGTGGCGGTTTCGGCTTTCGCCAGCACGTATTTGGAGTTAAAGACGTTGAGGCCTTTATTTTCCATCGCACCCATGTTGAAGAAATCAACGGCGACGATCATGAAGATGTCGAGATCGTATTCCAGGTTGAAACGGGTTTCGTCCCACTTCATGGATTGCTTCAGGGATTCCATCGCCCAGCCGGCGCGGTCCAGATTGCCGCGATCGACGAACAGTTCCAGCGCCACATCGTGGCCGGAGCGGGTTTTAAAGGAATCGCGCAGTACGTCGAAATCACCGGCGACCAGGGCAAACAGGTAGCAAGGTTTCGGGAACGGATCCTGCCATTTGATCCAGTGTTTGCCGCCTTCCAGCTCACCCTGATCAATGCGGTTACCGTTGGAGAGCAGGTACGGATAGCGGGCTTTATCGGCCACGATGCGGGTAGTGAAACGTGCGAGCACATCCGGACGATCGAGATAATAGGTAATGTGGCGGAAACCTTCGGCTTCACACTGCGTACATAAGGCTTCACCGGAAAGATACAGGCCTTCCAGCGCGGTATTTTTGGCCGGATGGATTTCGTTCACAATCGCCAGTTCAAAGGCTTCCGGCAGACCGGTAATTTCCAGCGCACCTTCTTTGACCTGATATTGCGGCCAGTCCTGACCGTTAATTTTGACGCTGATAAGCGTCAGATCTTCACCGTTGAGCACCAGCGGTGCGCCTTCTGCACCCTGTCGCTTGATCTGGCTGATGGCAGTCACAAGGGTCTTCTGTGCATCAAGCTCGAAATTAAGGTCAATATCCGTGATGGTGTAGTCCGGCGCACGATAATCATGGCGGAACTTGGCTTGTGGCAATTGAGTCATAAAAAACCTTTTGACGTTTTTGTTAATCGTAATGACGTATCTCTAAACTCTAACACAGGCATCAGGAAATCCCAGATTGTTGCCGGTTTGTGAGTGCATATGCGCACCTTTCAACCAAAACACAGAAATTTCTGCAAAACGGTGTTTTTGCCCGTTCAGCGCGCAATCAGATCCCCATCACATATTTGAGCGATAAAACTGTACTTTTCATCAGGCCGGTTTGCGCAGTTTTTTATGCTCTATTTTCTTCTTCATTACATAAATTCAATATTGAAATCCGATCAGGAGTCATTAGCATGATCATGAATACGACGAATCACTGAGGCTACCCCAAAATGAGTCACACCTGCGCCCCGGAACCGGGAATAACAGAACAAAAAACAATATATAACAATACATTATCCGCCCGCATTGATGCACTCCCGCCCTCTGCCGGACTCTGGCGATTCATCATTTTGCTCTCGCTCGGCGGCTTTTTCGAACTTTATGATCTTTTCCAGACGGGATACATAAGTTCAGGATTAATCGCAGAAAACATATTTCATGTCGGAAGCGCCGGTGTCTTCGGTATATCCGATCAGGCGGCGTTCGCTTCTTCCACATTTTTGGGTCTTTTTTTCGGGGCCAGCCTGCTGGCGCCCAACGCAGACCGCTTCGGAAGGCGCATGACATTTATGTTTGCCCTGGCGTGGTATGGCTGTTTTTCTCTGCTGATGGCATTTCAGAACAGCGCGGAAGGCATTATTTTGTGCCGTTTTCTGGTCGGGATTGGCCTCGGACTGGAACTGGTGACAATAGATACCTATCTGACCGAATGGGTACCGAGCCATCTGCGCAGTCGTGCGTTTGCCTTCGCCTTCTTTATACAGTTCCTTTCCGTGCCTGCGGTTGCGCTGATGTCATGGTGGCTGGTGCCGCAAACCTTCTTCGGTCTGACCGGGTGGCGTTATGTGGTGATTGCCGGGGCGCTGTGTTCGCTGATTATCTGGTTTGTACGCAAAAATTTACCTGAATCGGCCCGCTGGCTGGCACAGCAAGGGCGGCATGAAGACGCGCATCATGTGGTTACGGCGATGGAAAAACGCTGCGGCGTGACCCGCAGCCCGGCCTATGTTGCAGAAGAAAATACGGGGAATTTACCGCGCAAAGGCACATTCAGGGAGATCTGGTCACCTGAATATCGCCAGCGCACCCTGATGCTGACTGTGATGAACTTTTTCCAGGCCATTGGTTTCTTTGGATTTGGTAACTGGCTACCGGCCCTGCTTTCCGGCAAAGGCACAACGGTGACGCACAGTTTGCTGTATGCCTTCTTTATTACCCTCGCCTATCCGCTCGGATCGCTGATTTGCAGCCGCTACGCCGATAAGATCGAGAATAAATGGCAAATCGTGCTTTCATCGCTGATGACCGTGGTTTTCGGCACGCTGTTCGCCTTGCAGAATAACCCTGTGATGCTGGTGATTTGCGGTTTCCTGATCACGTATTCCAATGCCTGGCTGACGTTCAGTTATCACGCTTACCAGACAGAAGTGTTTCCGACGCATATTCGTGCGCGTGCCGTGGGCTTTTGCTATTCCTTCAGCCGGTTATCCACGGTGTTCAGCAGCATCCTGATTGGCCTGATTTTGCAGGCCGCCGGGACACAGGGCGTTATCGCCTTCATTGTGGTCAGCATGCTGATCGTGATGCTGGTGATCGGTATTTTCGGACCGAAAACCCGGGGCATCAATCTGGAAAATATCTGATCGTTTACTATCGTGAACAAACGTAGCGAATTGAACATGGAAAAAACGGGGTTTAATCGCCCCGTTTTTTTCTTTCAAATTGTCAGATTGATTAAATGTATGTAATCAATTTGTGCTTTATTTAATCCGAAAACTCGCCTGTTTGCCTGAATTACCTGCGTTTAAGCACATTTAAGCCTCGACCATTCACAGACAATTATGATGTGATGAGGGTTCTTTAGCGGGATAATACGGTATACTTCACAGACTTTGCTGTTTTATCCAGAACGTTTTTTTTACGGAACGGTTGTTTGTGTTCAAACACTCAGTTTCTGACGAGGATGCTGTAAACGCGCTATGACTCCATACGCCTCCCCGATTTTGACTTCGCTGTTAGATACCGATGCCTACAAGCTTCACATGCAGCAAGCGGTCTACCATCGCTATCGCAACATCAGCGTCGTGGCCGAGTTCCGTTGCCGTGGCGATGAACTGCTGGGCGAATATGTCAGTGAAATCCGTCAGCAAATCCAGATGATGAGTCACCTGGCGCTCACGGACGATGAGTTCATCTACCTTTCCGGCCTGCCATTCTTCACGCAGGATTACCTGAACTGGCTGAAAACTTTCCGCTACAACCCTGAGCATGTCACCGTTTCTGATCGCAACGGGCATTTACACGTGCGTATTGAAGGCCCGTGGCGCGAAGTGATTATGTGGGAAGTACCGTTGCTGGCAGTTATCAGTGAAGTGGTTCATCGCCAGCGTTCGCCGCAGGCTACCGTGCAAATGGCGGTTGACCAGCTGCGCAGGAATCTCGCTCGCTTTAAGGAACAGGCTTCAGATATTGATCTCTCTGCGTTCCGTCTGATGGATTTCGGCACCCGCCGTCGTTTCTCCGGTGCGGTTCAGGAAGCCATCGTCAGCACGCTGAAGAATGAGTTCCCTTATCTCGTCGGTACCAGCAATTATGACTTAGCACATAAACTGCAACTGACGCCGGTCGGCACTCAGGCTCATGAATGGTTCCAGGCGCATCAGCAAATCAGCCCGGTGCTGGCCAACAGTCAGCGCGCCGCCTTACAAGCGTGGCTGGATGAATATCCCGATCAGCTCGGAATAGCCCTCACCGATTGCATTACGATGGATGCGTTCCTGCGTGATTTCGGCAGTAAATTCGCCAATGCCTATCAGGGACTGCGCCACGACTCCGGGGATCCGGTGGAATGGGGTGAAAAAGCCATCGCTCATTATCAGGCGCTGGATATCGATCCGATGACCAAAACGCTGGTGTTCTCCGATAATCTGGATCTGGATAAAGCGCTGCATCTGTATCGCCATTTCCATCAGCGGGTGAACCTGGTATTTGGTATCGGTACGCGCCTGACCTGTAATATTCCGGATGTGAAACCGCTGAATATTGTGATCAAGCTGGTGCAGTGTAATGGCAAACCTGTCGCGAAACTTTCGGACAGTCCGGGCAAAACGATTTGTCAGGATAAAGCCTTTGTCAAAGCGCTGCGCAAAGCCTTCGATCTGCCGCTGGTCAAAAAAGCCTCCTGAGCCATCACGGCGCGCCGGAGAAATCGGGCGCGCTGTGTGCTTTTTCTTTCCTTTATATAGTTATGATCTAATTCTGCTCGGCTTTTATTCACTCTCTCAATATTTCCCCGTGCTCCCGCCATTTACGCCACAATTCTTCTCCGCTGACGACGATTTCTGCTTGTGTCCTGAGAAAGGCTAAGTAACATAGCAAAATCCCTATTTACAGGGTGTCCAATATTTCTTAGTCAACATATATAAAGAAAGAGAGAAATCTATGAGCGTTGTGCCTGTAGTCGACGTACTGCAAGGCCGTGCTGCGGTTGACAGTGAAGTCACCGTACGCGGTTGGGTACGTACCCGGAGAGATTCTAAAGCTGGTATCTCATTCGTCGCCGTTTATGACGGCTCCTGCTTTAATCCATTACAGGCCGTCGTCAATAATTCTCTGCCCAATTATAATGAGGACGTTCTGCGTCTGACGACCGGCTGTTCTGTGGAAATCACCGGGAAAGTTGTCGCGTCGCCAGGCGAAGGTCAGAGTTTTGAACTTCAGGCCACCGTTGTTAACGTGGTGGGCTGGGTGGATGATCCTGATACCTACCCGATGGCGGCAAAACGCCATAGCATCGAATACCTGCGCGAAGTGGCTCACCTGCGCCCGCGTACCAACCTGATCGGTGCCGTTGCCCGTGTGCGCAACACCCTGTCTCAGGCGATCCACCGTTTTTACAACGAAAACGGCTATTTCTGGGTATCGACTCCCCTGATCACTGCTTCCGATACTGAAGGCGCGGGTGAGATGTTCCGTGTTTCCACGCTGGATCTGCAAAACCTGCCACGTACGGACAAAGGCGAGATCGACTTCAGCGAAGACTTCTTCGGTAAAGAGTCCTTCCTGACCGTATCCGGCCAGCTGAACGGCGAGGCTTATGCCTGTGCCCTGTCTAAGGTTTACACCTTCGGCCCGACGTTCCGTGCAGAAAACTCCAACACCAGCCGCCATCTGGCTGAGTTCTGGATGGTTGAACCGGAAGTGGCCTTTGCCACACTGGACGATATCGCATCACTGGCAGAAAACATGCTGAAATATGTTTTCCAGGCAGTGCTGAACGAACGTGCAGACGACATGGCTTTCTTTGCTGAACGCGTAGACAAAGATGCGGTTGCCCGCCTTGAACGTTTTGTAACCTCTGATTTCGCGCAGGTGGATTACACCGAAGCAGTAGAAATCTTAATGAATTGTGGCCAGAAATTTGAGAACCCGGTTTCCTGGGGTGTAGATCTTTCTTCTGAACACGAACGCTATCTGGCAGAGCAGCATTTCAAAGCGCCGGTTGTGGTGAAAAATTACCCGAAAGATATCAAGTCCTTCTACATGCGTCTTAACGATGACGGCAAAACTGTGGCGGCCATGGATGTTCTGGCGCCGGGGATTGGCGAAATTATCGGTGGCTCGCAGCGTGAAGAACGTCTGGATGTTCTGGACATCCGGATGGAAGAAATGGGTCTGAATAAAGAAGATTATTGGTGGTATCGCGATCTTCGTCGTTACGGCACTGTGCCTCACTCCGGTTTCGGACTGGGCTTTGAACGTTTAGTCGCTTATGTGACCGGTGTTCAAAATGTGCGTGATGTAATCCCGTTCCCGCGTACACCACGTAATGCAACCTTCTAATTAATTAAACTATTTTTAATTAACAGAATCGTTACATAACTAAGGCCAGCATTGCTGGCCTTAGTCATTTTCAAAGATAGATCCCTGTCACAAAGTTCCGTAAAATACACATTTTGAAATACATTTTTTCTAACTGAAACATATTTAGTAATTTAGTAGCATTTTCGCTGTAGATTAAGCTCACCACGGATGGAATAGTGCGTTCAGACACAGGAGACACCAAACTCTCATGAATAGTTCCGCAAAGAATTATTTACGGCAGTGGCAGGTGTCCAAATAAAACCAATGAGGGTAATAATAATGATGAAGCGCAATATTCTTGCAGTGGTAATCCCTGCTCTGTTAGTTGCTGGTGCAGCTAATGCGGCAGAAGTTTATAACAAAGACGGCAACAAACTGGATTTGTACGGTAAAGTTGACGGCCTGCATTACTTCTCTGATGACACCGGCAACGACGGTGACCAGACTTACGTTCGTTTCGGCTTTAAAGGCGAAACTCAGATTACTGACCAACTGACCGGTTACGGCCAGTGGGAATACAACGTTCAGGCTAACCACGCAGAAAGCATGGGCGACGAAGGCAACAAAACCCGTCTGGGCTTTGCTGGTCTGAAATTTGGCGATGCGGGTTCTTTCGACTACGGTCGTAACTACGGCGCCGTCTATGACGTTGAAGCATGGACCGATAACCTGCCAGAATACGGCGGCGACACCTACACCTACACTGATAACTTCATGGTTGGTCGTACTAACGGCGTTGCAACTTACCGTAACACCAACTTCTTCGGTCTGGTTGATGGCCTGAACTTTGCTCTGCAATATCAGGGTAAAAACGAGAACGACGACCGTGGCGTGTCTAAACAAAACGGCGACGGTTATGCAATCTCCACGACTTATGACATCGGCGCAGGCGTAAACCTGGGTGCAGCATACGCGTCTTCTGACCGTACTGATGCGCAGACTGCTGATGGCAACGGCGACAAAGCTGACGTCTGGACTGTTGGTGCTAAATACGACGCTAACGGCGTATACCTGGCAGCAATGTATGCAGAAACCAACAACATGACTCCGTTCGGTAACACTGAAGCGGGTAACGGCGCAGACAACGGTAACCGTGATGGTTTACAGCAATTCGCTAACAAAACTCAGAACTTCGAAGTGGTTGCACAGTACCAGTTCGACTTCGGTCTGCGTCCTTCTGTAGCGTACCTGCAGTCTAAAGGTAAGAGCCTGAACAGCACTTACGGCGACGACCAGGATCTGGTGAAATATGCTGAAGTGGGTGCGACTTACTACTTCAACAAAAACATGTCTACCTATGTTGACTACAAAATCAACCTGCTGGACGAGAATGACTTCACCAAAGCTAACGGCATCGCAACTGACGATATCGTCGCACTGGGTCTGGTTTACCAGTTCTAATATCGTTTAACGATTCGCTTACGAGCGTATCAAAGGGATATCAAGGCAGAGCTTCGGCTCTGCCTTTTGCATTTGTGGACTTCGACGCCTTCGTTTTTCTGCCTCCTCCCATAAAATATTTTAATCTCCCACGCCTTCTCACAACTCTGCTTTCTTTTTGCCGCAAACGGTTGGCAAACGGGGACGCTGGCGTTAACCTGATGCCCTCTTTCGTCATATCAGGCTAATGGACGTTTCCAACATGTTTGAAAAAATCACTGCAGCACCTGCCGACCCGATCCTGGGTCTTTCCGATCTTTTCCGCGCTGATGACCGCTCAAATAAAATCAATCTTGGGATTGGTGTTTATAAAGATGAAACGGGTAAAACGCCGGTTCTGGCCAGCGTGAAGAAAGCCGAACAATTCCTGTTGGAAAATGAAACCACTAAAACCTATCTGAGCATCGACGGATTGCCTGATTTTGCCCGCTGCACGCAGGAACTGCTGTTTGGTAAAGACAGCGCGGTCATCGCTGATAAACGTGCACGTACTGCCCAGACACCAGGCGGTACCGGTGCCCTGCGCATCGCTGCTGATTTCATCGCGACACAAACCAGCGCCAGACGTGTATGGGTAAGCAATCCGAGCTGGCCGAACCACAAAGGCGTGTTCTCTGCTTCCGGTCTCGAAGTCGCAGAATACAATTATTATGACGCCGCCAGTCACAGTCTGGATTTCGACGGCATGCTGAAAAGCCTGAGCGAAGCCGTTGCCGGCGACGTGGTGTTATTCCACGGTTGCTGCCATAACCCGACCGGTATTGATCCGACGGAAGAACAATGGGCACAGCTGGCAGAACTGTCAGTGGCTAAAGGCTGGTTACCGCTGTTTGATTTCGCCTATCAGGGCTTTGCAAAAGGCCTTGAAGAAGATGCGGCTGGCCTGCGTCTGTTCGTGGCAAACCATAAAGAATTACTGGTCGCCAGTTCTTACTCGAAAAACTTCGGGTTATATAATGAGCGCGTCGGCGCCTGTACGCTGGTCACTGCCGATGCCGAAACGGCAGAACGTGCGTTCAGCCAGATGAAATCGGTTATCCGCGCAAACTACTCCAACCCGCCGTCACACGGCGCAGCGGTAGTGGCGACTATTCTGGGTAATGATGCCCTGCGCACCTTGTGGGAGCAGGAACTGAGCGATATGCGCCAGCGTATCCACCGCATGCGCCAGTTATTTGTCAGCACATTGCAGGAAAAAGGCGCACAGCAAGACTTCAGCTTTATTATTAATCAGAACGGTATGTTTTCATTCAGCGGCCTGACGAAAGATCAGGTGCTGCGTTTGCGTGATGAGTTCGGTGTGTATGCGGTGAATTCAGGCCGTATTAACGTCGCGGGTATTACGCTCGAAAACATGGCCCCGCTGTGTGAAGCGATTGTCGCGGTGCTGTAAAAGGTAAGCGTTGTTGCTCGATTAAAAAAGCCCGTCAGGAAACTGACGGGCTTTTTGTCTTTCAGATATGCGTTTTTACCAGACCGGCATTTCATCCTGCAGGAAAGGATTGGTTTTGCGCTCATAGCCAAAATCAGACATCGGGCCATGACCGGGAATAAAGACGATGTCATCGCCGAGTGGCAATAGTTTCGTTTTAATGGAATGGATCAGCGCCTGATGATCGCCACGCGGGAAATCACTGCGCCCCACGCCGCCTTTAAAAATCACATCACCGGAAACAGCGATACGCGCTTTATCATTGATGAAGACAATATGACCCGGCGTATGGCCCGGACAATGCAGCACCGACAACGTTTCTTCACCCACGCTGACCGTATCGCCCTCTTCCAGCCAGGTATCCGGCGTCAGCGGGTCGCAATGATCAAGACCAAACATCTGGCTCTGCGTTGGCAGCGCATCAAGCAGGAACTGATCTTCTTTCTGAGGTCCGATGACCGGCACCTGATAATGGGCGGCCAATTCTGCCGCCGCACCGACGTGATCGAGATGGCCGTGGGTCAGCAAAATTTGCGTGACCAGAACGCCTTTGGCAGACACTTCCCGAATAATTCTTGCGGCTTCACCGCCCGGATCGACAAGCGCGGCCTGATTGGTTTTGGTACACCAAATCAGTGAGCAATTCTGGCTGAACGCCGTGACAGTAATAAGATGGATTTTCATAAGGCTCCACAAAATGGCCTGCATATCTGCAGGCCATTAATAACACACATCACCAGGTCCGGGCGGGGCCGGTATCGATGTGCACAAAGTTACTTCGTGGATAATATCCTACACCACCCATCCGCATTTTTAATGCTGCTTTGCGGATATTACTCAGTTCGATGCCCTGAATATGGAAATCCATTGCCTGCCCGAGGGTGTGATAACTGTGTTTCGCTACCCCGCTTCCCGGTTCACGCATACTGTTATTGGTTGCCAGTGAACGATAGCCGGAAATCAGTTGAACCGGTTTATTGGTTCCGCCCAGCATGACCTGCAAACGGTAAAGGTGATCGAACAAGGCAGGATCGATAGTCTTAACTTTTTCCGCGCGATAGTCCCTGAACAAATGATTCAACCGGGCCAACTCATCCTTGTTGTAACGCTTTCCATCAAAAAACTCGGTTTTGAGGGTTTCGCCGGTATTTATATTATTAACCACTAAAATACGGGGACGAGGCGTGGAAAGAGTGGCGAATGCACGACCTGGAAGCAATGCAATCCCCATAGCGGCACTGCCCAGTGCCAGCCATTTACGGCGATGTTTGTCGATTTCATTCATGTACAGTTTACTATCCGATAAGAGAGTCAAAAATAGGTCACAGAACGGACCGTTTCGAACCTTAACTGGCAAATTTCAGCGAGTCAAGGGACCCCGATATGCAAAACGAGCGTGCCAGGGGCTCACGCTCGTCATATGGCCAAATACTCTGACCGTTATCAGACTAGTTTTACTGCATTTATTGGAGCAAAATTTCTGCCTGAGGCAAAATTTGTGCACCCGATCTCACTGTCGCATCATAATTGTAAATATCTGTGCGGAACTGCGGCTTACCGTCATCCGCCACCCACGCTGTCAGATAAAACAGTTTTACCGGTATATGATGGCGTATCGCCACATAAGTGGTATTGCCGCCCTGTAAGGCAGACGAAATACGGGTGTCATTCCAGCCAGCATCCTGCAACAGCATATTGGCTAATTCCGATGCTTTATTTACCCTCACACACCCTGAACTCAGCGCGCGAATATCCTTGCTGAAAAGATTATGGTTCGGCGTGTCATGCAGGTAGATGGCATCAGAACTTGGCATATTGAATTTATAACGCCCGAGGGAATTATTCGCGCCCGGTGCCTGACGAATGCGATACGGGAAATGGCTCGGTGAAACCATCGCCCAGTCAATCATCGACGGGTCGATCACTTCGGCGTCATTGCTCCAGCCGGACAACACCTGATAACCATGTTGCTGGAAGTACGTCGGATTATTCATGGCCTTCGGCATAATATCTTCACGCACCAGCGTAGTCGGCACATTCCACGGCGGATTCACCACCACGTTATTGAGCGCACTGCTCATTAACGGCGTTTTGCGGCTCGGACGCCCGACAATCACACGCGAAGACAGCACTTCATTGCCATTGAGGTAATAAGTGAGCTGATAGTTCGGGATGTTCACCATGATACCGGTGTTTACATTGCCCGGCAGAATACGCAGACGCTGAATATTCAGCGCCAGCAAGGTGGCCCGCAATTGCGGAGACGCATTCAGCCACTGACGCGTACGCGCGCCGATAACTCCGTCATCCTCCAGCCCCTGCCATTTCTGGAAGCGTTTTACTGCGTCGACTAATTCAGGGGTGTACTGATTATTCGCCACTGCCACCGCAGGGGCTGGCGCAGGCGTTTCAGCATTCTGTACCGACGGCAGGACGTCCTGCACCGAGGTCGCAGACGGGCTGACGGCTGGCGTGGATTGCTGGGCTTTATCCGCCGTTTCATCGACAGATAAATCGTCATTGGCGGCACTACCCGGCGCATTTGGCGCGATCGTTTCGTCCGTCGGTTTTGGTGATTTGTTCTCTTCCGGTGAGGCGACCATCATGCCGGTGCGGGTGAGAATCTCCCGTAACGCAGGCACATCATCGCTGATTTGGTCCGGACGTAAACTGGCCGTTCCGCTCATGACCGGCCACGGACGGTTATCCGCCAGCATGGTTTTCAGCGCATCATGCATTTTGCTGTAATAAGGATGTTGTGGTGCCAGCGTCGATAAATAATGTGCGGTGGTGCCCTGACGCACAGCCAGCTGCCACTGATTCATCACCGTCAGTGAAGGCGTGGTCATTTTGTATGGCGTCGTGCTGTATAACCATTTCTCGCCATTGGCTTCCACGCTACTGGTAAACTGCAAATAGCCCAGCATCGCATCCGACAACACCACATCGCGCGCCATGCCTTTTACTTCCGGATCTGTCAGCCATTTCACCCATTGCGTGAACTGAGGCTGGATGCCCGAAATCGCCAGCTCAGCTAACTGTTGCTGGAATATCTGCACGGTTTCCCGATCATTCCACATAGGTTGCATATGGTTCGCCGCATAAAGCGATGACAGGGACGACAGATACAGCGGCCGGATCCCTCGCGGCAGCAGTTCCGCCTGAAGCTGACTCATGCTCTGCACGCTGGACAGCGTGGTTTTCCCCAGCGGCATCGTCGGTACCGTCGCCCAGGCTGCAAACCATGGCGACAGGCCGCTCGCCAGCAGACAGCTGGCGACTAAAAACCTGAGAGACCTTTGATTCATCAACATCTTCCCTTGCCTCCCGATAAAGTGCCCAATTTAATCCGCAAAATTGAGCCAGCAGCTCTTGGATTAAGTATATAAAGAGATTTCTTTTTTTGCGTAGGAACTCAATGAAATAGAGTCCGCGTATAACGTAAAGACTCTAAGCCAGCGGCAAGCCGAAATAAAGCCTTCCGTTGAGTGTTTATGTGCTGTTTTTAGACATTCGGTTATAAATTACGCAACGCCTTCGCATTGTGTTGACCGTTATTTAAATCACCAGATATTTTTTATAGAAATATAAGCAAAATGAATGGAAGAAAAATAAAAAGCCCCGGCGTTTATGCCAGGGCTTTTGAATTTCAACCGTCTGATTTATCTGCAAACCATCAGGACACGTCAGCTTCCGTATCTGCCAGTACCGGCAGTTCCGGCGCAAAGCCACGTAACCCGACCACATGTACGTGTTCATTATTACCGAACACTTTACGCACCAGTTTATAGGTCGTGCCTTTTTCAGGGCTGATGTTTTCCGGCGCCGCGATAATCAGCTGCATCTCCAGACGATCGCAAAGCTCAAACAGCGTGGCGATAGATTTGGCATCCAGACGGGCTGCTTCATCGAGGAACAGCAGACGGCAAGGCGAAATGTCTTTGCCCCGCATGCGGCTCGATTCATCTTCCCAGCTCTGTACCACCATCACCAGAATCGACATACCGGTACCGATCGCTTCACCCGTTGACAGCGCGCCACTTTCTGCACGCAACCAGCCATCGGAACCGCGGTTAACTTCCACTTCCATTTCCAGATAGTTTCGGTAGTCCAGCAGTTCTTCACCGATGGTTTGCGGTGTGCGCTGTCCCATATCAATTTGCGGATTAAGACGCTGATACAGTTTCGCCAGTGCTTCCGAGAAGGTCAGGCGGTTGCTGCTGAACAAGTCCTGATGCTGTTCCTGCTGCTCAGAAAGCACATCCAGCAGACCGGCATGCGCTTCACGCACATTCACGTTCAGACGTACGCTTTTCACCTGACCAAACGCCACTGCCTGCAGGCCCTGGTTCAGCTGACGGATACGGTTCTGCTCGCGCTGAATGGTTTTACGGATGATATTCGCCACGCTCTTGGAACTGATCGCCAGTTGCTGTTCGCGGGCGGTCAGTTCTTCGGTCAGGCGTCCCAGCTCAATTTCCATCTGTTCGATAGCTTCAACCGGGTCATCGGTACGGATAATATCCTGACGGATACGCTCGCGCAGATGCTGATACACGGCGATGTAGAACTGAATTTTACGCTCAGGACGTTTCGGATCTTCCGACAAACGCAGCACGTCGCGCAGATGTTCGTTATCAGATACCGCCAGACGCAGCGCACCGAGGGATTTATCCGACATGGAACGCAGTTCGTCGCCATCCATGTAAGCCAGCTCGCGACGGTGCAGACGACGTTCAACGCCGTTGTCTTTCACCAGACGCATCACCGCACACCAGCCCGCTTTCGAGGTCACTACCTGTTCGCGGCTCTGATGGTAATCACGCTCAAGTTTGCGTAATTTCTTCTGCAGGTTATCCATTTCGGCTTCGCAGAAGGTGATTTGTTTTTCCAGCTGATTGCAGCGCGCACGGTTGGTGCTGAGCGCGGTATGCAATTCGTCACGACGGGTTTTGGCGCGGGCTTCCGCGTTCGGATCAGCCTGAACGCCGATATCCTGCAATTCCTGGCTCAGCTCTTTGAGCATATCGCGCTTGGCATCGAACGAGCTTTTCAGTGACGCCAGAACCTGACTGTATTGGGTCAGTTGCGTCTGGTGCTGACGCATCTGTTCACGGGCGCGGGTACGTTCCGCTTCCGCATGTTCCAGACGCTGACGCAGTTTGTCATTCAGGTCGCTGTTTTCATTCAACATACCGGCAGAGTCGGTATAGCTGAAGTGAGCACGGCGCTGAACTACTTCGGTCAGGGCGAAGGCCTGTTGCTTCGCCAGACGTTGTGCATGCTGCGCCTGTGCGTAATCTTCTTTCAGTTGCTCATGCTGTTCCGGGTCGCTTTGCAGCACCGATACCAGCGGTTCCAGTTTGCTCAGTGAGGCGCCGTGTTGCTGAATGAAACGGGCAGAATCCTGCGCCTCTTCCATTTCTTCGCGAATCTCTTCCACGCGGTCGATCAGCGTTTCGTCGCACAACAGACCCACACGCGGCTGCAATTTATTGAGCATGCCGATGGCTTCTTTCGCCTGCTCAAATTGCTGACGCTGCTGCTGATTCTGGCCTTCATGGGCATTCAGCGCACGTTCAAGTTCGCCACGACGGCCGCTCAGGGTACGGATATCCGCTTCAGGATCGGCGTCAAACGCGACGGCTAAATGGCTGCCGATAAAGCGGCTGAATGCCTGATGCGCACGCTGAATTTTCTGCACGTCAAACGACAGTGTCGCGTAACGTTCTGACAGGTTTTCGCGTTCTTTATGCAGGGTTTCCAGACGGTTTTCACGCGCCGCACGGCCAAACAAAGGCACCTGCGGGAAGTGCGAATAACGCCACTGGCGGTCACCGGTCTTGACCAGTACCGCGCCCTGCATTTCATCCACTTCAAACACATTGTCATCAAAGGACTGCGGATCCCCTTCGATGAGATAGAGATCTTCAGGACAATCGTCCAGCCCTTCCAGCTGATCGCGGATCAGCGACAGATCAGGGACCACAATCGCGTGACGCGATGGACCGTACAGCGCAGAGAAGTAAGGCGCGTCGTCGATAGTGACGTCGTCGTAAATCTCAGACAGCAGTACACCACCGAAACGCTCGGCCAGGGCAATCATGCGGGAATCTTCCGCACCACTTGGCTGGCTGAGACGGGTGATCTGCCCTTCAATGCGACGTTTACGCGCAGCCACTTCGTCGCGCTCAACTGTAGTTTCGCGTTCCGTTTCCAGCAACTGCTGCATGTATTCGGTGACCTGCTGGCTGCTTTCCAGCGGTTCCTTACTCTGCTCGCTCAGCTGGCTGAGGGCTTCCTGTGCAGCCAGCCAGACCGGCGCACGGGCGGTCAGTTCGCGAATGCGCGACTGAACCTGCTCAAGCTCCTGACGCATTTCCATGCGGCGTTCACCCGCCTGAGAAACGACGCCCTGCAACTCTTCGATCTGCACTTCCAGCTCACGCTGCATGTCGTCCAGATCTTCCGGATGCACATCCTGCCCGGTGCGTTTGCAGAATTCCTGCAACTGACGCTCAGCATCCTGCTGCTCACGCAGGCGGCCTTCGAGTTCGGATAAACGCATGCGCAGCGGTTCGACGCGCTCCGCCTGATGTTGCTGAGAAGACCAGTCGCGCAGCAATTCACGCGCCGTCTGCCAGGCTTCACTGCGGCTCACTTCACCGGCGATTTTCACCACCAGCTGATACGCCGTCTCAAACTGACTGTGCGCGGCAGATGCCACGCTCATTTTTTGTTCCAGCATCAGCAGGATTTCAGTCGCTTCCTGCTCTTTGCTCTGGAACGTTTCCAGCCATTCCTCACTGTTCTGAATACTCAGATCCGGGATCTGGCACAGATCACGCGCACGCTCGATGGCCTGCAACGCCTGCTGGTACTGGATGGCACGGGTCTGCTGCACATCGAGCGCCTGCTGATAATCTGCCAGCTGGCTTTTCAGCTCATCCACTTCCAGTTCAGCCGCTTCCGCGCGGGCTTCATGTTCGGCATGCAGTTCGCTGGCTTCGGCAACGACTTCGTTTTGTTCTTCCAGACGGTAGGTCAGCTCTTCGAGGTCGCCTTCATAGCGCTCGATTTTTTCCTGCTGACGCATCGCGGTCTGAACCAGACTCAGGTGGTCGCTGGCGGCCTGATAATCGGTTTCCAGATCACTTTGCGAACCGCTTTGCTCGGCCAGTTCACGCGCCATTTCAACATGCCGGTATTGCTCACCGGACAACTGTTTGCGGCTCGACAGCAACTCATTACGCAACACCAGCGCACCATCCAGATGGATACGGCGTTCATTGGCGTGGCGCATGTAGTCGGCGGCCACGTAAGAGGTTGCTTCAGAAATCAGATGCTTGAACAGGTCACGGTCAGACTGAGTGACGCGAATCGCTTCGAGCGTCATACGGTTTTCACGCAGTGCCGCTTCCATATCCTGGAAAGCCTTACGCACACCGCTGTTTTCCGGCAACAGGTAATCGCGCAGGGAACGGGTGATGGCGCTGGAAATACCACCGTACAGTGACGCTTCAATCAGACGGTAGAATTTACTGCGATCAGACGCTGAACGCAGGCGGCGCGGGATCACACCCAGATCGAACATCAGCGCATGGTAATCGGTAATCGAGTTGAACTGCTTGAACTGCACGCCTTCCATTGCTTCAACGCGCTCTTTCAGTTCATGCAAAGGCAACACGCGCGCCTGACGTTCGCCAACGGTTTCCGTCAGCATTTCCGTCGGGTTCACTGCCACCGGCAAGCCCTGAATGGTGAACGGTTTGATGTCCACTTTACGGTCACGCCCGGCAACCTGTTGCAGACGAACACCAACCACAATGCGCTGATGACGGGAGTTCACCACGTCCAGAACCGAGTAACAGACACCGGCACGCAATTTACCGTGCAGGCCTTTATCACGTGAACCGGAGGTCGCGCCTGCTTCCGTGGTATTACGGAAATGCAGTAAGGTCAGATCGGGGATCAGCGCCGTCACAAAAGCGGCCATGGTGGTGGATTTACCCGCCCCGTTGCCGCCGGAAAGTGTGGTGACCAGTGAGTCGAGGTCAAAAGTACGGGCGAAGAACCCGTTCCAGTTCACCAGCGTCAGTGAGCGAAATTTACCGCGTTCAATCATTCCTGTTCATCCTCTGCGCCCTCATGCCCTTGCGGCCCTGCCAGCGGCTCGCCGTCTTCACTTTCGTCGTTCAATGACAACGCACTGTCGACAGGCATCGCTTCGCCGTCGCGGATCATCCGCAACTGCGCTTCACGCGCGTCATCGCCACTGCGGACATCCGCACCAAAACGAAATACCGCTTCGGTAATACGGAATTTGCTGCTGTCGACGCCCATGAAATAGACCATACCCAGACGACGCAGACGGTTCAGCGACGTTCTGACTTTGTCCTGGAGTTTCTGACGATCCAAATCTGAACCGGTAGAACGCTGGTTGACGTATTTCAGCAATTTGCTTTCGTCTGCCAGGCTCAGTAATTCGTCGTACAATTCCTGCTGGGTAAAAATACCTTCATGCGCCAGACGTTCCGGGCTGAGATACAGATAGCAGAGAATTTTCCCGACCATCATGTCCAGCTCCGATAAGACGGAACGCGGGATAAGCGTGGTGGAACGCGGGCGAAGATAGAAGAAACCTTCCGGCGCCCGGATCAACTCCACGCTGTAGCGGCTGTAAAACAGTTCCATTTCTTCCTGATAATCCATCAGGAAAGCGTGGTTATCCAGTTCATCAATGCCGATATGACGGCCAGAACGCAGCTGGCTGTCGAGAGCAGGAAACACTGAGTTAGCCAGTGCCTGCGCCAGCTTAGCTGGCATTATGTGTTCAATATTTGTCGATGACATGGGCCTGCACCTTGGCTCCGTAATCATTGATTGCCTGCCATTCGGCATGCAACCCTGAAAAATCTGCTTCAGCCACACCGAGGCGTACCGCCTGGTCGACCACAATTCGCGCGACATCAAAATGTCGGGCACGCGGATACTGTTTGAGGTATTCGCGCATTACCATGCCCAGATTGAGCGGCGTTTTTTGTTGCTGATAGACCTGTAATGCCTGTTCAATCAATGCCGCAAGTTGTTCGCGGATTTCGTTAAATTCTTCAAATTCGAGATCAGGCGGAAGCTCGCCGGTCACTTCTTCGCTGCGCAAGGCCAGCTCTTCGTCACGCATATCCAGCAGACGATCGGCATTGGCAAACGTCAGGGTCCACGGCTGATCAAAATAGTTCTGCACCGACTGGCGTAAACGCTGGGCAAATACCCGGTTTTTATCCATGTCGATGGCAGTACGGATAAATTTATGTACATGCCGGTCATAGCCAATCCACAGGTCAATCGCCTGCTGGCCCCAGCTGGTAATACGGTCGAGTTTGTTCTGTAAATCAAAGACCAGCTTGTCAACAAAGCTCAGGTCCATCTCCACCATGGTGGCATCCTGAATACGCAACAGGTGCGCCTGCAACAGGTCGCCCGCCGCTTCCAGCGTATCCTGCAATTCACGCAGCGTGCCCGACGTTTCTGACAGCAGGATTTCACAGCTGGAAATCGCCGCACGCCAGTCTTTATTGAGCAGCGCCGCGATATCATCTTTTACGCCCTGCTGCTGTTCGTCCATGATCCGCTGGGTCATGTCGATGCTGTCGAAAATTTCAGCCACAGAATATTTGAGAGGGGCGTACACATTGCGATGCCAGTGGAAATCATCACCGCCTTCGTCGGCCGCATCCGCCGCTCGCTTGAGTTCCTGCGCCACGATCGACAGCTGCATAGACAAGCGCAACGTGGAGAATTCACGCTGACGGATATAATAATCTGAAATGCCGATCGCCAGAGGCGTCAGACGATAGATAGCATTGCCGTCGGCCAGCTCACTGACAAAACGGTTGAGCAAACGCTGACGCACCATGTCATTGATGGCGTTGTTGGCACGTACGGTGATGGTCTCATTGGTTTGCTCGAAACCCTTGCTGACGTGACGAAACGCATCGACCAGCTCACCCTCACTCATTTCCCCGTCAAGGCGCTCGCTGTTTAACGTGGCAATCGCCAGAAGAAAAGCCAGCCGCTCCGTTGGCAGCGAAATTGAGAAATCATTTTTCCGTGCCCAGGCGACCAGTTCGGGTACAGTCTGGGAAAATTCACTCATAATTCGTCCTTCAGAATGGGTTTGTGCGCCATCACATGGATGTAACGTCCCAAACTAACAAAAGGTTCCTGACGGCAATAACGCTGTTCCAGCGCCAGAAGCTCATCAAAATCCTGTTTATGTTGTTGTCTGTTTCGCAAATAATCGTGGAACACTCTAACACCGGTCTTGCCGCTGATCTGCATCCCCAACTGTTCCAGCCACTGATAAACCTTTGCCGGTTCCAGCGGATGATCGGGTAACAGGGAGCTTTTTTTGATTTTAGGCACACCTGCCTCGACATGAGCAAAATTGCCGAGGATCATATGCCGCATGACCAGACCGTGGATATTGTAAAACATCAGCGATATTGCGCCACCGGGGGCCAGACAATCGACCAGCGCGGCCAGTGCCTGCTGAGGCTCGGCCAGCCATTCAATGACCGCATGGAACAATATCAGATCAACCGGCTGTTCCAAATGTTCGGCGATATGCTGAGCGGGACATTGTACAAATTGCATGTTGTCGCTCACACCTTTTTCCCGCGCGGCCGCTTCGGCGCGCCGGATCATCTCACCGGAGAGATCACACAACAAGACCTTATGTCCTAAAGCGGCCAGTTCACAGGCCATTTGCCCCTCACCGCCGCCCGCATCAAGAATACGCAGTGGCCGCTGTGGCAACGTCTGGAGCAACTCATGCAGATCCTGACCCAGCACCGCCTGACGGATACGTCCCTTGGTGGTGCCGTAGATATTGCGCGAAAATTTTTCGGCGATATCGTCGAAATTACGATCCTGCATGAAGTGAACCCTGTTTCTGAAAACAATTTGTCTGATGATGTCTCTGCGGCGATGCCGTGTGAAGTGCTATTTTGGCACAGGCTGGCTTAGAATAAATCATCCAGACTCGGATTCACGCCCGGATGTCGTTTTTTCACTCAAAAGGACCCGTTTTTGATGTTATTTATCCTAAAAAAGACACTCGGCGGGCTGTTATTACCTCTGCCTTTTATTTTGCTTATGATGGCGGTTGCGCTGGTGTTGTTGTGGATGACCCGCTGGCAAAAAACCGGAAAAGTGTTTTTTTCACTGAGTTGGCTGCTTCTGTTGCTGCTCAGCCTGCAACCGGTGGCTGATAAGCTGCTGCGCCCCATTGAATCGGTCTACCCCACTTACCAGACTCAGGGCCATACGCCGGTAAAATATGTCGTGGTGCTGGGTGGCGGTTACACCTATAACCCGGCCTGGGCACCGAGTTCTAATCTGATCAGCAACAGTCTTCCGCGCGTGACGGAAGGGATCCGTATTTATCGCGCAAATCCGGGCGCTAAAATGGTCTTTACCGGTGCGCAGGCCATGAGCAACCCGATGAGCAGTGCGGCAGTGGCGGGAAAGGTGGCAATCAGTTTAGGCGTGCCTGAGAGCGATATTATTTTGCTCGATAAACCGAAGGACACCCATCAGGAAGCCTTGCAGGTTAAAGCGATGATGGGAGAACAACCCTTTGCGCTGGTGACCTCCGCAAACCATCTGCCGCGCGCAATCATCTTCTTCCGCCAACTGGGCCTGAACCCGATTCCGGCACCGGCCAATCAGCTGGCAATAGATTCCCCGCTCAATCCGTGGGAAAAAGCCTTACCTCAGGCGTTGTTCCTCTCTCACAGTGAACGGGCATGGTATGAAACGCTGGGGCGGATATGGCAATGGATAACCCTTCCCGCGCCTGAAGTCAGATAACTCAGTTAAGCCACGGCAGCAACTGTTGCCGTGCAAAATCGAACTGCCTGCGGTCCAGTTTTCCGGTATGGATCATGTGGGCGACGGATTCCCACACCAGATATAACCAGCGGCGGGCAAGGAAGCTTTCTGAAACCGGTGCTTTTTGCAGATAGCTGAACAGCAGCTGCTCACTCATCCCTTTTTCCCACAGCCTGAAGAGGTCAAATTCGCGGGGAGCCCATAACACGGTGCCGGGATTGATCATCGCCAGCAGTTGATCACTGCGCGGATCTTTGAGCATGCCGCGTAATGACACATTACCGTGAACCAGCACCGGCGTATCGTCGAATCCCTCAAACAATGCCGGTATGCACGCCCGCGAGCGGAACAGAAGCGTGCGGTCCTCCGGTGTGAGTTCAGGAGCCTGGAGATTAGACAGCGTCGCCCACAGCACTTCGACGCGCTGCGGATACCAGTTTTCCCAGCGATTTTCCTGCGTACTGTCGACCGAGCCAACGCATCCGTGGCTGTCAATCCGGTGCCATGCCAGCATCGCCTCAACGATCTGTTCCTGCAGGATTAGCCAGCGTTCAGGCGTTCTTGTCGGGGCTTCCGCCGAAACACCGCGCAGGCGTTCGATCAGCAAAATTTCCTGATAGGGTTTCTGATGGGTCGTGACCATACCGTACACTGTCGGCACCCGCACCACGCCTTCCCGCGCCAGCATCGAGAGCTTATACGCCTCCTGCCCCGCAATCCCCTGACAGACAAAACTTTTCGCCAGCAAAGGCATGGCATAGCCCTGCTCATCATATAAAGAAAAAAGATGGGCATAAGGCTGCTCACTGACGCATTCAAGGCGGGAGAGACGTTCGCCTAATACAATACTGAGTTCGGCTTTTAGCTGTTCCATAACGTGTTCGCAGTGACGAAAAAGTAACGTTTATGATGAAAGCTTCAGCGAAGGATTACCCCGTTTCAGATCAAATAAAACCGGATAATTGGGGCAGAAAAAGGAAGGCATCGCGCAAAACAAAGAGACCACTAAAAATAAACGGAATGCCGGGACATTCCGTTCGGATGACGTTCAGTCAGGCACGTTTATGCCCCAGGATCGCGCGCACACGTTCCAAATCCTCTGGCGTATCAACGCCCACCGAAGGAATCGCTTTCGCGACATCAACATGGATTTTTTCACCGTACCACAGCACCCGGAGTTGTTCGAGCAGTTCGATATGCTCCAGCTTGCTCGGCTCCCACTTAACGTACTGGCGGATAAAACCTGCACGATAAGCGTAAATACCGATATGACGAAGGAAGGTATCGCCGATGGTATCTTTTGACACCGCGAAACGTTCACGCTCCCAGGGGATCGCCGCCCGTGAAAAGTACATGGCGTAGCCTCTGGCATCCCGCACCACTTTCACCGCGTTAGGGTTGAACGCTTCTTCTGCCGATTCAATCGGCACGGCCAGTGTTGCCATCCCGGCTTCGCTGTTTGCCAGATTTTCTGCAACCTGACGGACAATCACCGGCGGGATCAAAGGCTCATCGCCCTGCACATTCACGATAATTTCGTCATCGGCGAACTGACACAATTCGATGACTTCCGCGAGGCGCTCAGTACCTGACTGGTGATCAGGCCGGGTCAGACAGACCTCGCCACCTGCGGCTTCCACCGCCTTCACGACATCAGGATGATCGGTTGCGACTATCACGCGTTTTGCACCGGATTCAAGAGCACGTTCCATGACATGCACAACCATCGGCTTGCCGTTGATGTCTGCCAGAGGTTTACCCGGCAGACGGCTCGAGCCATAGCGGGCAGGAATAATGGCGATAAAACTCATGGATGTGTCTCGTCAACAGAAAGCGGGCGTGCCTCGTTTTCTAATAAAACAGGGATCCCGTCACGGACCGGATAAGCCAGACTGTCAGCCTTACACACCAGTTCCTGCGACTCTTTATTAAAGTAAAGCTTCCCGTTACATACAGGGCACGCAACGATTTCAAGTAAACGATGATCCATAAATTCCTCCCGGAAGCGAATACGCCCATTTTCAGCATGGCGTGACGCAAAAAAGCATTGGAAACATAAGATAGCGGTTCCAGAGAATAGCATAACGCCCCGCCCGGGGTTAATCCTCACATCACTCTCTGAGAAGGGCCGCTTAAAGTTACAGCGATGTGAATAAAAAATTTCACTGAAGGGTGATTGCGTTGCAGATTGAGTGGGAGTACAATTTTTTTGTGATGAACATCACACTATCAACTTCAGACAAGAGCACGAAAAATGAAAACCATTAACAAAATCATCGCAATGTTCGCTAACTTCAGCCACTAATGCTGAGTCACACCTGCAATCATCGTGAAATAACGGCTGCCTGATGCAGCCGTTTTATTTTGCGGTATCAAAGCTGCCAGCCCGTACCCCACATCTTTCTCAGAGCCTCAGGCAACTGCCCGCTCATAACCTTCTCCGCACCCTGCCATTGCGCAAAACGACTTATCGCTCCCTGAATATCCCGCGCATGCCGTGATGTCACTGCCACACCCGGTTCAAGATGCAGGCTTTTGAGTTCCAGTATCTTTTCCTTACGATGCATTTTTGCATCCAGCCGGCCAATCAGTTCACCGCGTTGTAAGACCGGTAGCGTGAAATAGCCGTATTGCCGCTTTGCTTCCGGCGTATAACATTCGATGCGGTAATCAAAATTAAACAACGTTGAGGCACGCTTTCGGTCCCAGACGACGGGGTCAAAAGGAGAAAGCAGTGTGGTGACCGTAGAGCGGATCCCGGAATCAATGGCCTGTTGCAGTAAGGAGTACTGCCGGGAATGCACATAATAAACTCCGTCCAGACCGGATACCTCTACCGGCGTAATTTCGTCATCAGACAGCAACTGAGCGATCACGGCTTTGGTGTTGATCCGCTTGAGCCGGTAGTAATCCGCCAGCCACTCCGGTTTGAAAATACCCAGATATTGCGCAGACTGGCGCAGCATCTGGTATTCCGCAGCCGCCTGTTCTAAGGTCTGGCTGGCATCGTCCCAGCCGGGCATCACGCGTTCTGTCAGGTCATATACGCGGTGAAAATTTCGCCGCTCAGACACCATCAGTTTTCCTGCGGTGAACAGCGTTTCCAGATGCTTTTTATGCGGTTTCCAGTCCCACCAGCCGCTGTTAGATTTTTTTTCTGCACTGAAATCAGCGGAACGCACCGGACCGTTTTCTGCAATATGGCCAAGAAGCGCCTGAATATCTGTCTGATGTTCATCAAACCAGGCCTGAGAAAATTTCCATCCCATGCCCTGCGGATTTAACATCCGGTGGCGCAGCAGACCGTAATCCTCAGCAGGAATAAAACAGGCTTCATGCGCCCAGTATTCGAAAATATTGCCAGCGGACAGCGCATCTTCAAGCCACTGCGGCGGATAATTGCCGAGACGGCTGAACAACACCAGATAAGGACTGCGGGCGACGACGCTGATCGTATCGATTTGCAGTAATCCCATATCGCGGATGGCCTGTACGACATCAGATGCCACAGGTTTTCGGGTGACGGGCTTGAGAAGGTGTTGCGCAGATAAATGCAGGGTGCGGGCTGAAGCGAGAGATATAACCGGGTGAGACATATCGGTATCCGAGGCAGCTAATTAACTGTGGATACCGATAGCATATTTTTACCGGAGCGTAAAATTCAGCTCAACGGCGAACAACAAAAATCAGACTCAGAACGCAATCACATCAGCCGCTGAAGGGCCATGCGCAACACTGCGGTAAGTCGTGAATTCGACTTTCTGACCGGCACTCAGAGATTTATTACCCGTATTTGCAATGGAAGTGCGCTGAACATAAATTTCAGAAGAACCATCGAGCGGACAAATAAAACCATAGCCTTTAGCCTGATTGTACCATTTAACTAAACCCATTTTTAACATCATAATTTCTATCCTTTCTTTTGGGCATCCATGAACACACTTTTTTATTATTGTTCGGATGCGTTTGCCCATTTCTAAGTTATTTTTTTATAAAAAACCTCTAATGAGCGATTTTGTTTTAACGATTATTTTTACAAATTTCGCGACATTTTATTCACGTCGCTTTACCTTTTCAGGTATGAAAAACCCGCCATCCGGCGGGTTTTACTCTGCTGATATGATTAGCAATTAACGCTTACTCATATCATCACGTCAGCCTCTTCTCAGAGTGCAATAACGTTAGCAGCAGCAGGACCGCGCGGGCTATCCTGAATGGTGTATTCTACACGCTGACCTTCGGCCAGAGTTTTGAAACCATCGGTCGCGATTGCAGAGAAATGTACGAATACATCTTTACCGCCATCAGCTTGCTCAATAAAACCAAAACCTTTGCTTTCATTGAACCACTTAACCTGACCATTTTTCTTAGACATATTTAAAACCTTTTTACGAAATATAAAATCCTGCCATTCGGCAATGTGAGCCAATAGTTCAGACAATTACTTATGGGGAGGACTTAGAAGGTTCGTCTTGGAAGCGGAATCATCGGGAAAGAGATAACGTCTGGGAGGAACTGCTTTACTCTACACTCATACATAAATAGCGCTGCAACACAGGTTGCACGCATTTACTCATAAGCGCAGACCATTAGCAAGCCATGTTACTTCATTATTCCGCAAATAAATGTGAATCGTAAATATAATCCTTTAAAATCAGAGAGCTTCAGGATTTAAATTTACGTAAATTTTTATGAGAACCGCTCATTTCATGAGTTTTTTAGCATTCAGCGGGTCTTTTGCAAAATAAGGTCAGTTATTTTTTGCAGTAATTTTTCAGCCAGAACGCCCGAAATTTTTGCGTCGACCGGTAAATACCACCAGTCCGGTTGAGCAAAAGCACGGCATTTCACCGCATCTTTTTCCGTCATCAGCAGGGATTGATCCGCCTGCAGAATGCCGGAAAGTTGTTCTGGGGAGTATGACTGATGATCTGAAAACGCGACTTCATGTTGCAGCGTCAGGCCGAGCTGTTTCAGCGTGGCAAAGAAACGAGGTGGATGCCCGATCCCGGCCATAGCCACCACATTTCGTAACGATGCGGCATCGCGCTGTTCACCCGTCTTCAGGTTTATCGCCTTGCCGGGTTGCAGGGTCATGGCCAGTTCACCTGCATGAGGAACGCCGCCATTGGTAATCACCGCATCGACGGAACGCAAACGGGACTCCCGTTCACGCATCGGGCCAGCGGGTAGCCAGTGACCATTACCAAAACGGCGAATACCGTCGACGACCACAATTTCTATATCACGGCTGAGGGCGTAATGCTGCAAGCCATCATCAGTGATAATCACATCCAGTTCGTGAGCCGCGAGCAGTGCCTTTACCGCGTCTGAACGCACGGGAGAGACCGCAACCGGTGTGGCCGTTCTCTGAAATATCAGCACAGGCTCGTCACCCGCCTGCGTGGTTGGCGTCGCCTCCGTCAGTAATAACGGATAGTGCTCAGCCTTACCACCATAACCGCGTGAAACCACGCCAACCCGAAAACCATGCTGCTGAAGTGTTTCAACCAGCCAGATCACCACCGGCGTTTTACCATTACCCCCGGCAGTCAGATTTCCGACCACCACGACGGGCACTGAAGCCCGCCAGCTTTTTTTAAGCCCCGCTTTGTAGCTGTAACAAATCACAGACGAGACTAACCCGTACAGCCACGAAAGAGGCAGGAGTAACAGATAAAGCGGTGACTTGCCTGACCAGATGCGCTCAATCATTGGCCAAACTGCATCCGGTATAGCTGCGAGTAAACACCACGCTCTTCAAGCAAATCAGCATGTGAACCACGTTCAACGACACGACCATCTTCTATAACCAGAATTTCATCGGCTTTTTCGATGGTCGACAAGCGGTGCGCAATCACCAACGAGGTACGGTTTTTCTGCAATTCATCCAGCGCTGCCTGAATGGCACGCTCAGATTCGGTATCAAGTGCAGAGGTCGCTTCATCAAGGATCAGGACCGGCGAATCACGCAGTAAGGCACGAGCAATCGCAATACGCTGACGCTGACCGCCTGAAAGCAGTACGCCGTTCTCACCAATAACCGTATCCAGTCCTTTATCCATCTTGCTGATAAAGTCCATGGCGTAAGCCATAGTCGCTGCTTTTTCGATCTCTTCGCGGGAGTATATATCGGTACGCGCATAAGCGATGTTGTTGGCAATGGTGTCGTTGAACAGGTGAACGTTTTGAGAAACCAGCGCCACCTGATTACGCAGTGATGACAGCGTGTATTCACGCAGATCATGACCATCCATCAGAATAGAGCCTTCCTGGATGTCATAGAAACGCGTCAGCAGGTTCGCAATGGTCGATTTTCCTGAGCCGGAACGACCGACCAGGGCCACCGTTTTGCCTTCTGGCAGGCTGAAGGAAATATCGCGCAGAGCCGGAATATCACGCCCGGGATAAGTGAAGGTCACATTTTTGAACTCGACATCCCCTTTCACGCGTTTGACTTCCAGTTTCCCTTCGTCTTTTTCCTGTTCCATATCCAGAATGGAGAACAGTGTCTGGCAAGCTGCCATCCCGCGCTGGAACTGGGAGTTGACGTTAGTCAGGGATTTCAGCGGACGCATCAGGGCAATCATCGATGAGAACACCACGGTGATGGTACCCGCGCTGAGCGTTTCCATGACGGACGGGAAGCTCGCTGCATACAATACGAATGCCAGCGCCAGAGAGGCAATAAGCTGAATGATCGGGTCTGAAATTGAAGAAGCCGAAACCATACGCATACCTTGCTGGCGCATGCGGTTACTGACTTTATCAAAACGCGCGGTTTCCACTTTCTGACCGCCGAAGATCAGTACTTCTTTATGACCTTTCAGCATCTGCTCGGCGCTGGTGGTAACCTGCCCCATGGTGTTTTGCATTGTCTTACTGATGTTACGGAAGCGTTTTGACACGACACGGATAACAACAGACACAATTGGCGCAATCACAATCAGGATCACCGAAAGCTGCCAGCTGTAATAGAACATCATGACAAACAGACCGATGATGGACGCACCTTCACGCACTACCGTCACCAGCGCGCTGGAAGACGAAGACGCCACCTGCTCTGAATCATAGGTGATACGGGAAAGTAAGGTACCGGTAGACTGCTGATCAAAAAATGCGACAGGCATTCTCATCATGTGACCAAACAGGCGACGACGCATATGCATCACCACTTTGCCCGAAACCCACGAAATACAGTAACTGGATATATAGCCACTGACACCACGTACGATCATCAGACCGATAACGACCAGAGGCATCCACAGTAAAATTGAGCGGTCAGCTTTACCAAAACCATCATCCAGCAACGGTTTCAGCAAAGACAGCATGAAAGTGTCACTGGCGGCGTTAGCGACCAGCGCGATTGCCGCAGCGATCAGCCCGGCTTTAAAAGGTGTGATCATCGGCCACAGGCGACGGAATGTCTGCCACGTAGAGAGATCTTTATCGTTCATCATGCAATATCAACCAGCATCGAAAGAAATAGCGGTCTATTCTACTCATTATCTTCCGATACTCCAAACCGGTGGTGATACCAGCGGGGGATTAATTGCTCGCGTAAGCCTTTAATTGTCCAATAATCGTCATAAATGAAGAGACTAAGCTGACCCGAACGGGACGTTGAACGCCAGTCATAGCGTGCTTTGTTGTATCTGCTAACAACTTTATCAGCCGGAAGACGCCATTTATTAAAGCGGGATGCGGAAGCCAGTGCGATAACCGGCTTAACGGCGCGCAGAAAAGGCGGCGTTGACGAGGTATTACTGCCGTGATGAGGAACCTGAAGCACCGTGGCCTGTAGCTCACTCCGCCATTTCCTGACTAATGCTTTTTCGGTTTCAGCCTCAATATCACCGGTCAGAAGCAAACTGAATGTTCCGTCATCAATGCGGATCACGCAGCTGTCATTATTTCCGACATCCGCTGACATCTTCTCTGGCCATAAGACTTTGAAAGCCAGCCCCTGCCAGTGCCATTGCTCACCCGCCTTACATTTCAGATGATGCTGACCGGACAACGCACTTTCACGTACACTGGCGGCAGGGAACCGGTTTTGTAACAGAGGCAATCCGCCACGATGATCCATATCATCATGACTGATAATGATCAGTTCTGGCTGAATATTCTTCCAGTTTAGGAAAGGGATGATATTTTGCTCAGCGGCGGAACTCCCTTCCCAGCGGTTGCCGGTATCGTAAAGGATCCCCCTGCCGTTTTTACTGATAAGAACAGACAAACCGTGGCCGACATCAATCATATCCACCCGCCAGCGCTCTTCCGGGTTCCTGTTCAGCCAGACGAATGAGATCGCAAAGATCGACAGCAGGAGTGAAACGCAATATCTCCACGGGCAAATCCGCCAGCACAGAAGCATTATCCACCCTGTCAGGCTTGCGACCAGAAATGATTCGCCTAGCGGGATCCAGCCATCCGGTAATGCTTTGACTCCCCACAGCGCCAGCCTTAACGTCGCGTCCGCCAGTTGCCAGAGCAGTGTTTGCGCATTATCCATTAGCACGGATGGCATCAGGTTCATCAGTAAGGCCAGCAATACCAGCGGAACGGTGACCAGCGAAACTACCGGTACTGCCCACATATTTGCCGGAAAGGAAAAAAGGTTTATGCCATGAAAGATCCACACCTGTAAGGGTAACAGGAGAAGTGTCATCCCCAGTTGCAGATGCGCCCAGCGTAACAGCGCCCAATATCTTGCTTGCTGAAACATGGCAGGAAGCGGTGCCCACTGGAACCAGAAAATCAGTGTTCCCACCGCGAAGCATGACAACCAGAAGCTGTCGGATAATAAATTCATCGGGTCAGCGAGAAGAAGAACAGAAACCACCCAAAGCCATATCTGCCACGGATGACAACGGATACGGAAAAGGCGCAATAAAATCCACAAGGATACTGCTAACGCTGTACGTATGGCGGGTGCGTTGCCCCCTGAAAGCCAGGTGTAAACCAGTAAAAATACCGCGCTTACCCATAGCGGAAAACGATAATCGATTAACTTTACCGGCATAAAATATTGTATTCCGCGTGCCAGCCACCATCCGAACAGCGCCGCAATGCCAATATGTAAGCCTGAGATCGCCACCAGATGTGCGATGCCTGAGTGCTGCAACAGCAACTTATCCGCATCCCGGATTAATCCTTTTTCGCCAAACGCCAGTGCGACCAGAATGGCCGTATTTTCCATTGGCGGCATTTTCAGCTGCACTCGTTGAATAAACTGCTGGCGAAGCGAACTTTGCGCCGACAACCTCTGACTACGACGAACAGTGGCTGTCAGCGGGGCATGCTGAGCCAGCGCCCAGCGCTGGGCATCAAATCCGCCTTCATTCAGCAAGCTGTGAACAGGCCGCAAACTAACGGTCATATCCCAGCGCTGACCGGCCAAAAGTGCTTCTCCTCCCGCGTCCCATTTCGTACGGAACATGACCGGTGGAAATACCCTTTTGCCGTCCACTTTTTCAATTTTGAAGAACACTGACGACGTACGGGTGTTTCCGAGATGAGTACTCTCTGCCACCGCAATAACATGGCGCGGGGTACCCTGAAGTGCTGAGATCTGGCGCAGTTGAATGCTGCCCTGAACTGCGGCCCAGCTGAAACTCAGCAGGCAGATACCCAGCAAGCTGAACAGTTTGTGATGACATCTGACGCAATACCCGGCAGCAATACACAGCATGATCATCTGAAGAGAGGAAGGAAGTTGCGGGAGAAGGAGCAGCGGCATCATGCCGGCTATCACAGCTAAAGAAGCCTCATCCAGTGAGATTTTGATGTTTTACTCCTTTCACATTTATCGGACATATGTTCGTGGCGGAGTATGATTTTCACGCAAGGCAGGGGCAAGCAGGAGAGCAAAAGGCTGCGAGACATTACGCAAACTTTTTGTTTTCAGAACAGAAGTGGGGGGAATTCTTAGATTATGAGGCAAAAAAAACGGCACCCAATGGGTACCGTTTTACGTTCGCTATAGGCAGACATTTACGTTCAGGCGAAAACCTTAACCGTAAATATTCGCGCGATCGCGCAGCTCTTTACCTGGCTTAAAGTGAGGAACGTACTTGCCGTCCAGCTCAACTTTATCGCCCGTTTTAGGGTTGCGCCCAACACGCGGAGCACGGTAGTGAAGAGAAAAACTGCCAAACCCACGGATTTCGATGCGTTCACCATCAGCCAAGGTTGCAGCCATATGCTCAAGCATCTCTTTCACTGCATCCTCAACAGCTTTCGCCGGGATATGAGAGTGCTGGCCAGCAAGTCTTTCAATAAGTTCAGACTTGGTCATAGTACCTCCAAGCTTTGCAGCTAAACTACCGTTTCGGGGCAACAGAGTCGCCCCCCGTCATTACTCGCCTTTTGCCGCTTTGAACGCTTCAGCCATAGCGTTAGAGAAGTTGCTTTCGTCTGGTTTGTTGTTAACAACAGCGATTGCATCTTTCTCGTCTGCTTCATCCTTAGCACGGACGGACAGGCTTACTACGCGGTTCTTACGATCAACACCGGTGAATTTAGCTTCAACTTCATCACCAACGCTCAGAACCAGAGTTGCGTCTTCAATACGGTCGCGAGAAGCTTCTGAAGCGCGCAGGTAACCTTCTACGCCACCAGCTAATTCAACTGTAGCACCTTTGGCGTCAACTGCTGTGACTTTACCAGTAACAATAGTACCTTTCTTGTTAACAGACAGGTAGTTATTGAATGGATCTTCAGCCAGTTGCTTCACGCCCAGGGAGATACGTTCACGTTCTGCGTCAACTTGCAGAACCACAGCTGCGATTTCGTCGCCTTTCTTGTATTCACGTACTGCTTCTTCGCCTGCAACGTTCCAGGAGATGTCAGACAGGTGAACCAGGCCGTCGATGCCGCCGTCCAGACCAATGAAGATACCGAAGTCAGTGATTGACTTGATTTTACCTTCAACACGGTCGTTCTTGTTGTGGGTTTCTGCGAATTGCTGCCATGGGTTGTTTTTGCATTGTTTCAGGCCCAGGGAGATACGACGACGTTCTTCGTCGATATCCAGAACCATAACTTCAACAACATCGCCCACGTTAACAACTTTAGATGGGTGGATGTTTTTGTTAGTCCAATCCATCTCAGAAACGTGAACCAGACCTTCAACGCCTTCTTCGATTTCTACGAAGCAGCCGTAATCAGTCAGGTTGGTAACGCGACCCGTCAGTTTAGTACCTTCTGGGTAACGTTTAGCGATAGCGACCCAAGGATCTTCGCCCAGTTGTTTCAGACCCAGTGACACACGGGTACGCTCGCGGTCAAATTTAAGGACTTTAACAGTGATTTCATCGCCAACATTAACGATTTCGCTTGGGTGTTTAACACGTTTCCAAGCCATGTCAGTGATGTGCAGCAGGCCGTCAACGCCGCCCAGATCAACGAATGCACCGTAGTCAGTGAGGTTCTTAACGATACCTTTAACTTCCATGCCTTCCTGCAGGTTTTCCAGCAGTTGATCGCGCTCTGCGCTGTTCTCAGACTCAATTACTGCACGACGGGAAACAACAACGTTGTTGCGTTTCTGGTCCAGTTTGATGACTTTGAACTCAAGATCTTTGCCTTCGAGATGCAGCGTGTCGCGAACAGGACGAACGTCTACCAGTGAACCTGGCAGGAACGCACGGATACCGTTCAGCTCAACAGTGAAACCGCCTTTCACTTTACCGTTGATAACACCGGTAACAGTTGCAGATTCTTCGTAAGCTTTTTCCAGCGTGATCCAAGCTTCATGACGTTTAGCTTTTTCACGGGACAGCAGAGTTTCACCGAAGCCGTCTTCAACAGCGTCCAGCGCAACATCAACTTCGTCGCCAACCTGGATTTCCAGTTCGCCCTGTGCGTTTTTGAATTGTTCTGCCGGGATTGCAGACTCAGATTTCAGACCGGCGTCAACCAGTACGATATCTTTGTCGATAGACACAACAACACCACGAACGATGGAACCAGGACGGGTTTCGATTGTTTTTAAGGATTCTTCAAAGAGTTGAGCAAAAGATTCAGTCATGTTGATAATCTTTAGGTTCTTAAGTTTAACGTCCATCTGGCTTCCTGCTGGATGGGGTTGTTTCAAATGCCCCGCTACAGATCCTTGCGGCGAGGTTAAAAAAAACTATAGCCAAAACTGGCACTGAATATTCTTCAGCACCAGATTACGGCTCGATTACCGGGTTTGTTTTTGCGGTAATCCTAGAATTTCTGTGGCATATGCCAGCGCTTTTTCGATGACTTCGTCGATGGACATGCTGGTTGAATCCAGCAATAACGCATCGGAAGCAGCCACTAAAGGCGCGATAGCCCTGTTACGATCACGGTCATCACGTTCTTTGATCTCGGCTAAAAGCCGTTCAAAGTTAACACTAAAGCCTTTTTCCTGCAACTGTAGCATTCTTCTGTTTGCACGTTCTTCTGAACTCGCATCAAGAAATATCTTCACAGGCGCATCAGGGAAAACAACCGTGCCCATATCGCGGCCATCTGCAATCAGGCCCGGGGCATCGCGGAATGCGCGCTGACGGCGCAGCAATGCCTCACGGACACGCGGGAATGCCGCCGCCTGTGAAGCCGTATTGCCTACCGTTTCGGTGCGGATTTCATTGGTGACATCCTCACCTTCCAAAATAACCTGTAACTGCCCATCCTGAGCAACAAAACGAACGTCGAGATGTGCGGCAAGCGGAACTAACGCCTCTTCTGAGACAATATCAACCTGGTGATGCAGCGCTGCCAGGGCTAACACGCGGTAAATGGCACCGGAATCCAGCAAGTGCCAGTTAAAGGCTTCGGCCAGCGCTTTACACAACGTACCTTTACCTGCACCACTTGGCCCATCAACGGTGATTACCGGGGTTAAAGCCGTCATTTTTGTCTCCTTTCGGTGGGGTATACCCGCTTCACTCGCCATAGAGGACTCATTCAGGAGCGGCATTATACGCTGCCTTTAAGTCAACTGTTACCCCCCCATTTTTCAGTTGCCTAAAAAGCGGACGGTTCCGAAATCTCAGTAACAAAAAACGGGCATCAATAGATGCCCGTTATCTTTGCAGACACAACGTAAGACTATGCCAGCGTACTGATTGCCGCCAGACGTTCGAAGTAATCAGGGAAGGTTTTCGCTGTGCATTTCGGATCAAGGATCGTGACCGGGGTATCGGACAGCGCCACCAGTGAGAAACACATCGCCATGCGGTGATCATTGTAGGTGCCAATTTCGGCAAATTTCAGCGACTGTGGTGGCTCAACGCGGATGTAGTCTTCACCCTCTTCCACCGTCGCCCCGACTTTACGCAACTCAGTGGCCATGGCCGCCAGTCGGTCGGTTTCTTTGACACGCCAGTTGTAAATGTTGCGCAGCGTTGTCGGGCCTTCCGCAAACAATGCGGCTGTGGCAATGGTCATGGCAGCATCAGGAATATGGTTCATATCCATGTCGATACCTTTCAGGTCGCCACGGGTACATTCAATATAATCATCAGCCCAGTGAATGGCTGCGCCCATTTTCTCCAGCACATCGGCAAAACGAATATCACCCTGCATGCTGTTTTTACCAATACCGGTCACACGAACCGTACCGCCCTTGATGGCTGCAGCAGCCAGGAAGTAGGACGCAGAAGAAGCATCACCTTCAACCAGATAAGCACCCGGCGACACATAGTGTTGCTGGCCTTTAATGCTGAATTGCTGGTACTGGTGGTTTTCCACTTCAATACCGAAGGTTTTCATCAGGTTCAGGGTGATATCGATATAAGGTTTGGAAACCAGATCACCTTTAATCTGAATGGTCGTGTCATTCACTGCCAGTGGCGCGGTCATCAGCAACGCCGTCAGGAACTGGCTGGACACGCTGCCATCAACGCTGACATTGCCGCCACTAAAGCCGCCGCGCAGACGCAGTGGCGGATAGTTTTCCTGCTCTACATAATCAATCTGCGCGCCGCCCTGCCGTAATGCATCCACCAGATGTCCGATCGGGCGCTCTTTCATGCGTGGCTCGCCGGTGAGGACCACATCCTGTTCACCCAGACATAACGCGGCAGCCAGCGGACGCATGGCCGTCCCTGCGTTACCCAGAAACAGTTCCAGACCTTTAGCATTGGAAAAAGTCGTGCCCAGACCGTCGATTTCACACTCGGTACGGGAGGCAGACAAACGATGCGTGACGCCCAGTTGCGCCAGTGCGGTGAGCATATGGCGAACATCGTCGCTGTCGAGCAGATTCGTCAGGCGGGTAGTGCCCTGTGCAAAAGCAGCCAGTAAAAGTGCGCGGTTGGAAACACTTTTTGAGCCAGGTAAATTGATGCTGCCGTTAACCAGTGCAACGGGTTGTAATGTCAGGGATTCCACTCTTTCTCCAATTCTTCTTTTCATAAAATGACCCCGGACAGTGAGCCGGGGTCATTTTTAAGGCTTCTTACTCAAGCATTTTGCTGGCCCGAAAACCAGCACTTAACCGTGGCGCTTTTCGAACTCCGCCATAAAGTCGGTCAGGGCTTTGACGCCTTCAAGGGGCATTGCATTATAAATAGATGCGCGCATACCGCCAGCAACACGGTGACCTTTTAATGCGTGCAGACCGGCTTCCTGCGCCTGATCGAGGAACAGTTTATCCAGAGAAGCATCCGCCATCTGGAAAGGAACATTCATCCACGACCGGTTAGCTGCCGCAACCGGGTTACGGTAGAAACCGGTACGGTCGATGGCGCCATAGAGCAGTTCAGCTTTTGCGCGATTGCGTTTTTCCATCTCGCGCAGACCGCCCTGTTCTTTCAGCCATTTGAACACCATGCCTGACAGATACCATGCAAATGTTGGCGGGGTATTGAACATAGAATCGTTCTCAGCCAGCACGGTATAATCCAGAATAGACGGCAGTTCTGTGCGGGCTTTACCCAGCAGGTCTTCACGAACGATGACCAGCGTCAGACCGGCCGGACCGATATTTTTCTGCGCACCGGCATAGATAACACCAAAACGGCTGACATCGATCGGGCGGGAAAGGATACAAGAGGAATAGTCGGCAACCACGATTTTGTCGCCGAAATCAGGCATTTCATCGATAGCAATACCATCGATCGTTTCATTCGGGCAGTAATGCACGTAGGCGGAATCTGCACTCAGCTGCCATTCGTTCATCGGCAGAATGCCACGCTTGCCATCAATCGTGGTGGTGACATCAATCACGTTAGGCGAGCAGTATTTTTGGACTTCTTTTACGGCGCTGTGCGCCCAGTAACCGCCATCAATGTAATCAGCGGAGGATTTGTCGCCCAGCAGGTTCATCGGGACGGCAGCGAATTGCGCGCGCGCGCCACCGTGGCAGAACAGCACCTTGTAGTTCGGGGGAATATTCAGCAGGTCACGGATATCCTTTTCGGATTCTTCAGCAACCTGGATAAATTCCTTACTACGGTGACTGATTTCCATCACCGATGTACCCAGTCCGTGCCAGTTACAAAGTTCCTGTTCCGCACGACGCAACACTTCAGCCGGGATCATTGCCGGGCCTGCACTAAAATTATAAACCTGAGTCATTTCCCCTCACCACTTCTCTGAGACAGCCACATAGTAACCACTAATTTAACGGTTTTATCATCCTAGACAAGCAGTCTGCAACGCTTATTCACCACGACCTGATAAACAGCGATGAGATATAGGTCACAAGGTTCATTCCTCCCTGGAAAGCTGATTTAACAGGATTATCTGTTCACGCCCGTACGGTACTCAGCGCCCTCACCCAGGTGATATTTTGACAACGCGGACAGGCCGCTTTTTCGCCCACTTTGAAAGTTTGAATCAGGCTGCACTGATGGCAGGCATACAGCCCGCTGGTGAGCATCAGGGTCTCGATATCAATGTAATCTTCCGGCAACACAGGCAGGCCCGGTTGGACATCCTCGTCCAGCCGGAAATAAACACTCAGGCCGCCGTTAGCTTCAAGAAACGCCAGCCGCACCTGGCCGAGATGCTCCACCCCTTTCTGCCGCAACTCCATGTAGAATTCGCCTTTGGTGATGTTCTCGCGCGCCATGGTTTCCCATTCAAACATGCCGTCACGAATGATGATCAGCGGTTTGCCTTCCATCCAGTTTTGGAAATGGGGACTTTTATCCATCAGCCAGGTTGAAAGACGGTAAAACAGCAGAATTGAGAAAAAGACCGCAAACACGGGCAACAGCGGGACGTCATCATAAAACGTCACGTCACCGGCGGCAGAACCCAGCGTCAGAATGATCACCACTTCGAACAAAGAAAGCTGATTCACGCCCCGACGCCCGGTCAGTTTCAGAAAGACAAACACCACAATAAAAATGAAAAAGCAGCGGAATGTCACCTCTCCAAGATACTCAAGAGGGAACTTATCCAGCGTCATACGTTTCAGATCAAAAGCCTGCATAGATGCCTCACGGGAAGAGAAAACAGCGGCTTACCTGCCGCGGATTTACAGACAAGCTTAGCGCGTTACACCGCGATTACATTCTTAACACGAATACATGGAGCTCATACGCAAAACCCCGTATCATTGCGCGTTTTTAGCACGCTCAAAAGTGAACTCAATGACGCAAACTTTTATTCCTGGTAAAGACGCGGCGCTGGAAGACTCCATTTCCCGCTTCCAACAAAAACTCACCGATCTCGGCTTTAATATCGAAGAAGCTTCCTGGCTGAATCCGGTTCCCCACGTCTGGTCAGTGCACATTCGCGATCGCGACTGTCCGCTGTGCTTCACCAACGGTAAAGGGGCCAGCAAGAAAGCCGCTCTCGCGTCGGCATTGGGGGAATATTTTGAGCGTCTGTCGACAAACTATTTCTTTGCCGATTTCTATCTGGGCAAAGAGATTGCCAACGGCGACTTCGTGCATTATCCGAATGAAAAGTGGTTCCCGCTGCCTGAAGACGACAGCCTGCCGGCTGGCATTCTGGATGAACGCCTGCATGCCTTTTATGATGCCGATAAAGAACTGGTTGCCAGTGATCTGATCGACCTGCAGTCAGGCAATCCGGATCGCGGTATCTGCGCCCTGCCGTTTACCCGTCAGTCTGATCTGCAAACCGTTTACATTCCGATGAATATCATCGGCAACCTGTACGTCTCTAACGGGATGTCTGCCGGTAACACGGCCAATGAAGCGCGTGTGCAGGGGCTGTCAGAAGTTTTCGAGCGTTACGTCAAGAACCGCATTATTGCCGAATCAATCAGCCTGCCCGAAATTCCTGCTGACGTGCTGGCACGTTACCCGGGCGTGGTGGAAGCCATCGCCAAACTGGAAGAAGAAGGTTTCCCTATTCTTTCCTATGACGCTTCTCTGGGTGGAAACTATCCGGTCATTTGCGTGGTGCTGTTCAACCCGGCAAACGGCACCTGTTTCGCCTCCTTTGGCGCACACCCTGATTTTGGTGTCGCACTGGAACGTACCGTGACTGAACTGCTGCAGGGCCGCAGCCTGAAAGATCTGGATGTCTTCACGGCGCCAACCTTCGATGACGAAGAAGTGGCGGAACACGCTAACCTTGAAACCCATTTCATCGACTCAAGCGGTCTGATTTCATGGGACATGTTCAAGCAGGACGCCGACTATCCGTTTGCCGACTGGAGTTTCAGCGGCACGACAGAAGAAGAATTCGCGACCCTGATGGCTATCTTTGATAAAGAAGATGCCGAAGTGTATATCGCAGATTACGAGCATCTGGACGTGTATGCCTGTCGCATTATTGTCCCTGGTATGTCGGATATCTACCCTGCAGAAGACCTGCTGCTGGCGAATAACAGCATGGGCGCACATCTGCGTGAACAGCTGCTGGCCTTGCCGGACAGTGATCTGCCGAAAGAAACCTATCTTGAGATGATCACTCAGCTCGATGATGAAGGTCTCGATGACTTTACCCGCGTCCGTGAATTACTGGGTATTGCCAGTGGTAAGGACAACGGCTGGTACACCCTGCGTGTGGGCGAACTGAAATCCATGCTGGCACTGGCGGGTGGCGATTTAGATCAGGCATTGACCTGGGCTGAGTGGGCACACGAGTTCAACTCGTCTGTGTACAGCGATGAGCGCAACAACTACTACCGTTGCCTGCAAACGCTGCTGCAACTGTCTCTGGAAGAAGATCGCGATCCGGCACAATATTACAATGCATTTGTGAAAATGTACGGCCAGAAAGCCGTTGAAGATGCCTCCGCCGCCATCAGTGGCGACGTCCGTTTCCACAGCCTGTTTGCGGTAGATCCGGCGCTTAAAGCCTTACCGGCTCATCAGGCGCTGCTGGGTGCGTATGAGAAGTTACAGGTGGCGAAACGTCGCCACTGGGCAAAAAGCTGATCTCACTCAGATAAAAACTCTTTCAAACCGGCAGAATTCCTGCCGGTTTTTTTATTCCTGCGTTTACGCTTGCGGTGTGCTATTTGGCCTCAGGGGTTTGACTCAGCCTTAAAAATGACGTGTAATTCCGCGCGAAATAAAGCCCGGATGTCTTTTTTACGACAAAAGTATGGCACTTATTTTTTTACGTTAAATGGCGGTGAAATTTACAAAGTCAAATTAACGACATTAATTAACAATGAGTTATTCCCATTAACGCAAAAAGAAAAATAAATCCTCCTGCCATCAACTTTATTTGTAAAAATTAAAATGTTTTTACACTATTATTTTCAATAGGTTAACTAAAAAACCACCCCTTCAGTAGTACCCTGAAAACCACCAAAAACCCCCTCGTATGATCCACGTCAATTTTTACGTTATACTGCTTTGCTAGTATCTCGTTGCGCAGTGCATAGCCCTGAATAAGAGAGTTAATGTGAAAGCTGACAACCCCTTCGATCTCATTTTACCCGCCGCTACAGCAAAAGTTGCTGAAGATGCCGGCGTTTATAAAGCCACCAAACAGCCGTTAAAAACATTCTTTTTAGCCATTACTGCTGGCGTCTTTATTTCTATTGCCTTTGCTTTTTATATCACCGCCACTACAGGCACAGGTACCGTACCTTATGGTCTTGCAAAACTCGTCGGGGGCATCTGCTTCTCACTGGGTCTGATGCTGGTCGTGGTGTGTGGCGCTGACCTGTTCACTTCCACTGTGCTTATCGTGATTGCGAAAGCCAGCGGGCGTATTACCTGGGGGCAATTGGCGCGCAACTGGGTCAATGTCTATATTGGTAACCTGATTGGCTGCCTGTTCTTTGTGGCTCTGATTTGGTTCTCAGGTGAATACATGGTTGATAACGGTTTGTGGGGACTGAATGTTCTGCAAACTGCTGACCATAAAATGCATCACACATTTATCGAAGCTGTTTGTCTGGGGATCCTCGCGAACCTGATGGTTTGCCTTGCGGTATGGATGAGTTACTCCGGCCGCAGTCTGATGGATAAAATGTTCGCCATGATTTTACCGGTGGGTATGTTCGTCGCCAGCGGCTTTGAACACAGCATTGCCAACATGTTCATGATCCCTTTAGGCATCGTAGTGAAAAACTTTGCGACTCCCGAATTCTGGCAGGCCGTCGGAGCAACCCCGGCGCAATTCGCAGAACTGAACATCACTAACTTTATCATCGACAATCTTATCCCTGTGACCATCGGTAACATTATCGGGGGCGGTTTGCTGGTAGGGTTAACGTACTGGGTCATATATCTTCGCGATGAGAAACACCACTGATCCAACGTGGCACTCTTGTTACGACAGTTTTACACGTGATTTTTAAAGAAATCCAAATTAGAAGGTAGGTGCAAAATGTCCAAGCTCAATGAAAAATTGACCAACGCATGGCAAGGTTTTAGTGCTGGTGAATGGCAGAATGGCGTAAACGTCCGTGACTTCATTCAGAAGAACTACACACCGTATGAAGGTGATGAGTCCTTCCTGGCTGGCGCTACCCAAGCGACAACCACCCTGTGGGATAAAGTAATGGATGGTATCAAACTGGAGAACCGTACCAAGGCTCCAGTAGATTTCGATACCGACGTTGCCTCTACCATCACTTCGCACGATGCCGGCTACATCAACAAATCATTGGAAACTATCGTTGGTCTGCAAACTGACGCGCCATTGAAACGTGCCCTGATCCCATTCGGCGGCATCAAAATGGTGGAAGGTTCATGTAAAGTTTATGGTCGTGAACTGGATCCGGCACTGAAAAAAGTCTTCACTGATTATCGCAAAACCCACAACCAGGGCGTTTTCGATGTTTACACTAAAGACATCCTGAACTGCCGTAAATCCGGTGTTCTGACCGGTTTGCCAGATGCCTATGGCCGTGGCCGTATCATCGGTGACTACCGTCGCGTTGCACTGTACGGCATCGACTTCCTGATGGCCGACAAATACGCACAATTCCAGTCTCTGCAAGACGATCTGGAAAACGGCGTAAATCTGGAAATGACCATCCAGCTGCGTGAAGAAATCTCAGAACAACACCGTGCTCTGGGTCAGATTAAAGAAATGGCGGCTAAATATGGCTGCGATATCTCTGGTCCTGCGACCAATGCACAAGAAGCTGTACAGTGGACTTACTTCGGCTACCTGGCTGCAGTTAAATCTCAGAACGGCGCTGCAATGTCCTTCGGCCGCGTATCTACCTTCCTTGACGTGTTCATTGAACGTGATATCAAAGCTGGCAAACTGAACGAAGAACAGGCTCAGGAACTGATTGACCACCTGGTCATGAAACTGCGTATGGTACGTTTCCTGCGTACACCTGAATATGATGAATTGTTCTCCGGTGACCCAATCTGGGCGACTGAATCCCTAGCAGGTATGGGCGTTGATGGCCGTACTCTGGTCACCAAAAGCAGCTTCCGCTTCCTGAATACCCTGTACACAATGGGGCCTTCACCAGAGCCGAACATGACCATTCTGTGGTCTGAAAAGCTGCCAATGAACTTCAAAAAGTACGCAGCAAAAGTGTCTATCGATACCTCATCTGTACAGTATGAGAACGATGACCTGATGCGTCCTGACTTCAACAACGATGACTATGCTATCGCGTGTTGTGTGAGCCCAATGGTTGTGGGTAAACAAATGCAGTTCTTCGGCGCTCGTGCAAACCTGGCGAAAACCATGTTGTACGCAATCAACGGCGGCGTTGATGAAAAAATGAAAATCCAGGTTGGCCCTAAAGAAGCGCCAATGATGGATGAAGTGCTGACCTATGACAAAGTCATGGATCGCATGGATCACTTCATGGACTGGTTGGCTAAACAGTACGTGACTGCGCTGAACATCATTCACTACATGCATGACAAATACAGCTACGAAGCATCGCTGATGGCTCTGCATGACCGTGACGTTTATCGCACCATGGCATGTGGTATCGCAGGTCTGTCAGTTGCTGCCGACTCCCTGTCCGCTATCAAATATGCAAAAGTGAGCACCATCCGTGACGAAGACGGCCTGGCTGTAGACTTCAAAATTGAAGGCGAATACCCACAGTTCGGTAACAACGATTCTCGTGTAGATGACATCGCTTGTGACCTGGTAGAACGTTTCATGAAGAAAATTCAGAAACTGCGTACCTACCGTGGCGCTGTGGCTACTCAGTCTGTTCTGACCATCACCTCTAACGTGGTTTATGGTAAGAAAACCGGTAACACCCCTGACGGTCGTCGCGCTGGCGCTCCATTTGGTCCAGGTGCGAACCCAATGCACGGTCGTGACCAGAAAGGTGCGGTTGCCTCTCTGACTTCCGTTGCTAAACTGCCGTTTGCTTACGCGAAAGATGGTATTTCTTATACCTTCTCTATCGTTCCAAATGCGCTGGGTAAAGACGATGATGTGCGTAAAGCCAACCTCGCGGGTCTGATGGATGGTTACTTCCACCACGAAGCGTCCATCGAAGGTGGTCAACACCTGAACGTGAACGTGATGAACCGTGAAATGCTGTTAGACGCGATGGAACATCCTGAAAACTATCCTCAGCTGACCATCCGTGTTTCTGGTTACGCAGTGCGTTTCAACTCACTGACTAAAGAACAGCAACAAGACGTTATTACCCGTACTTTCACCAAGTCCCTGTAATAATTCAGCCTTGTAATCTGGTCTGATATAAAAGGCTCCACAACGTGGAGCCTTTGTTTCATCCCTCCCTGCCCAGCACTGTCTGTACGACAGTCTGTTTTGCCAGAGCGCTATACGTTGTGGACCTCTGGCAAAGCAGTACCGCCATTGCTGACAATCAACCTTATTGATTGTCTGGTATCATAAACCTGTGGTTTCCAGTTTATCTCTGCCAGGCCAGCACCCGCACATGTAGACTGCTATTCATTGGTCAATATGGAGAATAACCCGCAATGTCAGTTCAAGGTCGCATCCACTCATATGAATCCTGTGGCACCGTTGACGGCCCAGGTATCCGTTTCATTGTTTTCTTCCAGGGTTGCCTGATGCGTTGCATGTATTGCCACAACCGCGATACCTGGGACACTCATGGCGGTAAAGAGATCAATGTCGATGATTTAATGAAAGAAGTGGTGACGTATCGCCACTTTATGAATGCTTCCGGCGGCGGTGTGACCGCATCCGGTGGTGAAGCCATTCTTCAGGCTGAATTTGTGCGCGACTGGTTCCGCGCCTGCCAGAAAGAAGGGATTAACACCTGTCTGGACACCAATGGATTTGTCCGCCGTTATGATCCGGTGATCGACGAATTACTGGATGTCTCGGATCTGGTCATGCTCGATCTGAAGCAGATGAATGACGATATTCACCAGAATCTGGTGGGCGTATCCAACCACCGCACGCTGGATTTTGCCCGCTATCTGGCGAAACGTAATCAGCGCACCTGGATCCGTTATGTGGTAGTACCGGGCTGGTCAGATGATGATGATTCCGCGCATAAACTGGGCGAGTTCACCAAGGACATGACCAACATCGAGAAAATCGAGTTGCTGCCCTATCATGAGTTGGGCAAACACAAATGGACGGCAATGGGTGAGAAATATGGTCTGGATGGCGTAAACCCACCGACCAAAGAGATCATGGAAAGAGTGAAAAACATTCTCGCCAGCTACGGGCATAAAGTGATTTATTAATCACCCGATTATGCCCATTAAAAAAGACGCCATTTGGCGTCTTTTTTGCTTTATGAGACTAAGATTCTCAATGAAACCTTACCCAAAATAATTGGAGTTGCAACCAGTCGGCAAGTGACGAGATCCCGATGCGCTGACCTAGGTCAGTGATTCGGGTCCCGGAGCGTAGCGAACGCAGTGGCAGCTTCAAGTATGCAGGGTAATCAGGCGGCAGCCACCGGGTTATGCGTATGATCCGCTTTACGCATCAGCATCACCAGATACACCAGTGAGACCACAGCGATCATTACGAACAACAGGCGGTCAGAATAGCTCTGCATCAGCATTGCGGTCATCGTCGGTCCAGCAAGGCTGCCGAGGGTATAACTCATCAGTAACGCCTGATTCATCGCCACCAGCTCATCAGCACTTACTTTCTCACAAGCCCATGACATCGCAACCGGATAAAGTGTGAATCCCGCACATCCCAAAATGAACAGCGTTGGTGCCATCGCATAACCACTGAGCATCGCAATGCTGCCGAGGATCACACAAAAAATCTGGATACGTAAAACCATCAGGCGGCCATAACGGTCTGCCAGACGCCCTACCGGCCACTGACCGATAATCCCGGCACTGACCAGCAAGGCCATCCAGTAACCCACATTCGCATCACTCATCCCCTGATGGGTCAGGAACAGTGGCATCAGCCCGTATAACGACCCCAGAACAATGCCGGAAATAATGCAGCCATTGATCCCCAGACGCGCATTACGGCGTCTGAACATCGGCATCACGGCATGACGCGGCTGCTCGCTGTCCTGATTCTCAATATGCGTCAGCAGCAGCGGCAGCATAGCAATCACAATCAGCGCCGTTACCCACGGCAACACGCTGAAGATAGCTGTTGGCACAGTGCCCACCAGAAGCTGACCGACCACCGTGCCGATGTAATACATGATCATATAAGCGGCCAGCAGCTGCCCCCGGTTCTTCACCGTTCCGCTGCGCAGCAAAGCACTCTCCACCACCACCCAAATCAGTGCGCAGCCGACTCCTGCGACAAAACGAGCACTGACCCAGCCCCAGAAACTCATCGACAGCGCCAGCCCTGCGGTCGCGACGGCAAACAGAACGCAGGAAAGGTAATAACTGCGGTTAAACCCGATACGTTTAATCAGCCCGCCCGCGAGCAACGTCCCCAGCAAATTACCGGTAAAATAGGATGAACTGACCATCCCGACCTGCCAGGTTGGGAGTTGCTCATGGCTCAGCCACAAAGGCACCAGCGTGTTTAAGACGGCGATAGAAATCGTCAGCAGCAGGAGTCCGCACAGCAATAATGCGACGGGTCGGGAATAGGCGGACATAGGGTGATGAAGACCACAAAGAGGAGGAAATTGCGCGCATCATGCCACTGGCGGATTAAAAGTCAATCTGGCAAAAATTGACCTGAGCACAAAGTGGAGAGGAATGATTGAAAACGCTAATCAAGCCTGGCTATGAAGATACATGACGCTTTAATGACAAGTTGATATCGCCATGATAACAAACAAGTTTACATTTACCGCAGCCATTACATTTTGCGTCATCAACAGAAGGTTGATTCTGTTGATTAAAAAATATTGCCGTGCGTGGGCACGCAATTTCGCACATTCTGCACAAGTCATCCATCCGCCCCAGGCACTGTGACAAAACTGTCGGACGTAAGCCGGTATCCATCGGCACGCTCAGATCCAGCGCCCCGCTTTCACAGGCCTGTGTGCAGGCTCCGCAAAAATCACATTCGGCATAATCAATTGCCAGCGAAGCCTTCCCGTCCGGAACACTGATAATGCCGACCGGACAGGCCTCTGCACAATGTCCGCACCCGCTGCACTGTTGCAGAAATAAGGGCTCAGCAACGGCCTGCGGCGGGCGGGAAACCCGACGTTCCAGCAAGGTAGCGGAGGGTTCTGCCGACTGTTCCATCGCGTGTTTGCCCGAAGACAGCAAGCCGCGGAATAATCCACGGCGGCTGACTGTTCGGCTGCTCATCCAGGCACGGTAATAACCGGCGTCACGGGAGTCGCTCATCAGAAATACAGATCCACGACCGGTGTCTGCAACCCACGCTGCTGTTTCCAGCCTTGCAACGTGGACCCGGCAAGTAAAGCCACGCCAAGATAAAACGGGTGTTCTGCTCTCTGAATGAGCAGTTCGAAGTAGCGGCCCGCCCACGGCAATACATGCAGCGTCAAAAAATCATCCAGCAATGACGGTGAATTTTCGGCTAACCACGCAGACATCATCAGCAGCAAGCCAATGTGATCTTCCGGCTCCGCCTGCGCCAGATGCGGCTCAATGCCGTTTTCACGCATCCACTGACGAAGCGCCAGGGTGGAATCGCCAAACACTACGGATTCCTTATCCAGATACACCGAGCCCCACGGCGGCGCAGGTAATGCATAAGGCCCCACGAACAGGCGCTGATAAGCGTCATCCAGATTCTCAGGTGCGGCATCAATCTGACTGAACATTTGCCTCGCCTGATTTTTTGCCTCCTCAGAAGCGAAAGGCCACTGTGACATCCATTCATTCGCTTTAAGTAATGCGACCAGAGGCTGGACTTCTTCGGTTCCCGGCGGATAAAACAGCGTCGCGCCTAAAACTTTACCGGTTAAACTGATTGATTCTGCTGACATAATTGACTCATTTTTTGCAGAGGCACATCACCACCGGTGACGTGCCTCCTGATAAACCTGACGACCCGAAATTACCCGCTGACTGCCATACCTACTGTCATATGCAGACCGTAGAAAATCGCCCGGCCAATCAACTCACCGCCAAATACCAGCACGAAAGCCAGAATCATTGACGCCAGTGCCGGACGTTTACGCATGATGAGCGGACAGAACCAGCAGCCCAATCCCAGAACAATCAGCACCAGCCGCCATACTGACAACACGCCGTATTGCGGGATCAGGGTTGAAGCTGCCTGAACAGAGCTGTTAATGCCCGCCAGACTCGCACTCTGCAAGACCACCACGGCCATGCTCACGATCAGCGCCACCAGACTGACGACCGGCAGCAGACGCAGCGCACAGCCATTGATACCGGCACCACGCAGCAGCAAATAGCCCAGAACCGGACCGCCAATCAGCACCGTCAGAGCAAAATGCAACGCGGTGTAGGCATTGTCCCAGGTCGGCACGGTATTGATTTCATAGACACGACACATCGCGAAAACGAACCCAATGCCTGCCAGCATGGTCACGATTAACCAGATTTTAGCCAGTGCGCGCGGCATCTTGTTGAGAGTCGCCAGCAGCCAGTAAATCCCGCCAAGCGCAAAAAACAATGAACCGCTGCCAATTTCGTTGCTCAGCGGCGAAGCGCCCAGACGGTTAAGCGAATTGAATGCGCGCAGCGGCGAACCCAGATGCAACACTGAGGCGATAAACGCGATCGCCATCAGCACCCACAGGAAGAACATCGACAGGTGGATCCTGCGGTATTCATCGACAGTGCGTCGCGACAGTAAGGCAATCGCCAGCACGATAAAGGCACCCACTACACATTGCCCCAGAACGGTAAAGACCATTAAAGGCCATTCATGCCATCCGTTTCCCATCTCAAACCTCCTTCGGGTTAGCCAGATAACCCGTGGTATCGCCTACAGGACGGCAATTCGCATTGGGTTTGATGACGATATTTGGGTGAGTGAAGTGTGAAGCCGGCAACGGTGCCACTTCGGCCAGATCACCGTATTTCGCACGCAACTCTTCAATCGGGGCCATATCCAGCGCACGCAGCGGGCAGGATTCCACACAGATCGGTTTTTTACCTTCGGCAATGCGCTCGTAGCAACCGTCACATTTGGTCATGTGACATTTCGCTTCGTTGTACTGCGGCGCGCCGTACGGGCATGCCATGTGGCAATAGCGGCAACCGATGCACACATCTTCGTTCACCACCACAAAACCGTCTTCACGCTTATGCATTGCGCCACTCGGACAGACTTTGGTACAGGCCGGATCCGCGCAGTGGTTGCATGAAATAGACAGATAATACGCGAACACATTCTGATGCCAGCCGTCCCCGTCTTTCTGCCAGTCACCCCCGGCATATTCATAAATGCGGCGGAAACTGACGTCCGGCGTTAAGTTTTTGAAGTCCTTGCAAGCCAGCTCACAGGTTTTGCACCCGGTGCAGCGGCTTGAGTCAATATAAAAGCCATATTGAGTTGTCATGTTTTACTCCGTTAAACCTTAGCCACTTGCACAAGGTTGGTGTGAGAGGGGTTACCTTTCGCCAGCGGTGAAGGTCTTTGAGAAGTCAGTACGTTGATGCTGCCCGCACGGTCGATTTTTTGGCTGTCCGGTGAATACCAGGCACCTTCGCCCAGTGCGACAACACCCGGCATCATGCGTGGCGTTACTTTTGCAGCAATGTGCACTTCGCCGCGATCGTTAAAGATGCGGATCATGTCGCCATTGGCGATACCACGCTGCGCGGCATCCATCGGGTTGATCCACATTTCCTGACGACAGGCTGCTTTCAGGACATCCACGTTGCCGTAAGTGGAGTGAGTACGCGCTTTGTAGTGGAAACCGGTCATCTGAAGCGGATATTTGCTGGCCAGCGGATCGTCATAGTTCTCGAAACCGGCGGCATACACCGGCAATGGATCAATCACGTCCTCTTTGGAGAGTTCCCATTCAGCGGCAATTTTGGCCAGTTCGGCAGAGTAGATTTCAATTTTGCCAGATGGCGTGCTCAGCGGATTCGCCGCCGGATCTTCACGGAATGCTTTGTAGGCCACGTGATGCTGATCGGGGTCGCGTTTTTTGAACATGCCCTGTTTGCGGAAAGTGTCGAAATCAGGCAGCTCCGGCAGCGCTTCGCGGGATTGCTGGTACAGATGGCGCAACCATTCTTCCTGCGTACGTCCTTCGGTGAACTGCTGCTCAACGCCCAGACGGCGGGACAATTCGCTGGTCATTTCATAAATATTTTTGCACTGGAATCGTGGCGTGATCGCCTGATCGGCAAAAATGATGTAATCCATATTGCCGCACGAGGCATCAAGGCAGAAGTCCATCTGCTCAGAGGCCGTGCAGTCGGGCAGGATAATATCTGCGTATTTCGCTGACGACGTCATGTGGTTATCAATCACCACAATCATCTCGCACTGTTTGTCATCCTGCAGAATATCGTGAGTGCGGTTGATATCAGAATGCTGGTTGATCAGACAGTTACCGGCGTAGTTCCAGATAAACTTGATCGGCACATCCAGTTTTTCCTTGCCGCGCACGCCATCTTTCGTGGCCGTCATTTCCGGACCACGCACAATCGCATCCGTCCACAGGAACATAGAAATGCTGGTCTGAACCGGATTTTCCAGCGTTGGCATACGGACAAACGGAATTTCGTAGGCGCCTTCGCGGGCGCCGGAGTTACCGCCGTGAACGCCGACGTTACCGGTCAGGATCGCCAGCATCGCAATCGCACGGGTGGCAATTTCGCCGTTAGCATGACGTTGCGGACCCCAGCCCTGCGTTATAAACGCCGGTTTCGCCTGCCCGATTTCGCGCCCCAGCTTGACGATTTTATCCACGGAAATGCCAGTGATTTTTGCCGCCCATTCCGGCGTTTTCGCTACGCCATCCGGCCCGTTGCCGAGAATATAGGCTTTGTAATGCGCATTCTCAGGGACACCGGTCGGTAAGGTTTTTTCGTCGTAACCGACGCAATACTTATCGAGGAAGGGCTGATCAACCAGGTTTTCGGTGATCATCACGTGTGCCAGTGCAGCGGCCAGTGCGCCATCCGTCCCCGGACGGATCGGTACCCATTCATCTTCACGACCAGCACCGGTATCGGTATAACGCGGATCGACAATGATCATGCGGGCATTCGAACGCTGACGGGCCTGCTCAAGGTAATAGGTTACCCCGCCGCCACTCATGCGCGTTTCGCCGGGATTGTTACCGAACAACACCACAAGTTTACTGTTTTCGATATCAGACGGACTGTTACCGTCTGCCCAGCCGCCGTAGGTGTAATTCAGGCCAGCCGCGATTTGCGCCGAGCTGTAATCGCCATAATGATTCAGATAACCGCCGCAGCAGTTCATCAGACGGGCGATCAGTGTTTTGCCCGGCGGCCATGAACGGGTCATGGTACCGCCCAGCGTACCGGTACCGTAATTCAGGTAGATCGCTTCATTACCGTAACGGTGAATAATGTCTTTGAGGCTGGCCGCCAGCGTGTCATAGGCTTCATCCCAGCTTATAGGTTTGAATTTGCCTTCACCCCGTTTGCCTACCCGTTTCATCGGATACTTCAGGCGATCGGGGTTATACACGCGACGGCGCATTGAGCGCCCGCGCAGGCAGGCACGTACCTGATGTAACCCTTCATAATTATCGTCACCGGTATTATCGGTTTCGACATAGCGGATTTCGTTATCAACGACATGCATGCGCAGCGGGCAACGGCTGCCGCAGTTTACGGTACAGGCACTCCAGACGATTTTCTCGTCTGCGGCGCTGACCGGAGCCTTAATCTGCTCAGCACGAATGGATTTGAACGGCAGCGATATTCCGCCGACCGCTGCCGCCATACCGGCGAGCGTGGTTCCCTTAACCAAATCACGGCGGCTGATCCCGCCGCCTGTATCAGGTTTTTGACTGTTTGAATCTGACATTGCTTACTCCGTAACGTCCTTATCATAAGGACAAAATGTAACAACCGTGTCATCGAGCGTGGCTCTTTGTCCGTAGCTTCTTTAGACTTTTTCTATTTGAATCAAATTAGTATGCTGAGGATTACCCTTCGCCAACGGGGAAGGACGTTGGGTCGTCAGCGTGTTCATACAGGCGCCATGGTCAATACGATCACCACTCATATTGGCCTGGTGCCATGCGCCCTGCCCCATCGCCACCACGCCGGGCATGATGCGCGGCGTGACTTTAGCCGCCACACGCACTTCGCCGCGATCGTTGAAGACTTTCACTTTGTCGCCGTTTTCAATGCCCCGGCTTTTCGCATCCATCGGATTAATCCACACTTCCTGACGGCAGGCCGCCTGCAGAACATCGATATTGCCGTAGGTTGAATGGGTACGGGCTTTGTAGTGGAAGCCGAACATTTGCAGCGGGAACTGGCTGCGTTTCGGGTCATCCCAGCCTTCAAAGGTTGAGGCATACACCGGCAGCGGACTGATGGTTTCGTCTTTTTGCAGTTCCCATTCGCCGGCAATTTTTGCCAGCGCGGAGGAGTAGATTTCGATTTTACCGGAAGGTGTTTTCAGCGGATTGGCCTGAGGATCCTGACGGAATTTTTTGTAGGCCACGAAATGTCCCGCCGGGTCTTTACGCTTATAAATCCCCATTTCCCGCAGTGCTTCATAGGCAGGCAATGCCGGATCTTTCGCCAGCATTTTGGCATACAGATACTGCAACCATTCCCGCTGGGTGCGGCCCTCGGTGAATTTGCTGTAAACGTCCGGGCCAAGGCGACGCGCCACTTCACTCATCATCTCGTAGATGCCTTTGCGTTCGAACTTAGCGGACGTCGCAGGCTGGATGAAAATCAGGTAGCCCATATTCCCGGCATAATCGTTCGGAATAATGTCTTCCTGTTCGACGGTCATGAGGTCAGGCAGCAGGATATCGGCGTATTTTGCCGAGGAGGTCATGAAGTTTTCCAGCACAACGATCATTTCACACTGCGCGTCGTCCTGCAGAATATCGTGGGTTTTATTGATGTCGGAATGCTGGTTGGTGATGGTGTTACCGGCGTAGTTCCAGATGAACTTAATCGGTACGTCCAGCTTGTCTTTGCCCCTTACTCCGTCCGCTTTGGCGGTCATCTGCGGGCCACGGGCAATGGCATCCGTCCAGCTGAAACAGGAGATCTGCGTTTTCACCGGGTTTTCCAGCACCGGCATACGCTCAATGGTGATGGTATAGGTGGACTCACGCGCGCCACTGTTGCCGCCATTTATGCCGACATTGCCGGTTAAAATTGGCAGCATGGCGATAGCGCGCGATGTCAGCTCGCCATTGGCCTGACGCTGCGGTCCCCAGCCCTGTGAAATGTAGGCGGGTTTAGCCTGTCCGATTTCGCGGGCCAGTTTGACAATACGATCGGCCGGAATACCGGTAATACGGGACGCCCATTGCGGAGTTTTCGTCGTCTTATCTTCGCCCTGCCCCAGAATGTACGCTTTATAGTGACTGTTTGCCGGTGCATCCGCAGGTAACGTTTTTTCGTCGTAGCCCACGCAATACGCATCAAGGAAAGGCTGATCGACCATGTTCTCGGTGATCAGCACATGCGCAAGACCCGCGACCAGCGCCGCATCGGTTCCCGGGCGGATGGGGATCCACTCATCTTCACGGCCGGCGGCGGTATCGGTATAACGCGGATCAATGACGATCATGCGGGCATTGGAACGCTGGCGCGCCTGTTCGAGATAATAGGTGATCCCGCCGCCGCTCATGCGCGTTTCCGCCGGATTATTACCGAAGAGCACTACCAGCTTACTGTTTTCAATATCTGACGTGCTGTTGCCGTCATTACTGCCGTAGGTGTACGGCATCGCGCAGGCGATTTGCGCGGTACTGTATGTGCCGTAGTGGCTGAGGAAACCGCCGTAGCAGTTCATCAGACGGGCAACCAGAGAGGCATAAGGCGAGGAACGGGTAATGTTACCGCCCACAACGCCGGAGGTGTAATTGATATACACCGCTTCATTGCCGTAGCGGGCGACGATACGCTTCAGATTACCGGCAATTTCATCGAAGGCTTCTTCCCAGCTGATGCGTTTAAACTTGCCTTCACCCCGCTTGCCGACACGCTTCATCGGATAATTCAGACGTTCCGGATGATTCATGCGGCGGCGGATAGAGCGCCCGCGCAGACAGGCGCGTACCTGATGGTCGCCATAAATATCTTGTCCGGTGTTATCCGTCTCAACCCAGTAAACTTCATCATCGCGCACATGCAAACGTAATGCGCAGCGGCTGCCGCAGTTGACCGAGCAGGCACCCCAGACCACTTTATCTTCAGGCGCTGAAGGTTTCGCATCACTCACCGCCTCAGCCAGCGCTTTACGGCTGAAAGGAAGCGATACCCCACCGGCGGCAATCGCCAGCCCTGCCAGGGTGGATGTTTTCATCAGCGTCCGGCGGCTGATACCACTTTTTGCCGTGGTGATTTCTGGTTTAGTTTCCGACATTTTCCCACTCCGGTAATGAGGTAGTTACCCACTCAGAATGCAGGGATACTACTAATTAGGAGGTAGGAAACTTTGTCTGCTATCAAAAAAGACAGGGTTGGAGAAGAGAAATACGGAATTCTTAACCCAGCGCACGGTTTTATGCATAAAAAAAGCGCCCTCAGGCGCTTTTTCGTTATTTCATTGAATATACAGCGGGATTAACCGATATATTCCAAACCACCCATGTAAGGACGCAATACTTCCGGCACTTCGATACGACCGTCAGCTTGCTGATAGTTTTCCAGCACAGCCACCAGAGTACGCCCCACCGCCAGACCAGACCCGTTCAGGGTATGTACCAGACGTGGTTTTTTATCTGTCTTGTTACGGCAACGTGCCTGCATACGACGCGCCTGGAAATCACCCATGTTGGAACAGGAAGAGATTTCGCGGTACGTATCTTGCGCTGGCAGCCACACTTCCAGATCGTACGTTTTGCAAGAGCCAAAGCCCATATCACCGGTGCACAGCAGCACTTTACGGTATGGCAGATTCAGCAACTGAAGCACTTTTTCCGCATGACCGGTCAGTTCTTCCAGTGCGTTCATGGAGTCTTCAGGACGAACTATTTGCACCATCTCGACTTTGTCGAACTGATGCATACGGATCAGACCACGGGTGTCACGACCATAAGAACCGGCTTCTGAACGGAAGCAGGGGGTATGCGCCGTCATTTTCAGTGGCAGAGAGTCTTCTTCAAGAATTTCGTCACGGGTCAGGTTGGTCAGCGGCACTTCTGCCGTCGGGATCAGTGCATAGTTGCTGCTGCCCGCTTCTTCACCCAGTGGCTTGGTATGGAACAGATCTTCGCCAAATTTAGGCAACTGACCGGTACCGTACAGGGTTTCCTGGTTGACCAGATACGGAACGTAAGTTTCCAGGTAGCCGTGTTGTTCTGTGTGCAGATCCAGCATGAACTGGGACAGCGCGCGATGCATACGGGCAATCTGCCCTTTCATCACCACAAAACGCGCACCGGTCAGTTTAACGGCAGCCGCAAAATCAAGCCCCCCCGCCATTTCGCCCAGCGATACGTGATCACGCACAGCGAAATCGTACTGGCGAGGCGTACCCCAGCGGCTTACTTCCTGGTTATCGTTCTCGTCTTTACCGGCAGGCACGGAGTCATCAGGCATGTTTGGGATCGCAGAAGCGATATCGCGGATATCATTTTGCAATGCATCCAGCTCAGCTTTCGCTGCATCCAGCTTCTCACCCAGCGTATTCACTTCCAGACGCAGGGGTTCGATGTCTTCGCCACGGGCTTTTGCCTGACCGATAGATTTCGATCGGGAGTTACGTTCAGCCTGTAGAGTTTCCGTTTCTACCTGCAAGACTTTGCGGCGTTCTTCCTGAGAACGCAGCGTTTCCACATCGAGTTTAAAACCTCTGCGAGCGAGTTTTTCTGCAACTGCGTCTAGCTCATTACGCAGCAGATTGGGATCCAGCATGCTAATCCTGTACGTGTCGTTATTGAATGTTAATTTGATGATGCACGCTGTCTGAAACGACAGCGTGTCAAAGAGTTATCACGGGTAACCTTACCGCAACGATAAAGTTAGCGGTAGCGTTTTGTCGGGCTATTTTGATCTTGTCCGGCAAGCCATGCCAGCTTTTCGCCGATCTTGCCTTCAAGCCCGCGTGATGTCGGGTAATAATACTGTGTACGGGCCATTTCAGGGGGGAAATAATCTTCACCGGCGGCGTATGCATTCGGCTCGTCATGCGCGTAGCGATACTCAGCCCCAAGCCCCATTTCTTTCATCAGTTTTGTAGGCGCGTTGCGCAGATGTTCAGGCACATCGTAATCGGCCATTTCACGTGCATCGCGCATGGCAGATTTAAATGCCGTGTAGACGGCATTACTTTTCGGCGCGCAAGCCAGATAGACGATAGCCTGAGCAATGGCCCGCTCACCTTCCGCCGGACCGACACGGGTGAAGCAATCCCAGGCTGCAATCGCCACCTGCATGCCACGCGGATCAGCGTTACCGACATCTTCAGACGCAATGGCCAGCAGACGACGGGCAACATATAACGGGTCACCACCGGCGGTAATGATTCTGGCGTACCAGTAAAGCGCCGCATCCGGTGAGGAACCGCGCACCGATTTATGCAATGCAGAAATTAAATCGTAAAAACGGTCGCCCTTGTTATCGAATCGCGCGCTGCGCTCACCGGCTATCTCAGTGAGCAGTTCCGGCGTTAATGTCCGGTAACCTTTGGCGTCGATTTCCGCCATATCCGCCATCATTTCGATGCTGTTCAGCGCACGGCGGGCATCGCCATTCACCAGCTCAGACAGCATCCGGCGGGTTTCCGGCGGGACACGAATTTTCTCGTTAGCGTAACCGCGCTCAGCATTGGTCAGCGCCTGGTCGATCACTTTCCCGATATCTTCAGCCGTCAGTGATTTGAGCAAATACACGCGGGCGCGTGACAGTAAGGCGGAGTTAAGTTCAAAAGAAGGGTTTTCGGTCGTCGCACCAATAAACGTGATGGTGCCGTCTTCGATATGCGGCAGGAAGGCATCCTGCTGACTTTTATTAAAGCGATGGACTTCGTCGACAAATAAAATTGTACGACGCGCGGCATCGCGGTTCTGACGGGCGCGTTCAATCGCTTCACGGATATCTTTCACCCCTGATGTGACCGCTGAGATGCGCTCAACATCGGCGTTCGCATAGCGGCCAATCAGTTCTGCCAGCGTGGTTTTCCCGGTGCCTGGCGGCCCCCACAAAATCATCGAATGCAATTGCCCTGCTTCAATCGCACGCGGCAAAGGTTTGCCCGGCGCTAACAGATGCTGCTGTCCGATATATTCTGCCAGTGTGACTGGCCGCATACGGGCGGCCAGTGGCTGGAATTCGTTTTGGGAAAAATCGAGTGACAGATTACTCAAACTCACCTCACTGACGCTGGTCATCCACCGTCACGCCTTGCGGTGGCGTAAATTTAAATTTGGCATCATCCACAGACGCATTTTGCTCGCCTTTCAGCGTATAAGCACTTTTCTGCCCATCCTGCTCAACAGCGGTGAAGCTTTTGATGGTGCCTGCTGGCGTCACATTGATCGCGAATTGTTTCAGATTGCCGGTTGCCGCTTTAGGTGTTAATTCGAAATCATCACCTTTCTGCTTCACGTTATATTTTGCCCAGTCGCTGCTGTCATTACGGGTGATCAGCATGAACGGCGTGTTACCGGTGGCATTTTTCAGCCAGGTCGCCGTGACCTGCTCAACGAACGGGTTGTAGAACCACAGGGTTTTGCCATCGGAAACTAAAATGCTTTCATCCGGCGTCGTCATATGCCAGTTAAACAAGTTCGGACGTTTCACCCACAGCTGACCTTCGCCCTGCTGAACGGCAGCGCCATCATCACTGGTCACGGTTTGCGTGAAACTGGCGTGGAAGGTGTTGAGTTTGCCGAGGCGGGATTTGAGATCACTGCTGGCATCCGCTAATACGGAAGCGGAGGTAAATGCGGTCAGTAAACACCCTACCATCAATAATTTTTTCATTCTTATACTTACCTCAGAAATCCATAAACTTCAGACGATGCCTTTTACACAGGCAAAAGACGTATGGTGCGAACTCTATCCGAGACAACGCCCCGGCGGTAGCTCATTCATCTGAAAAACAATAGTTTTACGCATCTTTGCACAAGGGCCGCATTCGCGACCCTTCTTAACAAAATACAGTCCGTTCAGTATGGTTTTATTCGTGCGACGGCGGAGCCAGCACTTCACGGTTACCGTTATGGCCCGGCGTACTGACAATACCCTGCGCTTCCATTTGTTCAACGATGCGTGCCGCCCGGTTGTATCCGATACGGAACTGACGCTGAACGCCTGAAATGGACGCACGACGTTTATCAACCACGAACGCCACCGCCTGATCAAACAGCGGATCAAGCTCTTCATCACCATCCAGACCTAAACCACCGCCCTCGCCATCTTCACCACCGGAAACAATGCTTTCGATGTATTTTGGACGGCCTCGCGCTTTCCAGTCCTGAACGACCGCATGCACTTCCTGATCGCGGACGAAGGCACCGTGAACACGCACCGGAATCGAGGAGTTAGGTGCCATATACAGCATATCCCCCATCCCCAGCAGCGATTCTGCGCCCCCCTGATCCAGAATGGTACGGGAGTCAATTTTACTCGACACGGTAAAGGCAATACGGGTCGGGATGTTGGCTTTAATCAGGCCGGTAATCACATCGACCGAAGGACGCTGCGTCGCCAGAACCAGGTGAATACCGGCTGCACGGGCTTTCTGGGCCAGACGCGCAATCAGCTCTTCCACTTTTTTACCGACGGTCATCATCAGGTCGGCAAACTCATCGACCATCACCACGATAAACGGTTCTTTCTGCAGATACGGTGGTTCAGCCGCCATACCATCGCCCGGTTTCCAGAATGGATCAGGGATAGGGCGCCCCATCGCTTCCGCTTCCAGAACCCGTTCGTTGTAACCGGCAAGGTTACGTACGCCCAATGCCGACATCAGCTTGTAGCGACGTTCCATTTCACCGACACACCAGCGCAGCGCATTGGCGGCGTCTTTCATATCGGTAACCACTTCGGTCAGGAGATGCGGGATGCCTTCATACACCGACAATTCAAGCATTTTCGGGTCGATCATGATGAAGCGCACATCTTCCGGTTTGGACTTGTACAGCATACTCAGGATCATGGCGTTAACGCCGACGGACTTACCGGAGCCGGTGGTACCGGCCACCAGCAGGTGAGGCATTTTCGCCAGATCGGCGATAACAGGTTCACCCGAAATATCTTTCCCCAACACAATGGTCAGCGGCGACGTACTTTCTTTAAATTTCGCGCAGTCCAGCACTTCCCGCAGATACACGGTCTGGCGCTTCTTGTTCGGCAATTCCAGCCCGACGTACGGTTTGCCCGGGATCACTTCGACAACACGTACCGCCACGGCAGACAGCGAACGCGCAAGGTCACGGGAAAGGTTAGAAATGCGCGCCGCTTTGACGCCCGGTGCCAGATCCAGTTCGAAACGCGTGATGACCGGCCCCGGCAATTTCCCGACGACATCCGCTTTAATGCGGTAATCGTTCAGACGCGCTTCGATCAGATTGCCCATCTGTTCCAGCGCGAACTCGTCTACAGGTTCCGCTTCCGCCGGCGGCGAAGTCAGCAAATCCAGTGACGGCAACGGCGTGGTCGGTTTCACCAGCGGCTGCTCATTACGCATCAGGAACGGGTGGATCAGGCTGTCCATATCCGGCTGAGCCGATGGCGAAGACTGACGTGGCGCTTCATATTCCTGTGCGTGTTGCACGGGTTCAGAAACCGCACGCTGATAAGGCTGCTGAGCAAAGGTCGCAGGTTGCGGTTCTTCTTCCGCTTGTGCCGGCAAGGTAAACAACGGCTCAGAAGGCGTGTCATCCACCAGATCCGCCATCGGCGAGAAGCTGAATGCATCATGCTGGCTGAGTTTCATCGCGGCGGCGGCAAAATTATCAGCCGCCGCAGCAGGCAATTCTGTCTGCTGGTTTTGCGAATGATGATGTTGCACCACACCGCTTTGCGGCTCGACATCCTGCTGATAGCGGGCTTGCTCACGCGCGGCAAACGCATTGCGCAATTCGGCTTCCTGCAAGGCCGCTTCTGCATCCGGCTCATCTTCCGTCACAGCATCGCCATAACGTTCCTGCTGCTGAGCGGCAAACGCCTGCTGCAATGCGGCTTCCTGTCTCGCTTCTTCATCGGCTTGCGCCAGCGGATCGTTATGCCAGACATTTTCTTCCGCATCTTGCTGTGCGGCCGACTGCGCCTGTTCCTGCTGTTCTGCCATACGCTGAGATGGCAACTTGATGCCATAGGAAGCCAGCTCACGACGGGTAGGAATACGCACCGGGTTTGGACGCGGCAATTCAGGGCCGAAGCCTTTTTTCACCTGAGGATTTTCATCGCTCACGGCGCTGAACGCAGGCATAAACGTAGCGCCCGCAGAAGTCGCGGCCGACTGCCCTGCCTGCGCCAGCCCGGTGGCCAGTGCGGCGGTTGCAGCCACGCTGGCAGCCTGCGCAGCATCAGGAACGGCAGCACTGAAATCAAACGGTGAACGCGAATGTTCCACCGCCGTTTGCCAGTTGCCGAGGCTCGGACCGTCTTCATCACGACGTTCAGCAGGTGCCGGAGACGGCGATTGCTGAACGGGTTGCGGATGACGTGGCACCGGCGTTTCTTCCGGAATTTCAAAACTGTACAACGGTGGCGTTGCCGGAGCAGGGGCTGGCGGCGGAGCAATATTCGCGACCGGCGGCTCAGCGGCATAAGGATTGGCCGCCGGTGCAGGTTCGCCGACCGCCGGAGCAGGCTGAGCCACAGGGGCTGTGGCTGCAACATCAGCAGCCTGAACCGCAGGTTCATTGACGGAAGGAGCAGAAAACAGCACATCATCATCGTCGGCTTGCGCGGAAGAAACTGCTGCCGTGGCGGTTGCCGCTGCTGCCACCGGTGCCACTTTCGCCACCGGTTGCTGCTCATCGTCTTCCAGTAACGGATCGTCCTGTTCGTCGTAATCATAATCATCATCACGACGGGAGCGGTTAGTCACAATGTTGGTCACGCCCAGCACCGCACCGCCAATTTTCTCGGCGATGGTCAGCCATGACCAGCCGGTAAATAAGGTCAGACCGGCGGCCCAGACGCACAGCAGCACCAGCGTAGCGCCGACATTGTTGAAGTACGGCGTCATCGCCGTGCTCAACAGACTGCCGATCACACCGCCCGACGCGAAGTAATACAGGTCGTCCACGTTGACGGCCGCAAGCCCACAAGACGTGACAATCAGCGCCAGCGTCCCGATGAGGCGCAGCGAAAGGGCAAAATAATCGACGAAATCCTGTTGATCTCGCTGACGGAAAGCCGCCCAGCAAAGACACAGGATAATAGGTGGGATCGCGTAACCAAATACGCCAAAAATGAAGAACAGCGTGTCGGCCATCCAGGCACCCACACCACCGCCCCAGTTATGAATTGGCCCATGCCAGGCGGTCTGAGACCAGCTTGGATCCGATGGGTTAAAACTCACCAGTGCTGCCATCAAATAAGCAGCAAAAATCGCTACCACAACCAGCAAAGCCTCCAGAAGACGGCGGCCATTGCTCAGTTTTTTCAGGGTAACTTCTTTATCTTCTGTATATTCCTGGCTCAAGAAAGGCTCTCCAGGTTCCTGTGAACTGAGAAAAAGCAACAGCGCCGAGAGTTGACCCCGGCGCCATAGCTGTATAGATACACAGGAGTGTAGCTAAAATGACAAGGTTTTGCACCTGACAATTACCGGGTCTTAATGACCAGGCGATTTGTCTGTTTCACTTCTTCCATCACCACGTAGGTACGGGTGTCGTTAACGCCCGGAAGACGAAGTAAAGTCTCACCTAACAACTTACGGTAAGCAGACATATCAGGTACGCGGGTTTTCAACAGGTAGTCGAAATCCCCTGAAACCAAATGACACTCCTGAATATCTTCGAGTTTTTGCACTGCCGCATTGAACTGCTCAAATACATCCGGGGCACCGCGGTTGAGGGTAATCTCAACAAATACCAGCAACGATGCATCCAGATAATGCGGGTTGAGCAATGCGGTATAACCATTGATGAAGCCCTGACGTTCGAGACGACGAACGCGCTCCAGACATGGAGTCGGAGATAATCCCACACGTTTGGAAAGCTCGACGTTTGAAATCCGGCCATCCTTTTGCAATTCGTTGAGGATGTTACGGTCAATACGGTCGAGATCTTTTCCCGGACGTTTTTTGTTGTCTACCATTATTATTGTCTCTCTGCTGTCCTTCCCTGCACCTGCCATACCCCAGCCAACTTCAATGTCTAAGGGTTGTCCCAAGCGAAGACCCGATTATTTAGGTTTACGCATCCAAAAGCCGCGTTGATCCCCTGTCAAAAGGAACACGGCCGTAAAGCGGATACTCAAAAGAAATAAACCTGCGAAATTAATAGGTTGTCAACTACCAACCTGATTCACTAAACCCTGCAGCAACAAAAACAGCAAAAAGCAACACCAGAACGGGTCGGGTAGCAGCCATTTGCATAAATTCAAGTCACAGACAGGCAGTTAATTTCTTCTTCCCCTGATGTTTTCGCAAATGCACAGCGGATTGTCAAAGTAAAAGAAGCAAAATCAGAAGAACGTGCCAGATTGAAAAGCGGACGCCCCCTTTTTAGCTATGTTTTCTCTTTGAACAATAACAACGCATCTCACCCGTTATTTCAGCCAAATCCCTGCTAACCACCGAGATATAGGACTTAATTAACGCGATCTGATGAAGAACTTTTACCGCGCACCGCTTCCGATACGCTGCTTTTTCACCCTACCCATCAAACAGTTACCTGCTTCATCGAATTGGACAGGCCCCTTTTTACGCCGGTTGCGCAGTAAAAACTATCAGACAAATCGTTAACAACATCTGAGTTTGCTTTTTTTACTGCGCCGTTTTCCCTACAATCGGTCTATCGCTTGTCGCCACCGCGGAGATGAATTACGCATGAGTACGGTTAAACACAGTAAGTTATTGATTTTGGGTTCCGGTCCGGCGGGTTATACCGCAGCGGTTTACGCAGCGCGCGCAAACTTAAATCCGGTATTGATCACGGGTGTGGAAAAAGGCGGTCAGCTGACCACCACCACCGAAGTGGAAAACTGGCCGGGCGATCCGGAAGGTTTGACCGGTCCGGGCTTAATGGACCGTATGCACGAGCATGCCACCAAATTTAATACTGAGATCATTTTCGACCATATCAACAAAGTCGATTTGCAGAACCGTCCGTTCCGCCTGACCGGTGACAGCGGGGAATACACCTGCGACGCACTGATTATCGCCACCGGCGCGTCAGCTCGTTATATCGGCCTGCCTTCTGAAGAAGCCTTCAAAGGCCGTGGTGTTTCTGCCTGTGCAACCTGCGACGGATTCTTCTACCGTAACCAGAAAGTCGCGGTTGTCGGCGGCGGCAATACCGCTGTTGAAGAAGCCCTTTATCTGGCCAATATCGCCTCTGAAGTGCACCTGATCCACCGCCGTGACAGCTTCCGCGCAGAAAAGATTTTGGTTGACCGTCTGAATGACAAAGTCGCCAGCGGCAATATCGTTCTGCATACCCACAAGACCCTGAACGAAGTGGTCGGTGATCAGATGGGTGTGACTGGCGCGAGCCTGATGGATGTGCGCACTGACGAGAAATCTCAGGTTGATGTGGCGGGGGTGTTCATTGCCATCGGTCACAGCCCGAACACCGGCATTTTCGAAGGTCAGCTGGAACTGAAAGACGGCTACATCAAAGTGCAGTCCGGTTCCCACGGTAATGCGACACAAACCAGCATTCCCGGTGTTTTCGCCGCAGGCGATGTCATGGACCATATTTACCGTCAGGCGATCACCTCAGCCGGTACCGGTTGTATGGCCGCGCTGGATGCCGAACGCTATCTGGACGGTTTATCGCAAGCACCGGATTTGTAAGTATCTCCCCTTCTGTTTGCCCTTAAAAAGAGGCGGCGTAATTGCCGCCTTTTTCATATTTTCAGTTTGCGGTCTGAGCATGTAACATAAGCGCCCTCCCATCCGGATTGCTGCACAGACTGAAGCCTGATGAACAAAACACGACAACAAGAACTTATCCGCTGGTTAAAACAACAAAGTTCCCGCGCCAAAGGCTGGATCCGTCTGTCTATGATGCTGGGTTTACTTTCCGGCCTGCTGATTCTGGCTCAGGCCTGGCTGATGGCCGGATTACTGCACAGCCTGATCATCGAACACACCTCCCGTGATGCCCTGCTGCAAAGCTTCCTGTTAATGGCGCTGACCTTTGTGCTGCGTGCCGTCGTGACCTGGCTGCGGGAACAGGTGGGCTTTATTTGCGGACGCATTATCCGCCAGGAAATGCGCAAACTGGTGCTGGATCGTCTGGAAAAACTGGGGCCTGCATGGATCCGGGGCAAACCGGCGGGCAGCTGGGCCAGCATCATTCTTGAACAAATCGAAGATATGCAGGATTACTATTCCCGCTATCTGCCGCAGATTGCGCTGGCGGGCATTATTCCGCTGCTGATCCTGGTCAGCGTCTTCCCGATCAACTGGGCTGCCGGTCTGATTTTGCTGGTGACCGCTCCGCTGATCCCGCTGTTTATGGCGCTGGTCGGGATGGGTGCCGCGGATGCCAACCGTCGTAACTTTGTGGCGCTGGCGCGTCTCAGCGGCAATTTCCTCGACAGCCTGCGCGGTCTCGATACGCTTCGTCTTTTCCATCGCGGTACTGCGGAAATCGACCAGATTACACGTTCCACTGAACATTTCCGCGCCCGCACGATGGATGTCCTGCGTCTGGCGTTTTTATCTTCCGCCGTGCTGGAGTTCTTCGCATCTATCTCCATTGCGGTAGTCGCGGTGTATTTCGGTTTCTCTTATCTCGGCGAACTGAATTTTGGCAGCTACGGTACCCCTGTGACGTTGTTTGCCGGTTTTCTGGTGCTGATACTGGCTCCTGAGTTTTTCCAGCCTCTGCGCGATCTGGGCGCGTTTTATCACGCTAAAGCGCAGGCGGTCGGCGCCGCAGAAAGCCTGATCACGTTCCTGAGTGCCGAAACTGCCGATATGGGCGAAGGTGAACAGCACTGGCCTGCCGGAAAGGCGGTGGAACTGCAAGCCCGCGACCTGATTATTCAGTCGCCGCAGGGCAAAACACTGGCCGGTCCGTTAACGTTTGATGTGCAGACCGGACAACGTATCGCGATTGTCGGCCTGAGCGGTGCGGGAAAAAGCTCTCTGCTCAACGCCCTGCTCGGCTTCCTGCCTTATCAGGGTTCTCTCACCGCCAGCGGCACAGATCTGAAATCATTGCGCAATAACGAATGGCGAAAGCAACTGAGCTGGGTCGGTCAGAACCCGCATCTGCCCGAACAAACCCTGCGCGCCAATATTCTGCTGAATCAGCCGGATGTCAGTGAGGAACAACTTCAGTCCGCCATCGACCGCGCCTATGTGAATGAATTTCTGCCGCTGTTACCACAGGGGCTGGAAACGGAAGTCGGCGACAGCGCCGCACGGTTATCCATCGGTCAGGCGCAACGCGTCGCCGTTGCCCGTGCCCTGCTCTCGCCGTGCAGTCTGTTACTGCTCGATGAGCCTACCGCCAGCCTTGATGCTCACAGCGAAAAACGCGTGATGAGCGCGCTGAATGAAGCGTCAAAAGCACAGACTTCGTTGCTGGTGACGCATCAGCTGGAAGATACGCGGGACTACGACGAAATCTGGGTGATGGATAAGGGCCTGATCGCTGAGCGTGGCACATTTGCGCAACTGGTGGCTCAGAACGGATTATTCACCAGCCTGCTTTCCCAGCGGAATAAGGAGCTGTAATCATGAAAACGCTTTTGCCTTATCTCGCCCTGTACCGCCGCCACTGGTTCCGTCTCTCACTGGGCGTCATTCTGGCCATCGTCACCTTGATGGCGAGCATCGGCCTGCTGACACTTTCCGGCTGGTTCCTGGCGGCCTCTGCCGTGGCCGGTATCGCCGGTTTATACAGTTTCAACTACATGCTGCCCGCAGCCGGTGTGCGCGGCGCGGCGATTTTCCGAACCGCAGGCCGTTACGCCGAGCGTCTGGTCAGCCACGATGCAACATTCCGCGTGCTGGCACATTTGCGGGTCTTCACGTTCACCAAAATCATGCCGCTGTCGCCGGGGGGCATTGCACGTTTCCGTCAGGCGGATCTGCTAAACCGTCTGGTTGCCGACGTCGATACGCTGGATCACTTGTATCTGCGGGTTATTTCTCCGCTGGTCAGTGCGCTGGTGGTGATCCTTCTGGTGACGTTTGGCCTGAGTTTCCTGGATGTCACCCTCGCCCTGACACTGGGCGCCATCATGCTGGTACTGATGCTGCTTCTGCCGGTGATTTTCTACCGCGCCGGAAAACCGGCAGGCCGTGAACTGACGACGCTGCGCAGCGATTACCGGATGCAACTGACATCCTGGCTGCAAGGCCAGTCTGAGCTGGTGGTGTTCGGCGCTCAGCCACGCTTTCGCCAGCAACTCGACGATATCGAACGGCGCTGGATGCTGCGTCAGCAGCAGCAGGCCAAATTGACCGGTTTGTCGCAGGCGATGGTGATTGCCGCGGCGGGTCTGACCGTTACGCTGATGCTGTGGCTGGCCGCCGGGGGGATCAGCCAGTTCCCGCAACCGGGTGCGCTTATCGCTTTATTCGTCTTCACCCCACTGGCTGCCTTTGAAGCACTGGGGCCGGTAGCCGCCGCTTTCCAGCATCTCGGGCAGGTTATCGCTTCTGCTCAGCGTGTCAGTCAGATCATTGACCAGCCCGCCGATGTGACGTTCCCGTCTCAGGGACCGGTGGCCGGTGAGCAGATCAGCCTGTCGCTGAAAAAGGTGAATTTCACCTATCCGGGGCAGCCTCTGCCCGTACTGAAAGACATTAATCTGGAGGTCCGTGCCGGTGAACACATCGCCCTGCTCGGTCAGACCGGTTGTGGCAAATCCACCCTGCTGCAACTGCTGACCCGGGGCTGGGATATCAGCAACGGTGCGCTGGAAATCAATGGCCATCCGGTGGCGGATTACGATGAAGCCACGCTGCGTAAGATGATCACCGTCGTCAGCCAGCGCGCGCATGTGTTTAACACCACGTTGCGGGAAAACCTGCGCATGGCCTCGCCGCACAGCAGCGATGAACAGCTGGCGCAGGCATTACGGGACGTTGATTTGCATGTGCTGTTAGAAAACGAAGGTCTGAATGCCTGGCTCGGTGAAGGTGGACGTCAGCTTTCCGGCGGCGAGCAACGCCGTATCGGGCTGGCGCGTGCGTTATTGCATGATGCGCCGCTGTGGTTGCTGGATGAGCCAACAGAAGGGCTGGATGCCGAAACGGAACAACATATTTTGGCACTCCTGCACAAGCATTGTCAGAATAAGACGCTACTCTTAGTGACGCACCGTTTGCACGGTCTGGAAGCCCTCGACAGGATATGCATCATGGAAGAGGGGCAGATTGTGGAACAAGGCGATCACCAGACGTTAGCCGCGACACAGAGCCGTTATGCAAGGTTTCTCGCCCGCGCCTGATGTTGTTGTTCTGAGTTAACGGCGGACATGTGCCGCCGGATAAGGAGATCTATGCGGTTAGTGAAGCTTGAGGCCAATTCAGTCAATTTTCCGGATCCTGACACTGCATTGCAGGAGCCGAATGGCCTGCTGGCTATTGGTGGCGATCTCACGGCTCCCCGCCTGCTTTCCGCGTATCAGCACGGTGTTTTTCCCTGGTTCGAACCGGGCGAAATGATCCTCTGGTGGTCACCTGACCCGCGTGCCATTTTGGTTCCCAGGGAGCGACACGCCAGCCGCAGTCTGAAACGTTTCATGCGTAAGATGCCGTTTCGTTTCACCCTCAATCAGCAATTTGAGCAGGTGATCCGCGCCTGCGCTATGCAACGTGAAGATGGCACCTGGATCGGCCCGCTGGTTCAGCGGGGTTATCAGGAATTGCATGAGGCCGGACGGGCGCACTCGGTCGAAGTGTGGGAAGGGAATGAACTGGTCGGCGGATTATACGGTGTGTCTGTCGGTCAGTTATTTTGCGGCGAGTCGATGTTCAGCCGCCGGGAGAATGCGTCAAAGTGCGCGCTTATGCTTTTTTGCCAACATTTTTCCCGCAATGGTGGAGAACTGATTGACTGTCAGGTGCTCAACCCTCACACTGCGTCGCTGGGTGCGAGAGAGATCCCCCGCCGCCAATTTTTGCAGCAGTTATCCGAACTTTCGCAACGCGCGTTAGCACCGGATTGCTGGTTGCCACAAGACTTATCCCCACATGATGAAGACCTGCCGGTGTTCCCGAAGGATAGGGAATAGGTGCGGTCATGGACCATACTTCTTTACATAATGTGGGTTTTTCGGCATTATCTTGCCGGTTAAAAACTATGGTAGTTAGACCTAGAGGATTCGATGGCCAAAGAAGACAACATTGAAATGCAAGGCACCGTACTTGATACGCTGCCAAACACTATGTTCCGCGTAGAGTTAGAAAACGGACACGTAGTTACCGCTCACATCTCCGGTAAAATGCGTAAGAACTACATCCGCATCCTGACGGGTGACAAAGTCACTGTAGAGCTGACCCCGTACGACCTGAGCAAAGGCCGCATTGTCTTCCGTAGCCGTTAATAAGCGGCTCACTCATCGCTGATTTTCCGGCGATACCTGAGGATACCCTCTTCGCCCTTCCTGCTGTTGCAAGGGCGTTTTGTGGTATCCGCAATCCGGCGTTTGTTCCATTATTTGTTCCACTATCCTTTCTGAAATCCCCCACTAATTACTGCAATTAAATAAAGAATTTCGGAAAGAAAAAAGGCGATGTTTTCACATCGCCTTTTGTTTTTTCATGCTTTATGAAAAATTAATGCACCGCACCTTCCGGTTTTTTCTTCTGCGCACTCATGAAGTGATAAGTGAGCTTGTCAGCCGCCTTATCGAGCGCCACAGAAACGGAACCGCCATCCACCAGTGAACCAAACAGCAGCTCGTTGGCGAGAGGTTTTTTCAGGTTTTCCTGAACGGTACGGGTCATCGGACGCGCACCCATCGCACGGTCATAACCTTTCACGGTCAGCCAGTCACGGGCTTCGTCGCTGACTTCCAGAGACACGCCTTTCGCATCCAGCTGCGCCTGCAGTTCGACGATAAATTTGTCGACAACCTGCTGGATAACTTCCGTAGACAGATGGTTGAACCAGATAACATTGTCCAGACGGTTACGGAATTCCGGCGTAAAGGTACGCTTAATCTCTTCCATCGCATCCGGGCTGTTATCCTGATGCACCAGACCAATCGATTTACGTTCCGTTTCACGCACACCGGCGTTGGTGGTCATCACCAGAATCACGTTACGGAAATCAGCTTTGCGGCCATTGTTATCGGTCAGCGTACCGTTATCCATCACCTGCAACAGCAGGTTAAAGACATCCGGGTGCGCCTTCTCGATTTCATCAAGCAGCACCACGGCGTGAGGATGTTTAATCACCGCATCCGTCAGCAAACCGCCCTGATCAAAACCAACGTATCCCGGAGGCGCACCGATCAAACGGCTGACCGTATGACGCTCCATGTATTCCGACATATCAAAGCGCAGCAGTTCGATATCCAGTGCTTTCGCCAGCTGAACCGTCACTTCGGTTTTACCGACACCGGTTGGCCCCGCGAACAGGAATGAACCGACAGGCTTGTGATCCTGACCCAGACCGGCGCGGCTCATTTTGATCGCTTCGGTCAGTGCTTCGATAGCCGGATCCTGTCCGAAGACCAGCATTTTCAGGCGATCGCCCAGATTTTTCAGCACATCGCGGTCTGTCGCAGACACGGTTTTTTCCGGAATGCGGGCAATACGCGCGACCACGCTTTCGATATCGCTGACGTTAACGGTTTTCTTGCGTTTGCTCACCGGCATCAACCGGCTGCGCGCGCCCGCTTCGTCAATCACATCGATGGCTTTGTCCGGCAGATGACGGTCATTAATGTATTTGACCGACAGCTCAACCGCCGCACGTACCGCTTTCGCGGTGTAACGCACATCGTGATGCGCTTCGTATTTGGTTTTCAGGCCGTTGATGATCTGAACCGTTTCTTCAACGCTTGGCTCAGTAATATCAATTTTCTGGAAACGACGTGCCAGGGCACGGTCTTTTTCAAAGATATTGCTGAATTCCTGATATGTCGTTGAACCGATCACGCGGATTTTCCCGCTCGACAGCAATGGCTTGATCAGGTTTGCCGCGTCCACCTGACCACCTGATGCTGCACCGGCACCGATAATCGTGTGGATTTCATCAATAAACAGGATGCTGTTCTTATCCTGTTCCAGCTGTTTAAGCAGGGATTTGAAACGTTTTTCGAAATCACCGCGGTATTTGGTGCCCGCCAGCAACGAACCGATATCCAGAGAATACAGGGTGCAGTCGGCCATCACTTCCGGCACGTCGCCCTGCTCGATTCGCCATGCCAGACCTTCAGCAATCGCGGTTTTACCTACGCCGGATTCGCCCACCAGCAGCGGGTTATTCTTACGACGACGGCAGAGCACCTGAATGGCGCGCTCCAGTTCTTTGTCACGGCCAATCAGCGGATCGATGCCACCTACACGCGCTAACTGGTTAAGATTAGTGGTGAAGTTCTCCATACGATCTTCCCCCGCCGACTGTTCTTCGTTAACTGGGTTTTCCGCATTGTTTTGCGCCTGACCGCCGGATTCGTCTTTCCGGGTGCCGTGCGAGATAAAGTTCACCACATCAAGGCGGCTGACATCATGTTTGCGCAGCAGATAGGCGGCCTGAGATTCCTGTTCGCTGAAAATCGCGACCAGAACATTGGCGCCGGACACTTCGCTGCGGCCAGAAGATTGCACGTGGAATACCGCACGTTGCAGAACGCGCTGGAAACTCAGCGTAGGCTGGGTGTCACGTTCTTCTTCACTGGCAGGTAAGGTGGGTGTGGTTTGCTCGATGAAGGCTTCCAGTTCCTGGCGCAGGGCCACTAAATCCACTGTACAAGCTTCAAGCGCTTCACGGGCAGCAGGGTTGCTGAGCAACGCCAGCAACAGGTGCTCCACGGTCATAAACTCATGCCGGTGCTCACGGGCTCTTGCGAAAGCCATGTTGAGACTGAGTTCAAGTTCTTGATTGAGCATAGGCACCTCCCAAATAGATTGCCTTAATCAGGCTTTTTCCAGCGTACACAGCAACGGATGCTCATTCTCCTTGGCGTACTCATTTACGTGTGCGACCTTGGTTTCCGCGACTTCGGCGGTATAAACGCCGCATATCGCTTTGCCTCTGTAGTGCACCTGGAGCATCAGTTGCGTTGCACGTTCAATATCATAAGAAAAGAACTTTTGCAGAACGTCAATCACAAATTCCATTGGAGTGTAATCGTCGTTGTTTAATATAACTTTATACATAGATGGCGGTTTTACCTCATCCTTTTGCTTATCCGCCGCCAAATGTTCAAAATTTAGCCAGTCTTGATTATTACCCATTGCCTGCTCGTCACCTGTGAAGATCGTTTGGATGCTAAATACGAAACGTGAACACTTTCTGCTTAGCCTCACATCATTATGACCGTATTTTACCATCTCTTGCGTCGCCGCGCCGCTGCACAAAATGTTCTCCCTGCCATCCGCCCCGCTACGAAAATTTAACAAAATATGTCAATAGCGTTACCTGCTTCAAAGTTTGGTTATCTGCCCCCTCGGGACAAATGCCGATTCCTTGACGTCCAACTCTATTCCACTAGAGTGTAAATTCGTGAGCTGAACGGAGTTTAAACAGGCTCGAACAGGCGCTGATCCGCTGCGTTCCGGCCTTCGTGCTCACTCAACTGGCTTTATCTATTTACTACCAGACTAGTCATGAGAGGGATGTAGAAGCATGCAGACGGGTACTGTTAAATGGTTCAATAATGCTAAAGGCTTTGGCTTCATTTGCCCGCAAAATGGCGGTGAAGACATCTTCGCTCACTACTCCACAATTCAGATGGAGGGTTACCGGACATTAAAAGCCGGCCAGCAGGTCAATTTCGACGTTCATGAAGGCCCAAAGGGGAATCATGCCAGTCTCATTATTCCAGTGGAAAGTGAAGCGGTCGCCTGACCGGTTCAGCATTACGCAACACATCACGCTTCAACTGCAAATGCCGGTCACTCACTGACTGGCATTTTTATTTATGGGGGAGAATGACGCTGGCTTCAAGCCCTTCGCACGAAAAAAAGTACATTTTTTAAACACCGATTGCTAAGACAGGATATAAAAGGAATTAAAACTAAACACAATCTCAACAAATCACCTTCAATTTCCTCATAATTTCCGCCGTTGTACGCCTGTTTATTTTGCGCCTGTTGAAATAGCCACTACAGAAATCTGGCTAACAATAACAGGTAATTTCATGACCACTTTCAGCTACCCTGCCGAAGAAAAGGCGCCGCTTTCAGGCTTTCAGTTGATGAAGGCATTGCTCTCACGCCGCATCACGCCGGGGCCTTCATGGACATTGCCACGTTATCGCTTCAAATTCCTTTATCGCGCTTTGCTGCATCCGCGCAGAACGTTCGGCATGCTTGATTATCTGTCGCATCACCCGCAACGCGACGAAATCCTCGCCGCCATGCCCAGCTTGCCCTGCAAACTGCACCGCACCTACCAGGCGGCCAATATCACGCCGGAACAGGCGATGAAGCGCATCACCGACCATTACGACATGATCGGCCACTGCCTGCCGGAGGCGATTAATCACGGTTATCTGAGCAAAAAACCGATGGCGATTGCCACGCTGACGGGAAAAGATGAACAGCGTTTTGCTATCACCTTTAATGCCATCAGCCGTCTGGATAAAGAAGGGGAAGCCACCCTGACATTTACCACGCCGCAGGGCGAGCCGATTGCGATCGTGACGTTCTCCTTTATTGAATATCTGGGACGTCCGACATTGTTCATCGGCGCATTACAGGGGCCACGCGCGCATGTGGATCATCAGGAAATCCAGACCGCAACCAAAGCCTGCCACGGATTATTTCCCAAACGTCTGGTGATTGAAGCGCTGACGACTCTCGCGGACGTAACCGGCATGAAACAGATTGTGGCGGTGGGTAACCACACGCATATTTATGAAAATCCGCGCTACAAAAAACGCAAAGGCATGGTATTTGCCGATTACGACAGTTTCTGGGAAACCATGGAAGCGAAGCAGGCCGAAGACGGTTATTTCCATTTACCGTTGCAGATTGCTCACCGCCCGCTGGAAGAAATCGCCAGTAAACGGCGCTCGGAATACCGTCGCCGTTACCAGCTGTTAGACGATCTGGAAACGCAGATCCGCCAGACCTTTAGCCGGGGTCATGGCAATCCGCTGATGACGGATAACAGCCGCGCCGCTTAATCCGCCCGGCCGCGTGCCAGCCATGCCACGCGGGAAAACATTTGCCGCAGCAAAGGCGGAATCGACGAGGTTCCGCGCAGCGAGGCGGCCAGGGCCACGTCGATGGCCAGATCCGGCTTTGAGCTGCGGTGAATGGCTTTATCAATAATGCGTCGCGGCGACATCGGGACATTGTCCGGTATAGCAGCGTTCTTGCGGTAAACGTCCTCGAACCCGTCGCGATACAGAAAATGTTCGATATCCTGCGACGGCAATGCCGTCAGGCGATAACGCAACGTATCGTCGTGGTTTTCCACATTGGCAATCACCGTCGCCGCATATTTGCGTCCGGCTTCATCACCATCGACCAGCGCATGCCATTCGATGCCCATTTGCCGGGCAAAACGCAGCAGTGGCTTCAGGCCACATTGTGCGAACTCAATCACCTTGATCCCTTCCGATTCAAAATGATAGCCACACTGACGCGCCAGCTGGTTCAGCAGCCAGACTTCGGTTTCCCCCTCCACCAGCAGCCAGCAGCGGGCGAACAGCGACGAGGGGCGGTTAAAGCGGATATGAAAAGCGATACGGCGGCTGTCTTCCATGCTCAGCCCTTCAGGGCCAATGGCGTAAGCCGCGACGCGGCCGGATTCACGCACCAGACGGCAGATCTGTTCAACCGGCACCAGCGAGAGTAAATCACCGGAATTCGTGGTGGTGATGCGTTGCAGAGGCAGCTGATCCAGCAATCCCCAGGCCACCGACAGCATGATCGGATGCAGGCGCGTTTCGGGGTCTTCGATGAGCAGCAGCGGCCGCGCATCCGGGTGCAGCACCACCGAACCTTTGGCCTGTAACAAGGTGGAAAACATGCCCAGCAGCATCACCCGCATACTGCGGCTGTTCGGTTCGGCAATCATGCGGTTGATATTATCCAGCGAACGCCATGCCCGGCGGCTCTCCGCCCGGCCATGACGCTTCTGCTGCCACGGCACGCTGTTCGATGTCCCCTGCTCGGCAAAATAATGTTCCAGCAACTGCTGCATCGCCGAAAGCCCGCTGCGCAGTTCGCTGTTTTTCAGCGTCTGCGGGCTGTGGACCAGCTCCCGCGTCAGTTCATCCAGCTGTCTGGCCAGTTCTTCATTATTGGCCCCCAGACGCGGGGCCAGCGTCTCACTGCGCAGACGGCGGATAAAGCGCGCATCGCGCAAACGCAATACCGGATTCAGGCGGATCAGCGCCTGTGCCAGCGGATCTATGGTCGTCAGGTTTAAAGGCTGGCCGTTGGAGGACAGGAAACTGCGCAGCGTCATCACGCTGCCATCGTCGTCCAGTTCCCCTTCCAGCCGGTAATAAATCCGGTTCAGCTTGTCGGCGCATTTCACCCAAAGTGGTGAGAGCGGATTAAAACGCGGCGACATATGATGTCCTGCCTGATTCTCGCAAAACGTAAACACCACATGCAGATACTGCGATTTGGACTCCTCTTCTCCCGCCGGGAAATAGAAATCCTCCTCTTTAAAGCAGTAAAGTTTGGGTTCCGGTGAAAGCAGCAGGGTTAAGGCATCAAGCAGGCTGGATTTGCCCCAGGCGTTTTCGCCGATCAACACGGTGTTGGTCAGAGAGGATTCTGTCTGCCCCTGATGGACAGAAGCGGTAATGGATGCCCCACGTTGTGCTGGCTGGTTCAGCGTCAAAGACAGGCGGTTAATTCCGCGAAAACCGACAATATCAATATGTTCCAGATACATCAGACGCCTCCTGTGCGCTCAGAGCTTTCCCGAGCATGGCGTTAAAAATCGGTTCAGGTCAAGCACCCGGAGATATCTCTGCGTGCCGAAGCTGCTTTACAGTCAGATAACTTTTCGTTAGCGTGGCGGGCGGCATTTTCTGTGCCGCGCACCATTCATGGGATCTCACTTTTCAGGGACTTTTGCATCATGTATTCCGGGCTGTTAATTATTCTCCTGCCGCTGATTGCCGGCTATCTCATTCCGCTCAAAAGCCGTTCCCTGCTGCATCTCGTGAACCAGTTACTGAGCTGGATGGTGTATGTCATCCTGTTCATTATGGGCATCAGTCTGGCTTTTCTCGACAATCTCAGCACCAATTTACTGCTGATATTCAAATACGCGGCCGTCTGCTTCCTGTGTATTTTCGTGATGAACTACGCCGCGCTGTGGCTGCTGGAACGCCGCAAACCCTGGAAAACGCAATACAAACAAGAAAAACTGCCGTCGCGTATTCACATGGCACTGGAATCCCTGAAACTGTGTGGCGTGGTGGTCGGCGGTTTTGCACTCGGCCTGACCCAATGGCACTGGCTGACGTTCGCCTCGCAGGCCAGCGAAATCGCGCTGTTATTCCTGCTGGCGCTGGTCGGTCTGCAACTGCGCAACAGCAGCATGACCCTGCGCCAGATTATCCTCAACCGTCGCGGCATGATGGTGGCGGTGGTGGTGGCGCTCAGCGCCCTGATTGGCGGTGCGCTGGCTGCCGTGCTGCTCGGTCTGCCGCTGAAAACCGGCCTGGCGATGGCGTCCGGTTACGGCTGGTATTCGCTTTCCGGTATCGTGCTGACCGATTCCTTCGGGCCGGTGATTGGCAGCGCCGCCTTCTTTAACGATCTGGCGCGCGAACTGTGCGCCATCATGCTGATCCCGACGCTGGTACGCAGCAGCCGCTCGACGGCACTTGGTCTGTGCGGCGCGACGTCGATGGACTTCACCCTGCCGGTTTTACAGCGCAGTGGCGGGCTGGATATGGTGCCGCCCGCCGTGGTGCACGGCTTTATCCTCAGCCTGATCGCCCCGGTGTTAATGGCCTTTTTCTCCGCCTGATCACCGCCCTTCCCGCTGCCATCCGGCAGCGGGTGCCTTCCTGCAAAACTTGCGATAAATCAACTTCGCGTCACTTTGTCTTAAAAACTCCTTCATTTCTGTTCCTGCCGGTTCTAGGCTTGCATTAAAACAAGCATTTAAAATGCAACTTTAAAAAAGGACCTCATCATGTTTTGTGTGCAATGTGAACAAACAGTCCGTACCCCGGCGGGCAATGGCTGCGCTTATGCGCAGGGTATGTGTGGTAAAACGGCAGAAACCTCTGATTTACAAGACTTACTGGTGGCCGTGCTGGAAGGATTATCCGCCTGGGCGCTCACCGCCCGCGGCTACGGCATCAGTGATGCCGGGATCGACAGCTTCGCGCCCCGCGCCTTTTTCTCCACCCTGACCAACGTCAACTTCGATTCTGACCGTATCGTGGGTTATGCCCGCGAGGCCATTATTCACCGCGAGGCGCTGGCCGTCCGTTGCCGTCTGATGGATCCTGATGTCATCGTCAGCCACCCGCTGGCCGCACTGGAACTGGTGAGCGATAACCTCAGCGAGCTGCAACAGCAGGCGCAGCAGTTTGCCCTCAACAGTGACAAAGCGCAGATCGGCGATGACATTCATGGTCTGCGGATGCTCTGTCTGTACGGCCTGAAAGGGGCGGCGGCCTATATGGAACACGCCCATGTGCTGGGCCAGTCTGACACCGCCATTTATGCCGAATACCACCGCCTGATGGCCTGGCTGGGCACGCAGCCGTCGGACATGGGCGAACTGCTCAGCAACGCGATGGCGATCGGCAAAATGAACTTTGGCGTGATGGCGATCCTGGATAAAGGCGAAACCGACGCCTACGGGCACCCGCAACCGACGGCGGTGAATGTCCGTCCGCTGGCAGGCAAAGCGATCCTGATCTCCGGTCACGACCTGAAAGATTTGCAGATGCTGCTTGAGCAAACCGCCGGTACCGGCATCAACATCTACACCCACGGCGAAATGCTGCCTGCGCACGGTTACCCTGAGCTGAAGAAATTTCCGCATCTGGCCGGTAACTACGGCAGCGGCTGGCAGAATCAGCAGGTGGAATTCGCCCGATTCCCCGGTCCGGTGGTCATGACATCGAACTGCATTATTGATCCGAACGTCGGCAATTATGGCGACCGCATCTGGACACGCAGCATCGTCGGCTGGCCGGGCGTACAGCATCTGGAAGGCGAAGATTTTGCCCCGGTCATCACCCAGGCGTTGCAGCTTCCGGGCTTCCGTTACAGTGAGATTGAGCAGGAAATCACCGTCGGATTTGGCCGTCAGACCTTACTCAGCGCGGCAGACACCGTGATTGATCTGGTCGCTGCCAAAAAACTGCGTCATATCTTCCTGATCGGCGGCTGTGACGGCAGCCGTGGCGAACGCAGCTACTTCACCGATCTGGCCCTCAGCGTGCCGCAGGATTGTCTGATCATGACGCTGGCCTGCGGTAAATACCGTTTCAACAAACTGGATTTCGGTACGCTCGAAGGGTTGCCGCGTCTGCTGGACGTCGGTCAGTGTAACGATGCTTATTCCGCCATTATTCTTGCTGTGAATCTGGCTGAGAAATTAGGCTGCGGCGTGAATGATTTGCCGCTGAGTCTGGTGCTGTCGTGGTTTGAACAGAAAGCCATTGTGATCCTGCTGACCCTGCTGTCGCTCGGGGTGAAAAACATCGCCACCGGCCCGACGGCGCCAGCCTTCCTCACCGATAACCTGCTGGCGATCCTGAATGAAAAATTTGGCCTGCGCGCAATCACCTCGGTGGAGCAGGATCTGAAAACCATGCTGCCGGAGTAAGCTGAAATGAAATTTCCTTTATTTCCCGATCAGCCGACCGCGCTATGCCAGAATCGTATGCAGGTCTGTTCCGTTACGCAGGAAACACCGGATGTACGCACGCTGTCGCTGATGACTCACGATGTCTATCCGTATCGTCCCGGACAGTTTGCGCTGGTCAATATCGGCCAGAGTGGCGATGTGCAGCGCGCGTATACGCTCTCCTCCACGCCGGGAAAAAGCCGTTTTATTCAGCTGACGGTGCGCCGCATCGACGGTGGCACAGGCTCATCCTGGCTGACGGAGCAGGTGAAACCCGGTGATTATGTCTGGCTGAGTGATGCGCAAGGGGAATTCACCTGCGACACCGAACAGCCGCTGTTATTGCTGGCGGCAGGCTGTGGTGTGACGCCGGTGATGTCGATCACGCGGGATGTACTGGCACATCATCCGGCGCTAAGTGTGCAGGTGTTTTACAGTGTGCGCAGCCCGCAGGACATCATTTTTGCCGATGAATGGCAGCAACTGGCGGCCCAATATCCGCAACTGAACCTGACCATTCTGGCGGAAAAGGATGCCGCGCCGGGGCACATCGCCGGACGTCTGAGCCAGGATTTACTGCAAAGTCAGGTGCCGGATATGCGTCAACGCCGGGTAATGATTTGCGGCCCGGTGCCGTATATGCAACTGGCGGGAGAATGGGCGAAGGCGCTGGGCGCGGTGCAGGAGAATATCGTCAAAGAACAGTTTCAGGCAGCGGAGGCGGACGTGTCTGCTGATCAGCAACTGACGCTGACCCGCCTGACACCGTTACAGCATTACCGCGTGCCGGTCGGTTCGACCCTGCTGGCCGCCATGGAGCAGCACAAGCTACCGGTCACCGCGGCCTGTCGTGCAGGCGTCTGCGGCAGCTGTAAAACCCGGATACTTTCCGGTGATTATCAGACCACCAGCCGCATGACGCTGACCGACGAAGAGGTCGCTCAGGGTTATGTGCTGGCGTGTAGCTGTCAGCTTCAGGGCGACGTCACCCTCGCCTGATCCCCGCGTTAACACCCTGCCCGCACATGACTTTTTACAGTCTGCGCGGGCAGATTTACAAATCTTCACCTCCCTCACTCGCGTATTTTTGTATGGTTTAAGGCTGAACATTCAAGGATGTAATCAGTGGACTATGCTTAACGCAGTTATTTTTCAGCATCAGTGGAGGGATTCAGTAATGAAACAACAAAGCGTAGCAGCATATCTGGCGAAAACTCTCGAGGCAGCAGGCGTAAAAAGGATCTGGGGCGTCACCGGCGACTCCCTGAACGGGCTGAGCGACAGCCTGAACCGCATGGGCACCATCGAATGGCTGGGTACGCGCCATGAAGAAGTGGCTGCGTTTGCCGCCGGTGCCGAAGCGCAAATCACCGGTGAGCTGGCGGTCTGCGCCGGTTCCTGTGGTCCCGGCAACCTGCATCTGATCAACGGCCTGTTCGATTGCCATCGCAATCACGTGCCGGTTGTGGCGATTGCCGCCCATATTCCGTCGAGTGAAATCGGCAGCGGTTATTTTCAGGAAACCCATCCGACCGAATTATTCCGCGAATGCAGCCATTACTGCGAACTGATCAGCAATCCCGAGCAACTGCCGCAGGTGCTGGCGATCGCCATGCGCAAAGCCATTCTCAATCGTGGCGTGTCGGTGATTGTGCTGCCGGGCGATGTGGCGCTCAGGCCAGCGCCGGAAGACGCCAAAGTCAGCTGGTATCCGCCGGTGCTGCCGAAAGTCACCCCACAGCCCACGGAACTGGCGAAGCTGGCCGAACTGCTGAACGGCGCGACCAATATCACAATGATGTGTGGCAGCGGCTGCGCGGGCGCGCATGACGAAGTGATTAAGCTGGCTGAAACCCTGAAAGCGCCGGTCGTCCATGCCCTGCGCGGGAAAGAACATATCGAGTGGGACAATCCGTACAGCGTCGGCATGACCGGGCTGATCGGTTTTTCTTCCGGCTATCACGCCATGCTCAATGCCGACACCCTGATCCTGCTCGGTACGCAATTCCCGTATCGCGCCTTCTATCCGACCGATGCCAAAATCATTCAGATCGACATTAATCCGGGCAGCATCGGCGCGCATTGCCATGTGGATATGGCGCTGGTCGGCGACATCAAATCCACCCTGACCGCCCTTCTGCCGCAATTGCAGGTGAAAAACGAACGCAAGTTCCTCGACAAGGCGCTGAAGCATTACGAAGAAGCGCGCAAAGATCTCGACGGGCTGGCGACGCCGAACGACAAGCAGCCGATCCATCCGCAATATCTGGCGCAGCAGATCAGCCGCTTTGCCGCCGCCGATGCGATTTTCACCTGCGACGTCGGCACGCCGACCGTCTGGGCCTGCCGTTATCTGCAAATGAACGGTCAGCGCCGTCTGCTCGGCTCGTTTAACCACGGCTCAATGGCGAATGCCATGCCGCAGGCGATTGGCGCGCAAGCCATTGACCGCACGCGGCAGGTGGTCGCCCTGTGCGGTGACGGCGGATTCGCCATGCTGATGGGGGATTTCCTGACGCTGGCGCAGCAAAAGCTGCCGGTGAAAATCATCATTTTCAACAACAGTGTGCTGGGATTTGTGGCGATGGAAATGAAATCCGGCGGCTATCTCACGGACGGTACCGAGTTGAAAAACCCGGATTTCGCCGCCATTGCTGAAGCCGCAGGCATCAAAGGCATCCGCGTTGAAAAAGCCTCGGATATTGACACCGCCCTTCAGGATGCCTTCGCCTACGAAGGTCCGGTGCTGATCGATGCGATCACCGCCACCGAAGAACTGGCGATGCCGCCGCAGATCAAATTCGAGCAAGCCAAAGGCTTCAGCCTGTACATGCTGCGCGCAGTGATCAGCGGTCGCGGCGACGAAGTGGTTGAACTGGCAAAAACCAACTGGCTGCGATAACCCTGACAGGGCTATAGTGCATGATTAGGCGGGTAATTCTGTCTAATCATGCATTCACAACTACAACCCGAGAAGAGGAAGCCACGTTGATCGACTTACGCAGTGATACCGTAACCCGCCCCAGTGAAGCGATGCGTCAGGCCATGGCCCGCGCTGAAGTCGGCGATGATGTCTACGGCGATGACCCAATGGTAAATGCTTTGCAGGACATGGCCGCAAAGCTGTGCGGTAAAGAAGCAGCGCTGTTTTTACCGACCGGCACACAGGCCAATCTGGTGGCGTTGCTGACGCACTGCCAGCGTGGCGAAGAATATATTGTCGGCCAGAAAGCCCACAATTATATGTACGAAGCAGGCGGTGCGGCGGTCCTCGGCAGCATTCAGCCGCAGCCGCTGGATATGGACGCTGACGGTTCGATTCCGCTGGATAAAGTCGCCGCTGCCATCAAACCGGATGACATTCACTTCGCCCGTACCCGCCTGCTGAGTCTGGAAAATACCCACAGCGGCAAGGTGCTGCCGCTGGAATATCTGCAAAAGGCGTTTGCCTTCACCCGCGAAAAAGGGCTGGCACTGCATATCGATGGTGCCCGCATCATGAATGCGGCCGTGGCGCTGAACGTGGAACTGCGCGAGATCACGCAGTATTGCGACACACTGACGATCTGCCTGTCGAAAGGTCTGGGCGCGCCGATTGGCTCCCTGCTGGTCGGCAGCAAAGAGTACATCCAGCGCGCGAACCGCTGGCGCAAAATGACCGGCGGCGGTATGCGCCAGTCCGGGATTCTGGCCGCAGCGGCGATTTACGCGCTGGAAAACAACGTGGCACGTCTGAAAGATGACCACGACAATGCGCAGTGGCTGGCGGAAGAACTGAGCAAGATCGGCGTCGAAATTGCCGCGCCGGGTGCTCAGACCAACGTGCTGTACATCAAACAGAGCGCAGAGCTGGCGGCTAAAATGGGGCCGTGGATGCTGGAGCGCGGAGTGATCATCAGCGCCGGTCCCCTGACCCGTGTGCTGACGCACATCAATATCAGCCGCGAAGACCTGCAAAAAGTCGTGGCGCTGTGGCAGGAATTCCTGCACCAGCACGCCTGACAGACCGTCCGGTTCACGGCGATAACCTGCGGGCTATCGCCGTATTTTCTGCTTTATCTCCCTCACACTGACCGAGCAAATGGAAATGCCAATCACGACACACACTGGCCGGATCGTCGTTCTCGGCGCCAGCGGATATATCGGACAACATCTCACCGAGCATCTCAGCCAGCAAGGCTTTCAGGTGACAGCCGCCGCACGCCGGATCGAATGGTTACAGCAACAAAAATGGCCGAACGTCCGCTGCTGTTTCGCCGATGTGTATCAGAGTAAAACGCTGGCTGCCGCCTTTGAAGGCGCGGATGTGCTGGTGTATCTGGTTCACGCGATGGCCGAAGATGATGACTTGCTGGAAAAGGAACGGCAGGCCGCGCAACACACCCTGCTGGCGCTGAAAGAGTCCTCCATTAAGCACATTGTGTATCTCGGCTCGATGCAGCCGGAAGACAACCATTCGCCGCATTTGCAGGCGAGAAAACTGACCGGCAATTTGCTGCGCATGAGCGCCATCCCGGTGACAGAACTGCGCACCGGCATTGTGATTGGCGCGGGTTCTGCCGCGTTCGAAGTGATGCGTGACATGGTCTATAACCTGCCGGTGCTGACGCCGCCGCGCTGGGTCCGCTCAAAGTCCTCCCCGATTGCGCTGGAAAACCTGCTGAATTATTTGCAGGGGCTGGTGACACTGCCTGCCAGCGAAAATCAGATCCTGGAGGCCGCAGGACCGGAGTACATCAGCTATCAGACCCTGTTTGAACGCTTTATCGCCATGAGCGGCAAACGCCGCTGGCTGATCCCGGTTCCCCTGCCGACCTCCTTTGTTTCGGTGTATTTCCTCAGCCTGATCACCTCCGTGCCGACGTCGCTGGCGAAGGCGCTGATTCAGGGGCTGAATCACGATTTACCGGCTGACAGTGAGAAACTGCAAAGGCTGATCCCGCAGACCCTGATCCCTGTTGATGAGGCGATCCGCACGACACTGGAAAAAGAACAGCAGCAAATTATGGATTCACCGGACTGGGGCTACGATGCGGATGCCCGTGCGCGCTGGCGCCCCGGCTACGGTTATTACCCGAAACAAGCCGGTTTTACGCTGGAAACCTCAGCCACCAAAGCCTCACTCTGGAAAGTCATTCAGCAGCTGGGCGGCGCGGAGGGGTATTTCTATGCCAACGGCTTATGGAAAACGCGGGCGCGCATCGATGATTTACTCGGCGGCGGCGTAAAATACGGCCGTCCTGATCGCGACTTTCTGAAACCCGGCGATAAAATCGACGGCTGGAAAGTCATCGGGCTGAAACCGCAGCGTGAACTGGCGCTGTTATTCGGCATGAAAGCACCGGGGCTGGGGCGCTTAACGTTCACCATTACCGATCATGGCGAGAGCCGCAGTCTGGATGTGCGCGCGTGGTGGCATCCCGCCGGGTTCAGCGGGCTGCTGTACTGGTTCAGTATGATGCCCGCTCATCAGTTTATTTTTCGTGGCATGGCAAAACGCATCGCCAGCCTTGCCCGGCAGAAAGACCGTTGCGGACGCTAGAAAGGGTCATTTAATCCGCTTTCGGACACAGCTTTCCCCCTTTCCCATTGCAACCCGCACAATTTCACGAAAGAATGGCACCCTTATTGCTGAGGGGTGCCAGAACTCTGACGCTGACAATATTTTTTCTCTATTTATGAAGGCATTGGCCTGTATATGAAGGTTTTGGTTACCGGTGCGAGTGGCGGCCCTGGACGTAACGCCGTTGAGTTTCTGCGAAATAAAGGCATCAAAGTCCGGGCGACAGGCCGTAACGCCGCCATGGGATCGCTTTTGCAGAAAATGGGCGCGGAATTTATTCACGCCGATCTCACCACGCTGGTCTCAGCACAGGCAAAAGCGTTGCTGGCAGATATCGACACCGTCTGGCACTGTTCGGGGCTGATGTCGCCGTGGGGCAGCGAACAGGAATTTGAACTGGCCAACGTGCGCGCCACGCGGCGTCTGGGCGAATGGTCGGCAGCTTATGGCGTGGAAAACTTCGTCCATATTTCATCGCCGGCCATCTATTTCGATTTCCATCATCACCGCGATATACAGGAAGATTTTCGTCCGCACCGTTTCGCTAACTCGTTTGCGCGCAGTAAAGCCGCCGGTGAGCAGGTGATCCACACGCTGGCACTGTCCAATCCGCAAACCCATTTCACCATCCTGCGACCGCAGGGTATTTTCGGCCCGCACGATAACGTGCTGCTGCCGCGCCTGTTACAGATGCTGAAATACGGCGGCACGCTGATGTTGCCACGCGGCGGCGAAGCACTGGTCGATATGACGTACGTCGAGAACGCCGTACATGCAATGTGGCTGGCGACGCATTCTCAGTCCACCGAGTCCGGTCGCGCCTTCAACATTACCAATCAGCAGCCGCGCCCGCTGCGTACGCTGGTGCAGCAGCTGATGGAAAATCTGGATATCAAATACCGCATCCGCTCGGTGCCTTATCCGTTGCTGGATATGATGGCGCGGGGCATGGAGCGTATCAGCAAAAGCTCGCATAAAGAGCCGGTGCTGACGCATTACAGCGTGGCGAAACTGAATTTTGATCTCACGCTCGATACGCAGCGCGCGCAGAAAGAACTGGGCTATGTGCCGGTGATTTCGCTCGATCAGGGGATTATCCGCACCGCCGACTGGCTGCGCGATCACGGTAAACTTCAGGGGCTGCACGGTATCGGTCCGAAACGCGACTGACCGCCAGGGTCAGCCGCTGATTTCAGTCATTCTTATCCGGATACTGCACTAATAACGCCTGCGCGATGGCCTGCGTCTGGGCATCCGCATGACCGCGGTAATCACTCTGACGGAAATGCATCTGGAACGCGGCGATCACCCGCCGCTGCTGTTCCGGCGTCATGTCATCACTCACCGGATAGCCGTAGGCTTTCAGCAGCCCCAGCAATTGTGTCTGATCGACCGGTTGCTGCGGATTGCGTCCTGCCAGAGAGTGATTGACCCGCGCCGCATCCGGCCATGCCCCAATCCCGCGTTCAGCCATTTCCTGCCACGGAAACAGCGGGCCGGGGTCATCCTTGCGCTGCGGGGCGATATCACTGTGTCCCACCACATTGCGCGGTTCAATCTGATAACGCGTGACAATCTCCTGACTCAGATTTGCCAGCAAATCGATTTGCGCAGGCGGGAACGGATAGAATTTTTTGCCAAGCAGATGCCTGCTGTAGCCTTTGTTTTCCAGCTCAATGCCGACCGACGTGTCGTTGAGATTGGTGCGCCCGCGCCAGCCGCTGGCACCCGCATGCCAGGCGCGCCTATTTTCCGGCACCAGTTGCCACGCCACCGGTTTACCGTCTTCAAAGGGCGGTTGCGCCGGAATGAGGTAATGCGCGCTGACGTGTTCATCTGTAAGCGTATTTAATGCGTTGTTGAAATCTTCGGCGGTGTAATGGATCACCAGAAAACGGATCCGCTGATCCGCGCCCTGCGCCTGCCGCGCCGTTTCCAGCCGGAACGGCGCGTCTTTGGCTTTTTCGCTGGCACCCTGACACCCCGCCAGCAACAGCAAGGCGGCGGTCAGTACGCCGCGTGACAGACGGCGGCACATCATTTGCGGTGTACGATCACTGCGGTGCCGGACACGCTGACCATCAGCATGCTGCTGTCTTTACCCACGGTTTCGTAATCGATGTCGATGCCGACAACCGCGTTGGCGCCGCGTTCTTTCGCCTGTTCTTCCAGCTCACGGAAAGCAATCTCACGCGCCTTGCGCAGCTCTTTTTCATAAGCGCCGGAACGTCCGCCGACGATATCGCGTACGCCCGCGAAAAAATCACGGAAAATATTCGCGCCTAAAATCGCTTCGCCTGTCACCACGCCACAATATTCAGCAATGGTGAAACCTTCGAGGGTCGGGGTGGTTGAAATTTGCATGAGTATTCCTTATCAGTTGTCGTCCACGTTGAAGCGCAGCGTTCATCCACAGCATAAACCATGCGTGAGAGATCAAGGTATTGCGGGTGACTGTTTTTCTCTGCGCCATGCATTAAGCCAAATCGGTTTTATACTGTATGGTAAAGAAAGTCATGGTGAAAACGTTCAATCTTTCAGTAAGGAATACGATGAAAAAGAAAACTCTGCTCGCCGCAATCCCGTTTGTATTGATGTTAAATGCCTGCACCACGGTAGAACCTGCGTATAAGGATATCGGCAGCCGTACCGCGCCGTGTGTCGACGGCGGCCCTGACAGCGTGGCTCAGCAATTCTATGATTTGCGCATTAAACAAGGCGGCAGCGGAATACCGAATGCCAGCCAGCTTGCGGCGTACCGTCCTTATCTGAGCACCGCGTTATATGACGCCCTGCTGAAAGCACGGTCACAACCGAAAGTGGATATTGCGGCTTCACCCAACGAAAAAACCGGTGCCGGCTCCGGCGATGGTGACATTTTCTCCAGCCTGTTTGACGGCCCGACGTCCGCCTCCGTTGACGACGCCTCCACCATTCCAAATACCGACGCTCGCAACATTCCTCTGCGCGTGACCTTCACGCATGAGAAAGACCAAGGCGCGTCAACCCGCTGGAAAGATGAAGTGCTGATGGTGCGGGAAGGCACATGCTGGACGGTCGATGACGTGCGGTATATGGCCAACCTCGATTTCGCTTCCAGCGGCACGCTGCGTCAGGTTTTAGAAAACCAGTAACCCGTTCAGCTTTCTAAAAACCCCACACGAAAATGTTGGTCAATGATGAATAACGCCATTGACCAACACCCCCGTCACAGTTAGTTAACAATATGTTGTGCTACACTTTGGCATTCCTGCGGCAACACATAATTTTTAAGCCGCGATCGTTGCATAACTATGCTGTGGAAGTTACCATCTGCGGCATCAATGGCTATTCACTATTTGCGCATGAGTATTCAACTTAATAGCATCAACTGCTTCTACGGCGTGCATCAGGCGCTTTTTGACATCCAGCTCGACTGCCCTGCCGGTGAAACTTTGGTTTTACTCGGGCCAAGTGGTGCAGGCAAAAGCTCCCTGTTACGTGTTCTGAACCTGCTGGAAATGCCGCGTTCAGGCACATTGCATATCGCCGGTAACACCTTCGATTTCACCCGCAAGCCGGATGAAAAAGCCGTTCGCGAACTGCGTCAGAACGTCGGCATGGTATTCCAGCAATACAACCTGTGGCCGCACCGCACCGTACTCGACAACTTACTGGAAGCCCCGATCCGTGTTCTGGGACTGACCAAAGATGTCGCGATGCAACGTGCCCAGAAACTGCTGACCCGTCTGCGCCTGACCGATTACGCCGATCGCTTTCCTTTACACCTTTCCGGTGGTCAGCAACAGCGTGTGGCGATTGCCCGTGCGCTGATGATGGAGCCTCAGGTTCTGCTGTTTGATGAACCGACCGCCGCGCTTGACCCGGAAATCACTGCCCAGATCGTCAGTATTATCCGCGAACTGGCGGGTACCGGGATTACACAGGTTATCGTGACCCACGAAGTGGAAGTGGCGCGTAAAACCGCCAGCCGCGTGGTGTACATGGAAAATGGCCGCATTGTTGAGCAAGGCGATGCCTCCATTTTCGCTCAGCCGCAAACCAAAGAGTTTGCCAGCTACCTTTCCCACTAAACTGTATTCTTATCAATACATTGATTGATGTTTCTACGGAGTTTGCGATGAAAAAATTAGTAATTGCCGCGGTTCTGGCCACCGTCAGTTTGTCAGCCAGCGCGGCTGATACCATCCGTTTCGCGATGGAAGCGTCTTATCCTCCGTTTGAGTTTGTCGACTCCAGCAACAAGATCCAGGGCTTCGACGTCGATCTGGCGAACGCCATGTGTAAAGAGATGCAGGCCACCTGTACCTTCACCAACCAGGCGTTTGACAGCCTGATCCCAAGCCTGAAATTCCGTCGTTTTGACGCGGTGATTTCCGGTATGGACATCACGCCGGAACGTCTCAAGCAAGTCGCTTTCACCAACCCGTACTACGACAACTCCGCTATTTTCATCGCCCATTCCGGTCAGTTCACTGACGTTGCGGCGCTGAAAGGCAAACGCGTCGGTATGCAGAACGGCACCACCCATCAGAAATACCTGATGGATAAGCACCCTGAAATCACTGCCGTGCCGTATGACAGCTATCAGAACGCCGTGCTGGATCTGAAAAATGGTCGTCTGGACGCGGTCTTCGGTGACACCGCTGTGGTGAACGAATGGCTGAAACAGAACAAAAATCTGGCCGCTGTCGGCGATAAAGTCACTGACCCGACGTATTTCGGTACCGGTCTGGGTGTTGCTGTTCGTCAGAACAACACTGAATTGCTGACTAAACTGAATGATGCGCTGGCAAAAGTGAAAGCTGACGGCACTTACAAGACGCTGTATTCAAAATGGTTCCAGCAATAAGTTTGCCTATCAATGACTGAATTCCAACCTTTAGCAAGCGCCGCCGGGATGACCGTCGGCCTTGCCGTTTGTGCGCTGATCCTCGGCCTGGTGCTGGCGATGATTTTCGCTGTCTGGGAATCCGCGCCGTGGAAGCCGCTTAGCTGGCTGGGTACCGCGTGGGTCACCGTGCTGCGCGGTCTGCCGGAAATTCTGGTGGTGCTGTTCATCTATTTCGGTTCCTCACAGCTGCTGATGGTGCTGGCCGATGGCTTCAGCATCAACCTCGGCCTGTTCGCCATCCCGATCAAACTGCCGATTGAGAACTTCGAAGTCAGCCCGTTTGTGTGTGGTGTGATCGCCCTTTCCCTGCTGTATTCGGCTTACGCATCGCAGACCTTGCGCGGCGCACTGAAAGCCGTGCCGCAAGGCCAATGGGAATCCGGTCAGGTACTGGGCATGAAAAAGTCGGCGATTTTCTTCCGTCTGATCATGCCGCAGATGTGGCGTCATGCATTACCGGGTCTGAGTAATCAGTGGCTGGTGCTGCTGAAAGACACCGCGCTGGTGTCGCTGATCAGTGTGAATGACCTGATGCTGCAAACCAAAAGTATCGCCACCCGTACGCAGGAACCCTTTACCTGGTATGTGATTGCGGCGGCTATTTATCTGCTTGTCACCCTGTTCAGCCAGTTCGTGATTAAACGCATCGAACTGCGTACTACCCGCTTTGAACGGAGTGCTTCCTGATGTGGGAATATTTACCTGAAGTCCTGAAAGGATTGCACACCAGCCTGACACTGACCGTGGCGGCGCTGATTGTCGCGCTGCTGCTGGCGATGATTTTCACCGTGATCCTCACGCTGAAAGTGCCGGTGGCCAGCCAGATCGTCAAAGGTTATATCACGCTGTTTACCGGCACGCCGTTGCTGGTCCAAATCTTCCTGATTTACTACGGTCCGGGTCAGTTTCCGTCGATCCGTGAAATTCCGTGGTTATGGGAAGTGTTGTCTCAGCCGTGGCTTTGCGCGATGTTTGCGCTGGCACTGAACAGCGCGGCCTATACCACGCAGCTGTTTACCGGTGCGGTGCGCGCGATCCCATCCGGCCAGTGGCAGTCGTGTAACGCGCTCGGCATGTCGAAACCGCAAACCCTGCGCATTTTGCTGCCGTATGCCTTTAAACGCGCGCTGTCGTCGTATTCCAACGAAGTGGTGCTGGTGTTCAAAAGTACTTCGCTGGCGTACACCATTACGTTGATGGACGTGATGGGTCACAGCCAGCTGATGTATGGCCGTACCTATGACGTCATGGTGTTCGGCGCGGCCGGTCTGGTGTATCTGTGCGTGAACGGCTTGCTGACCCTGATGATGCGTCTGATAGAACGTCGTGCGCTGGCGTTTGAACGCCGCAACTGATTCTCAGAGTCGAAACTGAAGGGACGAGAAATCGTCCCTTTTTTTATGCCGGTGAAAAACCTCCGCATTCACCCTATTAATTTTTTAATCAAATTTATTGCATACAAATTCATTTAATGGCAACTTAACCGACAGGTTTCACTTCCTGCCAGTTACCCGATTACATCAATGAAATCAGTAAACTGAATCGCGAAGGGAATGTCATTTTTTGAACAGGAATGTATTGCATGAAAAAGCTTATCCTCGCCGCTCTCTTGTCTGCCACTGCGTTTGCTGCCACCGCCGCAGATACCATCCGTTTCGGCACTTCCGCCACTTATCCGCCGTTTGAATCCATCGGTGCTGATAACCAGATTATTGGTTTTGATGTCGATCTGGCGAACGCCTTATGCAAGCAGATGCAGGAAACCTGTACCTTCACCAACCAGCCGTTTGACGGCCTGATCCCGGCACTGAAATTCCGTCGTTTCGACGTGATTATTTCCGGAATGGATATCACCGAAGAGCGCAGCAAACAGGTGACATTCACCCAGCCTTACTACGCCAATACCGCGATGATCATCGGGCCGAAAGGCAAATTCTCGTCGGTTGCGGATCTGAAAGGGAAACGTGTTGGTCTGGAAAACGGCACCACGCATCAGAAATACCTGATGGAAAAGCATCCTGAAATCACCACCGTCGGCTACGACAGCTACCAGAACGCGATTCTGGATCTGAAAAGTGGTCGTCTGGACGGGCTGTTAGGTGACACCGCCGTGCTGAATGGCTGGCTGAAATCCAACCCGAATCTCGGTGAAGTGGGCGAAGTGATTAAAGATCCGCAATACTTTGGTACCGGCGTCGGCATGGCAGTACGTCCTGATAATACGGCACTGCTGTCCAGGCTGAATGCGGCACTGGAAGGGATCAAAGCCAACGGCGAGTTTCAGAAGATCAATGACAAGTGGTTCCCGGCTCACTGATTCCGCGTCATCCTTTTTTGACAGCCGTCTGAAAAGGCGGCGTTTATGCGTGACATCTCCCAAATATGCAACGAAGCAGAACTTATTACATCGAAAAAGTGACATTCGTCACACTACGTTCATGTAATGACTTTTACACTGTTCAACCGTAATCACTGCGAGATCGAATGTTTATGCACGCACGTTTTCACACCGCCTTTGCGGCACTCCCTGAAAATTTATCCTCCGCGCTTGAGCCGTTTCTGCGTCATGATGACTTCCCGGCAATGCTCACCGCGGCTGACGTTGCGCAGGTAAAACAGGCGACCGGGCTGGACGATGACGCGCTGGCATTTGCCCTGTTGCCTCTGGCTGCGGCCTGTTCCGTTACGCCAATTTCTCATTTCAACGTCGGTGCAGTAGCACGCGGAATTTCCGGCAACCTGTATTTCGGTGCCAATATGGAATTCGCCGGTGCGCCGATGCAGCAAACCGTTCATGCCGAACAGTCCGCCGTGACTCACGCCTGGCTGCGCGGGGAAACCCGTCTGGCTTCCATCACCGTGAATTACACCCCGTGCGGACATTGTCGTCAGTTTATGAATGAACTGACCAGCGGCACCGCGCTGGATATCCATCTGCCCGATCGTGACGTGGCTACGCTGGGCGATTACCTGCCCCACTCCTTCGGCCCGAAGGATCTGGACATCACCACCCTGCTGATGGACAAAGTAGACCACGGCTACACACTGGAAAACGCGGACCCGCTGGCCCTGCTGGCGCTGGATGCCTGCAACCAGAGCCATGCGCCTTACAGCAAATCTCACAGCGGTGTGGCGCTGGAAACATCCAACGGCAAACAGTTTGCTGGCCGTTACGCGGAAAACGCGGCGTTTAACCCGAGCCTGCCTCCGCTCCAGGCAGCGTTAATTCTGCTGAACATGTCCGGGGAAGATTGCCTGAACGTTCGCCGCGCCGTGCTGGTCGAGCAAACGGATGCGCTGATCACCCAAAACGATGCCACACGCGCCACCTTAAACGCGCTGGGCTGTGAAGATATCACCACGCTGACCTGCTGAAAACGTGAGCGGGTTAACACTAAAGACTTCGTTTCCGGAGTCTTTAGTTACATAACATTGTCATTACGTTTGTCATTTGAAATCCTTATTTCCTCTCTGTTACCCTTCAACGCGCCGAAATATAAAAAACACATTCTGAAAACCGGAAGAGTAAAACGATGGAACTTGAATACGAAAGTAAACGTCCCCTGTACATCCCGCATGCTGGTCCGATTCTGTTAGAGTTTCCGTTACTGAACAAAGGCAGTGCTTTTACTGAAGAAGAGCGCAGCAACTTTAACCTTCACGGTTTACTGCCGGAAGCGGTGGAAACCATTGAAGAGCAGGCCGACCGCGCCTACCGCCAGTTTCAAAATTTCAAAAACGACATCGATAAACACGTCTATCTGAGAAACATTCAGGATACCAACGAAACGCTGTTTTACCGTCTGCTGGACAGCCATCTCAGCGAAATGATGCCGGTGATTTATACGCCGACCGTCGGCGAAGCCTGTGAACACTTTTCTGATATTTATCGCCGCGCCCGTGGCCTGTTTATCTCCTACCCGAACCGCGCTCATATCGATGACATGCTGCAAAACGCCACCAAACAACACGTCAAAGTGGTGGTGGTGACCGACGGCGAACGCATCCTCGGCCTGGGCGATCAGGGCATCGGCGGCATGGGGATCCCGATTGGTAAACTTTCGCTGTATACCGCCTGTGGCGGCATCAGCCCGGCGTATACCCTGCCGGTGGTGCTGGATGCCGGTACCAACAATCCGCAATTACTGAATGACCCGCTGTACATGGGCTGGCGTCATCCGCGCATCACCGGCGAAGAATACGAAGCCTTCGTCGATCAGTTTATTCAGGCAGTGAAAATCCGCTGGCCGAATGTGCTGTTGCAATTTGAAGATTTCGCGCAGAAGAACGCCATGCCGATCCTCGAACGTTACCGTGATGAGCTGTGCTGCTTTAACGATGATATTCAGGGCACCGCGTCCGTGGCGCTGGGCAGCCTGATTGCCGCCAGCAAAGCCGCCGGTGGCAAGCTGAGTGATCAGACCGTCGCCTTCCTCGGTGCGGGTTCTGCCGGTTGTGGTATCGCCGAACAGATCGTGGCGCAGATGAAGTCTGAAGGTCTGAGCGAAGAAGAAGCCCGCGCCAAAGTCTTTATGGTGGATCGTTTTGGTCTGCTGACCGACAAACTGCCTAACCTGCTGGATTTCCAGAGCAAACTGGTGCAGAAAAGCAGCGCACTGGCAAGCTGGGGAATGGAAAGCGACAGCGTTTCCCTGCTGGATGTGGTGCGTAACGCCAAACCGACCGTGCTGATCGGTGTTTCCGGCCAGCCAGGCCTGTTCACCGAAGAAATCATCCGCGAGATGCACAAACACTGTGCGCGTCCGGTGGTGATGCCGCTGAGCAACCCGACATCCCGCGTGGAAGCGACACCTGCCGATATCCTTAACTGGACGGATGGCGCGGCGCTGGTGGCCACCGGCAGCCCGTTTGCACCGGTCAGCCACAAAGGCACGCTGTACCCTATCGCACAGTGCAATAACTCCTTCATCTTCCCGGGTATCGGGCTGGGGGTGATTGCCTCCGGTGCGACACGCGTGACCGACGGTATGCTGATGGCCGCGAGCCGGACGCTGGCAGAATGTTCCCCGCTGGCGACGGAAGGTAAAGGTTCATTGTTGCCGGATGTGGACGACATACAGGGCGTGTCCAAATGCATCGCGATGGCCGTCGGTAAAGCCGCGCAGTTGCAGGGTGTCGCCATGGTGACATCAGAAGACTCGCTGTCGAAAGCGATTGAGCACAACTTCTGGGCACCGCAATACCGCAGCTATAAGCGCACGTCTTTCTGATAATCGCCGGAAAAACAGTCAGACACTGATCGGGACCAATGCCTTGTGCATTGGTCTTTTTTTTCACTCAAATTGCAGCGCGTCGCGCAGATTCAAAAGTAATTCGCTGAAAAGTGCTGAAAAAACCCGCGAAGCCGGTGGATGCGGACGCCAACGTATTGCGAAGCCCGGAGAGGTAAAGTAGCCTTGGATCCGATTTCCATCTGGTCATAACAGGGATACCTATGATTAAGCGACTCATCGCTGGCGTTTTCGGCATCATTATTCTGATGCTGGCGGTCGCTATTGGGCTTGATCAGTGGATAAGCATACGCACCCAGCCTTACATTTATGATGAGGTGCAGACCCTGCCACACCGTCAGGTCGGCGTGGTGCTCGGCACCGCGAAGTATTACCGCACCGGCGTGATCAACCAGTATTACCTGTACCGCATTCAGGGTGCGATCAATGCCTACAACAGCGGTAAGGTGAAATACCTGCTGCTGAGTGGCGACAACGCGCAGCAAAGTTATAACGAGCCAAGCACCATGCGCCGCGACCTGATTGCCGCCGGTATCCCCGCCAGCGATATCGTGCTCGACTACGCCGGATTCCGCACGCTCGATTCCATCGTCAGAACCCGCAAAGTTTTCGACACCAACGATTTCATCATCATCACCCAGCGTTTCCACTGTGAGCGGGCGTTGTTTATCGCGCTGCATATGGGGATTCAGGCGCAATGTTTCGCCGTCCCTTCCCCGAAAAATATGCTCAGCGTGCGCAGCCGCGAGATCTTCGCCCGTCTGGGTGCGCTGACCGATTTGTACCTGCTCAAACGCGAACCCCGCTTCCTCGGCCCGCTGATCCCGATTCCTGCGGTACATACCATTCCTGACGATGCGCAGGGCTATCCGGCCGTCACGCCGGAACAACTGCTGGCGCTACAACAGCAACTGGAAGCCGAGAAGAAAGCCGCCATCGCCAAAGCCGCCGCTGAAAAAGCAGCAGCCGATAAAGCCGCTGCGGACAAAGCAGCCGCAGACGAAGCCGCCAGACTGAAAGCAGAACAGGAAGCCAACGACGCAGCGCAGGATGAAGCAGAAGATGTGGAACCCACCGCCAAACCCGAACCGGCGAAACCGGCAGGCAGAAATCCCTTCCAGCAGTGATCGCCGGACCGCTCCCTCCCCTGCGAAGGGGAGGGTTGGGGTGGGGTATTAAGGTCAAAAGCAAGATTTAAAGTGAGCTTTGACAAAGAGTTAGCCTTTAAAACCCCCTCCCAACCTTGTATGTTCATTTCAATGATTGATTTACGTCGTTGATCATTGAAATCTCTTTCAAGCATCTATTATT
>NZ_SOAO01000014.1:0-146898 GCF_004364755.1 Rahnella sp. BIGb0236
GAACTCGTTAAAATAATAGATGCTTGAAAGAGATTTCAATGATCAACGACGTAAATCAATCATTGAAATGAACATACAAGGTTGGGAGGGGGTTTAGCAGGCAACACCAGATCCAGAATTGTCATTAATGCCCCACAACAGCCTTTCTTTTTGCAGGGGGAGAGCCACCCATTTCTTCATCGCACGCAGGCGTTGCCGGTTAGATCATAACCCCGGTGCTTTCCACATCGACGTCGTCAGTTGCCGGTCCACCAGCCCGAGCTGGTCGGCGTACACTTCCTGCCAGTTGGCTTTCTGTACCAGATAATTCGCATGATGCGCGGCCACCGGCTGGTATTCCCGCTCCCAGCGCACCAGCGCTTCGCCGGTGTCGGCAAGTGACGCGTACACACCCGCCGCGACACCGGCCGCAATCGCACAGCCCAGTGCGGTGGCTTCTTTCACCACCGGCACATTCACCGGCACCCCGGTGACATCACTTAAAATCTGACACCACAATTTTCCTTTTGAGCCGCCGCCGGAGAACACCAGCGATTTGGCGCGGACACCGGAGAAGCGGGCGATCATATCCAGATTGCAGGCCGAGACGATGGCGGCGTTTTCTTCCAGCGCGCGGAACAGCACCGGTTTGTTGCACTTTTCAGGATCGATGGACAAATTGATGAACGACGGCGCGGCGTGATACCAGTTCTTGAAATGCATGGCGTCGGAGAACACCGGGGTGACGCCCCAGGCGCCGGCGGGTACACGGGCGGCCATATCCTCCAGAAGACTGTAAGCATCGACACCCAGACGCTGCGCCATGGTTTTTTCTTCAGTGCAAAACGCGTCGCGGAACCAGCGCATGGTCAGGCCGGTGAAAAAACTGATGGATTCGGCCTGCGCCATACCGGGGATAACATGCGGATTGACGCGGATGTTCATCTCCGGATCGGTGACCGGTCGCGGTAAGTTGACGATCTGCTGCCAGAAGGTGCCGCCGAGTACCGCTGTCTGACCGGGACGTACCAGTCCCAGCCCCAGCGTGCCGAGCTGGGCATCGCCGCCGCCCATGCCGACCGGCGTACCGGCTTTCAGCCCGCAGGCGTCGGCGGCGCTGGCGGTGACATAACCCAGCCGGGTGCCGGTTTCCGCTACCGGTGACAGCATATCGGCGCGCAGACCGGCCATATCCAGCAGTTCGGGCCGCCAGTTGCGGGTGGTTAAATCCAGCATGCCGGTGGTCCCGGCGTTTGACGGATCCACCGCCAGTTCGCCGCTGAGCATATACGCCAGCCAGTCGCTGATCATGGTGATGGTCGCCGCCTGACGGTAAATGTCCGGGCGATGATGGGCCAGCCACAGCAAACGCGGCATGGCGCTGAGTGCCAGCGTCTGGCCGGAACATTCATAGACTTCGCGTTCAAACTCGAAATCGTGGATTTCTTTTAATTCGCTCACTTCCCGGCTGGCGCGGGCATCGACGTTGGCGCAGGCCCAGATGGGCGCGCCGGATTTATCGTACAGCACGATGCCTTCGCGCATGGAACAGGCAGCGACGGCGCGGATCGCGGAAGCGGGGAGGTGCGCTTCCTGCAGCGCCTGACGGATGCACTGACACGCCAGTTGCCAGTTTTTGTGCAGATCAAACTCCATCGAACCGGGGACATCCGGTACCGCCAGATGGATCCATTCGGCCTGCCCGGCGGCTATCTGCTCACCTTCGAGATTGAAAATCACCGCCCGGATACTGCCGGTTCCGGCATCCAGCGCCATCAGATAGCTACGTTCGTGCTCAGAGTTCAGGGTAGAGGTCATCGCGATGTTCTCTCGTGCCAGTTTATCGGGCACCGTTTACCTGACCGCCACGCCCCTCACTCCCTGCGGGTCAGTCGAGCAGCGCCAGCATGGCTCTTGCTGTGCTCTCTTCGGTTACCAGTGCGTTAATTCGTTTACCTTTCAGTGCCGCCACAATGGCTTCGGCTTTCTCAACGCCACCCGCCACACCTAACACCGTCGGAATGCTGGCCAGTTCGTCCGGCGCGACGGCAATCAGTTCGTCGTGGATCGCCATGTTTTCCGCCAGCTGACCGTTACGTTGCATAAAGAAGCCCAGAATGTCGCCGACCGCGCCTTTGCGGCCAAACAGCAGCTGTTCGCCTTCGCTGATATAGCCGGAGCGCAAAATGGTCGCTTCCTGTTTCTGGTTCAGCGAACCAATGCCGACGACCGCGATATCGGCCGCGCAGGCCGCCAGCATCACATCGTGAACGTTACGTTCCTGGCGGAAAATGGCCGCCACGCTGGCCGATGACGCCCGCAGCGGCGCGGGAATAATGCTGACCCCGCAGGCGGCGTCGAGCTGTCCGATGCCGGTCATATACGGCCCGACACCGCCGGAAAGCGTGACCATGCGGATTTGCTGCGACGAAATGAATCCGCTCAGATGTTGCAGCGTACTCATTGCCGTTTCGCCAAATCCCACCGCCAGCAGTTGCTCCGGTTTGAGTAATGTCATCAGCATATGCGCGGCACCGACACCCAGCCGGGCGCTCAGCGAGCCATCAGCAAGCTGTGGCAATACGCGGATCTGCTGCAAACCAAAACGTTCAAGCAGGGTGTTTTCCAGCGACAAACAGCCCTCAAAACGCGAGTTGATTTGTACGCGGATCACCCCGGACTGCCGGCCTTTTTCCAGCAGGCGCGACACTTTAAGCCGCGTCAGCCCAAGCCGTTCACCAATCTCATTCTGGGTCAGGCCGTCGTGGTAGTAGAACCACGCGGTGCGTGCCAGCAGTTCCTCTTCACCCATGCTGAATTCCGGATGGTTAGTCAAATCGGAAAGCGTTGTCTTGTCATTCATAGTGAACACTTATCAAAATGTAGATCAATTGTTCGTTAACAAAATGTTGTTAACTGTGATGTGTTTTGCAAAATTCAAATGATTACCGCCTGAATCATAACGCAGAGTATATGAGTTGAACAAACTGTGATCAGTGCAAAAGTTTTCCCCGCCACCTCGGACTAGTTTTATGAACAATGTTAAATAATAAATACATTTGTTCATTAAATGTATTCAGTCAGGGGCCAGCACATGCAGTTCAGCGAACAGTCAGCAGCAGACCTCCCGAAGCCCGACCTGTTGTTGCAGGTCAGCGGCGTCAGTAAAAGCTTTTCCGGTGTGGCGGTGCTGAAAGATATCGATTTCAGCCTGCAACGCGGTGAAGTGCACGCCTTGCTTGGCGGCAACGGTGCCGGTAAATCGACGCTAATGAAAATCATTGCCGGTGTCGAAATAGCGGATCGCGGTACGCTGCTGCTCGGCGGCGAGCCTCTGCTGGCGCTGTCACCGGCGAAAGCGCATCAGGCGGGTATTTATCTGGTGCCGCAGGAACCGATGCTGTTTCCGAGTCTGACGGTGCGTGAAAACATTCTGTTTCGTCTGCCTGCCCGTCAGGCCAGTGAGAAGAAATTGCAACAGACGCTGACGGAACTGGGGTGCAATTTGCCGCTCGGCGCGCTGGCCGGCACCCTTGAAGTCGCCGATCAGCAACTGGTGGAGATCCTGCGCGGTCTGATGCGCGATGCACGGTTGCTGATCCTCGATGAACCGACCGCCTCGCTGACCCCGGCGGAATCTGCCCGCTTATTTACCCAGGTGCGCCATCTCACCGGACAGGGTGTCGGCGTGGTGTTTATCTCGCACAAACTGCCGGAAATCCGTGCCATTGCTGACCGCGTCAGCGTGATGCGCGACGGCAAAATCGCCCTCAGCGGCACACTTGCCGGACTGGATAACGATGCGCTGATCCGCGCCATCACGCCGCAGACTCAGGACACCGCGCTGCCCGCAGAACAAAAACTGTGGCTGGATCTCCCCGGCACGCGCCGCAACAGCGCAGGCAGCGAGCCGGTATTGCAGGTGCAAAACCTGACCGGTGAAGGCTTTATCAATATTTCATTCAGCGCCCGCGCCGGGGAAATTGTCGGGCTGGCGGGTGTCGTGGGGGCAGGGCGAACCGAACTGGCGGAAACCCTGTATGGCCTGCGCGATGCTCAGAGCGGTCAGGTTCTTCTGATGCAGCAAGACATCAGCGGGCTGACCACCTTACAGCGCCTGAAAAAAGGGCTGGTGTATCTGCCGGAAGACCGGCAGGCCTCCGGTTTGTATCTCGATGCGCCGCTGAGCTGGAACACCACTTCGCTGACCTTTAACCGTCAAAGCTGGTGGCTGAACATCAAACGCGAAGCGGCGGTGCTCGAACGTTATCACCGTGCGCTGGGAATTAAATACCGCGACGGATCGCAAACCGCCCGCACGCTTTCCGGCGGAAACCAGCAAAAGCTGCTGATCGCCAAATGTCTGGAAGCACAGCCTGCGGTGCTGATTGTCGATGAACCGACACGCGGCGTGGACGTGTCCGCGCGGGCTGATATCTACCAGTTGCTGCGCAATGTGGTGGAACAGAACGTGGCGGTGATCCTGATTTCTTCCGATCTGGATGAAATCGAAGGGCTGGCGGATCGGGTATTCGTCATGCATCAGGGGGAAATGAGCGGCGAGTTGCAGGGCAGCGACATTAACGTCAGCAACATCATGCACATCGCGTTTGGTAATCATGCCCAAACCCCTGCCACCGGAGGAACCTCATGCTGAAGCGGATACAAAACAACCGGGAACTCACCGCGCTGATGGCGATCATTGCGCTGTTTGCCCTGCTCGGCGCGATGGACAGCCAGTCGTTCAGCTTCCAGACGCTGAGCATGATTTTTGGCAGCGCGCAGATCCTGATGCTGCTGGCGATGGGCGCCACGGTAGTGATGCTGACCCGCAACATAGACGTGTCGGTGGGGTCCATCACCGGCCTGTGCGCGGTGACGCTGGGCGTGCTGCTTAACGGCGGCATGAACCTGCTGCTGGCCTGTCTGCTGACCCTCGGCACCGGTTTGCTGGCCGGTTTGTTTAACGGTGTGCTGGTCGCCTGGCTGCGCATTCCGGCGATCGTCGCCACGCTCGGTACGCTCGGTTTATACCGTGGCCTGATGCTGCTGATGACCGGCGGCAAATGGATTGAAGGCTTACCGGCCGGGCTGAAATCCCTGTCGGAACCGGTGTTTCTCAACGTTTCATCACTGGGCTGGCTGGTGATTGTCCTGCTTGGCGCGATGTTCTGGATGCTGAGCCGCACGGTGTTTGGCCGCAGCTTCTACGCCGTGGGTGACAACTTACAGGGCGCACGGCAACTCGGCGTGGCCGTCAACCGCGTGCGGATCCTGGCGTTTGGCATCAACGGCATGATGGCGGCGATCGCCGGGATCGTGTTCGCCTCACAAATCGGTTTCGTACCCAATCAGACCGGCAGCGGGCTGGAAATGAAAGCCATTGCCGCCTGCGTGCTGGGCGGCATCAGCCTGCTCGGCGGTACAGGGTCAATCCTCGGCGCGGTGCTTGGCGCGTATTTCCTGACCCAAATCGACAGCGTGCTGGTGTTGTTACGTCTTCCTGCCTGGTGGAACGATTTTATCGCCGGACTGGTGCTGCTGGCGGTGCTGGTGTTCGACGGCAGATTGCGTCAGGCATTGCAGAAAAACCTGCGCCGCCAGAAGTATTCACGCTTCCTGACGGCCAGCCCGCCGGTACAAAAGAAACCGGCTGAACGCCATTCACGGCAGCAAAAAAATCTCACACGCCGGTTGAGTACCGGCAAAAAGGGCGGGGTGATGTGATGAATAAACTCCAACAATATGGCTGGGAAGCGGCACTGCTGGCGCTGCTGATCCTGGAAATCTTACTGTTCGGCGTCGCCAACCCGCGCATGCTGGATTCCAATACGCTGCTGTTCAGTACCAGTGATTTCATCACTATCGGCATTGTGGCGTTACCGCTGACGCTGGTGATTGTCAGCGGCGGCATCGATATTTCCTTTGGTTCGACCATCGGCCTGTGTGCTATCGCGCTCGGCGTGTTGTGTCAGGCGGGCGTGCCGCTGGCACTGGCGATTATCCTGACGCTGGCGCTCGGGGCAGCCTGCGGTTTACTCAATGCGGCGCTGATCCTGTATACCGGCGTCAATCCGCTGGTTATCACGCTCGGCACGCTTTATCTGTTCGGTGGCAGCGCCTTGCTGCTTTCCGGGCTGGCGGGCGCCACTGGCTTTGAGGGGATCGGGAATTTCCCGGATGCCTTCACCAGTTTCGCCAATCTGGTGGTGTTGGGGCTGCCGGTGCCGCTGCTGATTTTCCTCGCCGCCACCCTGTTTTTCTGGCTGCTGATGCACCGCAGTCGCACCGGACGCAACGTGTTTCTCATCGGTCAGAATGCCCGCGTGGCGCGCTACGGTGCCTTGCCGGTCAGCCGCACGGTATTTGCGCTCTACGGCATGACCGGCCTGGCCTCGGCGGTGGCCGCCATTCTGATGACCTCTTATTTCGGCTCGGCGCGTTCTGATCTCGGTAACGCGCTGCTGATGCCTGCCATCACAGCGGTGGTGCTGGGCGGCGCCAATATCTACGGCGGTTCAGGTTCTATTCTCGGCACGGCGCTGGCGACGCTGCTGATCGGGTATCTCCAGCAGGGGTTGCAAATGGTGGGAGTCTCCAGTCAGGTCTCGAGTGCGCTTTCGGGTGCGCTGCTGATCCTGGTGGTGATTGGCCGTTCCGCCAGCCTCAACCGTGGTCTTATCCGCAGTGTTTTCCAGCGTTATCGCCAGCGCGGGTCTGCGTCTTCTCCTTCCTTGACGTCTTCACAATAAGCCGGGGTAAATGATGAAAGCCAAAACGATGAAAACCTTATTAATTGCCAGTGCCATGAGCCTCGCCTGTCTGAGTGCGCAGGCGGCTGAACGCATCGCGTTTATCCCAAAACTGGTGGGCGTCGGCTATTTCACCAGCGGCGGCAATGGTGCCATGGCGGCGGGTAAAGCGCTGGGCGCGGACGTGACCTATGACGGGCCGACGGAGCCGAGCGTGTCCGGTCAGGTACAGATGATCAATAACTTCGTCAATCAGGGATACAACGCGATTGTGGTCGCGGCGGTATCACCTGACGGCCTGTGTCCGGCGCTCAAGCGCGCCATGCAGCGTGGCGTCAAAGTGCTGACCTGGGATTCTGACACCAAACCGGAATGCCGCTCGATTTACATCAATCAGGGCACCCCGCAACAGCTTGGCTCGATGCTGGTGGACATGACCTCCAGCCAGGTGACGAAAGAAAAAGCCAAAGTGGCGTTCTTCTATTCCAGCCCGACGGTGACGGACCAGAACCAGTGGGTGAAAGAGGCGAAAGCCAAAATCGCCAAAGAGCATCCGGGCTGGGAAATCGTGACCACGCAGTACGGCTATAACGACGCCACCAAATCACTGCAAACCGCCGAAGGGATCCTGAAATCCTATGGCGATCTGGACGCCATTATAGCGCCGGATGCCAACGCCTTACCGGCTGCTGCGCAGGCGGCGGAGAACCTCAAACGCACCAACGTGACCATCGTCGGCTTCAGCACGCCAAACGTGATGCGCCCGTATGTCGAACGCGGCACGGTGAAACAGTTCGGCCTGTGGGACGTGGTCAGTCAGGGCAAAATCTCGGTTTACGTCGCCGATCAGTTACTGAAAAAAGGCGAACTTAATGTGGGTGACAAGCTGGACGTGCCGGACGTCGGCCCGGTGGAAGTGGTGCCGAACAGCGTGCAGGGCTACCAGTATGAGGCCAAAGGCAACGGCATTGTGTTACTGCCGGAACGCGTGGTCTTCACCAAAGACAACATCGGTAAATACGACTTCTGACAGGTAAGGAGAAAGCAACATGGCAGATCTGGACGATATCAGAGACGGTAAGAACTTCGGCATCGGCACGCCGCAGGATAATCACGCGTTCTTCCTGAAAGGCAGCGGTCAGCTTGACTGGGGAATGCAGTCGCGGCTGGCGCGGATTTTCAATCCGGCGTCCGGCCGGACGGTGATGCTGGCGTTTGACCATGGTTATTTTCAGGGGCCGACGACGGGTCTCGAACGCATCGACATCAACATTGCGCCGCTGTTTGCCCACACCGATGTGCTGATGTGTACCCGTGGCGTGCTGCGCAGCGTGGTGCCTGCGGCGGTCAATAAACCGGTGGTGATGCGGGCTTCGGGCGCTAACTCGATCCTGACTGAACTCTCTAACGAAACCGTCGCCGTCGCAATGGAAGATGCGCTGCGTCTGAACGTCGCCGCGATGGCTGCGCAGGTGTATATCGGCAGCGAATACGAACATCAGTCGATTAAAAACATTATCCAGCTGGTCGATCAGGGCATGCGCTACGGCATGCCGACCATGGCGGTGACCGGCGTCGGCAAAGACATGGCGCGGGATCAGCGTTACTTCTCACTGGCGACACGTATCGCGGCAGAAATGGGCGCAAACATTATCAAAACCTATTACGTCGATGAAGGGTTTGAGCGCGTGGCGGCGGGTTGTCCGGTGCCGATCGTTATTGCCGGTGGCAAAAAACTGCCGGAACGTGAGGCGCTGGAAATGTGTTATAAGGCGATTGATCAGGGCGCTTCCGGTGTGGATATGGGACGTAATATCTTCCAGTCCGAATCACCGGTTGCCATGCTGAAAGCGGTAAAAGCCGTCGTCCACGAAAACGCCAGCGTGGCGCATGCTTATGAACTGTTCCTGAGCGAAAAGAGGTGAATCATGGAAGTGACACTGGTCGAGATTAATGTTCAGCCCGAAAAAGTGGATGAGTTTCTGGAAGTGTTTCACGCCAACCATTCAGGGGCGGTAAAGGAGCCGGGAAATCTCCGGTTTGATGTGTTGCAGGATGAAGCGATACCGACGCGATTCTTTATATACGAAGCCTATCAGGATAACGATGCCGTACTGGCGCACAAGAAAACGCCGCATTACCTGAAATGCGTCGAAGCGCTGGAGGGGATCATGTCGGAGCCGAGGAAGAAGACAGTGTTTAAGGGGATATATCCGTAAGAGTAAAACCGGTTTGCTCCACCTTTAGAAAGGAGCAGGGCAGTATGGTTTTTTGGCTCCTCCCCCTGCGAAGGGGGAGGTTGGGAGGGGGTTTTAAGGGCGAACAAATCGTCAAAGCTAACTTTTTGATTTTTCTTTAATACCCCACCCCAGCCCTCCCCTTCGCAGGGGAGGGAGCCGATCTGTGTTACATCAATCCCTCAAGTCTCACATATAACTCCCTGAACACTTTGCGCCGCTCCGCATACGCAGTGTGCTTATCCGCATCGGGCTGATGCACCTGCTCAAGTGCCAGCTCCGGCAGGAAATGCTCCAGCGGCTGACCGGGATTCATCGCGATCTGCGCCAGACGCGCTGCGCCCAGGGCGGGGCCGACGTCTCCGCCGGTGCGGTATTCCAGTGTTTCACCGCTGATATCCGCCAGCATCTGACGCCAGTAAGGGCTGCGGGCGCCGCCGCCGATCAGGGTGATGCTATGAGGTTTCAAACCCGTGGCATGCAGCACATCCATGCCATCCGCCAGTGCGAAACCGACGCCTTCGAGTACGGCGCGGGCGATATCGGCGGGGCCATGCTGATGGGTCAGACCAAATAATGTGCCTTTGGCATTCGGATTGTTATGGGGTGTGCGTTCGCCGGAAAGATACGGCAGGAACCACACCGGTGAACCGGCCGGTTGCGTTTTTTCGGCCAGCGCGATCAACTCACCTACCGACGCGGTGCCGGTCAGTTTGGCGGCCCAGTCCAGACAGGACGCGGCGCTGAGCATCACAGACATCAGGTGCCAGGTATCCGGCAGCGCGTGACAGAAACTGTGTACCGCCTGCTGCGGATTGCTGAGGAAACCGTCACTGACGGCGAAATACACGCCTGAGGTGCCAAGTGACAGCATCGCCTGTCCGGTTTTGTATAATCCGACGCCCACCGCGCCAGCTGCGTTATCACCGCCACCGGCGATAACCGGAACGGAATCCATATTCCAGCGCGATGCGATCTCAGGAAGCAGGTGGCCGGTGATCTGATTGCCTTCAAAAAGGGCAGGCATCTGGCTGCGCGTCAGGCCGGTCGCATTCAGTAATTCATCATTCCAGTCGCGTTTAGCCACATCCAGCCACATCGTGCCTGCGGCGTCGGACATATCGCTGGCGAACACGCCGGTCATCAGCCAGCGAAGATAATCTTTAGGCAGCAGGACTTTGTCGATTTTGGCAAACAGGTCCGGCTCGTTTTGACGTAACCAGAGTAATTTGGGCGCGGTAAAACCGGGCATCATCAGATTACCGGTGATCTGGCGCGAATCAGGGACTTCCGCTTCCAGTTGCTGACACTGACTGAAGCTGCGGCCATCGTTCCATAAAATGGCCGGACGTAACACGTTCTGTTGTGCATCCAGTACCGTCGCGCCATGCATCTGACCGGTCAGACCGATGGCTTTGACGTCTTTGAGTGAACGCTGATGCGAAAGCGCCGTGACCGCCTTGTCCGTGGCTTTCCACCAGTCAGCGGGAAGTTGTTCAGACCACAGCGGATGCGGACGGGACAGGGTTAACGCCTCGTTGTGACTGGCAACAACGCGACCTTCTTCGCTGAGTAAAATGGCTTTGACGCCGGAGGTGCCGAGATCGATACCGAGATACATGGTGGTTTTTCCCTTATCTTTTAATCCGTATCCAGAACGAGTTACGCCCTGACGCCGCACAAGCGGGCAGGGCGTAAACGTATTTTAGCCAATTAACCAAACAGATAGCGGTTAACCAGATTTTCCAGACGTTCCTGTTGACCGCTCTGGTGCTGAGGTGCCAGCGCATTTTGCTGCGCATAGTTGCTCAGGGATTCCAGTGACATTTTACCTTGCAGGATTTGCTGACCCAGCTCGGTATTCCAGCCTGCGTAACGTTGGGCCACGTGTTTATCCAGCTCGCGGCTTTCAATCATCCGTGCTGCCACTTTCAGCGCCAGCGCCATGGTGTCCATTCCGCCGATATGGCCGTAGAACAGATCGTATTTGTCGGTGCTCTGACGGCGCACTTTAGAGTCAAAGTTCAGGCCGCCGGTGGTGAACCCGCCCGCTTTGATGATTTCATACATCACCAGCGCGTTTTCTTCCACACTGTTCGGGAACTGGTCAGTATCCCAGCCACATTGCGGGTCGCCGCGGTTGGCATCCACAGAGCCGAAGATCCCCAGGGCGATGGCGTTGGCAATTTCGTGATGGAAGGAGTGACCCGCCAGCGTTGCGTGGTTGGCCTCGATGTTCACTTTGATCTCTTTTTCCAGACCAAATTGTTTCAGGAAACCGTATACAGAGGCCACATCGTAATCGTACTGGTGTTTGGTCGGTTCCTGCGGTTTTGGTTCGATCAGCAGGGTACCCTGGAAGCCAATTTTGTGTTTGTGCTCAACCACCATCTGCATGAAACGACCCAGTTGTTCACGCTCCTGACGCAGGTCGGTATTCAGCAGGGTTTCGTAGCCTTCACGGCCACCCCACAGCACATAGTTTTCGCCCCCCAGTTGTTTGGTGGCATTCATGGCGTGAACCACCTGAGTTGCCGCCCAGGTATAGATTTCAGGGTTCGGGTTGGTCGCTGCACCTGCGCCGTAACGTGGATTGGTGAAGCAGTTTGCCGTGCCCCACAGCAGTTTCACGCCGCTTGCTTCTTGTTTTTGTGCCAGCACGTCAGTCATGACGGCAAAGTTGTTCACATATTCTTTCAGCGATGCGCCTTCCGGCGAGACATCCACATCATGGAAGCAGTAATAAGGCACATTCAGTTTCTGGAAGAATTCGAAAGCGACATCCGCTTTACTTTTGGCCAACGCCAGTGCGTCGCCCGGTTGCTGCCACGGACGGTCAAACGCGCCGATGCCGAACATGTCATTACCGTTCCAGCAGAAGGTATGCCAGTAACAAGCCGCGAAACGCAGATGCTCAGCCATCGTTTTGCCGAGGATCACTTCTTCAGGGTTGTAGTGACGGAATGCCAGCGGGTTAGTGCTGTTAGCACCTTCGTAGCGAACTGCGTCGAGCTTGTCGAAATATGCGTGCATTGAAAAACTCCTTGAAAACGGGCCCAGCGGGACTGGGAGGCTGAGGCTCTATCTTCGGAGTTGAGGTTTAATCTCACAATTACGTTATTTCACACTCAATTTAATAGAATTATTAAGTGTGCGGTAGATCGCATAAATAGGCCTTTTTACGCCTCTTTTTTATTCATTTTCCATGAAGCCTCGGTAATAAAAGGTGTCGTTATGGATGTATTACAATCAAACCATGATCCCCATCATAATTCCGGAAATAAACAAAAAATCGTAATGCAGTGATTAAAATCTGCAATTGCCGATTAATTACCCAGCGACAACAATCCCTGTGTCATTGCTATTCGGGTTTCTCTGTATCTGCCTCTACTTATTCTTATAAAAGGTCTGACATGATGAAAATGAATAAACTCATTCTTTCCGCCTGTGCCGCGTTGGTTCTTTTTAGCCAGACAGGGTTTGCGAAAGAAATTAAAATTGGTATGGCTATTGATGACTTACGTTTAGAACGCTGGCAAAAAGACCGCGATATTTTTGTGGCTAAAGCCAAAACGCTGGGTGCCGATGTTTTCGTTCAGTCAGCGAACGGCAATGAAGAAACACAAATGGCGCAGATCGAAAATATGATCAACCGTGGCGTCGATGTGCTGGTCATCATCCCGTATAACGGCGAAGTGCTCAGTAACGTGATTGCTGAAGCGAAACAGGAAGGCATTAAGGTGCTGGCCTATGACCGCATGATCAACAACGCGGACATTGATTTCTATATCTCTTTTGACAATGAAAAGGTTGGCGAACTGCAGGCGAAAAGCCTGGTGGAGCGCGTGCCGCAGGGCAATTACTTCCTGATGGGCGGTTCGCCGGTGGATAACAATGCCAAGTTGTTCCGCGCCGGACAAATGAAAGTTCTCAACCCGCTGATTAAAGACGGCAAGATTAAAGTCGTGGGCGATCAATGGGCTGACGGCTGGCTGCCGGAGAATGCGCTGAAAATTATGGAAAACGCCCTGACCGCCAATAACAACAAAATTGATGCTGTTGTGGCCTCTAACGATGCCACGGCCGGTGGCGCAGTGCAGGCGCTGTCTGCGCAAGGGCTGGCAGGCAAAGTGGCTATTTCGGGGCAGGATGCCGATCTGGCGGCGATTAAGCGTATCGAAGCCGGTACACAAACCATGACCGTGTATAAGCCGATCACCAAACTGGCCAACGATGCCGCAGAAATTGCCGTGCAGTTAGGCAAAGGTGAAACCCCTAAATCCAATGCCACATTAAATAACGGTAAAAAAGAAGTGCCTTCTTATTTATTAACTCCGATCCCGGTGGATAAAAATAATATCGAAAGCACCGTGGTGGCTGACGGATTCCATAAAAAATCAGACCTTTAATTTTTCAATATTTTCTGTAGAAACAACACTTCCTGTCGAAGTGTTGTTTCTGCTGGAGGTGTAAATGCCAGAACAATATGAAAAATTACCTTTGCTGGATATGCGCAATATCACCAAGAAATTCGGCGCAGTCAAAGCGGTGGATAATATCAGCCTGACATTGTCTGCCGGAGAGGTGTTGTCGCTGTGTGGTGAGAACGGATCGGGGAAATCCACCTTAATGAAAGTGCTGTGCGGTATTTATCCGGACGGGTCATTTGAAGGCGAAATTTATTTTTCAGGAGAACGTCTTACTGCAAAAGGTATCCGGGATACCGAACAAAAAGGCATCGCCATTATTCATCAGGAACTCGCGCTGGTAAAACAACTGAGCGTGCTGGAAAACATGTTTCTGGGTAACGAGTGGGGCCGCTATGGCATGCTCGATACCGACAAAATGTATCTGCGCTGCCAGCGAATGCTGGCGCAGGTAAAACTCAATATCGATCCGCATACGCTGGTCGGTGAACTGGGACTCGGGCAGCGACAACTGGTCGAAATTGCCAAGGCCCTGAACAAACAGGTCCGGCTACTGGTGCTGGATGAACCCACCGCGTCGCTGACCGAAAGTGAAACCGCGATTTTGCTCGATATCATTCGCGATCTGCGCCATCACGATATCGCCTGTATTTACATCTCCCACAAACTCAACGAAGTCAAAGCGATATCCGACAAACTGTGCGTGATCCGCGATGGCCGCCATATCGCCACCTGCAATGCCGCAGGGACATCCGAGAAAGAGATCATCGCCATGATGGTGGGGCGTGAACTGACGGAACTGTTCCCGTCACGCGAACGGCAGATCGGTGACCAGATCTTGCGGGTAGAAAATCTTAACGCCTGGCATCCGGTGAACCGCCATATCAAACGGGTGGATAACGCCGGTTTTGACCTGCGGCAGGGCGAAGTGTTGGGGGTTGCCGGGCTGGTGGGCGCGGGAAGAACCGAAATGATGGAATGTCTGTTCGGTGTCTATCCCGGGCGCTGGTCGGGTGATATCTGGCTGCAGGGCGAAAAAGTGCAGATCGCCGGTTGCCGCGATGCCATGCGCCGGGGGCTGGCAATGGTGCCGGAAGACCGTAAACGTGATGGCATCGTGCCGGTCATGGCGGTGGGCAGCAACATCACATTGGCGGCGTTAAGCCAGTTCAGTGGCGGCGGCGTACTGCGGGAAGCGCAGGAACAGCACACCATCAGCGAATCGGTGAAGCAACTCAAAATTAAAACCTCATCACCGGAGCTGGCGATCGGGCGGCTAAGTGGCGGTAATCAGCAAAAGGCCATTCTGGCCCGGTGCCTGCTACTGAATCCCAAAATCTTAATTCTTGATGAGCCGACGCGCGGGATTGACGTCGGGGCAAAACATGAAATCTACAAACTGATCGGCCAGCTGGCGGCGCAGGGAATGGCGATCATCGTCATCTCATCAGAGTTACCCGAAGTGCTGGGGCTGAGTGACCGCGTGGTAGTGATGCATCTCGGGCAGGTTAAAGCCTGTCTGGATAACAATAATTTAAGTCAGGAACAGGTCATGGAAGCCGCATTGAGGAGTGAAGCTTATGTCTAAATTTTCCCAACCAGGGGCGACGCCCGCGTCTGCCGGCAATGGCGAAGCGGAGACGCTGTTTTCAATGCAGAAACTGAAGAACATTAATCTGCAGGTTTTCGTGATGCTGGCGGCGATTGCGGTGATTATTGTCTTTTTCAGTGTCACCACGGACGGCGCTTATATCAGCGCGCGTAACGTCTCTAACCTGCTGCGCCAGACCGCCATTACCGGCATTCTGGCTGTCGGGATGGTCTTTGTGATTATCTCGGCGGAAATCGACTTGTCCGTCGGTTCCATGATGGGATTACTCGGCGGTGCGGCGGCGATATTCGACGTCTGGCTCGGCTGGCCGTTGCCGCTCACCATTGTGGTCACGCTGGCGCTGGGGTTGTTGCTGGGGGCATGGAATGGCTGGTGGGTGGCATACCGCAAGGTTCCGTCATTTATCGTGACACTGGCCGGGATGCTGGCGTTTCGCGGGATTCTGATCGGTATCACCAGCGGCACCACGGTTTCACCGACGACGCCTGCGATGTCGTTAATCGGTCAGAGCTATCTGCCTGATTCTTTAGGCTTTGGTATTGGTGCGATTGCCCTGGCGCTGTTCATCGGCTGGCAGTGGCGCAGACGCAAACAACGCGCGGCGCTGGGGCTGCCCCTGACCGCTGCCAAAGGCGACGTCACTCGTCAGGCGCTGACGGCCATTATCGCATTGGGCGCTATTTATCTGCTCAATGATTACCGTGGCGTCCCCACGCCGGTACTGATTTTGGTAGCGCTGATGCTGGGCGGCATGTTTATGGCCTCAAGAACGGCTTTCGGTCGCCGTATTTATGCGATTGGCGGCAATATCGAGGCGGCGCGGTTATCGGGTGTCAACGTCGAGCGCAGCAAGCTGGCGGTGTTTGCGATTAACGGCCTGATGGTGGCGATTGCCGGTTTAATCCTCAGCTCGCGGCTGGGGGCGGGGTCGCCCTCGGCAGGGAACATTGCAGAACTGGATGCCATTGCCGCCTGTGTTATCGGCGGAACCAGTCTGGCGGGCGGCGTCGGTAGCGTGGCCGGTGCGGTGATGGGCGCGTTTATTATGGCCTCGCTGGATAACGGCATGAGTATGCTGGATGTGCCGACGTTCTGGCAGTACATCGTCAAAGGGGCGATTTTACTGCTGGCCGTATGGATGGATTCTGCGACGAAGAGACGTGCATAAAGTCAGCAGAAGTGGCGGCGTTTACAGACAGTTTCTCAGGAAAATCTGAGGTACCTCACAGTTTCGCTATGCTAAATCTACGCGAGCCATTGCGTTGTGCTATTGACCACGCAATCAGCCTCATTCGTTTGTACTTAAGGATGAGGCTTTAGTCTATTTGATCACCGGTGAGAAACAGGCATGTTTGAAAAACGTTATCGGATCACGCTGTTATTTAACGCGAATAAAGTCTACGACCGTCAGGTGGTAGAAGGCGTGGGCGAATATCTGCAGGCTTCGCAGAGTGACTGGGATATCTTCATTGAGGAAGATTTCCGCTGTCGCATAGACAATATCAAGGACTGGCTGGGGGATGGCGTGATCGCCGATTTTGACGATCGCGAAATTGAAACCCTGCTCGAAGGTCTGAATGTGCCGATTGTCGGCGTTGGCGGCTCTTACCATCGCGAAGAAGATTATCCGCCGGTTCACTATATCGCCACGGACAACTACGCACTGGTTGAAGCGGCATTTATGCACCTGAAAGAAAAGGGTATAAACCGTTTCGCGTTTTACGGCTTGCCTGATGCGGGCGGAAAACGCTGGGCGCAGGAACGTGAGCACGCGTTCAGAAAACTGGTGTCTGCCGAACAGTATCAGGGCGTGGTGTATCAGGGGATGGAAACCGCACCGGAAAACTGGCAGCACGCGCAGAACCGGCTGGCGGACTGGATCCAGACCTTGCCGCAACAAACCGGCATTATTGCCGTCACCGATGCCCGCGCGCGCCATCTGCTACAGGTATGCGAGCATCTGAATATCCCTGTGCCGGAAAAACTCAGCGTGATTGGTATTGATAACGAGGAACTGACGCGCTATTTGTCGCGGGTCGCCTTGTCATCGGTGGTGCAGGGTACGCGCCAGATGGGGTATCGTGCCGCGAAACTTCTGCATCAGTTGCTGGATCAGCGCGATTTGCCGCTGCAACGTATTCTGGTGCCGCCGGTAAAAGTGGTGGAAAGGCGCTCAACGGATTTCCGTTCACTGCGTGATCCGGCCGTCATTCAGGCCATGCATTACATCCGTTATCACGCCTGCAAAGGCATCAAGGTTGAACAGGTACTGGATGCCATCGGCATGTCGCGTTCTAATCTTGAGAAGCGTTTTAAGGATGAAACCGGACAGACGATTCATGGCGTGATCCACGAAGAAAAACTCGACCGCGCACGCAATCTGCTGGCTGCGACGTCGATTTCCATCAACGAAATCTCGCAGATGTGTGGCTATCCGTCGCTGCAATATTTCTATTCGGTATTCAAAAAAGGCTATGAAATGACGCCAAAAGAATACCGCAGTATTCACGGTGACAGCGTGTATCAGGACGTTTAGTAAACGCAAAAAAGCCCCGCAATGAGGGTTGCGGGGCAAGGCGGGCAGGCACTTCTTAAGGTTCTACGACCTTTTGATATCCCACCAGCATCATGGTCGGCGTCTTCCCACTTTCTCTCGAGTTCACGCTAATGGTTCTGCCATTACGTTCTCCGCCAATATAATAAGCCACTTCCGTTTTACCGGCGGCCAGTGCGGCACGTACGGCACTGTCCACATCGACATAACGGAACTGCTGCGTATTATTCATATATAAGCTGGCATCAGAGCTGTATTTAAATGACGGTTTATTATTCCAGGTGACTGTGTTTTCATCCCAGCCGTCCGGTGTCGTAGGGTAGAAAAATATAGTAAATGCTTTGGCGTCAGTAATATTTCCTTCATAAAGGCGTATTTTGTATTTAAAACTCACGCCGGTGTAATCTTCAATATTTGTGGGTTGTGGCGGGATTTTAAATTTAATTAACGTCAGTATTTGTTTGTTGATATTCCGGCCCGAATTTCGCCAGTCATCCTGCACGAGTAATGTGGCGGCATGACCGAAATTTGTGTCCGCCTCAGTCTGATTACTGACATAAGTATCGGCAACCGCTTCCGTAAAGCTGTAAGGAATATTGGTGCTACATTCCATAGCAAAATTCATACAATGATCGGCCATGAATCGGGTGGCATCTTCCGTCCAGCCATTCATAAAATCACCGTGCGCCGTATAAATACTGCCCCAAAGCGGGGTCAGTTCACCGTCTACCAGTTGCGGATCGAGAGACAGCTCAACTTTGCTGACATCCAGGGAGGTAATCTGCGGTAAAACGTAGGCGACGTTCATGTTCACTTTCGGCAGTTTCACCGGATGATCCGCAGGGCACTGACCCTCATTGTCACTGTAGACGGCATTCTTCGTGCCTCTGGCTTTCAGGTTTTTACCATCCCAGCAATCAGGGAACATGATGCCGATATTAAACTGAACAGCATCTCCTTTTGATCGTAATCCGCAGATTTGATTGGCCTTATTGGTGTAACCGTTGCCGTTGGCACACAGGAAAGAAATATGGGGGTTCGGGCTGTTTCCCCGGTGGTCGCCTGCCAGAAGTTGCAGCCCGTGAGGGTATCCGGTCACCGGATATTGTCCGACGTTATATGCCTGATAATACGTTTTGATGTAAGTGGGATGAACAATTTCGCCATCCGGTAACTTCATGGTAGGTATCCAATAACCGGTGCTGTCAGCCCCGTTATTGCAGGTGGTGCCTGAGCGTTGCAAAAGCGTTTCGGCGGTGGAAAAAGCATCGGTAGAACGGTTACCCATAAAATCATGTGACATCGCCATACCTGGCATATCCGGCATCATTATCGCGTCGTCCGGTTTCATATGGCTGAAATTACACACGACGTTAGCCTGCCCGTCGGCAGCCTGCGCGGAGGTTATGGATATTCCTGCGCTACAGGCCAGCAGTAAAGAAAAACAGAAAACAGATTTCATATTGGCATCCTTTAAGGGCGCGGAAGTGTATCTGAAATTAACGTCGTCAATGAATCGGGAGTGATTTCCGGTCGGGTGAAAGGGGTGAGCTTATTATTTTTATTGTCGGAAAATCCTGCACGTAAAATCTGCTTAAATAATAAAAGCATGATGTGTTTTATAATAATGAGCAGATAAGAGTGGCGCGGGGAATTGACGGAAATAAAAAGCCCCGCTACCGATGACGGAAGCGGGGCGGGACAGTGATAAATTTTATAACGTAATCACGAACTCCTCAGCGTCAGCCCCTGGCGTCAGGAGCAGCCCCTGCGGATGCGTCGCGGATGTCCCCTGCGAGATCCCCGCTATGCGCTGAATATTGCGCAGACAGAGCGTCCAGCCTGGCGCTTCACCTTTACGGGTCAGAGTAATGGTGTTGCCGTTGCGTACCGCACGGAGAGTGAAGACGGTTTTTCCGCTCAGGTCGGTAATCTGGCTTTCCGCGACCGCGCCGTCTTCCAGTTCAAACAGATGGAATTCAGGCTTCTGGCTGTAATCGTAATCCGGCTTCTGATTATTGCTGCCCAGCGCCAGCAAGGTGTTCGGACGGACATACAGCGGCAGGCTGTTGAAGCCATGCTGCTGACGATGCCAGCGTGAACCTTCCGCAACGTCGTTGTTAAGAAGGTGCGTCCAGCGGCCTTGCGGCAGATAGAAATCGACATCCCCTTCTTCACTGAACACCGGTGCCACCAGCAGGTTATCGCCGAGCATATACTGACGGTCGAGATAGTCGCATGCCGGATCGTCCGGGAACTCCAGCATCATGGCGCGCATCACCGGCGTACCGTGGCTGGCGGCCTGCGCCGAGGCCGGATAGAGATACGGCATCAGACGGCATTTCAGCTGTGTGAATTCGCGTACCACATCGCAGGCTTCATCGTCATACACCCACGGCACACGATAGGATTTGCTGCCGTGCAGGCGGCTGTGGCTTGAGAGCAGACCGAATGCGCACCAGCGTTTGTAGATATGCGCCGGTGCGGTATTTTCGAAACCGCCGATGTCGTGGCTCCAGAATCCGAAGCCGGACAGACCGATGGATAATCCGCCGCGCAGGCTTTCAGCCATGGATTCATAGGTCGCGTAACAGTCTCCGCCCCAGTGAACCGGGAATTGCTGGGCGCCCACCGAAGCGGAACGGGCGAACAGCACCGCTTCGTCTGCGCCGAGTTTATCCTGCAAGGTTTCGTACACCAGTTTGTTGTACACGAACGCGTAATGGTTGTGCATTTTCTGCGGATCGCTGCCATCGTGCCAGACCACGTCGGTCGGGATGCGTTCGCCAAAGTCGGTTTTAAAGCAATCCACGCCCATATCAACCAGGCGTTTCAGGTGACCGGCATACCAGTCGCACGCCTCTGGATTGGTGAAATCGACAATCCCCATGCCTGCCTGCCATTTGTCCCACTGCCAGACACGGCCGTCAGGGCGTTTCAGCAGATAGCCTTTCTCTTTGCCTTCGTGGAACAGCGGCGATTTCTGGCCGATGTACGGGTTTATCCATACGCAGATTTTCAGGCCGCGCGCTTTCAGACGTTGCAACATGCCCTGCGGATCCGGGAAGGTCTGTGGATCCCATTCAAAATCGCACCACTGGAAAGCTTTCATCCAGAAGCAGTCGAAGTGGAAGACGTGCAAGGGCAGCTCGCGTTCAGCCATACCGTCAATAAAGCTGTTAACCGTCGCTTCATCATAATTGGTGGTGAACGAAGTGGTCAGCCACAGGCCAAACGACCAGGCAGGCGGCAGCGCAGGGCGGCCGGTCAGACGCGTATAGCGGTCGAGCACTTTTTTCGGCGTCGGACCATCAATGACGAAATACTCAAGATATTCGCCTTCCACGCTGAACTGCACTTTAGAGACTTTTTCGGAGCCGACTTCAAAAGACACACATTCAGGATGATTCACCAGCACGCCGTAGCCGCGGTTGGTCAGGTAGAACGGAATGTTTTTGTAAGACTGTTCGGTGCTGGTGCCGCCATCGCGGTTCCAGGTTTCCACGGTCTGGCCGTTTTTGACCAGCGCGGTGAAGCGTTCGCCCAGTCCGTAAACGGTTTCGCCGACGCCCAAATCCAGGCGTTCCATCATGAAGGTTTTCTGCGTTTTGGCGTCCTGAACATAACCGTTCGATTTCGCGACGCTGCCGGTGATCCGGCGGCCGTTGCGCAGGAAATCCAGCGTCCAGTTATTGCCTTTGGTGACGCGAACACTCAGGTCACCGCTGTGCAAGGCGGCGAATTCGTCGTTGTCCTCAAAGCGCAGTTCGGGGGTATCGTTTTGCATTAACGGGTAATGCGGGCCTTTATCCGTTTCGCCATCAAAATGGGTAATGCGCACACCAATCACGCCGGTCTGCGGCGAGAAAAATCGCAGGGTGAACAGCGGAGAATCCAGCTGGCTGGCGCGTTCCGACGCATCTTTCGGCGCAGCATAAATGACCATGTCGTTACCCGCGCGCTGTACTTCAAACACCTGTAGCGGGTGTGTGAGTGTGAGACCGTCCTGGATCAACCAGTTACCGTCACTAATTTTCAAAATAAAACCCTCCTTTTAAATGTGATCCCATTCATTTCATAAATTCTTGCTGATTGCGGCGGATGCCTTGTGAGACTTCATCCAGAATGCGGCGCAGCAGCGGGGTGCGCAGAATGTAATAACGTTTGCAGATGATGGCGCTCAGCAGGTAGCAGACCGCAGGAACCACGGTGAACAGCGCGATGATGCTGGTCATGGTGGCGGCATTCTGTGTCGCTGCACCGGACTGATAACCTGCACCGGCCAGCATCCAGCCAATCATGGCGCCTGCCAGGGCCAGACCGAGTTTCAGGACGAACAGGGTGCCCGCGAAGCTGATACCGGTCAGACGTTTACCGTCATTCCATTCGCCGTAATCCACGGTGTCGGACATCATGACCCACTGGATTGGCGTCACTAACTGGTGCAGAACGCCGATAACGAAGATGAAGATAAACATCAGTACACTGCCGTTCACCGGCAGGAAGAACATGCCGATGCTGAGTACGGCGAGAATGGCGTTGGTCCACCAGAACACGCTGACTTTGCATTTCCAGTCGGTCAGCGGTTTTGCCAGCGCACTGCCGAACAGGTTGCCGACGGAATAAACCCCCAGGAACCAGGCGAACAGCACCGGATTGCCGAGAATATAGGTGACGTAATACATCATGGCACCGCCGCGCACGGCGACCGCCATGATGTTGAGGATGGTCAGCAGGCCGACGATGCGCCACTGGTCGTTGTGCCAGATGTCACGCAAATCTTCGCGCATGGTGCCGGTCGGTTTGCCCGGATCGATACGTTCTTTGGTGGTGGCAAAGCAAATCGCCAGCATCACGGCGGCGACAATCGCCAGTACCGCAATCCCGCCCTGATAGCCGAGGGCTTTATCTTCACCTCCGATGAAGTTCACCAGCGGCATCATCAGCACGGTACTTAACATGCCGCCCGCCGTGGCCAGCACGAAGCGGTAGGATTGCAGGGAAATACGTTGCGTCGGGTTCGAGGTGATCACGCCGCCGAGGGCGCAGTACGGGATGTTCACCACGGTGTACATCAGCGTCAGCAGCGTATAAGTGATGGCGGCATAAATCATTTTGCCGGTCATGCTCAGCTCTGGCGTGGTGTAAGTGAAGACGCAGACGATCCCGAAGGGAATGGCGCCAAACAGCACGTAAGGGCGGAATTTACCCCAGCGGGTGCGGGTACGGTCAGCCAGTAATCCCATGCATGGGTCAGAGATCGCGTCCAGTGCGCGGGCCAGCAGGAACATCGTACCGACATAACCTGCGGGGATGCCGAAAATATCGGTATAGAAAAACATCATGTAGAGCATGACGTTGTCGAAAATGATATGGCTGGCGGCATCGCCTAATCCATAACCAATCTTTTCCTTCACCGAAAGGATTTCTGTACTCATTGCTTCAATGTCCATATGAAAAGGGAGAGTACAGGTTTTAACGGTTGGCGGGGGCGGCGGCTATTGAGATTTTTACTTCTGAAATTATGTTTCTTTATTTCTGTGATCACAGGGGGCAAACGGGGGAAAGTTGAGCGGAGAAGCGCGGGGGAAGTGCTGAAAAAACCTCCCGTTTCCGGGAGGTCGCAGACGATTACTTTTTGTATTTGGCTTCCAGCGTCGCAAACCACGGCGCGGTGAAATCTTCGGATTTACCCCAGCCAGGGATAATTTTGCTCAGACCGGTCACGTTAATGCCATCCGGCTGGCTCAGCAGCAGGGATTGCGGGATGGTTTGTGCCGGGAATTCATAAGTGGCAGGCGTTTTCTCACCGGCAATTTTCAGCGCCACAATACGCAGGTTAACGGCACCGATCAGCTGGGTATCCACGGCGGCGGTCATCTGCCACGGGCTGCCTTTTTCGCGCATCAGTTGCAGATCCTGATTCGACACGTCGATGCTGTAGAGTTTGATCTCGGTACGGCCATTCTCTTTCAGCGCCTTGTACGCGCCCTGACTGAACGCATCCCACGCGCCCCAGATGGCATCAATCTGACCTTTCGGGTATTTCGCCAGGATCGCGCCCACTTTGTTGGCGGTATCGCCCTGCACATCAGACGAAACTGCGCCGATGGATTCCAGCTGATGAATGCCCGGGTTCTCTTTCAGGATCGCTTCGTAGGTTTTCTGGCGGCGTTCCATTGGCGGGAAACCGGCCACCCACAGTTTGACGATATTGGCTTTGCCGTTGAAATCTTTCACTAACTGACCGACAGAGGCTTTCGCCAGCGAGGCGTCGTCCTGACGGGTCACGGTGACGCCCGGAATGTTTTCCGGCACTTCGGTATCGAACGCGGAAACGGCGATACCGGCAGCGGCGATACGTTTTACCAGCGCTTCGGAATACGGCCCACGGCCCTGAGAAAGGATAATGCCGTCATATTTCTGGCTGATGGCCTGATTGACGAAATCCTGAAATTTGGCGTCGTCGCCATTACTCAGGAAGGTATCGACTTTAAAACCCAGTGCGCGGCCTTGTTTGATAGCACCGGCCAGAAACTGGGTGGTGTTGTCGTCAGAACCCAGATTACGCACCACGGCGATACGCACCGGGCCGCTGTGCTGGGCAATGGCCGCCGGAACAGGCGCTGGCGTTTCACCGGCAGCGAATGCCGGTACGGCAGAAAACAGGCTTAAAGCCAGCAGGGATGCGGATATTTTTTTCATTATGAAACTGCTCCGTCGGACGCGATGTTTTTTCTGGTGTTTTTTTGTAAATCGGGGAAAGCAACACGCCTTACCCGATTGAGGATGTACAGAAGTCTGTCTGTCCAGACGTCTATTCTGTCGGGGCAGTTTACCGGTATGTTAAGAAAGAGGGAATGGCTTGTTGTTATTATATTTCGCCGCGCTGTTATTCCTGTTAGTTATAGTGAACGCGCAGGGGGCGAGCAAAATCAGAGGCATGGCCTAAACTTTAACTTCACCGTGATCCTTCTTTTCTCAATACACCTCCGGGAGAAGCCCTATGCCATTTCCTTTCCGCGTCCCCCTGTTGCCGGTGTTTGCGCTGGCATTGTTTAGCGGTTATGCCACCGCCGCCCCGCAAGCCCCTGAGTCGCCGCCTTCTGCCGCCACCGACGTCACCGAACTGGCGAAAGGGCTGGCACATCCTTGGTCACTGGCTTTTCTGCCTGATAATCAGGGCGCGCTGATCACCGAGCGCAGCGGGCAGTTACGGTTGTGGACGCAGGACAACGGATTATCCGCACCGCTGAAAGGGGTGCCACGGGTGTGGGTCGCCGGGCAGGCGGGTTTATGGGATGTGCGTTTGTCGCCAGATTTCGCCAGTAACCGGCGGGTATATCTGACCTATGCGCAACCGGGAGAAGTGGGTGAACCCCACGCGGCGCTTGGCTATGGCACATTGTCTGCCGACAATAAATCCCTGACCGGTTTTAAAGCCATTTTCGTGCAGCAACCGGCGTTGCAGAGCGGCATCAATCTGGGCGGACGCATCGCCTTTGATCAGAAGGGCAACATTTTCCTGTCCACCGGCGATAACAACCAGCGCATCAGGGCGCAGCATCGCAATCAGTTGCAGGGCAAAATCCTGCGCCTGACCCCGGAAGGTGGCGTGCCGCAAGACAATCCGTTCGTGAATGATCAAAGTGCGAAACCGGAGATCTGGACCTACGGCAACCGTAACGCGCAGGGGCTGGCGATCAATCCGTGGAGCGGCGCGTTGTGGGAAACGGAGCACGGCCCGCGCGGGGGCGATGAAGTGAACCTGCCAAAAGCCGGTAAAAACTACGGCTGGCCGCTGGCGACTTTTGGTATCAACTATTCCGGCCAGCCGATCCCGGAAGCCAAAGGCACGACGCTGGCCGGGGCGGAAGACCCGATTTATTACTGGAAAGTATCGCCCGCGCTGAGCGGCATGGCGTTCTATCACGCGCAGACTTTCCCGCAATGGAAAAACTCGCTGTTTGTCGGGGCGCTGGCGGGAAAATCACTGATCCGCCTGACACTGGACGGCGAAAAAGTCACTCATGAGGAACGGCTGCTCAGTGAACGGAACGAGCGTATCCGCGAGGTGCAGGTGGGCGATGACGGCTTTGTGTATGTGCTGACGGATGAAAGTGACGGCAAACTGCTGAAAGTGGCACCCAAGCATTAACCCTGAAAAAGGCGGGCTGCCATCGCCCGCCTCAGAGAGCACCTCAGCGCTGGGTTCGTTGTGCCTTGAACAGCGCCCAGACACTGAGCAATCCGACCATCATCAGGTAGTAGCCCGGTGCCAGACTGCTGCCGGTGGCGGAAATCAGCAATGTACAAATGAACGGGGCAAAGCCACCAAATACCGTCACGGCGACGTTATAGCTGATCGCCATCCCGCTGGCGCGGGTGGTGATCGGGAACAGATCCGCCATCATCGACGGCACGGTGGAGAAATACACCGATTTCAGCAGGGCCAGCCAGCTGATCAGCAACAGCAACGACATCGCCGACGTGTGTTGCAGCATCAGCCAGAAGGCCGGATACACCGTCAGCAACAGCAGGATCAGTGACCCCCACATCAGCGGCAGGCGACCAATTTTCTCTGCCCACAGCCCCATAATTGGCGTCACCACGGTCAGGATAATCCCGGCTGCCAGCGTGGCGCTGAACCCTGCGGACGCAGGCAGATGCAGCGTTTTGGTGGCATACGTCGGCACGTAGTTCAGCATGTAGTTAATTGCGGTAGAGACCACCATCAGGCCGATCGCCGTAAAGAACAGACCTTTTTGCGCCCGCACGATTTCCTTCAGCGGTGACGCGGTTTTCTCGGCCTTGCTGAAACTTTCCGATTCTTTGATATGGCGGCGGATATACAAACCGACAGGACCAATCAGCAACCCGAAGATAAACGGAATACGCCATCCCCAGTCCTGCAACTGTGTTTCACTCAGAATCGCCGACAACCCCAGACCGAATGCCGAGGCCAGCAATGTGCTTGCGCCCTGCGTCGCGAACTGCCAGCTGGCGATAAATGCCTTGCGCTCCGGGAAGTGTTCCACCAGAAAGGCCGTCGAGCTGCCGAATTCACCGCCCGCCGAAAAGCCCTGGATCAGACGTGCGGCGAGGATCAGCAGCGGCGCAGCCATCCCGATGGTGCCGTAGGCCGGCGTGACCACGATGATCAGTCCGCCCACCATCATCAGGCTGATGGAGAGCAGCAATGAGGCTTTGCGGCCATGTTTATCCGCATACGCACCCAGCACAATGGCACCGAGCGGACGGATCAGGAACGACACGCCGAAACTGCCGAATGTCAGTAACAGGGAAACTGTCGGGTCGGAAGTCGGGAAATACGCATGGGCAATGTAGCTGGCGAAAAAGCCATAAATCGCGATATCAAACCACTCCAGCGCGTTACCGATACAGGTCGCGAACAGGGTCTTCATCAGATGTGGCTTTTCGGTCACCGCACCTGCGCTGCCTGAAGATGCCGTTAACTGGCTCATTGGTCACCTCCGGCGTGTGCGGCATGTTGCGCGAGCAGGGTGGCACCCCGTTCGCCGAGATCCCAGAGCAGATGGGTCATGATCGCCAGCCCCTCGCGGGCGACGGAAATCAGCATATGTTCGTTGACGCCGTGCTGGCCGCAGGCCGGATAGGAATGCGGCACCCACAGCGTCGGCAGGCCGAGAATGTCGGCAAAGACGTCATTAGGCAGCGACCCGCCGAGATTCGGTAACAAGGCCGGTTTCTTGCCGGTGGTGTGCTGCATGATGTCCAGCGCCCAGCCGACCAGCGGGTCGGTCGGATCAAAACGGGTGGCCGGTGAGCCGCGCATAAATTCCACCTCTACCTGCGGGAAACCCTGCGCATCGAGGTGCGCGTGGACATGTTCTGCCAGATGCTGCCAGTCAGTGCCAACCACAAAACGCAGCTGACATACTGCCGTGGCACTGCCGGGAATAGCATTCATCGGGCGCTCAGGGTTGCCGGTCAGGAAGGAGAGCACCTCCAGCGTATTCCATGCGTACAGCCGTTCCGTGGGCGTCAGACCGGCTTCGCCCCAGTGCGGATCAATTTGCGGATCGCTTTCGCCGCCTCCAACCTCAACATCACTGAGGATCTCGCGGATGGCGTCGCTGACCGCAGGCGGTTTCAGCGCTGCCACCTGCAACTGACCGTGCTGATCCACCAGACAGGCCAGCGCATTGGCAAGCTGGGTGCCAGGATTGGTCAGCAGACCGCCCCAGTTACCGGAGTGGTAGGCGTTGTCGCGCGCGTTAATCGTCAGACGGAAATTCACCGCGCCGCGTGAACCGAGGAACAGCGTCGGGCGCACGGCGCTCAGGCGCGGGCCGTCGGAGGCGAGAAAAATATCGGCGCTGAGCTGGTCGCGGTAATCGCGGCACAGTTCAGCCAGCCCCGGTGAACTGATCTCTTCGCCCATCTCAAACAGCAGTTTGCAGTTGAAGCCCAGATGCCCGCCGCGGGCGTTGAAGATCTGTTCCAGCGCCGCGATATTGATGCTGTGCTGGCCCTTGTTGTCGGCGCTGCCGCGTCCGTACCAGCGGTCGCCTTCTTCTTTCAGCACCCAGGGAGACAAATCGCTGCGCCAGTTTTCGTCGTCACCGAACACGACGTCGCCGTGACCGTAACTCAGCACGGTGGGCAATGCGCTGTCTTCAATGCGCGTGGCAATCAGAAAAGGACGGTTGGCGGCATGCGGATTTTCCACGCTGAGCAGGCTGAAACCCATCGCTGAAAGTGCCGGTTTTATCTCTTCATCAAGATAACGCGCCAGTTCGGCATCGCGCTGATTGCTCTGGCTTTCAGTGGCGATCGCCACCCTGCGTGCCAGAATTCGCTGGTATTCACCCTGATCGAACCAGGCTAATGCCTGTTTTACGATATTTTCCGCTGTCATGAGGAACCTGCTTTTCAATGTTTTGAGGATTTATTGTTGGTTTTTTTAGCAGTTTCACTCTACGTCCCGTGTCAGCGTTGCCACAATAATAATAATTGCAAGTCAGCGTTGCTTTTATTGTAATGCTTGTCTGCACAATGATGAGGCAATACGGTCATGCAAAGTACCGAGATTCGTTATTTTCTGGCGGTGGCAAATACCGGCTCGCTGAGTGCCGCCAGTAAACAGTTGTTTGTGGCGGTATCTGCCATCAGTCGCCAGATCCAGAGGCTGGAAGAACGCATTGGCGCGCCGCTGTTTGAGCGTCACGCACGCGGCATGGTGCTGAACGACGCCGGGCAAATTCTGGAAAACCATGTGCGGAAAAGCATGATGGACATGGAACACGCCATCGCAGAAATTCAGGGGTTAAACGCGGTGCGCCGCACGGTGATCCGCATGGCGTGCACCGACGGGCTGGCGTTTGATCTGCTGCCGCAGATGTTTTCACAATTCCGGCTGATCAATCCCGGCGTGATGTTTTATCTCAATGTTGGCACGGCGGCGGAGGTGTCGGAGATGATCCATAACGGCGAGGTGGATCTGGCCTTGCAGTTCAGTCTGGTGGCGGAGCGCGGCGTGGACATCATGGCGTCTTTCCCCGCGCCGGTACGCATGGTGATGCGGCCGGATCATCCGCTGGCTGACGCGGATGTTCAGCTGACGGATTTGCATCCGTATCCGCTGGCGATGAACGAGCAGGGCAGCACCATCCGCCAGTTGTTTGATTTGTCCTGCCGGATGAGCGGGATCTTCCTTGAACCGGCGGTCAGCTGTAACCGTTTTTCGACACTGTACGATTTTATGGTACAGACGCCGGGGGCGATTGCGGCATGCAGTCATTTTTCGATTATGTACAAAGCGCGGCGCGATAACCTGCGGGTGAAACCGGTGAACATCGAACAGCTGAGTCAGCGCACGTTGCAGTTGCAGTCACCGGCAGGGAAGCGGCGGTCGGCCTCGCTGAGTCAGTTTATCGAGTTTATCCGTGATGAACTGACCCGCGAAAACGACGCCTTTATTCGTGATTTTGGGCTGCAACCGTCAGCAGGCGGTTTTTTGTAGCCGGGGATAGCGCGACCAGTGCTGGCTGTTCCAGCCCTGTGCGGCAGCGATTTTTTGCAGCGGTTCGCTGGCATTGATGACCGTTGCCACATCGGCAAATTCCAGCAGGGGCTGATCGTAAAGGGTGTGGCTGTAGGCGAAAATCTGCTGATAAGTTTGTGGCCTGCGGGCGTCCAGCCACACTTTCAGCCGGTCGACGCGCCCCTGATGAAAGGTGAGTTCGCCTTCCACCGTACCGCTGAAACGCTGATTGAGGATGCCGGTTTGCAACCCCAGACCGGCGTCTGCGCCCAGCCTTCTGGCCACCGGTATCACCAGATGTTCGCCGGAATCCGACATAATCAGGATCTCGTCGCCGCGTGCGCGATGCCATTCCAGCTTTTCGCGCGCCTGCGGGTAGACTCGCGGCAGGATATCCCGGTGGATAAACCGCTGAACCCAGTTCGCCACCGTCGCGCAGCTCATGCCACTCATCGGCAATAAAGTCTGAGAAAGATACTGACTGTAACGGGCGGCATAGTGCGGGCAAAACACGCCACTGGCGGGCGCATTGTGCTGATGAACGGCATGAAGACGATAATGGCTGAGTTCTTCGCGGGAGGCGTAACCCTGCGAAATCAGCCAGTGCAGCCACAGGTTATGGCTGTCGTCACAAATCAGCGTGTGGTCGAGTTCAAATATTGCGAGATCCATGGCGCGGATTCCCTCATCTGAAAGTCTTCATTCAGCGTAGCGCAATTTTTGAGTTCGGGTGTTTTATGTACAATCTTGTCACGCGATCTTCATCAGGCGTGAAAGCGGGTCCACAGCGTGATCAGCAGCCAGGCGGCCAGCGACCAGCAGACCACGGCGCAAAACAAGGCATAAGGCAGTTTCATCGAACCGATGAAAAAATACAGCGAAATCAGATACACCATATAAGGGATCACTGCCCACAATCCGAAAATGATGGTGGTGCGCAGAGCCTCAATATTTCGCTCGGTGCCGACAATATAATGGGCAATCAGGGCAAACGTCGGAAACAACGGCACCAGCCCGGCGATGTAATAGTTGCGGGTTTTCGACAGGATGCCGATCAGAATAACCACCAGTGCGCCAATCAGCGCTTTTATCACCAGACCTGTCATCGATGCCCCTGAAAGCGATTCTCCCACGCAGACCTCACGCGGAGATTAACCCCTTTATTGTTATAGATATTTTATATGTATTTGCAGACTAAACTGCCGCACATCTATGGAAGGGTCAAGTGCTGACTGCTTATTTTCCCGCCAGTGAGATGTGCACAAGCAGCGGAAATCTCTACTATTCTTTAGATCTTTACACTATTTAGGTTTATTCCCGAGCCGGAAAGCAGTAGGTTTTACACCTGACAGAGTTGCACAATCTGATTGAAAGATAAGATAAATTTCAGTTACCCGGACAAAAGCGCTGATACCTATGACTATTTCTTCCCAATTCAAACGGACTTTCATTTACGCGCTGGGCGGTGGAGTTTTGCTGCTGGCGCTTCCTGCCGCTCAGGCGGATAACGGCCCCGTCGCCCCACAGATTAATGCCAAATCCTGGGTATTGATGGATTACAACAGCGGTAAGATCCTGACGGAATCGAATCCTGACGCGCGTCTCGACCCGGCCAGCCTGAGTAAAATCATGGTCAGCTATGTGGTCGGGCAGGCGATCAAATCCGGCAAAATCAAATCCGACGATCTGGTTTCCGTCGGTAACGATGCCTGGGCCACCGGCAATCCGGTGCTGCGCGGCTCCTCGCTGATGTTCCTCAAGCCGGGCGACCGTGTGCCGGTGTCTGAGCTGAATAAAGGTATCGTGATCCAGTCAGGTAACGACGCCAGTATCGCACTGGCGGATTACGTGGCAGGCAGTCAGGATTCTTTCGTTAACCTGATGAACCGCTATGCCGAACAACTGAAACTGCAAAATACCCATTTCAAAACCGTTCACGGGCTGGATGCGGACGGTCAGTACACCTCGGCAACCGACATGGCGTTGCTGTCGCAGGCGCTGATCCGCGATACGCCGGATGAATATGCGCTGCATAAAGAGAAAGAATTTACCTTCAACCACATCAAACAGATTAACCGCAACCGCCTGTTGTGGAGTTCAAACCTGAATGTCGACGGCATCAAAACCGGCTACACCTCCGGCGCGGGCTACAATCTGGTGTCGTCGGCCAGTGATCCCAACAGTATGCGTCTGATCGCCGTGGTGATGGGCGCGCCGAGCGACCGTATCCGTTTCAGTGAAAGTGAAAGCCTGCTGACCTGGGGATTCCGTTTTTATGAAACCCTGACACCGATTAAAGCCGGTGATGCCTTCACCAGCCAGCGCGTGTGGTTTGGCGACGAGAAAATGGTGCCGCTGGGCGTGGCCGAAAATGCCTCGCTGACCATGCCGAAAGGCCAGCTGAAAAACCTCAAAGCCAGCTTCAACCTGACCACGCCACAGCTGGAAGCACCGCTGGCGAAAAATCAGGTGGTGGGCACGGTGGATTTCAGCCTGGATGGCAAAGTGATTGAGCAGCGTCCGCTGGTGGCCTTGCAGGAAGTGAAAGAAACCGGCTTTATCGGCCGCATCTGGGACTTCGTGATGATGAAAATCAGCAGCTTGTGGACCAGTGTTTTTGGCAAATAAGGCAGGCTGATAAACAAAAACGAGGCTCAGGTGGCCTCGTTTTTTATGCGTTCATTCGGAGAAATTCAGAGCGTAATCAGTTACGCACCCAGCCCTTCTTAATCGGGAAGGCAAATCCGAAGCGGTAAACCTTACACATCAGCGCGTTAATCGGCTCGCCAAACAGGTTCCATACCAGCTGTGCGAACAGGCACCCCAACATTCCTACCAGGAATCCTCCCAGCATATCCAGCGGCCAGTGAACGCCAAGGTAAACGCGCGACCAGGCGATCGACAGGGCGGTCACCATCAGTAATGCGCCCGACCAGGCGCGGTGCCAGAACATAAAGGCCAGTGCAAAGGTGAAGCTGACGGTACCGTGATCGCTCGGGAAGGAATCATCCGGCGAATGGTGCAGGAAGTTATAGCCAAAGCCTTCGACAAAAGGACGGGCATGCGGGAACAGGGCGGAGATGGCTTTTGCGGTAGACATGGCGAAAAGCAGGGCGATGGCGGTCTTGCTGATCATTTCGCGTTGCTGACCGATACGTTCCTGATGACCCCACAGCCAGAGGCCGATAATCAGCAGCGGAACAATCATGATCAGATCATTCGCCAGAAAAGTGGCCAGTTGGATCAGCGCCTTCGGCGACGCCGGTGTGGCGTTAATCCATAGAAACACTAAATGATTCAGTTGCTCCATTAAACATACCCTCATATGTACAGGCCAAATTAGCCTTCAAAAATTTCCGATAACCTGCTGACATCGCGCAGAAAAATAAGTTCTACGTTAGTTTGTGCTATCTGCAAGGTAAAGGGGGGATCGTCTGAATATCCGTGATTCATTGAATAACGGTATAGTTTCACGATGAAAATGAGTCTAAAGATCAGAACTTAAGGAAGCCTTAAGCAGACGGCCTGAAGAGGGATGCCGGGTGCCCCGAGGAGCCTGTATACTGTAACGAGTGATGTCACAGAAGGGGGCAGAATGGCGATTCGCGATGCGGTCATGGCGGATTCCGGCGTGTCACAGCGCCTGGGAAAAGAGACCTGTCGCCATTATTTTGGTAGTTTGTGGCAAAACGAATGACCGGCGATCGGTTTTTATCAACGTCAGGGGATGCATCAGGCCGCCGGGACAGCCTGTGTTACCGTGACGCAAACCACCAATTTGTGGATCATGAAAAAGGATATCAATGATTAAAATACGTCTGGGCGGTCTGTTTATCACACTGGAAGCCGGGGAAGATATCCCCTACGCGCCGGAATTTTGTGAACATTACACCTACCTTTTTCATCCGGTGGACGGCGGCTATGAAATCCTGCGCTACGATGCTTATTCCGGCTGGCATAAACGTCCCGATCAGTTATTTGAAGACGGTCATCAGGCGTTCGTGTTTGCCTATCAGTCTTATGAAAAAGAGTGGAATCAGACCGACGGCCGTTTAGGCGGGAAAGATCAGCGCCTTGAGCGAATTATGTAAATAACCTTTCTGACATGATGAAAATATAAACGACCACCTGCGGGTGGTTTTTTTATTTTCAGGGATAATACTGGAATAATCTGAAGGCATTATACTTAACTTTACATTTAATAGCATTTTCCTGACGGTAAAGAGTATTGTGGATATAATTATCCCGCCGATAAATTCTGTTCATAACATATTGTTGTGCAGATGTGATTGTCATTTTTCGCGATGGGTTTTTACTCTATCTTAATGATTAGTAAGGTTATGTCTTGTTCCCTTGGCCTCTGATATCCTCCCGTCGCAGCAACTGTTTTACCAAGCATGTTAATGTTTGTGGCGGCCCTGGTTATTATTCTAAATGCTTCCTAAACGAAAATTATTTCAAATGTTTTCCGGTTGCAACGGAACTTATCCTCGTTTAATTTGACGCTCATCTGCTCCGGGTCTGATGAGGAAATATAACTTCACGGTGGAGAGAAAATAATTTTGTCGCATGACGGCATCGATAGTTTATAAATAATCAAGGATATTGATAATGAAATTACGCGTACTTTCTCTGGTGGTTCCGGCTCTCATGATGGCAGGCACTGCGGGCGCTGCTGAAATTTATAACAAAGACGGCAACAAGCTGGATCTGTTCGGTAAAATCGACGGCCTGCATTATTTCTCTAAGGATAACGGCACGGACGGCGATCAGTCTTATATGCGTTTCGGTCTGCGCGGTGAAACCCAAATCAACAGCGAACTGACCGGTTACGGCCAGTGGGAATATCAGGCTTCGCTGAATCAGGCTGAAAGCGATGATGCGAACAACTTCACCCGTATCGGTTTTGCCGGTCTGAAATTCGGCGACTGGGGTTCACTGGATTATGGCCGTAACTACGGCGTGATGTACGACGTCGCGGCATGGACCGACGTGCTGCCGGAATTCGGCGGCGACACTTATGGCGCGGACAACTTCCTGTTCCAGCGTGCTAACGGTGTGCTGACTTACCGTAACCAGAACTTCTTCGGTCTGGTGGATGGCCTGAACGTTGCTGTGCAGTATCAGGGCAAGAACGGCAGCGCGACCGAATCCAACAACGGACGTGACGTGCTGGCGCAGAATGGCGACGGTTACGGCATGGCGCTGACCTATGATCTGGGCGACGGCTTCAGCGCCGGTGCCGCGATGATGGCCTCAGACCGTACAAATGAACAAAATGGCCGCAACAACCCGGCGATTCTGGGTGACGGCGACAAAGCCACCGCCTACAGCGGCGGTCTGAAATACGACGCAAACAATGTCTATCTGGCTGCCATGTATACGCAAAGCTACAACGCCAACCGTTTCGGCAAGGCAGGCAGCGCAGCGTACGGCTACGCGGATAAAGCTCAAAACTATGAACTGGTTGCACAGTACCAGTTCGATTTCGGCCTGCGTCCTTCCGTTGCCTATGTGCAGTCAAAAGGTAAAGACATTCAGGGCTACGGCAACCAGAATCTGACCAAATATGTTGATGTTGGCGCGTCTTATTTCTTCAACAAGAACATGCTGACTTACGTCGATTACAAAATTAATCTGATGGATGACAGCCGCTTCACCCGCAACTCCGGTATTAACACTGATAACGTGATCGCTACCGGTCTGGTTTATCAGTTCTGATAATCCGGCAATGCCCTGAACCCTCAGGGCATCTGCGTCTGCTGTGTCTGATTCTCCCGTCGCAAGGCGGGGGATGACCATTCTCACAGAATCTCATTGGTCGCTTTCCCCCTCATCTCCGCTCAGGCATCATGGCGTATACGTATCATTCGCATCTGACGCACGGAGCCGCCATGACCGATTACGCCACACCCAATCTTCCTTCCCGTAATTTCGAAGAAACCCAATGTTTTTATAGCAGTTTTGGTTTCTCCACCACCTATGTCGATGACGGCTGGCTGATCATGACCCGCGGCACCCTCACGCTGGAATTCTTCCTGCACACAGATCTTGATCCGCTCACAAGCTGGTTCAGCTGCTGTCTGCGTGTTGATAATGCCGATGAATTTTTCGATGCGTTTATTGCCGCCGGAATAGGGCAGGATAAGAAATCTCATCCGTGCATTCATCTGCCAAAAATGCAGCCTTTCGGATTGAGAATGGGCGCAATGATCGATATCGACGGCACGCTGGTGCGGGTGATTGAGAATGAGAAATAGGTCAGTCGGGGGGAGTTTCAAAAGCAGAAAAGAAAAAACCCGGCAATCTTGAACCTAACGAGGCGGGATTGACGGGCTCTCCAAATTTGGGGACTTCAAAGAAAAGCAGTGGCACTAATTAAGACTCTGGCTAACTTTAAAAGTTCGCGCGATGTGGCAAAAAATTAAAAAAATTATTGATTTTTTTTTGCCACATTACAGTTCAATGAGTTACGTTACGCGCCGGGCCAGATGATGACGATCAGCGTACCGGCGAGCGTCAGCAATACGTTAGCAATCGCGTAGGTTCCTGCATAACCGAGTGCCGGAATGTTACTGCGCGCGGTGTCACTGATGATTTCCATCGCCGGAGCACAGGTTCGTGCGCCCATGATCGCGCCGAACAATAATGCGCGGTTCATGCGCAGCACGTAGGCACCGAAGATAAAGCAAATCACCACCGGCACCAGGCTGACTATCAGACCGGAAACCAGCATCTGGCCGCCGACCGCGCCAAGCCCGTTATTGATGCCCGCGCCAGCACTCAGACCGACACCGGCCATAAACACCATCAGGCCAAACTCTTTCACCATGTTCAGCGCGCCCTGCGGGATATAACCGAAAGTAGGGTGGTTGGCCCGCAGGAAGCCAAGCATGATACCGGCGAACAGCAGACCCGCCGCGTTCCCAATGCCAAAGCTGAAGTTTTTAAACTGGAAGGTGATAAGCCCAATCATCAGGCCGACAATAAAGAAGGCGCAGAAGGCCAGCAAATCGGTGAGCTGACTGTGAACCGAGATAAACCCGATGCGCTCTGCCACGCTTTTCACGCGTTTGGCGTCGCCGCTGACCTGCAACACATCCCCTTTATTGAGGACGATGCTGTCGTCAATCGGCATTTCAATCTGGCTGCGGATCACGCGGTTAAGGAAACAACCCTGATCGGTCAGGTTCAGCTGACTCAGACGTTTGCCGACCGCGTGGTTATTCTTGACCACCACTTCTTCGGTCACGATACGCATGTCCAGCAGGTCGCGGTCGAAAACTTCCTTACCGTTTCTGAAACTCGGGTCGAGACGTGAATGCGCGTCCGGATAACCGACCAGCGAGATTTCGTCACCGACCTGCAAGACTGCGTCACCGTCCGGCGTCGCCAGAATGCCGTTACGGCGGATACGTTCGATGTAACAACCGGTCTGGCGGTAAATGCCCAGTTCGCGCAGGTTTTTGCCGTCGGCCCATGCCACCAGTTCCTGTCCGACGCGGTAGGCGCGGATCACAGGCAGATAGACTTTGCGTTTGCTGTCGGTATCCAGACCCCGTTCGCGGGCGATTTGCTGGGCGCTGGTCGGTAAATCCTGATGTTGCAGCTTCGGCAGATAGCGTGCGCCGAAAATCAGGCTGACCAGACCGATGAGATAGGTCAGGGCGTAGCCCAGACTCAGGTTGTCCAGTTCAGGGCCGAGCAGCTTATTGCCGCCCATGGTGTTACGCAGCGTGTCTCCGGCACCGACCAGAACCGGCGTCGAGGTCATCGAACCCGCGAGCATACCGGCGGTAAGACCGATATCCCAGCCGAACGCTTTGCCCAATCCGAGCGCCAGCAACATGGCGCTGCCGACCATCACCAGTGCCAGCATGAAGTAATTTTTGCCGTCCCGGAAGAAAATGGAAAAAAAGTTGGGTCCGGCTTCGACGCCGACACAAAAAATAAACAGCATAAAGCCGAGGTTGAGCGCTTCCGTATTAATACTGAAATGCTGCTGACCCAGCAGAAGGGAAACCACTAATACGCCAATAGAATTTCCGAGCTGGACGGAACCCAGGCGAATTTTCCCCAGGCATAAACCCAGTGCCAAAACCACAAATAATAACAGGATGTAATTCCCGTTTAACAAACTAGCGACGTTTATATTCACAAGGATAACTTATTGTTTACCAACAAATTCTTGATATAGGAGAATGTAAAGGATAAATTCAGAACCGGAATATTCCTACTCTTGCTGACACTTTCGGTCACTGAATCAGGTGGAGTGGAAAAGCGGGTTTCGGGCGTCATTTTAGTCACAGAACGCCGGTTCAGCCAGAGAAAACCCCGTATAAATCTTCTGAAAGCTTTTTTTGTGTTTCGCGGGAGTGCGTGACACCTCAGGGAAGTGAGCCAGAAGGCTCCGACAGGTAAGAAAGAACACATTTGTGCTGCAGATAACCTGTAAATCTCGCCAACTTTAAGGAGGAAGTAAAATGGCAATTTGGCGAAAAGTGGTAGCCCCGTTAATTTGTTGCATAATATTCTTAATTATATTTCTTTTATTAAAAAATGGTTGGATTATTGTTAGAGATGTCGCGCCGGGGCCAGAATACGGCCTGTTATTATTTATGATCCCGGGGGTGATTGCGTCGCTGATTTCCCGTGATTCGGCGATATTCTCGTCTTTTGTCGGCGGGCTGGTGTCCATTCCTGTTTGTTTTTTATTGCGCATGGCGTTTTACCCGCGCGTTCGTCCGCTGGTTCAGGAGCTGGCTTATGCCACCAGCGCGATATTTTGGTGTGTTCTGGGAGCCATACTGGTGCAACTGCTGGTCATCGCTTACCGGCAGTTCAGGCAACACTGACAGATGATGAGGTCGGGGCAATAAAAAAGGCGCTCAGTGAGCGCCTTTTTGCTGTGTGTCAGTCTTTATTTTTTTGCGGATCAGTTGCTGAACAACGCCAGATGCTCTTTGGCATAGGCTTCAAAATCAGTGCAACCGCCGATGTGTTTCTGATCGAGGAAAATCTGTGGAACCGTTTCTACCGGTTTGCCCACGGTTTTTTCCAGGTCGGCTTTAGTGATGCCTTCCGCATGGATGTCGATGTAACGGAAGTTGAAATCATCACGTTCTTCAGTCAGTTTTTCAGCCAACTCTTTAGCGCGTACACAATAAGGACAGCCAGGACGCCCGAAAATTACTGCAAACATGGAGACTCCTTTGTTAATGCCAACGAGATAAATGAAAGGGGAGTGTCGTTTTTGTTATCCACATCACCTTTTTGATGTCGCTACTATGCCTGTTGCAAACCATAAAAAAAAGCAGGAATTACCTGTCAGTCCGATACCTTTGACCTATCTAAATGAACCGGCAGTCATTTTTAGCCGCCGCACATTGTTACAGCTATTGATGCCACAATCCTTGCAAACAGTGCTCACAGCATGAATGATTGGGACGACTGTTTTTATTTACCGCTACCGTTCAGGAATTTTTAAATGACGCCGACTATCGATCTTCTGCGCTCACACCGCTCCATTCGTGCCTTTACCGACCAGCCGGTATCCGATGAGCAGCGCGAAGCCATTATCGCCGCCGCTCAGGCCGCTTCCACGTCCAGCTTCCTGCAATGTTCTTCTATTATCCGGATCACCGATCCTGCGCTGCGTGAAACGCTGGTGCAGTACACCGGCGGACAAAAATATGTCGCCAGTGCTGCAGAATTTTGGGTCTTTTGCGCCGATTTCAACCGTAACTGGCAGATTAACCCGGAAGCGGAACTGGGGCTGGCGGAACAACTGCTGCTCGGCAGTGTGGATACCGCGCTGATGGCGCAAAATGCCATGACCGCCGCAGAATCGCTCGGTCTGGGCGGTGTGTTTATCGGCGGGATACGTAATCAGGTCGACGATGTGGTGAATCTGCTGAAATTGCCGAAATTTGTCATGCCGCTGTTCGGTTTTTGCATCGGCACACCGGCGCAGGATCATCAGGTTAAACCGCGTATGCCGCAGTCATTGCTGGTGCATGAAAACGCCTATCAACCGGTCGATAAAGCGGTGCTGGCGGACTATGACGAACAATTAAGTCAGTATTATCTTCAGCGCGACAGCAATGCCCGTCGCGATACCTGGAGTGATCTGATCATGCGTACACTGAAAAAGGAACAGCGTCCGTTTATGCTGGACGCACTGCACAAGCAAGGCTGGGCAACACGCTAATCGGCGACGGAGTGTCGGATGAAAATTGCAATTCTTTCCCGTGACGGGTCTTTGTATTCGTGTAAGCGCCTGAAAGAAGCGGCGGAGTCCCGCGGCCATGAGATCGACATCATCGATCCTTTGTCCTGCTATATGAATATCAATCCCGCCGCGCCAAGCGTGCATTATCGCGGGCGGCAACTGGATAAATACCATGCCGTGATCCCGCGAATCGGCTCTGCGATTACCTTTTATGGCACCGCCGTGTTGCGCCAGTTCGAGATGCTGGGCAGTTTTCCGCTGAACGAATCGGTGGCGATCACCCGCGCGCGCGATAAATTGCGCTCAATGCAGATTCTGGCGCGCGAAGGTATTGATTTACCGATCACCGGATTTGCCAATGCCCCTGATGACACGTCCGATTTGATTGCGCTGGTCGGTGGTGCGCCGCTGGTGGTGAAACTGGTGGAAGGCACGCAGGGTATCGGCGTGGTGCTGGCGGAAACCCGTCAGGCGGCGGAAAGCGTGATTGATGCCTTTCGCGGGCTGAATGCGCATATTCTGGTGCAGGAATATATCCGCGAAGCCGAAGGGCGCGACATCCGTTGTCTGGTGGTGGGTAAAAAAGTGGTGGCGGCCATTGAACGGCAGGCCAAGCCGGGTGATTTCCGCTCCAACCTGCATCGTGGCGGCACGGCCAGCAACGTTAAAATTACCCCGGAAGAGAAAGATATTGCCATCAAAGCGGCGCTGACCCTCGGGCTGGATGTCGCAGGTGTCGATATCCTGCGCGCGCATCGCGGGCCGCTGGTGATGGAGGTCAATGCGTCGCCGGGGCTGGAAGGGATTGAAACCACCACCGGCCTCGATATCGCCGGGATGATGATCGACTATATTGAGCATAGAGCGCGGCCGGGATTTCGTCTGAAATCCGGCGGCTAAATCTTATTTCACCGCGTTAATCACCATCAATCCGCTATTGATCGTAGCGCCGGGCAGTAATATTCCGTAAGCTATAACCCCTTCGTAATGCTGACGGCGTTGCGAAGGGTTTGTTTTTTTCGTTGTGTTGAACTCGTGAGGCATTTTATGGATTCGCTCATCGTCCCTGATTTGGCGCTGCTGCGGCGCTGGCTGGATCAGCTGGGCATCTCTTTTTTCGAGTGTGATTCCTGTCAGGCTCTCCATTTGCCGCATATGCAGAATTTTGATGGCATTTTTGATGCCAAACTCGATATCGTCGACAACGTGATTTTGTTCTCTGCGCTGGCCGAAGTAAAACCGACGGCGCTGATCCCGCTGGTGGCGGATTTAAGCTCGATTAATGCCAGCTCGCTGACCATCAAAGCGTTCGTGGATATTCAGGATGATAATCTGCCAAAACTGATTGTCTGCCAGTCGCTGACCATCGCCGTGGGCGTGACCGAAGAGCAGTTTGCCTTCTTCCTGCAACAAGCAGAAGAGCAGATGTCGATGATTATTCTCGAAGCACATGCCAATGACCTGCTGTTTCTCGGCGATGAAGAAGAAGGGGTTCCGGTGACATCCGTGAACCTGCCGCTGTTGCATTAAGCCTGACCCGGCTGTTCGTTATTCCCCTCTGAAGATCCTTTCCTGCGAGCCGTGTTTATTGCGGCTCCGCTGCCTTTATTCGCTTTCGCCATAAGTTATGCTGCCTTGACGCCCGTGTTGCCAGATATTTCACTTTGTTAAAAGGCAAAATGCCAGACGGTATAGACCAAATCTGCATAATTAATCGATAAACGCCGGTTTTGTCTCAGGAGGCTGGTACGCAGGGGTTGCAGGCGCTATTCTTCTGACTCTGCATCACGCGTGATTACGTCGTAAAACCAAACGGTTAATTCGCAGGCAGCGTATGCGCCAACATTGAATGTCTATGCACATGTCGTGGAGGACAGTTGGCTTTGTGTGAAAGGTTTTGTATCAGTCTCAGTGATACAAATTCAATTTTATATTCCCTGTCTTGGAGGTAGTAACGGATGTTCACCCTGCGTAAAAAGTGGTTATCGGGTGTTGTCGCCGGCCTGGTCATGGCTGCGTCCGTCACAGCGTCTGCGGAAGAAAAAACGCTGCATATCTATAACTGGTCCGATTATATCGCGCCAAATACCGTGCCTGATTTCCAGAAGGAAACCGGCATTAAAGTGGTTTACGACGTCTTTGACTCCAACGAAGTGCTGGAAGGCAAACTGATGGCAGGCAGCACCGGTTTCGACCTGGTGGTGCCATCGGCCAGTTTCCTTGAGCGTCAGCTGGCGGCAGGCGTCTTCCAGCCACTCGACAAGAGCAAACTGCCTAATTACAAAAATATGGATCCTGATCTGCTGAAGATGGTGGCGCAACATGATCCGGGCAACAAATACGCTATCCCTTATCTGTGGGCGACCACCGGTATCGGCTATAACGTCGATAAAGTGAAAGCCATTCTCGGTAAAGATGCGCCGGTAGACAGCTGGGATCTGGTGCTCAAGCCTGAAAACCTTGAGAAACTGAAAAGCTGCGGCGTGTCATTCCTTGATGCACCGGCGGAAATCTATGCCACGGTGCTCAATTACCTGCATCTGGATCCGAACAGCACCAAAGCGTCCGATTACACCGGTGCGGCCAACGATCTGCTGCTGAAATTGCGTCCGAACATCCGTTATTTCCACTCTTCCCAGTACATTAACGATCTGGCGAACGGCGATATCTGTGTGGCGATCGGCTGGGCAGGCGATGTCATGCAGGCGTCAAACCGCGCGAAAGAAGCGAAAAATGGCGTGAACGTGGCGTACAGCATTCCGAAAGAAGGGGCGCTGGCCTTCTTCGACGTGTTTGCTATTCCGGCGGATGCGAAAAACCTCGATGAAGCCTATCAGTTCCTCAACTACCTGATGGAACCGAAAGTGATCGCGCAAATCAGTAACACCGTTTACTACGCCAGCGGCAACAAAGCCGCGACGCCACTGGTGAACGAAGAGGTGCGCAACAACCCGGGCATTTATCCACCGGCGGATGTGCAGGCGAAACTCTTCACCCTGAAAGTGCAGGATCCGAAGATCGACCGGGTTATCACCCGTTCGTGGACCAAGGTCAAAACCGGCAAGTAATACTCTTCATCCTTCAGGCTGCTTCTGCGTTGGCTGCGTGAACGCGCCCCGGTCACTGACTTGTGTCAGCTCCCGGGGACTTGCTCACTTGCCGCCTTGATGCAACCAGAATGATTTTGAGTATCGTTAACGCGGCTCCGCTTATTGATGGCGGGGCCGCTGACGTTTTGCTTCCGGCTGTATTTTGGGCATAGAGATCAGGCACTTTTCCCCCTGACTGTTATGCTTATTTGAACTGCTTTTTTTCTGATACCGGAGATTTCTCTGAGTGAACGACGCTATCCCCCGCCCGCAGCCTAAGTCCCAGAAGGGTTTCACGCCTTTACTGGAGATCCGCAATCTGACCAAATCTTTTGATGGTCAGGCCGCCGTCGATGATGTGAGCCTGACCATTTATAAGGGCGAGATTTTCGCACTGCTCGGCGCGTCCGGCTGTGGGAAATCCACGCTGTTGCGTATGCTGGCCGGTTTTGAGCCGCCGACGCAGGGACAAATCGTCCTGGATGGGGTTGACCTGTCGCAGGTGCCGCCGTATCAGCGGCCGATCAATATGATGTTCCAGTCCTACGCGCTGTTCCCGCACATGACCGTGGAGCAGAACATCGCCTTCGGCCTCAAGCAGGACAAACTGCCATCGGCGGAAATCAAAAGCCGCGTGGCCGAAATGCTGACGCTGGTGCATATGCAGGAATACGCCAAACGTAAGCCGCATCAGCTTTCCGGCGGTCAGCGTCAGCGCGTGGCATTAGCGCGCAGTCTGGCGAAACGGCCAAAGTTATTACTCCTCGACGAACCGATGGGCGCGCTGGATAAAAAGCTGCGTGACCGTATGCAACTGGAAGTGGTGGATATTCTTGAGCGTGTTGGCGCGACCTGCGTAATGGTCACGCACGATCAGGAAGAAGCGATGACCATGGCCGGGCGCATTGCCATCATGAACCGCGGCAAATTCGTGCAAATCGGCGAGCCGGAAGAAATCTATGAGCATCCGACCAGCCGTTTCAGTGCCGAATTTATCGGCTCGGTGAACGTATTTGAAGGCGTGCTGAAAGAACGTCTGGACGATGCACTGGTACTGACTTCGCCGGGGCTGAAGCATCCCCTGAAAGTCGATCCGGACGTGTCGGTGGTGGACGGCGTGCCGGTGTTCGTTGCGCTGCGTCCGGAAAAAATCATGCTGTGCGAAGAGGTGCCGCAGGACGGCTGTAACTTCGCGGTCGGCGAAGTGGTCAACATTGCGTATCTCGGCGACCTGTCGATTTATCACGTCCGGCTGCACAGCGGTCAGATGATTACCGCGCAATTGCAGAACGGTCACCGTTTCCGCAAAGGCATGCCAACCTGGGGCGACGAAGTGCGCCTGTGCTGGGAAGCCGACAGCTGTGTCGTGCTGACTGTTTAAGGGGGGATGAAAATGTCTGTGATCTCCGAACAACCGGCCAGCAAACCTCCGGGCGGATTCAAAGCCTTCACCGGGCGTCTGCAACAGCGTCATGGCCGCAAGCTGGTGATCCTGCTGCCGCTGGTGTGGTTCCTGCTGCTGTTTTTACTGCCGTTCCTGATTGTCTTTAAAATCAGTTTCGCCGAAATGGCGCGCGCGATCCCGCCGTATACCGATCTGGTCACCTGGTCAGACGGTATGCTGGATATCGCGCTCAACATTGCCAACTACATCGGGCTGACGCAGGATCCGCTGTATATCGATGCCTATCTGCAATCGCTGCAAGTGGCGGCGATTTCCACAGTGCTTTGCCTGCTGATCGGTTATCCGCTGGCATGGGCGGTGGCGCACAGCCGCACCTCGACGCGCAATATCCTGCTGTTGCTGGTGATTTTACCGTCGTGGACATCGTTCCTGATCCGCGTCTATGCCTGGATTGGCATTCTCAAAGACAACGGCGTGCTGAATAACGTTCTGCTCTGGCTGCATGTGATCGACCAGCCGCTGGTGATCCTGCATACCAATCTGGCCGTGTATATCGGCATTGTGTACTCCTATCTGCCGTTTATGGTGCTGCCGATTTATACCGCGCTGACCCGTATGGATTACTCGCTGGTGGAAGCGGCGCAGGATCTCGGTGCGCGTCCGATGAAAACCTTCTTCAAAGTGATAATGCCGCTGACCAAAGGCGGCATTATCGCCGGTTCGATGCTGGTCTTTATTCCGGCGGTCGGGGAATACGTGATCCCGGAGCTGCTCGGCGGGCCGGACAGCAATATGATTGGCCGTGTGCTGTGGCAGGAATTCTTTAACAACCGCGACTGGCCGGTGGCTTCAGCGGTGGCGGTGGTCATGCTGTTGCTGCTGATCATGCCCATTCTGTGGTTCCAGAAATACCAAAACAAAGAGCTGGGAGAGAAAGAATGAATCAGTTACCGGTTGTCCGTTCGCCGTGGCGAATTCTTATTCTGGTGCTCGGCTTTACGTTTTTGTACGCCCCGATGCTGATGCTGGTTATTTACTCATTCAACAGCTCGAAGCTGGTAACGGTCTGGGCGGGCTGGTCTACCCGCTGGTATACTCAGCTTTTCCATGATTCAGCGATGATCAGTGCCGTCGGCATGAGTCTTTCGATTGCGACGGCAGCGGCGACCATGGCGGTGATTGTCGGCACGCTCGCTGCGGTGGTGATGGTGCGTTTCCGGCGTTTCCGCGGTTCAACCGGGTTTGCGTTCATGCTGACCGCGCCGCTGGTCATGCCCGATGTCATTACCGGTCTGGCGTTGTTGTTGTTGTTTGTGGCGATGGGGCACACCTTCGGCTGGCCTGCGGAACGCGGCATGTTCACCATCTGGCTGGCGCACGTGACGTTTTGTAGTGCGTACGTTGCCGTGGTGGTGTCGGCGCGCCTGCGTGAACTGGACCGCTCGATTGAAGAAGCCGCGATGGATTTAGGTGCCGCGCCGCTGAAAGTGTTCTTCATTATCACGTTGCCGATGATTTTACCGGCGCTGATTTCCGGCTGGCTGCTGGCGTTTACCTTGTCGCTCGACGATCTGGTTATTGCCAGTTTCGTCGCCGGACCCGGCTCGACGACCTTACCGATGCTGGTGTTTGCCAGCGTGCGTATGGGCGTCAACCCTGAAATCAACGCACTGGCGACACTGATCCTGCTGGTAGTGGGCATCATTGGTATGATTGCCTGGTGGTTTATGGCGCGGGCGGAAAAGCAGAGAAGAAAGGAAATTCAGCGCGCACAACGCGCTTAAATTTAAAGATAATGTCAGGGCGGATTTTTCCGCCCTGAAGGTAAATGGAGAGCCCAAACGGATTTATGAAACTGGCATTTATCCCTGTTCCCGTCATGATCGGCGCGTCGGCGATTGTCGCCACACGCTGTCTGGAATTCATTTTATTGTTCGATGCGATGGGCTTTTCAGGGCTGATGAGTTTTATCGAGGTCAGTGCAGAATCCTGGCTGAACTGCTTCATCATGCTGGCGAGCCTGCTGATTGTTCTGATCGAATGCCGTGCCGCGTATGCGATGATGCGCGCCCGCCGCTGGGGACGTCGGGCATTTATCGGCTGTCAGGTGATTGTGGTCGGCTACATGATGCTGGCGTCATTCGACTGGTTCGGGCCGCGTATCTTTCGCTTTAACGTTGAAACACAGGGCGAGTTTCTCTCTTCGCTGCTGATGCAAAAAATCCCTGATATCGTGGTGTTGCTGTTGTTATATCTGCCCGCCAGCAGCCGCAGATACTTCTCCCGTAACAAATAGCCACGACGTACATGAGCCTTTCCCGCCGCGCAGTGATAAACTGCGCGCCAGTTTTTCCCAGCATTCGATGACCGGAACATTTTCATGCATTGCGCACTTTACACCGCAGGAACCTGCCGTTCCTGCCAGTGGCTCGACAAACCTTATTCACAACAGTTAGCCGACAAGCAGCAAGATCTCAGTGATCTGCTGTCCGATTTGCCTGTGGGTGAGTGGTGTGAACCGGTCACCGGCCCGGAAAGTGCGTTTCGCAATAAAGCCAAAATGGTGGTCAGCGGCAGCGTGGAGCGTCCGTTGCTGGGCATGTTGCATCGTGACGGTACGCCGGTAGATTTGTGTGATTGCCCGCTGTATCCGGCCAGCTTCCCTGCGGTGTTTTCCGTGCTCAAAACCTTCATCGCCCGCGCCGGTCTGACGCCTTATCACGTGGCGCGTAAACGCGGCGAACTGAAATTCCTTCTGCTGACAGAAAGCCAGAAAGACGGCGGCATGATGCTGCGCTTTGTGCTGCGCTCAGACACCAAACTGGCGCAACTGCGTGCCGCGCTGCCATGGCTGCAACAGCAGTTGCCGCAGTTGACCGTGATTTCCGCCAATATCCAGCCGGTGCATATGGCGATCCTCGAAGGCGACACCGAAATCCCTCTGACAGAGGTTCAGCGGCTGGAAGAAGACTTTAACCATGTGCCGCTGTTTATCCGCCCGCAGAGTTTCTTCCAGACCAATCCTGTGGTGGCTGAAAAACTCTACGCTACGGCGCGGGACTGGGTGAGGGCGCGGGGTGATATTCACAGTATGTGGGATTTGTTCTGCGGCGTCGGCGGTTTTGGTCTGCACTGCACAACGCCGCAGATGAAACTGACCGGTATCGAAATCAGCGCCGAAGCCATTGCCTGCGCGAAGGAATCGGCGGCGCGTCTGGGGCTGCAAAACGTAGAGTTTCAGGCGCTGGATTCCACCGGTTTTGCCACCGGCAAAGGCGAGGTGCCGGATCTGGTGCTGGTGAATCCGCCACGTCGCGGCATCGGCAAAGCGTTGTGTGAGTACCTGAGCCACATGGCGCCCGACACCATTCTTTATTCAAGCTGTAACGCTAAAACCATGGCGCAGGATCTGGCGTTACTGCCGGATTATCACATCCTGCGTGTCCAGCTTTTCGACATGTTCCCGCATACCGCGCATTACGAAGTGATGGCACTGCTGGTCCGGTGTTAAGCCTGTCCGTCAGCCCGCCAGCTGATTCACGATCAGCACAATCTTATCCAGAATTTCACTGAACAGATGCTCGCTGAATGGCGCGAGCATCGGCATCATCAGACTGATGGCCAGAATGCCGATGCTGAGCGTCAGCGGGAAACCGATCACGAAAACGGAAAGCTGAGGCGTCATGCGGTTTAACAAGCCCAGCGCCATGTTGAGGGTCAGCAGCAACGTCACAATCGGTAACGCCAGCATCATGCCGCCGCTGAACACAATGCTGCCGGCTTTGGCGACCGCCATAAATCCTTCCGCGTTCACCGGATTCAGACTGATGGGCAGGGTATGGAAACTGTCTGCCAGCAGGGAAATCAGCCACAAATGGGCGTTAAAACTCAGGAACAGCAACACCGCCAGCAGGTTTAAAAACTGCGCCAGCAGCGGGGTGTTGAGACGGTTGCTCGGGTCATAGAACGTCGCGAAGGAAATCCCCATCTGCAATCCCATGATCTCACCGGCCATACGGATGGCGGCAAACGCCAGTTGCATGGTGATGCCTAACGCGGTACCGATCATGATTTGCTGCATCGCCAGCCACAGCGCGGGCGTGGAGAAAATCGGCGTTTCCACCGGCGGCAGGGACGGTGCGATCAGAAAAGTAATCATCATGCCAAGCCCGAGTTTGACCCGGTTAGGCACCGATTTCTCGCTGGTGATAGGGGCGGTGCTGATCAGCGCCAGAATTCGCAGCAGGGGCCAGAAATACATGCTCAGCCAGCCGGCTAACTGGGTGCTGTCGAAGGAAACCATAGATTACCCGATGATGTAGGGCAGGTTGGAGAACAACGTGCGGATGTAATCGAGCAGCAGATTCAGCATCCACGGGCCTGCAATCACGATAGTGGCGACAACGGCCAGAATTTTCGGGATGAAGGACAGCGTTTGTTCGTTGATCTGTGTCGCCGCCTGCAACAGGCTGACGATAAGCCCGGTCACCAGCGCGGCCAGCAATAAAGGCGCAGCAACGGCTAATGCCACTTTCATCGCCTCGTTACCCAGTGCCATTACCGATTCAGGAGTCATAAGATTCTCGTAAAAGAAGACGGTCAACTCCCTCCGCTGCGAAGGGGAGGGTTGGGGTGGGGTATGAATAGCAGCTCAGAATTTTAAGTTGCCTGTAAAACCCCCTCCCGGCCTCCCCCTTCGCAGGGGGAGGAGCAAAAACGCCCATTAAGTTTTGCGTTTTGAATTAACTGTAAAAACTCTGCGCCAGTGATCCGAGCAGCAGTTGCCAGCCATCGACCAGCACGAACAGCATCAGCTTGAACGGCAGTGAGATGGTCGCCGGTGGCACCATCATCATCCCCAGTGCCATCAGGACGCTGGCGACCACCAGGTCGATAATCATGAACGGGATGAATACGGTGAAGCCAATCTGGAATGCGGTTTTCAGCTCGCTGGTGACGTAAGCGGGCAGCAAAATACGCATCGGTACGGCTTCCGGCCCGGCCAGTGGCGGGATGTTGGCCAGTCGCGCATACAGTGCAAGGTCGCTTTCACGGGTCTGGCGCAGCATAAACTGGCGTAACGGCTGCGCGCCTTTGTCCATCGCTTCCTGCATGGTAATTTTGTTTTCAGAAAACGGCTGGTAGGCATCGCTGTAAATCTTGTCGAAAACCGGAGCCATCACGAAGAAGGTCAGAAACAGCCCCAGGCCGAGCAGCACCTGGTTTGGCGGCGCGGAAGGCGTTCCCAGCGCGTTTCGCAGCAAACCCAGTACGATAATGATGCGGGTAAAACTGGTACACATCAGCAGCATCGCCGGTAACAGCGTCAGCGTGGTGATAAACACCAGCGTCTGGATCGGCAGTGACCAGTTTTGTGCCCCGTTAGACATCTGCTGGCTGATGATCCCCGGCAGTTGTGCGAACGCCGAAGGGCTGATGAACAGCAGCAGCGGCAGGCAAACGGTAAGGGCGGAGTTGATTACTTTCTTCACGACGGACTGAGTCATGCCTGCTTTCCCGGACGTTTCAACATTTTCTGCATCAGCTGACGGAAATCAGCGGGCGCGTGATTCGGATGGCCTGATTCAGGCGGTTGTTCAGCCGGAGGTGCGCTCAGGGTGTGCAGCGGGGTGATGTTGTGTGCCGTCACGCCCAGCACCAGCCAGGTATTTTCGACTTCGACAATCACCACTTTTTCGCTGCGACCGACCTGAACACTGGCGGACACTTTCAGCAGTTTGTTATGTTTCGATTGCGGTGCGAAACCGGCGCGCTTCACGATCCAGCCGATAAACAGGATCAGCAGCAGAATGCCGCCCAGCACGGTACTGACTTGCGTCAGCACGGAACCGGCAGGCATGGCCTGAGGCGCAGCCTGCGTGGTGGCATGGTTTGCCGGGCCGGAAATGTACGGAGAATCCGTCGCGGCATTCTGGCTCATCAGCGGCTCAGACGACGCATACGTTCGGACGGCGTGATGATGTCAGTGATACGCACGCCGTATTTATCGGCGACCACCACCACTTCACCCTGAGCAATCAGGTAACCGTTGATCAGGATATCCAGCGGCTCACCGGCCAGACCGTCCAGCGCCACCACGGAACCCTGCGAAAGACGCAGCAGTTCTTTGATGGTCATTTTCGTGCGGCCTAATTCCACGGTCAGTTTCACCGGAATATCGAGGATCATGTCGATATCCTGCAAACTGCCGGTTCCGTCCTGGGCACCCAGCGCGGCGAACACACCGTCGGTGGACGTCTTGGCGCCGCCCGCAGATTGTTGTTCGTTAAACGCATCAGCCCATAAATCGTCAACGTTATCCGATCCGGCGTCAGACGGTTTATTAGTGTCACTCATGGGGCTGTTCCTCATCTAGAGAATTTAAAATTGGGTTGATCAAATGTTCAACGCGCAGGGCGTATTGTTCGTTTAGGGTGCCGTACTGACTGGTCAGTACCGGAACGCCATCGACGTGGGCAATCAGACGATCCGGCTTTTCAATCGGCAGGACATCGCCCGGTTGCAGTTTCAGGATCTGAGACAAACGCAGCGGGATTTCGACAAAATTCGCCACCAGTTCCAGTTCTGACTGCTGAACCTGACTGACCAGGTTTTCGCGCCACTGACTTTCTTCATGACGGGAGTTCTCGACCGGCGGATTGGTCAGTAACTCGCGTAACGGTTCAATCATGCTGAACGGAATACAGATGTTGAAGTCACCGCTCAGCGCACCGATTTCCACGTGGAACGGCGTGGTGACCACGATATCGTTCGGCGAAGAGGTGATGTTGGTGAACTTGATCTGTAATTCCGCACGCACATATTCCACGCTCAGCTTGTAAACGCCGCTCCAGGCATCTTCGTAGGCATCGAGTGCCAGCGTGAGCATGCGTTTAATCACCCGCTGTTCGGTATGGGTAAATTCGCGTCCTTCGACTTTGGTCGGGAAACGGCCGTCGCCGCCGAACAGGTTATCCACGGCGATAAAGACCAGGCTCGGTGCGAACACAAACAGCGCCGTACCGCGCAAAGGCTTCAGGTGGATCAGGTTCAGGTTGGTTGGCACCGGCAGGTTACGGGCAAACTCATGGTAAGGCTGGATTTTAATCGGCCCTACGGTGATGTCCGGGCTGCGGCGCAACAGGTTGAACAGCCCCATGCGGAAATGACGGGCGAAACGCTCGTTAATGATTTCCAGCGCCTGCAACCGCTCACGAACAACGCGACGTTGCGTCGTGGGGTCAAAAGGTTTTACACCGTCATCAGACGCGGCGGTCTTTGCAGCAGCGTCAGTGTCGCTTGCACTGTCACTGTCGCCATTGAGCAGCGCGTCGATCTCGGCCTGTGAAAGTATGCTGTCGCCCATAATTTGTTTATCGCAGTATGAAAGCAGTGAAAAGCACGTCGTTGATCACCTGTGGGGGCTGACCTTTGACCAGTGGCGCGTCCAGAACCTGTTTGATGTCCTGCACCAGTTGTTGTTTACCGGCTTCGCTGGCGAGGTCCGTCGTTTTCTGACGGGACAGCAGCAACAGCAGACGGCTGCGAACTTCTGGCAGGTATTCTGTCAGCGTAGCCCGGTTTGTTTCATCCGGCAGGCGCAGGGTCAGGCCGATATACAGCACGCGGTCCGGATCGTTATCCGGCGTTTGCAGGTTAACGGTGAAGGTATCCAGCGCCAGGAAAATCGGCGCGGCAGGCGGTTCATTCTTTTTCACTTCTGCTGTTTGTGTTCCATTTCCGGATTGTTGCTTGTGCAACATCCACCAGGCGTAACCGGCCGCACCACAGGCTCCGATGGCAATGAGTAACAGCAGAATCATCATTAACGGCCGCTTTTTCTTACGCGACGCCGAGAGAGCAGAGTCAGACATGGATGAGGCGATTTCCTGTAAGTATGCGCAGAGTGGCGTGAGGAGCACCCTTCTGCTGAGTCAATTCTGAGAATGATTATCCCGCTTATCCCGTTGTTCAATAGTCAGAATAGGCGGGGTAAATAAGGTCAGCTCTGCCGTTTGAATTAAGGGAGAACTGACCGTCTGCAATTTTCTGAAACAATTTAGCCAGCGTTGATGCACATTTGTTCACCCGTGGTCAGGCGAAAATATCCACGCTGTTGTTGCCGCTGACCCGTGAAGCGAGAGAGGCCGGTACCGGCAGGGCGTCACTGGCGGAGACGTTGTTACCGGAATTAAAGGCTGCCCAGCTTGCTGCGCTGCCTTGCTGTGAGCCGGACTGTCCGCTTTGCTGCTGCGCCTGTTGCCACTGCGAACTGTCGCTGCCGACGCTGCTCTGACCCAGACTAATGCCGTTATCGGCCAGTGCGGTTTTAAGCTCCGGCATGGCGGCTTCAATCGCGGAACGCACGCCGCTGTGACCGGACACAAAGTGCAGCTGCGCCTGGTTGTTTTCGATTTTCATGCTGATCTGGATGGAACCCAGATCTTCAGGGTGCAGACGCAGCTGAGCGGTCTGTTGTCCCTGACGGTTGAACATTAATACCTGCTGACCGAGCTGTTGCTGCCATTCCGGCGTGCCCAGCTGCGCATTCAGTAACGGCGTCGATGGCGCCGTCACGGCGCTGGTGGTGGTCGGTGTGGTAGACACCGGCGCAGAAGACACGGCGACCGCTGCGGTATTCAGCTGACTGAGTGCCTGTGTGCTGTTATCCAGCGTGCGGCTGTCGGTTTGCTGCAACGCGGCGGCATTCCCTGTCGCCGCACTCATTGATGCCAGCGCACTGCTGAAATCAGGGGTGTCGGTGGCGGCGGCTTTACTGGCGGCGTGCTGCGCGGAATTCGCGGCGGCATTGCCGGAGGCCGCAGCAGCGGCTTTCGGATCGGTATCCGTCACCGCTGCCGTTTTATCATCACCGGTCAGCAACGAGGAGGCCGTCAGTCCGGCCAGCAGTGTGCTTTTCTTATCACTGCCGGTCGCGCCGTCAGATGCCGTTTGTGTCGCCACGGCAGAGGCAGTCTGGATCTGCTGTGCCGGTTGCTGCTGAGCGGCCAGTTGCGCGAACAACGCCTGGATCGGCAGGGCACTGGTATCGTCAGTTTTGCTGTCTTTGTCTTTATCACTCAGCGCGGTATTTTTTACCGCCGCCGCGTCAGCGCCTTTCAGGCTGCCGTTGGGTAGGATCTGAATGGCGGCGATCATTTTGCTCAGGTCTGAGTCATCGAGCATCAGACTGCCGTCTTTTTCACCGACTTCCACCGCCTGCGTCAGCGTGGCTTTATCCACGGTTTCGCCTTTGGCGGTGATCTGCTGGCCGAGTTTGGCTAATGTGCTGGTCAGTTTCGGATCCAGTTTTGCGCCGAGCTGGGCTTCTAACTGGCTGGCGAAATCTGAGGTCGCGGGAGTGGTGGCCGATGCCGTCGTTGATTCACCGATTGTCGACAGGTCGGTGGCTGACGTGGCAGAAGACGTCGTGCCCGTCGCCGCGCTGGCGGTGGTTTTTGCCGTGGTCACGGCAGCAGGCAAAATGTTCAGATTCATGGTTGTTTCTTCCTGTGTGCGCTGCGCTGGGCGAACTCATCGTTCTGTTTTTGATCAAGCTTGTTTTCCAGAGAACGTTGCTGCTCGCTGGCACGGGTTTGCAGCGTCTGATACGCATTCAGCCGCTGCTGCTTGTCCTGCCACTGGTTGACGGCCGCATTCAGCCGCTGATCCCACTGTTGTAACTGTTTACGGTGCTGGTCAATGGCCACTTCCAGCGTGCCGATAAACTGCTGATAGTTCTGCCAGGTATTGGCTGCAATTCCGTCAGTCATGGTGGAATTGAGTTTCTCCCGGTACTCGCGCTGATAATTGAGCAGCATGGTCAGCTGTTCCTGCGCCTGATGGTGCGACTGCCTGATCTGGCCCAGATGACTGGTGGCCTGATCCAGCGCTTTTTGCGCCAGAGAACAAAGGGTGATCAATGGTGACGAGCTTTCCATTCGACTTTCCTTCAGTTATTAGCCCGGGAGCAACATGTTCAGTTCCAGACAGGCGTCTTCGTAAGTGCTGCGTTCCATGATGTCCTGCTGCAGGAAGTTCTCCATCTGCGGATACAGCTTAATGGCGCGATCCAGCATCGGGTCACTGCCTGCGGCGTAAGCGCCGACGCTCACCAGATCACGGTTGCGCTGGTAGCTGGACAACAGTTGTTTAAATTGACGTACGCGCCCGTACTGGGCGTCGTCGATAAGCGAGGTCATGGCACGGCTGATCGACGCTTCAATATCGATGGCCGGATAATGCCCTGATTCGGCTAACCGGCGGGACAACACCACGTGACCGTCAAGGATGGCACGGGCGGAGTCAGCAATCGGATCCTGCTGGTCATCGCCTTCGGTCAGCACGGTATAAAACGCGGTGATCGAGCCGCCGCCGCTGATGCCGTTACCCGCGCGTTCAACCAGCGCAGGCAGTTTGGCAAAGACGGAAGGCGGGTAGCCTTTGGTGGCCGGTGGCTCACCGATCGCCAGGGCGATTTCACGCTGTGCCATGGCGTAACGGGTCAGGGAATCCATGATCAGCAACACGTGCTGACCGCGATCGCGGAAATCTTCGGCGATACGCGTGGCGTAAGCCGCACCCTGCATACGCAAAAGGGGCGACACGTCAGCCGGTGCCGCGATGACCACGGAACGGGCGCGACCTTCGTCACCTAAAATGTTCTCGATAAAATCCTTCACTTCACGGCCACGTTCGCCAATCAGCCCGACCACGATCACGTCGGCTTTGGTGTAACGCGCCATCATGCCGAGCAGGACGGATTTACCCACGCCGGAACCGGCGAACAGGCCCATACGCTGGCCGCGACCGACGGTGAGCAGGGCGTTAATGGCGCGCACGCCGACATCCAGCACATCGGTGATCGGGGTCCGTTGCAGCGGGTTAAACGGTGGCGTAATCAGCGCGGCGCGGTAACCGGTATCCGGCGGCGGTAAACCATCGAGCGGTTTGGCGCTGCCGTCGAGCACACGACCGAGCAACTGCGGGCCGAGCGGCAATTGTTTACCGGCGGTCTGGCCATCGGCGGCGATACGGGCATACACCCGCGCGCCCGGCAAAATCCCTTCCACTTCTTCCAGTGGCATCAGGAACAGGCTCTGGCCGTTGAAACCGACCACTTCACTTTCGACTTCCTGCACTACCGGCCCGTCATGGCGCTCGATGAGACAGGTCGCGCCCAGCGGCAGCTGCAAACCGGTGGCTTCCAGCACCAGACCTGTCGCACGGGTCAGACGGCCGTAACGGCGGACGGACGGCGTGCGCAACATCCGCTTTTCCGCATCATCCAGCGTTTTCAGCAGGCGGCTCAGGCGGGCGGTCATCAGAGATCTCCCGGTGCCGCGAGACGGCACAGCTCATGCCAGCGAGTTGCCAGCGACGCATCCATGTCGCCGTCTTCGGCGCTGACTTTACAACCGCCGCTGTGGATCTGGCTGTCAGCCAGCAGACGCCAGCCGTTCATGCTCAGGCTGGCACCGAGTTGTTGTTCTACACGCTCGAAATCCGCCGGGTTAACGCGCAGTTGCGGTTTGCCTTTGAACATCGGCTCCTGCTGGATCAGCTGTTGGATCTGGTTGAGCAGGGCTGAACCGTCACAAATCGGCGCCTGACCAATAATCTGTTTGGCCGCCGTCAGCGCCATCTGCATCAGACGTGAGGCGATCACGCTGTCCAGCGCGTCCAGCGTTTGCTGGAAATCGGTCACCATGTTCTGCCAGTGTTCGGTCAGTACAGCCTGCTGATGGTGGCCTTCCTGCAAACCCTGTTGCTGACCGGCTTCCAGCCCCTGCTGAAAACCGGCGGCATAACCTTGTTTCTGACCGGCTTCCTGACCCTGCTGGAAACCCTGCTGTTCCGCACGGCGTTGCAGGTTCAGTAATTCATTCTGATCGACCTGAAGTTTGGGCTGCCCGTCGTCCTGCTCTTCCTCACCTTCGGCCAGCAAAGGTTCGTCGGGCGTGGTGAACACCGGCACCGTCAGATCGCCCGGTCTCCAGGGTTGCCACGGCAGGGCGTTAATGCGCTCCGCATTGCGTTCTTCAGCGGTTTTCTTTTCCGGTGCCGGGTGTTCAGAATCAGACATAAGAATCCTCGCCGCCGCCAACCATCATTTCGCCAGACTCTGCCAGACGGCGAACCGTCTGCAGGATTGCTTTCTGTTCGTTCTCGACCAGAGACATACGCATCGGCCCGCGGTTTGCCAGGTCGTCGCGCAGGATATCGGCCGCACGCTGGGACATGTTGCGCAGGAACTTGTCGCGCAGCGGTTGTTCCGCCCCTTTCAATGCCACCAGTAACGATTCGCCTTCGATTTCCTGCAACAGGCGCTGGATACTGCGGTCGTCCACGTCCACCAGGTTTTCGAACAGGAACATCTCGTCGATAATTTTCTGGGCCAGTTCGCCGTCGTAACCACGCACCGCTTCGATAACCGCTTCTTCCTGCTGGGTTTTCATCAGGTTGATGATTTCCGCCGCAGTACGAACACCGCCCATCTTCGCGCGCTTGAGGTTCTGACCGTCGAGCAGGTTGTTCAGCACTTCGGTCAGTTCCGCCAGCGCCGCTGGCTGGACACCGCCGAAGGTGGCGATACGCAGCATCACATCGTTGCGCAGACGCTCGTCGAACAGCGCCAGAATATCTGCCGCCTGACCGCGTTTGAGGTGCACCAGGATGGTGGCGATAATCTGCGGATGCTCGTCGCGGATAAGATCGGCCGCCATCTGCGGTTCCATAAAGTTGAGCGTTTCCATCCCGCTGGTGGTTTCGCGGGATTCCAGAATGTCTTCCAGCAGGCTTGACGCACGCTCCTCGCCGAGGGCTTTGGTCAGGACCGCACGCAGATACTCGCTGGTATTGACGCTCAGTGCGGCGTACTGCTCGGATTCGTCTTCGAACTCGTTCAGCACCTCGGCCAGTTGCTTGTTGGAAATCTGATGGATATTCGCCATCGCGCCACTGATTTGCTGTACCTCGCGCGGGGAGAGGTGCTTGAACACCTCCACCGCGCGGTCTTCACCCAGCGTGATCATCAAAATGGCGCTTTTTTCGGTTCCGGTCATAGTCATGGTTGTTCGGTACTCATCCATTGGCGGATAACCAGGGCGACGATACGTGGATCCTTATCGGCCAGCTCCTGAACACGTTGGGTCTGAACTTCAACACTGACGCGCTGTTGTGAACGTTTACGTTTTTCCAGCTCGTCATTGCTGAGTTTGACCGGCTTGCTGCCTTCAGGCTGTGGCATGGACGCAGCGAGGGCGGCAGCGGCGGCGGCATCTTTCTCCGCCTGCTGTTTGCGCAGCATCGGACGAACCATCTTGCGCCACAGCAGCCAGGCCACAATCAGCACCAGTAACCAGCGACCTGCATTGAGTAACTGATCGAAGAACGCCTGTTGTTTCCAGAATGGCAGTTCACCGGAATCTTCAGCCGCGTCGTTGAACGGTGTATTCACCACGTTCAGCGTATCGCCACGTTCCTGTGAGAAGCCCATCGCTTCGCGTACCAGATCATCAATTTTCTTCAACTGCTCATCGGTCAGCGGCTTGGCTTTACCGTCAGTCCCGACCTGATAGTTAACCACCACCGCCGCAGACAGACGCTGTACCGCGCCCGCACTGTGCTGGGTATGGGTGATCGTACGGTCAACTTCATAGTTGGTGGTTTCATCACGGCGGCGGTTGGACGGCACGTTTGAATTCGCGCTGGTGGCGCTGTTCTGTGCGGTGTTACCGGCCTGGTTCTGCGCACCGTTGGCGTTATTCGCATTATTGGCGGCTGGCGGATTGGTCACCGGTGCCGTCGCGGCCGGCGCCGGCTGGTTGCTCAGCGCACCCGGAACACCGCCGACGGCTGAACCGCCAATCTGATCGCTGGTGCTCAGCTGACGGGAACGCACCGCGGCTTTATCCGGCGAACCGTTTGGCTGGTAGTTCTCATCGGTCTGTTCGCGGCTGGCGTAATCAATCTGCGCGGTGATTTGGGCGTGAACGTTCCCGTTACCCACTACCGGTTGCAGAATGGATTCGATACGGCGTTGCAGACGGCCTTCCACTTCGTTGGCGTATTTCAGCTGAGACGCGTTAAGGTCACGGCCATTGTTATCAGACTGGGTCAGCAGATGTCCGCTCTGATCGACCACGGTCACGTTAGCGGGCGGTAAGCCGGATACGCTGCTCGACACCATATAAACGATGGCGTTGATCTGACCGTCATCCAGCGCGCGACCCGGTTGCAGATTCAGGGTCACAGACGCGGAAGGATTTTTCTGTTCGCGGACAAATAAAGAAGGTTTTGGAATGGCTAAATGCACACGGGCGCTGGACACCGGTCCCAGCGTTTCGATGGTGCGGGAAAGTTCGCCTTCCAGCGCGCGCTGATAGTTAATCTGCTCGCTGAACTGGCTGATGCCGAATTTTTCCTGATCCATCAGCTCAAAGCCGACCGCGCCACCTTTCGGCAAACCGGCCGCCGCCAGCTTCAGACGGGTTTCATAGACTTTATCCGCCGGGATCAGTAAAGCACCGCCGTTATCAGAAAACTGATAAGGGATGTTCATCTGGGTAAGCTGCGTGACGATGGCACCGCCATCCTGGTCACCGAGGTTGCTAAACAACACCTTATAGGTAGGCTGCTTCGCCCACAGCATCATGACAACAACAATAGCCACGGCGGCCGCAGCGGCGATGGCGATAGGAATTTTTGGGTTGGCGCGCAGGCGATTAAGCAACGCAGTAAAACCGCTTCGAGGGCTTTCTGCGCCGGCTATTGCGGAACTCATACAAGATCCCTATTTAGCTGTTGAATGGTGGTGTTCATGTTGTCTCTTAACAAAACAGACTCCCAAGTGCGCAATCGTTGAAGCGTGACATTTTTCAGTCCTCCATACAGGCAGGCCTATTTTCTAGGTGAGCCATTATTTGCCGCTTAACGCAAAGTTAATGGCCCGATAAGCCATGGTTTTTAGGTTCAATTACCGCGTTTAGGAAAAAACTGATGTGATAGGGTGTCATTCCATGAAAGAAGCCCTTTGTTAACCGACACCCCGAAATACGGAGAAAGCATGTCAATTCAAGGCATTGAGAGCGTTTTACAGCAGATGCAGGCCACCGCCATCCAGGCTGGCGCTGCACCCAAGACCGATACCGCCTCTGAAGCCGGTTTTGCCAGCGAATTAAAAGCGGCATTAGGCAAGATCAGTGAGACGCAAAACAACGCGAAACTGGAATCTGAAAAACTGGAGATGGGCGTTCCCGGCGTCAGCCTGAACGATGTGATGGTCGATCTGCAAAAATCCTCAATTTCACTGCAACTCGGCGTGCAGGTCCGCAACAAGCTGGTGACGGCGTATCAGGATGTGATGAATATGTCGGTGTAGGCTGTGTAACTACATCATTACATTGGATAAAAAGACTATCCTGTTTTCTTGTGGGGCATGGATGGGGCAAAGTCTCCTCATTTCTGATTGAGCATCGCAATCTGTTCACCGATATTGTTGTTCATCCAGGCTCCATAAACTGAGTAAACCCTCTGTGCGGATGTATGCCCCATTTGACTTGCTATGAAGTTTGGGTTTGCTCCGGAGAGGAGTGAGCAGCATATATATGTATGACGTGACAATTATGCTTTCCCGTTTTTGAACCCCGCCCGCCGTAACGCAGTCCTGAGACTACTCATTAAGAACGTATGCAAGTACCGAAAAACCTTTGATATTTGTTACAACAAGCGATGCAGTATCACTGCATTGAACAAAATTATAAGCGGAGCACCATTCCACGGAACTGCAGGTTTAACAAGCGGGGTGTATAATCGTAATGGCAAGCATTTGAGATATTCATGGTGTTTCATTAATATAATTTAAGCTCTAGTTCCTCCTGGTGAATGCACATATAATTCCACGGCAAGTGAATTAAATAAATATGTTTCCTACAATTTATGTAGTCGAAGAAACTAAGTTGACAAGTATGTCGTAATACATAAAAGCGTGTTGGATTGTAAAATTTCAGGCATGTATCTGAGAAATGCCACTGATGAGTGTAATTTGAGTAATTATCTCATACACACACCAATGAAAATGTACGGAATTAGTTATAAGTTCAAATAGTGAGTGGATAGAGAGAAGGGGGATAGTCATTACACTGTGTATCTGCTACAAAATGGAGATCAGTTACATCTGGAATGAACATAACAGGAACGAGTGTTGTACGTTTATTGTCATGTGGCGTTCTAATAAATGGGCCAACAGGCCCATTCCTTATTCATTCATGGTGTGGAGCTTACTTTCAAGTTCCAGCAATGTTTTTTTTCTATTTTTGATTTTTTTTGCTGGTGAGCCAAACATGATACACCATGACTCTGTGTCTTTGGTAACAAGCGAATTTGCACCTACAGCTGTGCCTTCAGATAACGTTACTCCTGGCATTATGATGGACTGCGAACCCACAATTACATGCCTTTCCAGAATAACAGGCCCCTTAACGACACCAGTGAATTCAGAAGGCACAGTGGGGTTTGTCAATGTTTTCCCAGAATAATCATCACTTTTTGAGTAAATCTTAACACCCTGAGATATACCAGAGAAATCCCTCATTTCAACGCCGCATCCAGCGAATATTGCACTGTAGCCACCGATGTGGACATACGAGCCAATATTGAGATAGCCGTCTCCGGCAGCAATAATAGTAGAGAATCCGTCAATTCTTACATTATCACCAATCGATATATTAGCGATACCGACTATGTTGCAGTTCTTAGCAATTCTCACGTTGTGCCCAAGCGATTTAAACCCAAAGTTTTTTAGGCTGTCTTCGTCGTAGTATCCTATGTCAAATGTTTCAATCGTCATTTTTATCACCGTGATCAGAATCAGTCAGTTTAACGTGCTCAAAGTGTAACACTCACATGTTTTATAGAAAGACATAAGCTATGTATCTAACATAATGCCCAGAATAACAATATACCTCAGAAGAAAAGCCTTCACTTATAAACCATCATCTTCAAACCTGACAGTGAAGGGGGAGGGTCATGGTAAACTATGGTGAAGAATAATCAATAAAATCATGATCTTCAATAATCAAAACGCTCAGTGGTTAGCATGCAGTTCGTCGGGCTGTTTTTCATTCTTATCAAGATAGAACTATGAGATTTTTCTGTCATTTCGAACTTCATTAGTCGAAAACCTTATAGCTGTACTGTATGTATAATCAGTAGCTTATCGGATGACTTTTAAGCATGCAGTAAATCGGGTTGAAAGTGGAGTAAGTGGAGAGACTCATGGTGGAGTGAGTCTGGTAAGTACGCGTTATTCACGAACCTCAATAGCGCGGTGGAGTAAATTGCCACGAATGACCATGTTCGGACATTTGGCTAAGAATGAGATGAGATATTGGAAGTTGTTAGCGTCATGCCTTCTTGAAATATTATAGTGAGTACTTAATGGTACAGGAAGTTAATATTTAAACTATTATTGACCGGTGGAATGAAACCGTACTAACAGTAGTAGCGGGAATGTATTAACCTGTAAGAAAATAAAACAATCTCATAAACCCCCTTAAAGAACATCTCCGGTGTGGAGAGTTCTTTAAGGGGGGGGCAACACATTAATTTTCCAGTTGTTTCCTTTACCATTGCCATTCCAAAAAAAGGATATTTTGGCTACGATATCCTTTTAGCTAATATGTTTGTATATTTTACTGATTTTTCGTCAATGAATTTTTCGAAAAATATTGCCGTAATTATTGTAAGTAAATATACAAAGGAGGAAAGTATTATCAGCCTTATCAGTGAAATATCAAAGAAGTGTTTAAAGTTTAAAACAAGAACCAGGAATGGCACGTGTAATATGTATACTGAAAATGAGATTTTACCCATAAATTGGAGGGGTGCGGTATCAAAAAAGCTATTAACGCCTGGGATGCTAAATAGGCCAAGGAATAACAATATACTACCGATTTTTACAACAAACTGATAATTCTCATGATGATCAGATAAGACCCACAGGTAATTATAGACACCACCGACATCAACGCCCTCTCTGGGGTAAGGGAAAGAAATCAAGAATAAAGAAAAAATGATTGTTAAAATGGCTATTTTTTTGTCTTTGAATTTGAATTGTATGTCATCATGCATAAGTGAATTAATTGTCATTCCAAAGATGAAAATGCAATAATAAGTTTTAAAGGTCATTATAAACACCAACAGGTATACAAAGTATTTATATTTATAATTTCCAAAAACAGCAAGCAACCCAAATACTAAAAATGAACCATATAACTCGTAAGTAATTGTCCATAATGCGCCATTTTCGAGTTTCCCCCCACCGAAAGGGACATAAACGAATGACTGGTAAAAAACATCCAAAAAGGTCATTGGGTAATGAGTGTTAAAAAATGTATCAGATATTTCATAAATAAAAAACATTATAAGCATTGAAAAGAAAATAGGGGCTATTAGCCGCGGGTACCTTTTTAATGACGATGAAACTAATATACTGGTGTTTTTATGAATGTTATATTTATTCGATAAAACAAAGCCACTCAGGATAAAGAAAATATATACAGAAGGTATGCCGCTATAAATCAAATTTAAGGGAGACCATGCTAAGAACTGTTTGAGATTCCCGATGAATCCGGAATCACCTGTGAATCGTAAACCCCCATAGAAAGCAGTAACACAATGATCAAAAATGACAATAAAACAGCATAGCCCTCGTAATCCTTCAAGATGCGTAATCTTATTCATTATTAAACTTTGCCAAAAAAAAAGTTATTGAGATTCAATGTTCTTAAAGTGGTTTCTTATCAGGTTACTAAAAGTACTTTAACATATTTTTGGCAAAACAATCACATAAAATAAAAACATTCGTAACAACATAAGTTGTAAATTATAGTTTCAAATTGCATTTGAAGATGCGGACTTTCGATTTGCACAAAATGAATGCTTAAATTGTAAGGATGCCAGTCCGTATAGATTCCGGACACAAGTAGTTATGAGAATAAATGTTACCGGTGTCACAAAATTGTCCTTTGCATGTGCAGGTTTATTTGCCAGAATCGCAAAAAAAATCGCTTCACCTGCATAAAGCACCTGCACAAAATGATAATCCGTCCTCCACGTCACTGGTTCTTGCGTTTGTTCGCCTGGCATGGCTCTGTCCTGCCCAGCATTCTGTTCCGTCTTAGCCTCAATTTACTGATGTCGCTTGCCGCCATTCTCAGCCTGCCCTGGTATGAGACGCTGGGCGTTAAGCTGACGCTCGCGCCTTTCAGCCTGCTCGGTGTGTCTATCGCGATCTTCCTTGGCTTTCGTAACAGTGTGGCCTATTCGCGCTACACCGAAGCGCGGCAGTTGTGGGGCGGGTTGCTGATTGCCTGCCGCACCTTGCAAAGTCAGGTGATGGCCGTGTGTCCGGGCGAAGCACAGCGGGTCACGACCTTACTGCTGGCGTTTTGTTACAGCCTTAAACATCAGTTGCGCCACAGCGATCCGCGTCCGGATCTGGAGCGTCTGCTGGGCGAAGATGCGGAAGATATTCTTTCGCGCCGCGCACCGACCAACATGGTGCAGTTGCGGCTGTCACAATGGCTGGCGGAAAAACGCCGGACGGGGGAGTTGTCGGATATTGTTTATACCCATATGGACACGACGTTATTGCAGCTTTCGCAGGTGGTGGGCGGTTGCGAGCGCATTGTCAGTATGCCGATCCCGTTTGCCTACGGGCTGTTGCTGCACCGCACGGTATACCTGTTTTGCAGCCTGCTGCCGTTTGCGCTGGTGGTGGATTTGCATTACATGACCCTGCTGGTGTCCGGCTTTATTTCCTATAGTTTTCTGTCACTTGATACGCTGGCGGAAGAACTGGAAATGCCGTTCGGTTATGCCAATAACCATCTGCCCATGGATGCCATGTGCACCAATATCGAAATCAATCTGCGCGAGATGAACAACCAGACACACCTGCCGGATACGCCGATGCCGGATCCGTATTTCCGTCTGACGTAAGTGTGATCCTCTGCACGGTTTGAGGAATTTTTGCGCGCACTGATGGCAATATTCCTAAGCTTCACGAGACTGTCATAATATCGAAACAAAAGTGAAATAACCTGTTCGGGCAAAGACAACTTCCGTCCGTTATCACGAGGTATGTATGTCAGTCATTCAGGCCAAATCCTTGCACGAAGCCGAAGACCTGCTGAATTCCGGTATGGTAAAAAAAGTAGAACTGGCTTTTAGTATTAACAGTGATGAGTTTTTTAAGCTTGCGCTGGAGTGTGGTGACCGGGGTGCGAAAATCACCAAGGGGAAAGAGTTCTTTATGATCACACTGAAAAAATGGGTTATTCCGTCGAATGACCTCTCTGCTACAAAAAGTAACGTACTGATGTAACGGCTTTTTGCATCTCCATAACCCTGTCACAGGGCAGCGTTATGGAGATATCCGCCTCACGCCTCACGGCGCTTTTCTTCGATTATTTCACCGATTTCATCATATAGACACTCAGGGGATCCGGCGACTGCTGGTAATCACCGAACGCCTGCGTGCGGGAATAGCCCAGCTTTTCGTACAGCGTGATGGCTTTTTCCTGAAAAACGCCGGTTTCCAGAAACAGCTCGTTGTGTCCTAAGGCTTTCAGTTTCTTTTCCATTGCCTCGATCAGCAGGGATGCGATACCTTGCCCGCGAAACACCGGGTTCACGTAAACCCGTTTCATTTCAGCTATTCCCTGCCGGGTAATATACAGACAGGCGCAACCGGCCCAGTCGTCATCCACCCTTGCCATAAAACAGGTGATCTCCCCTTCATCCAGTTCAGTGATATTAATCCCCTGAAACGATTCCGGCGGATAAAGAGGGTATTGATAAGCATCCAGCTCTGCAATAAGTCGGGTTAAATGCGGGTGGGTGGCATCGGTTTCAAAAATCTGGGCACTCACAGCGTGGGCTCTCAATGCAACAAAATGGACATGTATTCTTAACCGAAATTGGGCCGAAAACAAGGCATTGCGGCGTGACGGAAGCCCCGGAAAGCCTTGCAGAGGTAAGAAGAGTGTAAAAATTAATTATGTTCGCCGAACGTCTGTCAGAGTTGTCTGAATTTTACCTTGTTGCAGCAATTTATACGTTATCCCTCTTTCTTTTCTTTAACATTCATTCAAAGTGGTGAAGGATACAATGAAGTCACTTACCGTGATTAATGAAAAAGTTAGGATCGTGAATGAGGTAAAGGAAGTTAATTATAAGATCATGATTGAAAGGATAAAATTATGGCAGTCTATCCTGTTGGCGTTTTTGTCACGCTTACTTTTACACCAGGTTTGTTCGAAGTTATCGCTGTACTGGATGAGGTTAAACCAGTGCAATATCAGGTCATTAATGTGGAAACGGGAAATGTGATCAGGGTGAACGAGCATTTTATCCGTGGCATTGTGAAACCCTGATGCTCTGCGTATCAATGTAAATGGCTTGCGCATCGGGCCGGGTAAACACGGGGTGTTTGCCCGGCCTTCTTGTTTAGTCCGGCATCAGGCTGTTGAAGTCTTCTTCATACAGATCGCGACACGCTTGCATAAATTCCGGGTACCCCAGCTCTGAGGTCTGGACTTCACGGCCCAGCCGCTTTTCTAAATCCTCGTGAAACCACTCAAATTCACCATGCAGAATGCCGGTAAATCCGGTCAGGATGATGCACTGTTGTGGCGTTAATTTTTTCACGGCGGGTCCTCGTTAATCTGTTTTTGAAAAATAATGCGTAAAGAGAGAAGTGCTTCACGCCGGTATGCGGCAGGACGCGACAACTTATTCTATCCTCTAATGAATCTCACTGGAAAACAAGGAGTCACATATGGATCAGGATCTGTTCGAACAGGCACCTCTGCCGTTGCTCACCCGCTTTCAGGTCGGCGACCGTGTCAAATTGCTGACGTTTCCGGTGGGTGTGCATCCGGCCAGTTACCAGCTGGATGTGGCCATCACCCGGATCCAGGACGGCGAGTTTGAAGGGGAAATCGTGCGCATCGCGCCGCTGGGAAGACTGGGCCATCACGAGGCGCATTTCACGATAGGGGGAACGGTGGCGTTCTTCGCCCGCAATATTCAGGGCATGGCCGCCTGAACCATTTGCCGGTGACAGAAAGCAAAAACCCCGCAACAAGGGCGGGGTTAAATGGCTTTGAAACACCATCTGGTTACATCAGGGGTTTAACATGTTTCGTCAGCGCCTGGGTGGTCAGTTCGTCGGCTTTTATTTTGGAACAATTCCCACAATAGCCCACGAGATACCAGTTACCGTCTGCGCCTTTTTCCGGATTCACTTTGTAACGTTCGTTACGCTTACCATAAAACTCGCGTTCTGCGTTCTGTGCTGCCTCTTCCCAAAAGCACAACGAAAACTGATGTTGCTGATCAACATGCCGTTGTCCGTTGCGACTTCCACCTACCAGTAAATAATGATACTCAGACATGCATCCTCCTTTTCCCAATACGGGCAATGTTCCTGACAACAAGTGTAAAACTCGTTTCACCTGGAAAGCACATTCGAAAGACTGCAAAAGAAAGACAACAAAGGCCGGGCTGAATGATGCCCATGGCAAAATTCTTATTTCTCTAAAATTATAGAGTACGATCGGTTCTGGGTATGTATATTCGGAAAATTTGTGATAACTGTCACTCTTTATTTTTTGGCGACTGTGATGTGCGTCTTATAACAGATTGAGCTGTTGTGCGTCATCCGGTTCTGTACCGGTTTTTTTCTTAGGTTTTCGCACTTTAGCCGCCGGTGCCGGGCGCTGCATTTCCTGATGCAGCCAGTGCAAAATCACTTCTGCCACGTAGTCCTGCTGCACCTGTGTCATGGCGGTGTGCGCCGCAATCTTGTGCCATTTTTCCAGACAGCCACGGCAACAGGTGGCGGTCGCGTGCTGGGCGATAAACACCGGATGGCCGCGCATCGGCGTCTGTTTGCCGTCATTTGCTGGTTCAGCCGGGGCGAGGCGGGCGGCAATAAAATCAGCGGCATGCTGAGTCACCGCATCCGGCCCTTTATCCTGACAATAGGCATATTCTTTTGCGCCGAGATGAAAACGCTGGCGAAAGGGTGACGCGGCCAGACGCTGAAAAACGGTATCGATAGAATTTGGGGCAGGGCTGGAAGGCATAGTGGTCGTGTCCGTTCACATTCTAGACGCAGAAATAGCGGCTTTACTCTCGTCAATTGTCGGCTTTAACGCCCGTCAGCCCGTGCTAGTCTGGCTTTACTGACGCTCTTACCCCAACAGGGATCCGCAATGGCAGAAAAACATGTTATAGATTTGGTTATGTCGGTCAACAAGCACGCCGAAGAAACTGCCATGCAACAGATGATGCTGCGCAATTTTATCATCGTGATGTGCCGCAGTATGACGGAAGAACAGAAGAATCAGGTGAGATGGCAGATGCGTCAGATCCACCAGCTGACGGACGCCGAATACCGCAGCGGCGATATTGAAATACTGGAAAAAGCCCGGCGTGACGTTGAGGTGATGCTGGAACTGATCAATTAAGGTTCATCTGATGTCCGCCGTCGTTGCGCCGTACTATCATTAACACAATGATAACCAAAGGGAGAATGACGATGGGATTCTGGAGAGTATTGATTACCATTCTGGTACCACCATTAGGCGTACTGATCGGCAACGGTTTCGGTGGCGCATTTTTACTGAATATTATTCTGACACTTTGTGGCTATCTGCCTGGCCTGATCCACGGCTTCTGGGTGCAGACGCGCAAATAAGCACAGCCCGACCGCAAAACCCGGTAATCGCCGGGTTTTTTTATGCCCGGAAAGGGCAGTGTTGATCAGAAAAGCGAGAAAAGCAGAACAACGGGCAGGCTCATCGGCCAGGTAAATCCGATAATGCCGGAGGTTAACAGTCTTATTTTAATCGTATCGCGGCTCACTAACAGGGTAACCAGCGCGGCGATGCCCAGCCCACCCCAATAAATCGTCTTAATCACTTCCCACCAAACGTGCACAACCAACCCCTGACCATCAGAATATTCTTTGGCGCGTATGATATTCCGTTAACATCTGGTAATCAATTATTGTGTGATGTTACTCAAGGTTTTGTATTGTGGCATTTCGGCGGGAATTGTTATATTTCATCGCTTGTGCTGGTTGCCGGCGCAGAAAGCGGGCGCAAATGCCCGCGGATGGCGGTCGGGGCGAATCCAAAACGTTTCCGGAAACGCTCGGCAAAACGTGAGCCACTTTCATAACCCACCTGATGCGCGATATGTGAAATCGCCAGATCGGTGCATTGCAATAACCGCAGGGCATGGGTCATCCGCACGTCAATCATCAGGTTTCGCAGCACACAATCCTCGGACGCCAGCCGTCTGCGCAGCATCACTTCATTCATCATCAGCTGTTCGGCGACTTCTGCGGCGGTAAAAGATTTATGCAAATTATTGATTAATAATTCACGCACGCGCTGGGTGACGCTCTCGCTGTGCTGCAGGGAATAGCGCACGCCAAGCTGGGATAACCAGAGTAATTGTTCAAGCATGCGATGGCGGGTAATGGGCGCGGGCAGGCCGTGATGCCAGAGGATGGCGCTGTGGGTATCGGTAAAACTTTGCTTAAATGCGCCGGGAATATGCGGGATGACCTGAAAGTTATCAACGGTGATCAGCGGCGGGCTAAAGCCGGTGGCATGCAGCCCGGCGTCGCTCAGCAACTGGTGATCCCAGGCCATGATGGCGCAACTGAAAGGGCCGTTTTCAGACAAATGGTGCGTCAGGCTCAGCGTTTGTCCGCTATTAAGCACGAGCATTTCGCCAGCCTGCAGGGTGACCTGCTGTTCCTGGAAAGTAATTGAAAGGCTTCCATTCTGAACGAGAACCAATTGTGGCTTATCGATATAAACATCATGAATAAAAAGTTCACTATGCTGAATAAGCAGTGAAATGGTTCCTATCCCTGGCGTCACTTTTATTTTACGAACCATGTTGATGATGCCCGAAAAAGACGACTGCAACGTGTTGTTTGCTGCCTGATATAAAATTTCCCGCTTATGCTATTACAAACAGGTTGCCTGATAATACGCGTAAGTCACGGAAGAAGACAGAGAGAACCAGCCCTGGTAGCCAGATGCTCTCTGCCCCTGAAACCTTATATATGCACAAGAAATATTGAAAAAAAGTCTAACAAACAGAGTCTTAATAATTATTGGCGATCACCAAAGGCAATCGAACGGAGGTCAATTTTTCCGTAAGTCGTATTCACTTGTTGTTGTCGGGACGACTGACCAATCAGCTCGGTGAGTTTATTCATCCGCGTCTGTAATAACGTTTTAATGGTGTTCTCATTCTCCAGAATAATACGCAAATAGCGGCGGACATCATTCTGAATCATTATCGATGTCTGTTCTGACATCGGTAAACGGGTGGTAGCTTCTACTGCTTTTACGTAACTGACTTCGAGCTCAACCAGCTCATCCCATTTTTCTTCTTTCGCCAGCCGCAACATCTGCTCGCTTAAAGACAGGATCAGTTGATATTCATTAACCAGAAACTGATGTTGATCCATTATTTTGGTCCTGCGACGGGTGGTAGTTTGGGCCGATTTGCCGCCAGGCATCGGCGATGTTTTCAAGCAAGGCCAGCACCTCAGTGATGGCCTCCTGATCGTTGTGTAAATTGGCATGCAACAAACGACGGACCATATAGGAATAAAGCGCCTCGAGGTTATCCACTAATTCAGGATCGCCTTTCTCGCGACTTAATCCGGCTTTTAATCCGCTGTCGATAATGTTGATCGCCATAGACAGTGATTTGCCTTTTTCGGCAATGCTGTCTTGTTGCATAAAGATGCGTGCACGGATCAGGGCGCTGCGCGCCCCGTCGAATAACATCGTCACCAGCTGATAAGGTGTGGCGCTCATTACGCCACTTTCGAGGCCTACCTGAGCGTAGGCCTGAGTTCCTTTAGCGTTATACATAATCTGTTTCCTTACGAGCTTGAACTTGATGAGGACATGGCTTCGAACTGCTGCGTCAGATAAGTCGCGGTGCTGTTGAGCTTCTGAATCGAGACATCAAGCGCAGTGAATTGCGTTTTGTAACGGGCGATGGTGTCGTTGATGCTGTCATTAACCGAGTTGTATTGCTTGGTCAGTTGTTTAAGGGTGTTATTTACAGAAGTTGAAGCATTAGCAATCGTGCCGGTGTTTGCATTCAGGAAATTGGCATTGAGATTACTGATGTTGGTCATGATGCCAGTTGTTTTTCCATCGCCTACCATCATAGTTTGGACAGCACTGGTAGAGCTGGTGAGTGCAGTACTCAATTTTGTGCTGTCTATAACCAGCTTGCCGGTTGTCGGATCGCTGGTTATCCCAATACTTGCCAGAGTGTTGACAGAGCTAGAACCACTGGAAACGCCAATTGCCGATTTCAATTGTGTTTGAATTGAACGCAATGTGCTGTCGCCCAACAGAACACCATTCGAAGTATCTTGAGCATCCGAATTGACAGTAGTCGCAGTGTACTTCGTCAAGTTACTGAACGTATCTTGCAAGGAATTATATGCATTAACAAAAGTGGTTATTGCCGTCGATGCTGTGCTGGTATCTTTCGCGATGGTCAGTGTTGCATCAGCGGTGGTAGTGCTGGCCAGATTCAGAGTAATACCGTCTTGTATATCACTTATGGTATTACTTTGGCGCTCCAAAGATATCCCATTAAACGTTAACTGCGCGTTAGCTGCAGGAGTGTTTTCGGTCATTGCACCTGTGTCATTGGAAGAGTCATAACCAATAATATTATTCAGCTGGTCATCACCCGTAACACTTAAAGTCATCTTTGAATCTGTACCGGTATTGTTAGCGCTTAGCACCAGCTTATAGCTGCTGTCAGAGACTTTTACGATACTGGCAGTGACGCCTCCGCCCGCTTTATTTATTGCGTCTCGTACGCCGGTCAAAGATGTCTGGCTGTCAGTAAGGCTGATGCTAAGTGGTTTACTTCCGTCGCCCTGACTAATGGTCAGAGTCCTGGAGTTATCAGAAGTAGTACTGCCAAGCGCTGTAGTGTTACTTGTTTGTGAAGCAGAGATCAGAGACTGAGAAGCAGCAAGCTGACCGACCGAAATAGTATATTTACCTGCGGCAGCACCGGTGGTGGTGGTTGCACTCAATGCAGTGGTATTGCTGGATGTCGCTGTTGTAGTTCCATAAGTCTTGGCCGAACCTAATGCAGTTGCAGCATCTGCAAAGGTCTGTAGTGCGCTTTGCATTGTGCCGTAAGCCGTTAACTGGGCACTGTACTTTGTCTGAGCTGTGGTGATTGGCGTAAGACGCGCCTTTTCTGCGGTGGTCAGGTTATCCAGCAATGTGGACAGGTCCAAGCCTGAGCCGATACCTAATGAAGAGACAGTGGCCATATGTATCCTTTACTTGTGTTGTATAAGAGTCTTTAAGCCCTATCGGCACGACGGAGAAAAAGTTTAATGGAATGCAACAAAAAGTAATGGCGTGAATAGAAGGTATAAGGAAGGGTAATTCTCAAAGTAAGAAATCAGAGTTTTTTGAGAAATAATTCTAAAGGTTGTCAGTGTAGCGCCGATACAAGTTTGGACGGTGATGAACGCCGTGGGCAATAAGCCCGAACCCTTAACCAGATTTGAAGGAATACACTCATGGCTCAAGTTATCAATACCAACACGCTGTCTCTGATGACTCAGAACAACATGAACAAATCCCAGTCCGCGCTGAGCACCGCTATCGAGCGTCTGTCCTCCGGTCTGCGTATCAACAGCGCAAAAGACGACGCTGCTGGTCAGGCGATTGCTAACCGTTTCACTTCTAACATCAATGGCCTGACTCAGGCTTCACGTAACGCCAACGACGGTATCTCTGTTGCGCAGACCACTGAAGGTTCACTGAGCGAAATCAACAACAACTTACAACGTATCCGTGAGCTGTCTGTTCAGGCTGCTAACGGCACCAACTCAGCATCTGACCTGAGCTCAATCCAGGACGAAATCACTTCCCGTCTGTCTGAAATCGACCGTGTATCGGGTCAGACTCAGTTCAACGGCGTGAACGTACTGGCCTCTAACCAGACCATGAAAATTCAGGTTGGCGCGAACGATGGCCAGACTATCTCTATCGACCTGCAGAAAATCGACTCTACGACTCTGGGTCTGAACGGCTTCAACGTTAATGGTTCAGGTACTATTTCTAACAAAGCAGCCACAATCAGTGATTTGACAGCTGCCAAAATGGATACTTCCACAAACACCGTTACGACGACTAACAATGCATTAACTGCATCTCAGGCTGTAGAACAGTTGAAAACTGGCGATACAGTAAGCATTGATTCTTATGGTGCTGCGGCGGCTAAAACAACTACTACTTATACATATGATGCTACGGCTGGTAACTTTAGTTATACCAATGCCAGCAATAACACTTCCGCTACTGCTAAAACTTTAGGCGAGAGTCTTGTCCCTGCAGCAGGTAAAACCTCAACAGGTGTATACAAAGCAGCATCCGGAGATGTTAATTTTACCGTTGATGCAAATGGTGCACTGACAATTGGAGGCCAAGCTGCATATCTGACAACAGATGGTAACTTGACTACCAATAACGCTGGTGGTGCGACTGCCGCTAAGATCGGTGATCTGTTTAGTTTAGCTGCTGATGGAAAGTCAATCGGCGCAGACAATACTGCTTCTATCACCATGAATAGTGTTACCTATAATTTTAAAGCTGCAAGCGCTGCAGATCTGGCTACAGACGCCACGAATAGTAATACAGCTCTTCAAGATGCAGCTGCAGGCGTATCATTTACTGCTACGGCAAGCAAAGAATCAGTATTGGGACAAGTAACTTCAGCTAAACAAGCTGCCACAGTAGCAGCAAATGGTGATTCAGTAGCAACAGTGACTTATAACTCTGGTGTTCAGACTTACAAAGCCACCTTTGCTGCGGGCGATGGCACTGCGTCTGCAAAAACAGCAGATAACAACGCAATTACTGGCGCTTCAGCAACTTACACTGATTCAGATGGTGACTTAACCACAGTTGCTTCTTATGACACTAAGTATGCAATTGACCCTAACAATGGTCAGGTAACAGTAGCGTCTGGTACAGGTACAGGTAAATATGCTCCTAAAGTTGGCGCTGAAGTATATGTTAATTCTGAAGGCAAACTGACCACCGATACCACCAGCACCGGTACTGCAACTGCAGATCCACTGGCTGCACTGGATGCCGCTATCGCTAAAGTTGACACCTTCCGTTCTTCACTGGGTGCGGTTCAGAACCGTTTCGATTCTGCCATCACCAACCTGGCGAACACCACCACTAACCTGTCTTCTGCACAGAGCCGTATTCAGGATGCTGACTACGCCACTGAAGTTTCCGCAATGTCTAAAGCACAGATCCTGCAGCAGGCGGGTACTTCAGTATTGGCGAAAGCAAACCAGGTTCCTCAGTCTGTTCTGTCCCTGCTGCAATAATTGTCTTTGCCGACAATATAAGCAATCAGGTGACATACAGCTCAAACCCCGCTCCGGCGGGGTTTTTTTTAACCAAAATTTACCTTTCTCTGCAATTAATGAAACGCATTCGCTGGTATAATTTAGGATAATCTTTATGTTGTGATGGTTTTTTGGGCAATCGTTTTCGCGCTGTCCGCAGGTGTCCCGGAACAGAATGTGCGAGACATAATCAAAATAACCGCGCTTTTCTGGCCTTATTCAGCCGATTGAACAGGGCTTAACGCTGGCAAAATGATACTGACCCTCAATTTGCCAGGTTACGACAGTGAGCGATCTGTATACCGCCGACGGCGTGATAGACAAAAATTCTTTGTGGCAGCGCTATGTTCCGCTCGTGCGCCATGAAGCCCTGCGTTTGCAGGTGCGGCTTCCCGCCAGCGTAGAGCTTGATGATCTACTGCAAGCGGGCGGGATCGGCCTGTTAAATGCGGTTGAGCGTTTTGATGCGATGCAGGGGACGGCGTTTACGACCTATGCCGTTCAGCGCATTCGTGGCGCAATGCTTGATGAGTTGCGTAGCCGCGACTGGGTGCCGCGCAGCGTCAGACGCAATGCGCGTGAAGTGTCCCAGGCGATGCATAACGCAGAACAGAAATTAGGGCGACCGCCGAGTGAAGGAGAGGTGGCGCAGGCGCTGGATATTCCCATCGAGGAATACCGGCAGATATTAATGGATACGAACAGCAGCCAGTTGTTTTCTTATGACGAATGGCGCGAAGAGCACGGCGATACTGCCGAGGCATTGATGGAAGGGCACGAAGAGGCCAACCCGTTACATCATCTGTTGGAGGGCAATCTGCGCCACCGGGTGATGGAAGCTATCGATGCGTTACCAGAACGGGAAAAGATGGTACTTACGCTTTACTACCAGGAAGAGTTGAATTTAAAAGAGATCGGGGCGGTGCTGGACGTCGGGGAATCCCGTGTAAGCCAGCTCCACAGTCAGGCGATTAAGCGTTTGCGAACACGCCTGGCAAACGACCACTGATCCGCTTTTTCCTGGCCGGTTATACATTTTATATCCCTTATCAGGAATAAATTTATGCCAGCGGGAATCAAAACAAGGCCTTTAAGCCGTTATCTTAAAGATTTTAAACACAGTCAGACTCATTGCTCACAGTGTGCGAAAGAACTCGACAGGATGGCACTGGTGTTTCGCGGGCAAATCATCAATAAAGAGGCCATCGCCAAGATGGATCAGCCTATTGATGATGACGTGTGGCACAACCTGTCGCAGGAACTGACCGCACTGTGTCGTTTTTGCAGTGAGATAAGCTGTAACAGCCATTCGTCATATTTTGACATCATGGCGTTTAAGCAATACCTGTTTGAGCAGACGGAAATGAATCACAGCACGGTGCGCGAGTACGTTGTCCGCCTCCGCCGTCTGGATGAAATTCTCTCTGCCAATAACTATCCTCTGGATAAGCTTTCAGGGGACAGTATCCACCAGCGGATCATCAGTGATTTGCCGGTGGCGGGCCACGATAACTACCGTATTGCCCTGCGCAAATACGATCAGTATCTGGCCTGGCAGAAATCCGCGTAAGCGGCGCTCTTACAGACTGACACACAAAACGCAAACAGGCTCCTCCGGGGGCCTGTTTTTTGTCTTGAATCTCTCCGCAGTTTCTATAAATTCTTTATATACTTACTTAATAACCCGTCTCTGAAATTATACCTACTTTAACGATAACGACTTCGTACGGCCCTGTGCTGTGCGTCAGGGGAACATTGTGCCTGCTAAAATTTCTTTGCTTAAAACCCGGCTGGAAGCCTTTGATCGTCTCGATTTATTAGGCAGCGCCACGCCATTAGAAAAACTGCACCGTCTTTCGGAAACCGTCGGACGGGATATCTACATCAAACGCGACGACATCACGCCGCTGGCGATGGGCGGCAACAAGCTGCGCAAGCTGGAATATCTCGCCGCTGCCGCGCTGGCAGAAGGGGCCGATACGCTGGTGACGGCGGGCGCTATCCAGTCAAACCATGTTCGCCAGACCGCTGCCGTGGCGGCCAAACTGGGCCTGAAATGTGTGGCGCTGCTGGAAAACCCGATCGGCACCACCGAGGCTAATTACCTGACCAACGGTAACCGCCTGCTGCTGGATTTATTCAATGTGGACGTGGTGATGTGCGATGCCCTGCATGATCCGATGGCGCAGCTGGCAGAGCAGGCCGAACGTCTGGAAGCTCAGGGCTTTCGTCCGTACGTGGTGCCGGTGGGCGGCTCCAATGCCCTGGGCGCACTGGGTTACGTGCAGTGCGCGCTGGAAATTGCCGAGCAATCTTCCGCCAGTTTTGTCGATTTCAGCGCCGTGGTGGTGGCATCGGGCAGTGCCGGTACTCACGCCGGTCTGGCGGTCGCCTTACGTCACTTAATGCCGGACACGCAACTGATCGGCGTGACAGTGTCACGCAGCGCAGGCGATCAGCGTCCGAAAGTGGAGGCCATTGCGAAAGAAGTGGCCAGCGCACTCCAGCTCGATGAGAAAGTGCCGCCGGTGATTTTATGGGATGACTATTTTGCGCCGCGCTACGGTGAACCGAATGACGCGGGCATGGCGGCGGTGAAACTGCTGGCGGAACAGGAAGCGATGTTGCTGGATCCGGTGTACACCGGCAAGGCGATGGCGGGGTTGCTGGATGGCATCGAACGCGGATTATTCCCGGATGAAGGCCCGATCCTGTTCATTCATACTGGCGGTGCCCCGGCACTGTTTGCGTATCATCCGCACGTTTAATGGCTCACACTATGCTTATGCTTTTTTGAGCTAAGATTATAGAATTATATTCCTGATAACTGGCGCGGCGGGTGCTACTGTGCGCAAATTCGTAGGGGATATAACGTTCTATAACTAACAATAACTGAGGTGAATATGGGGTTTTCTACACTGCGTCGTCGTTTACTTCTGGGTGCTGTTGCGGTCACGCTGACGGCAGGCATGGTCAGCAATACGTTTGCTGATGAAGGGTTACTGAAAAAAGTTAAAGATCGCGGCACGCTGATCGTCGGGCTGGAAGGGACGTATCCTCCGTTCAGTTTCCAGGGTGAAGACGGCAAGCTGACCGGTTTCGAAGTGGAATTCGCTGATGCGCTGGCGCAGCACATGGGCGTGAAAGCGAAACTGCAACCGACCAAATGGGACGGCATGCTGGCGTCGCTGGAATCCAAACGCATTGATGTGGTGATCAATCAGGTGACCATCTCCCCTGAGCGTGCGAAAAAATACGATTTCTCCACCCCGTACACCGTTTCCGGTATTCAGGCGCTGACCAAAAAAGGTCAGGAAGGCACCATCACCAAACCTGAAGATCTGAAAGGCAAAAAAGTCGGTGTGGGTCTGGGCAGTAATTACGAGCAATGGCTGCGTGAAAACGTGCAGGGCGTCGACATCCGTACTTATGATGATGACCCGACTAAATATCAGGATCTGCGCGTAGGCCGTATCAACGCGATTCTGGTTGACCGTCTGGCGGCGCTGGATCTGGTGAAGAAAACCGGTGATACCTTAGCCGTGGCGGGTGCACCGTTCTCCCGTCTGGAATCTGGCGTGGCAATTCGTAAAGACAACCCGGAACTGCTGGCCGCGATCAACAAAGCGATTGCTGAAATGCAGAAAGATGGCTCGCTCGCCAAAATCTCTGAAAAGTGGTTTGGTGCTGACGTCACAAAATAATGCTCGTCATAACTGAACTTGCCCCGGCGTTATCTGCGCTTGCTCGCCCGAATCACTTACCTGTGTAAGCCCATCGGGACTCGCGCACTTGCTGCCTTGATGCAAGTTCATTTATTTAGAGCATATGTGAATATCTTAAAGATCCAGAAAATCTAAAGGTCTTAGATGCAAGAAAGTATTCAACTGGTGCTGGATTCAGCACCATTTTTATTGAAAGGGACACTGTTTACGCTCCAGCTCAGTCTGGGCGGGATGGTGTTCGGTCTGATCCTGGGCTTCGTGCTGGCGCTGATGCGCCTTTCGCATTTCTGGCCGCTGTCATGGATATCGCGTTTTTACGTCTCCGTTTTCCGTGGCACGCCGCTGATCGCCCAGCTGTTTATGATCTACTACGGTTTGCCACAGTTTGGCATCGAGCTGGATCCTATCCCCGCAGCGATGATTGGTCTTTCGCTGAACACCGCGGCCTACACCTCTGAAACCCTGCGTGCGGCGATTTCGTCCATCGAAAAAGGGCAGTGGGAAGCCGCCGCCAGTATCGGCATGAACCCGTGGCAGACCCTGCGTCGCGTGATTTTACCGCAGGCAGCCCGCACCGCGCTGCCTCCGCTGGGTAACAGTTTCATCGGGCTGGTGAAAGATACCTCGCTGGCGGCCACCATTCAGGTGCCGGAACTGTTCCGTCAGGCACAGCTTGTGACATCGCGTACGCTGGAAGTGTTCACCATGTATCTCGCGGCCTCTATTATCTACTGGGTGCTGGCGACCGTTTTATCCTTCCTGCAAAACCGTCTGGAAGACCGCGTTAACCGTCAGGATCAGGAGCCTTCATGAGTACCATTGACGTTAAGCAACTGACAAAAAAATTCCACGGACAGACGGTGCTGCACGGTATAGATTTGCAGGTCAATTCCGGCGAAGTGGTGGCGATCATTGGGCCGAGCGGCTCGGGTAAAACCACCTTACTGCGCAGCATCAACCTGCTGGAAGAGCCGGACGGCGGCACCATCAAAGTCGGCAACATCGAAATTGACGCCAGCAAACCGATCAGCAAGCAGAAGAACAACGTCCGCGAACTGCGCAAGCAGGTGGGTTTCGTTTTCCAGAACTTCAACCTGTTCCCGCACCGTTCCGTGCTGGAAAATATCATTGAAGGGCCGGTGATTGTGAAGGGCGAGCCGAAAGAAAAGGCCATCGCCACGGCGCGTCAGTTACTGGAAAAGGTCGGATTAAATGGCAAAGAAAACGCCTATCCGCGCCGTCTTTCCGGCGGTCAGCAACAGCGTGTCGCCATCGCCCGCGCACTGGCAATGAACCCTGAAGTGATTTTGTTTGACGAACCCACGTCCGCGCTGGATCCCGAACTGGTCGGCGAAGTGCTCAACACTATCCGCGCACTGGCACTTGAGCACCGCACGATGGTGATTGTGACCCACGAAATGAGTTTCGCCCGTGACGTGGCAGATCGCGCGATCTTTATGGATCAGGGCAAAATTGTCGAGCAGGGACCGGCGAAAGAGCTGTTTTCAAATCCGCAACATGCGAGGACGAAACAGTTTCTGGAGAAGTTTTTAGCGCATTGATTTCTGTCCCTTTCTGCGAATGGAAACAAAAAAATCCGCAAGCAATCCGGGCTGCTCCCTCCCCTGCGAAGGGAAGGGTTGGGGTGGGGTATTAATGCAAAATCAGTAAGTTGAAGTATGCTTTGACCAGGTGTCAGCCCTTAAAACCCCCTCCCAACCTCCCCCTTCGCAGGGGGAGGAGAAAAAAGCAAAACCTAAGAACGTCACGGACAGCTCCCCTTCGCAGGGGGGGAGCAAAAAGCAAAACTTAAGAACGTCACGGGCCGCTCCCTCCCCTGCGAAGGGGAGGGTTGGGGTGGGGTATTAATGCAAAAACAGTAAGTTGAAGTATGCTTTGACCAGGTGTCAGCCCTTAAAACCCCCTCCCAACCTCCCCCTTCGCAGGGGGAGGAGCAAAAAGCAAAACCTAAGAACGTCACGGACAGCTCCCCTTCGCAGGGGTGGAGCAAAAAGCAAAACTTAAGAACGTCACGTGCTGCTCCCTCCCCTGCGAAGGGGAGGGTTGGGGTGGGGTATTAATGCAAACTTAATAAGTTGAAGTATGCTTTTACCGGGTGTCAGCCCTTAAAACCCCCTCCCAACCTCCCCCTTCGCAGGGGGAGGAGCAAAAAGCAAAACCTAAGAATGCCACGGACAGTTCCCTTTCGCAGGGGTGGAGCAAAGCACCTTTACCCGATCGTCATCAGACTCGCATTCCCACCTGCGGCAGCCGTGTTCACACTCAGTGAACGTTCGTGCAGCAGGCGTTCCAGCAGGATATTATCCTCGCCGCGCGCAAAGCCCTGTACGGAAATAATGGCGCCCGGTCGCTGTGCGATGGTCTGGCAAAGCTCGCGCAACTGATCGGCATCACCGTGATAAATCACTGCATCGAATACCTGCGCATCGTTCTGCCAGTCTTTGGCGAAATCAACCCGCGCCTGCACCGCTTTGGGTAACAGGTTGAACAGGTCACGCTGCAACGGCGCTTCCGGCCACAGAATACGGCAACCGGTGGCGGTGACGGCGGCGAGCTGAGTCAGGGCATCTTCCTGATTATCGGCCAGTGCCAGCACACGTTCGCGCGGTAACAGCGCGTAAGTGTTGCGTTCACCGGTTGGCCCCGGCAGGGTGCGTAACGTGCCGCCCTGGCTGGTCTGCGCAAAGCGTTCGCAAACTGCGACTAACTCCTCACGATGTTTTTGTTCGGCGGCCCATTGCTGCAATGCGCGGTGCGGTGCCAGTAAGGCTTCGCGGACAGACACGTCCAGCGGCAGCTCTCTGTCCTGACGCAAAAGGGTTTGCTGCACGGCGTCCTGCGGACGGCTGCTCAGCAGGCGATACAGATACAGCGGGCCGCCGGCTTTCGGACCGGTGCCTGATAAGCCTTCGCCGCCGAACGGTTGCACACCCACCACCGCGCCGACCATATTGCGGTTCACGTACATATTGCCGACGTGTGCCTGCTGGGTGACGCGGTGGATGGTTTCGTCGATGCGGGTATGAATACCCAGCGTCAGACCATACCCGGCGGCATTAATCTGACCGATCAGCGTATCCAGATCCTGACGGGCATAGCGCACCACGTGCAGCACCGGGCCGAAGATTTCTTTCTTCATCTCATCAAAGCTTTCCAGCTCGATCAGTGTCGGTTTCACGAAGGTGCCACGGCTCCATTCCTGCTGGTCGGCAGTGAATTCCTGCGTGGCCTGATACACGGTGCGGCCTTTGGTGCGCATCGCATCGATGTGTTTTTCGATACCGGCTTTGGCGTCGGCGTCGATCACCGGCCCGATATCGGTACACAAACGCTCCGGATTACCCATGCGGCATTCCGCCATCGCACCGCGCAGCATTTGCAGCGTGTGGTCGGCGACGTCGTCCTGAATGCACAACACGCGCAGGGCAGAGCAACGCTGACCGGCGCTGTCAAAGGCCGAGGCCACCACATCCATCACCACCTGTTCGGTCAGCGCGGAGGAATCCACAATCATGGCATTCAGGCCGCCGGTTTCGGCGACAAGCGGCGTCGGACGCCCCTGCGGATCCAGACGACCGGCGATGTTGCGTTGCAGAATGCCTGCAACATCGGTTGAACCGGTAAACAGCACGCCGCGCACACGTTCGTCATTCACCAGCTGCGAGCCGACGGTTTCACCCTGACCCGGCAACAGCTGCAATACGCCTGCCGGTACGCCCGCTTCATGCAGAATGCCGACGGCTAATGCGGCGATCAGCGGCGTCTGTTCTGCCGGTTTGGCCAGCACGCTGTTACCGGCGGCCAGTGCGGCAGCAATCTGACCGGTAAAGATCGCCAGCGGGAAGTTCCACGGGCTGATACACACCACCGGCCCCAGCGGACGGTGCGTGTCGTTGGCGAAATCTTCGCGGATCTGACCGGCGTAGTAATGCAGGAAATCCACCGCTTCACGCACTTCGGCGATGGCGTTATTAAAGGTTTTTCCGGCCTCACGCACCAGCACGCCGAGCAGGTTTTGCAACTGCGCTTCCATCAGTTCTGCAGCGCGTTGCAGGATGGCGGCGCGTTCTTCGGGAGGTGTCGCAAACCAGATCGCGCCTGCGGCAGTGGAGGCATCCAGCGCACGGCTGATTTCGGCTTCGGTCGCTTCACGCACATAACCGACGATATCGGTATTTTCAGACGGGTTGATTACCGGCAGGAATTCGCCGTCATCGGTTTGCGCATCAATCATCGGCTGCGCTTTTACCGGATGGCTGGCGCTTTGCAGCAGGGCGCTGGACAGGGAAGCCAGACGGTGTTCGCTGGACATATCCAGACCCGCAGAGTTCACCCGTTTGTCGCCATACAAATTACGCGGCAGGGCGATACGCGGATGCGGTAATCCGACCTGTCCTTCGCTGGCAGCCAGCGCCTCGACGGCCAGCACCGGATCGGCAACCAGTTCGTCAATCGGCAAGGTGGCATCGGCGATACGGTTGACGAAGGACGTGTTCGCGCCGTTTTCCAGCAGGCGGCGCACCAGATACGCCAGCAGCGTTTCGTGCGTGCCGACCGGGGCATAAATACGGCAGGGACGGTTCTGTTTGCCGTCGGAAATTTTCCCCACGACCTGTTCGTACAGCGGTTCACCCATCCCGTGCAGGCACTGGAACTCATACTGTCCCGGATAATAGTTGTTACCCGCCAGCTGATAAATCGCCGCCACGGTGTGGGCATTATGGGTGGCGAACTGCGGATAAATCAGGTTCGGCACCGCCAGCAGTTTACGGGCACACGCCAGATAGGACACGTCGGTGTACACCTTGCGGGTGTAGACCGGATAATCTTCCAGACCGTCCATTTGCGCGCGCTTGATTTCGCTGTCCCAGTACGCTCCTTTCACCAGACGGATCATCAGGCGGCGGCGGCTGCGTTGCGCCAGATTCGTCAGGTAATCAATCACCATCGGGCAGCGTTTCTGATATGCCTGAATCACGAAACCGATGCCGTTCCAGCCCGCCAGTTCCGGCTCGAAACACAGTTTTTCCAGCAAATCGAGGGAGATTTCCAGACGATCCGCTTCTTCTGCGTCAATGTTAATGCCGATATCGTAGCTGCGTGCCAGCAAGGTCAGCGACAGCAGGCGCGGATACAACTCTTCCATCACACGTTCGTATTGCGCACGGCTGTAGCGCGGATGCAGGGCAGAAAGTTTGATGGAAATTCCGGGACCTTCATAAATGCCGCGACCGTTGGAAGCTTTACCGATGGCATTGATCGCCTGCTGGTAAGACTGCAAATAGGCCTGCGCATCTTTTTCGGTCAGCGCCGCTTCGCCCAGCATATCGTAGGAATAGCGGAAGCCTTTTTCTTCATGTTTGCGCGCATTCGCCAGCGCTTCGGCGATGGTTTCACCGGTCACGAACTGTTCGCCCATGAGGCGCATCGCCATGTCCACGCCTTTGCGGATCAGCGGCTCACCGCTTTTCCCGATAATGCGGTTCAGGGATTTCGACAGGCTGGCTTCGTTATGGGTGGCCACCAGTTTACCGGTGAACAGCAGGCCCCAGGTGGCAGCGTTGACAAACAGAGACGGACTGCGCCCGAGGTGCGAGTGCCAGTTACCGTTGCTGATTTTGTCGCGGATTAAGGCATCGCGCGTAGGTTTGTCGGGAATACGCAGCAATGCTTCGGCCAGACACATCAGCGCCACGCCTTCCTGAGAAGACAGCGAGAATTCCTGCAACAGACTTTGCACCATGCCGGCGCGTCCGTTTGCACTCTTTTGGTTCCTCAGCTTCGTGGCGATATCTGCCGCCAGTTTCAGCGCAGCCTCATTGAGCGGTGCAGGTAAACGGGCCTGTTCAAGCAGCATGGACACCGCTTCAGGCTCAGGGCGACGATAGGCGGCGGTGATGGCGGAACGGCTGACGGACTGCGGCTGGATCTGCTCGGCGAAATCAAGGAACGGCTGATGGACGTCCTGAACCGCATGGGCGGTCAACTCATCGGCACCCTCAGACGCCGCGCCGTTCAGCGCGGGGATCTCAGGTAACGCGTCGCCATTTTCCAGACGTTCCAGATAGGAAAAAATCGCCTGCTTGATCAGCCAGTGCGGCGTACGGTCAATCTTATGTGCCGCTTCTTTAAGCCTGTCGCGTGTGCCTTCGTCCAGCTTCACGCCCATCGTTGTCATACCCATGCGCAACCACTCCATATGAAAAGGTTCAGGTGAATTCATTATCTTTATGCTGAGCAATATCTTCTATGTTGCAACCTTGTGCAACCCCGTTAATGCAGGAAGTATGCCTGTTGTGATTTGTCTGGCATTTTTAACAATAAAATAACGGCATGGATCTTGCCTGCATGAACGGTAAGTGAAATTTCAAAGGCGGTATCGGGTGCAACCTTTGTCACTGCAAAGTACAACCGGCATTCAGAATAACTGTGATGGAGGGTGAATTTTGTGTATTTGAAATGTTAAAAATCTTGAAAAGTGGAGGAGGCTAAACCAGTATCCGGCCCGACAGTAATTTTGAATAAAAACCACACAAAGACTGTAACGACGTAAAAAATATGGAGAGTCTTGCTGCAACCTTAGCGGGTTTCAGCCATCATCTCGCCCCGGCATGATTTTGCACGCTTTTCTCAGGAACAAGGCGTCAGGACAGACAGGTGCCGGACAACATCGCAAATAAGAAGAAAGTGGAGACTGGAATGACAATGAACACACCGATGCTGGTGACGTTTTGTGTTTATATTTTCGGGATGATTTTGATTGGTCTCATCGCGTATTTACGAACCAAAAACTTTGATGATTATATTCTGGGTGGACGCAGTTTAGGCAGTGTGGTGACGGCACTTTCGGCCGGTGCCTCTGACATGAGCGGCTGGTTGCTGATGGGTTTACCGGGGGCGATTTTCCTTTCCGGGATTTCTGAAAGCTGGATCGCCATCGGCCTGACCATCGGCGCATACCTGAACTGGAAACTGGTGGCGGGGCGGTTACGTGTGCACACCGAAGCCAACAACAACGCGCTGACTTTGCCGGATTACTTTACCCACCGCTTTGAAGATTCCAGCAAAATGCTGCGCATTATTTCGGCGATTGTAATTTTGGTATTTTTCACCATTTATTGTGCTTCCGGCATTGTGGCCGGTGCCCGTCTGTTTGAAAGCACCTTCGGCATGACTTACCAGACGGCGCTGTGGGCAGGCGCGGCGGCAACCATCATCTATACCTTCATCGGCGGTTTTCTGGCGGTCAGCTGGACCGACACCGTGCAGGCAACCCTGATGATTTTCGCGCTGATCCTGACGCCGGTGATCGTTATTCTCGCGGTCGGCGGTATTGATACCTCGATGATGGTGATCCACGCGAAAAACCCTGAATACACGGACATGTTCAAAGGCATGAATCTGGTGGCGATTCTGTCACTGCTGGGCTGGGGACTGGGCTACTTCGGCCAGCCACATATTCTGGCGCGTTTCATGGCGGCCGACTCCCATCACACCATCCGCAGCGCACGCCGTATCAGCATGACCTGGATGATTTTGTGTCTGGCGGGCACCATTGCGGTCGGTTTCTTCGGTATTGCTTACTTCAGCAATAATCCGGGTGAAGCGGGCAACGTGACGCAAAACGGTGAGCGTGTGTTCATCGAGCTGGCAAAAATTCTGTTCAACCCGTGGATTGCCGGTATCTTGCTGTCGGCGATTCTGGCGGCGGTGATGAGCACCCTGAGCTGTCAGCTGCTGGTATGTTCAAGCGCCATTACCGAAGATTTGTATAAAGCCTTCCTGCGCAAAGGCGCTAGCCAGCGCGAGCTGGTGTGGATTGGTCGTCTGATGGTACTGGTGGTCGCTCTGGTGGCCATTGCGCTGGCGGCGAACCCGGAAAACCGCGTACTCGGTCTGGTCAGCTATGCCTGGGCCGGTTTCGGTGCGGCATTCGGGCCGGTGATCCTGATTTCCGTCATGTGGAAACGCATGACGCGTAACGGCGCGCTGGCAGGCATGCTGGTGGGCGCAGTGACGGTGATTGTCTGGAAGAATTTCGCCTGGTTTGATCTCTACGAAATCATCCCCGGCTTTATCTTCGCCTCACTGGCGATCTGGATTGTCAGCCTGATGGGCCGTCAGCCTTCCGCCGCAGTGGAAGAACGCTTCACGGCGGCCGAAGCGGAATATAATACTATTTAACCACTCCTCAGTTTTGAGGTGACGAAGATCGGGGTCGTCCTGACCCCGGTTTTCAGCATTTTGTTTCAGAGAACACTTCCATCCTGATTTTTCCTGCGCATTTGCCATCAACCCTTCAAAAATCGATCTGTTCCCTCTTGTATTTCTTTTTCTAAGAATGATAATCACTATCGTTTCTTTTTACTTTTCTTTACAGAGAGCTTACAGATTCTGTGATTCGCCAGAATTCGGGGCCGGGAGTTCCAACATGTTCGTTCCGTTTCTCATTATGTTTCGCGAAGGGCTGGAAGCTGCACTGATCGTCAGCCTGATTGCCAGCTATCTCAAACGGACGCAACGCGGGCAGTGGCTCGGTGTGGTCTGGATTGGCGTTTTCATCGCCGCCGCACTTTGTCTGGCGCTCGGTCTTTTTATCAATGCCACCACCGGCGAGTTTCCGCAAAAACAGCAGGAGCTGTTCGAAGGCATCGTGGCCGTGGTCGCCGTGTGCATTCTTACGTATATGGTGTTCTGGATGCGCAAAGTGTCGCGCTCCATCAAAGTGTATCTGGAAGGCGCGATTGATAATGCGCTGAATTCCGGCCGCGGGCAGGGCTGGGCGCTGGTCGCCATGGTGTTTTTTGCCGTCGCGCGTGAAGGGCTGGAATCGGTGTTTTTCCTGCTCGCCGCATTCCAGCAGGATGTGGGTATCGAAGCACCGATCGGCGCGCTGCTGGGACTGGCTGCCGCCATTGTGCTCGGTTTCCTGATTTATTACGGCGGCGTGAAACTGCATCTGGCGAAATTTTTCAAATGGACCAGCCTGTTTATTTTGTTTGTCGCCGCCGGTCTGGCCGCTGGCGCGATCCGGGCTTTCCACGAAGCCGGTTTGTGGAATCAGATGCAGGACATCGCCTTTGATCTCAGCGGCACGTTATCCACGCACTCATTATTTGGCACCTTGCTGGAAGGCATGTTTGGCTATCAGGAAGCGCCGACCGTCAGTGAAGTCGCCGTGTATTTCCTGTATCTGATCCCTGCGCTGTTTCTGTTCTTTATGCCACAGGGCAAAAATCCTGTCGCCGCTCCGGCCTCTGCCGGGCAAAAAACACCACGTTGATTTCATAAACTTTTCATCACTTTGCGTTAGCCACGGAGTTGTACATGCCACATTTTCGCCGTAAAGCTTTACAGATCGCACTGTTGTCCCTGCCGGCCTTTGCGCTGAGCACCCACGTGCTGGCTGCCGATGTTCGTCAGGTTAAAATTGCCGTTAACGACAAACAATGTGAACCGATGGCGCTGACCGTACCCGCCGGTAAAACTCAGTTTGTTATCCATAACAACAGCCAGAAAAACCTGGAATGGGAAATTCTGAAAGGCGTGATGGTGGTGGAAGAACGTGAAAACGTGGCGCCGGGCTTCACGCAGAAAATGACGGCTAACCTTGAGCCGGGCGAATACGACATGACCTGCGGCCTGCTGAGCAATCCAAAAGGTAAACTGACCGTGACGGCAGAAGGCGCGCAAGCCTCCGGTAAGCCTGACGCCATGGCGCTGGTCGGCCCGATTGCGGAATACAAAGTGTATGTCACGCAGCAGGTGGCTGAACTGGTTGCCCACACCAAAGCCTTTACCGACGCGGTGAAGCAGGGCGATCTGGCGAAAGCTCAGGCGCTGTATGCCTCAACCCGTGTTTACTACGAGCGCATCGAACCGATCGCCGAACTGTTCTCTGATCTGGACGGCAGCATCGATGCCCGTGAAGATGATTTCGAGAAAAAAGCCGAAGATCCTAACTTCACCGGTTTCCACCGTCTGGAGAAAATCCTCTTCGCGGATAAAACCACTAAAGGCGCCGGACCGTTTGCTGACAAGTTGTATACCGACACGGTTGATCTGCAAAAACGCATCACTGACCTGACTTTCCCGCCAAGCAAAGTGGTTGGCGGCGCAGCAGGGCTTATCGAAGAAGTGGCGGCCAGCAAAATCAGCGGTGAAGAAGACCGTTACAGCCGCACCGACCTGTGGGATTTCCGTGCCAACCTTGATGGCGCACAGAAAATCGTTAACCTGCTGCGTCCGTTGCTGGAAAAGGCCGACAAACCGCTGCTGGATAAAATCGACGCCAACTTTAAAACCGTCGATGCGCTGCTGGATAAATACAAAACCAAAGACGGTTACGAGAATTACGAAAAACTGTCCGATGCAGACCGTAACGCAATGAAAGGGCCAATCACCACGCTGGCAGAAGATCTGGCTAAACTGCGCGGTGTTTTAGGTCTGGATTAATATCTTAAGCTCCCTCCCCTGCGAAGGGGAGGGTTGGGGTGGGGTATTAAAGTAAAATTCAGTGGCCAAAGTGTGCATAACCCCCTGTTTTGCCATTAATACCCCCTCCCGGCCTCCCCCTTCGCAGGGGGAGGAGCGTCACACCGAGGCATAGCAATGAGTCACAAAAACAATAATCAGGATGACGTTTCCTCTTCCCGCCGCAGCTTGTTGAAAGGCGTGGGATTGTTAGGCGGGGCATTTGCCCTGGGCGGCGCCACCACGGTGCAAGCTGAGAAAACACCCGGAGCAAAAAAAGAGTACACGCCGGGCACGGTGTCCCCCGATGAACGCTGGGGCAAACAGCCTTATTACGGCGAACATCAGGCAGGCATTTTAACGCCGCAGCAGGCGTCCATGATGCTGGTTTCTTTCGACGTGCTGGCGACCAGCAAAGCCGAGCTGGAACGCCTGTTCCGCCTGCTCGACAGCCGGTTTGTTTTTCTCACGAAAGGCGGCACCGCGCCATCAATGGATCCGAAATTCCCGCCGATGGATTCCGGCGTAATGGGCGCTGAAATCTACCCGGATAACCTGACCATGACGCTGTCTGTCGGGGATTCGCTGTTCGATGAACGTTTCGGCTTAGCGCCACATAAGCCGCTGAAATTACAGCGCATGACGCGGTTTCCGAATGACTCCCTCGACGCCAAACTGTGTCACGGCGATCTGTCCCTGCAAATCTGCGCCAACAACAGCGATACTGTGGTGCATGCGCTGCGTGACATCATCAAGTACACGCCGGATTTACTCAGCGTGCGCTGGCGTCGTGACGGCTTTATTTCCTCCCATGCCGCCCGCAGTCAGGGTAAAGAAACGCCGATCAATCTGCTGGGCTTCAAAGACGGTACCGCCAATCCGGATGCCAAAGATAAGCCGCTGATGGATAAAGCCATCTGGGTGACAGACGGTCAGGGCGAACCGGCCTGGACGCTCGGCGGCAGTTATCAGGTCACCCGTCTGATCCCGTTCAGGGTGGAATCCTGGGACCGTACGCCGTTGCAGGAGCAGCAATCGATCTTCGGGCGCGACAAGGCTACCGGCGCGCCGCTGGGGATGGAAAAAGAGCACGACGTGCCGGATTACAGTAAAGATCCGGAAGGTAAAGTCATCCACCTCGACTCGCATATCCGGCTGGCGAACCCGCGTACCAAAGAGACCGAAGACAGCCTGATGATGCGCCGTGGCTACAGCTATTCGCTGGGTGTGACCAATGCCGGGCAACTGGAAATGGGACTGATTTTTGTCTGCTATCAGCATGATCTGGAGAAAGGCTTCCTGACCGTGCAGAAACGCCTGAACGGCGAAGCTCTGGAAGAATACATCCGTCCCAACGGCGGCGGTTTTTTCTTCACGCTGCCGGGGAATAAAGACGAAAATCATTATCTCGGACAATCTTTGATCGAAGCCTGATACTGCGCCTCCCCCTGCGAAGGGGGAACCTGACACCAGACATCCTTTTTACGCCTGGTTACGCAATTCACTTTCTGTTAATACTCCGCTTCATTCCAAAAAACCTCAGCAATGTCATGATGATAAATCGTCGTCCTGATTTATCATCTTGCCTGCCTGAGACTGTTATGAGCATCAATCAATCCCGCAGAAAATTACTGATTTTCGGCATCGGACTTTCCCTGACGGCACCGCGCCTGTATGCGGCGCAAAAAGCCGTGCGCATCACCATGACGTCGGACGCCAGCCAGATCCGTCTCGCGCTACCGGCGGGCGATAAACGTTGCCGGGTGTTTATGCTCAGTGCGCCGGAACGGGTGGTGATTGATATGCCGATGGTGTCATTTCCACCGGAACTGGAACATGCGCTGACCGTGGTCCGGCAGAAATTTTCATGGGTAAAGGAGGGGAGGATTGCTCACTTCAGCCCGGACGTGGCGCGCATTGTATTGCAGGTGGACGGTAAACCTGAGATTACGCGCAGTACGGAAAACGGCGTGCTGAACGTGGCGATACGCGAAGCGAATGCCGCGCAGGTGCTGCCCGTCACGACCACCACACCGCGGGCGGAGAAACCGCTGCTGGTGATGATCGATCCCGGCCACGGCGGTAAGGATCCGGGGGCGATCGGCAATGAAGGCACTTATGAAAAACATGTGGTGCTGCATATCGCCAAAAGGCTGCAAACCTTGCTTGACGAGCAACACGGCATTCACGCGGTACTGACGCGGCAGGATGACGTATTTATCCCGTTGTATCACCGTGTCAGTCTGGCGCATCAGCATGAAGCGGATCTGTTTATCTCGATACATGCGGACGGGTTTACCAATGATCAGGTCTCCGGCGCGTCAGTGTTTGCGCTGTCAGAACACGGCGCGGGCAGTGCGATGGCACGCTATTTATCGCAAAGTGAAAACAGTGTCGATGTGCTGTACGACAACGATTTTAAGACTGATGATCAATACCTTAAAGAAACGCTGTTTGATCTCGACCAGCACGAAACCATTCACCGCAGTCTGGATTTTGGCCGCCATCTGGCCGCCAATATTATCAGGGTGCATCACATGCACAGCCCCCATCCGGAGCAGGCCGGTTTCGCGGTGCTGAAATCGCCACGCATCCCGTCGGTGCTGGTGGAGACGTCGTTTATTACCAATAAGCAGGAAGAAAAATTGCTGGGCGAGCCTGTTTTTCAGGAGAAAATGGCACGCGCGCTGGCGGAAGGGATTAACAGTTACTTCATCAATGAAAAGAAAAACAATCTGCTGAGCTGAGAGAAATTCAGCGCGATTTAAGAGGATCTGAAAAAGATCTTCACGATCCGGTTGACGACGGCTACAAACTTTTTTACATTTTGGTAACGCAAATGTTTCAGCTGTCATTATACTGACATTTATAAGCGGTAGTTTTCACGAGGTGTACGGCAGGTGCCGTTAATAACACTGCGGGGAGCGCGAATGGTAAAGTCCTTGTTTGGGCTGTTGACAGAAAATAACATGCTTCACGCATTTACTCGTTGTCGTCGCTTAAATGCAAACGAGGATAAGGCCTCCGACTCTCTGTTATATCCACTTTTACTTTCAGCATTTCCCTGCCGCTTTTTACAACATTTCTCATCCACACAACCTCTACCCTGTTCTTTAACTGACCCCTTAAATGTTTATGAAAATGATGTGAATATCATTGGCTTTTATTCTGGAAATTTCATTATATGGGTCAGCGGTTTGTCATTATTGACGATATTGGCAATGCCTCCTCGTGAACAGAAAACAGCCAAAAAATTACCGGTTAATCTTTTTGGTTTCTTTTCCTCTTCACGTTATTCATTGGCTTCACTTGGTCTAAAAGGAGACCAAAACCTCATTTGTGAGTGAAACATAACCGTGCGGGCATTATGCCTTAGCGTTAAGTGAATCAAACTGTAAGGTGCCACTATGGGAAGACAGAAAGCAGTGATCAAAGCTCGTCGTGAAGCAAAACGTGTTATTCGTAATGATTCACGCAGTCACCGCCAGCGTGAGGAAGAATCTGTGACGTCATTAGTACAGATGGGCGGTTTGGAATCGATCGGCATGGCTCGCGACAGTCGCGATACGTCCGTCATCGAAGCGCGTACTGAAGCTCAAGGTCATTACTTATCAGCCATAGAGAATAAGCAGTTAATTTTTGCTACCGGCGAAGCAGGCTGCGGCAAAACATTTATCAGCGCTGCGAAAGCGGCAGAGGCATTAATTCACAAAGAAATCGACAGAATTATTGTGACACGCCCGGTATTGCAAGCCGATGAAGATCTCGGTTTCCTGCCCGGTGATATTTCTGAGAAGTTCGCGCCTTATTTCCGACCGGTCTACGACATTTTATTACGTCGTCTGGGTTCATCATTCCTGCAATATTGCTTACGACCGGAAATAGGGAAAGTAGAAATTGCGCCATTCGCCTATATGCGCGGACGCACTTTCGAAAATGCGGTGGTGATTCTGGACGAAGCCCAGAACGTCACGGCCAGCCAGATGAAAATGTTCCTGACCCGTCTCGGTGAAAATGTGACGGTCATTGTTAACGGTGATATTACCCAGTGCGATTTACCACGCGGCGTAGTATCGGGGCTCAGCGATGCACTTTCCCGCTTCGAAGAAGACGAGATGGTCGGCATCATTAAGTTTGATAAGCAGGATTGCGTCCGTTCCGAGCTGTGCCAGAGAACGTTGAACGCGTATTCATAAACCGTCATCACAATGCAAAAGGCCGCTCAAATGAGCGGCCTTTATTGTTTGTGCCCCTCACGGGGAAGGCGAGGGCGTTACAACATAATTAACATCATATACGCGCAGAACAACGCCAGATGCGCAGTCCCGTTCAGTACATTGGTACGGCCGGTCGAGAACGAAATCTGACACAAAATCAGTACCGCGAGCATCACCACAATGTTTGCCGGATCCAGGCTGAAAATCAGGTTCTGACCGGTCAGGGTGGCGATCACGGTCACGGCCGGAACGGTCAGTGAAATAGTCGCCAGCACGGAGCCGAAGAATAAATTCATCGCACGCTGTACCTGATTCTTCAGTACTGCTTTCAGGGCGCCCAGACCTTCCGGTGAAAGAATAAGTAACGCGACCAGGAAGCCGGTGAATTGTGCAGGCGCGTTCAGTTCCGTCAGCAGGCTTTCCAGCGGATTGGCGTTGAACTTGGTCACCGCGATCACCAGCACCAGGTGGACGATCAGCCACAAGGTATGTGTCAGATTGCTTTTGGACGAGGGCTTACCGTGGCCGTCTTCTTCGCCTTCATCTTCATGCTCGTAGATAAACAGGCTCTGATGGGTTTTGGTCTGGATCAGCAGGAATACGCCGTACATGGCGGCTGAAATCATTGCGACAAACAGCGCCTGCGTCGTCGAGAAATTACCGGCAGGCAATGCGGCAGGCAGTACCAGCACGATCACCGCCAGCGGGAAAATCGCCATCAGATACTGTTTGATGCCGCCGAGATTGACATACTGCGTCGCAAATTTGCGCCCGCCAAGCAGCAGGGCGACGCCCACCAGACCGGCCGTCACAATCATAATGATCGAAAATAATGTGTCACGCATCAGCGCCGGTGCGGCATCACCCGTCGCCATCAGGGCGGAAATCAGGCTGACTTCGAGGATTACCACGGAAAGGCTGAGAATAAGTGACCCGTAGGGTTCGCCCAAACGGTGTGCCAGTACGTCTGCATGACGGACTACGCTGAACGCGCTGGCGAGGATACCGACCAGCGCGATTAAATTGATGCCGACAACAGCGCCAAAATTACTGCTGTTGCCCCAGAGGACGAGAACGATAAGTGCTGCAATGGGAAAAATCAGGGAATATTCCTGATGGCGGGTTTTGATTTTTGGATGTTCCTGTGAAGACACCATGATGATTATTCTCCTTATAAACGCTCACGTAATAACAACCGCCTGTCTGTCAGTTGTCAGCAAAATGCATAGCAGCATAAAAGTCTAACCCGTTAAGTATAGTAGATAAATTAATCTATTAACAGAATAAAATCAGGGTTAGGAACAAAATCGCCACATAGCCATCATTTAATGATGCATAATTTGCTTTAAACCATGATAAGTGGCGTGCTAATTTTTCATGTTAAGAAAATAAGTCATTTAAAAACAATGCACTGATCATTCATGATGAGTTTATGGCGGCTATGCGTCAATTTATGTAAATACCCCCTATACCCGCACAATCTCAGGGCGAAAAAGGGCGTTCAGGTACCTGATAACAAGAATAATCTGGCAGGATCCTCTGAGGGTAGCAGCTAGACTTAATGTTGTGCTCAGACTCAGCACATAAAGAATGTAACGATCATGAACGTCATGAAAAAGGAGATCACTATGCCTTATCAGAATCGCTCAGCGTTGCCTGATTCCGTCCGCAATGTGCTGCCCGCCCATGCGCAGGACATCTATAAGGAAGCGTTCAACAGTGCGTGGGATGAATACGCTAAATCCAAAGACCGTCAGGGTGACAGTTCCCGTGAAGAAACCGCCCACAAAGTGGCCTGGGCGGCGGTGAAGCATGGGTACAAAAAAGGGGATGATGACAAGTGGCATCCTAAAAAATCCTGATGTTGACGGCAGGTGAGGGGAAATCCCGGCCTGCCGATCTTTCTCACGCCGCACGCTTTGGTTTCCTGTTTTTTGTCTTATCCCCCTCAAAATGTCAACATTCATACAATGTTCATAAAATAATCACTTTATTTTCGTTTTGTGATCCCTCTCAACCTTGATTGCAACGTAAGAAACGAATAAGGTTTCAGCAAGCAGGGTGATACTAAATTTCTTAATAAACCTGCGCGCCCCCTCAAGCAGAGGCGAAAATTGTCCGATATATCTCAAAACCACGACCCACGATAACGGAGAACACAGCGTTAACAGCATGGCATGTTCAAAAGTACGTCGTACCGAAGGGGGAATGAATGTTAACTCGAGATTTCCTGCGTAACGCAGATTGCAAAACAGCATTCGGCAGCATTGATGAATCGATGCTACTGACCCCTGAACAACGCGCGGCTTCATTAGGTTGTACGCTGGCGCGTCGCCCGGATAACAGTCCGGTGTGGATTTTTGGTTACGGTTCACTGATGTGGAACCCGGTTTTTGATTCTGAAGAGGCGCGTCCCGCCACGCTTCATGGTTATCACCGTGCTTTCTGTTTACGTCTGACGTCCGGGCGCGGTACCCACGCGCAACCGGGGCGTATGCTGGCGCTGCGCGATGGCGGACAGACCACCGGGCTGGCATTCCGCCTGCCGGAAGACAAACTCCTCGAAGAACTCGAACTGCTGTGGAAGCGCGAAATGCTGACCGGCTGTTACCGGCCGACCTGGTGCGAACTGGATCTTGATGATGGCCGCAAAGTCACGGCGCTGGTATTTATCATGGATGCGTCCCATCCGCAGTATGAGGCGGATACCGATTATCAGGTCATTGCGCCTCTGATTGCGCAGGCCAGCGGCCCGCTTGGCACCAACGCGCAGTACCTGTTTGCGCTGGAAAAAGAGCTGAACAGCTACGGCATGCGTGACGACTGCATGAGTGAGCTGGTCAAGCAGGTGAGAATGCTGCTTTCTGTTTCTCCGGGCTTTGATGTGCCGGGCCTGAGTTAAAAAATCTGAACCGCTATTTCAGGCTGAGCGTCACTGGCGGGCAGCCTGCTGATTCATCCTCCCGCGTGATATTTCTCTGAATTCAATTAATTAGAATCCCTTCCAATAATAAAATTCCTAATCCTTATAAAATATCCGCATTAACATCCTGTTTACCCTGACGTTATCCCTGAAAAGTTGATTGCATTTGCTCTGTCAATCAGCATAATTCGAATCGTTATGATAATTATTACCATTCACGATTGAACTTTTTCAGGGAATTACCATGCGCACCAAAAGTGAAATCCTTCACACTCCAGCCTTTGCCCGTAAAGTCTTGCCGGTGGTGATTTCTGCCGCGCTGAGCGGGTTAGCGTTACCGGCCATCGCGGCAACCCCCACACCACAAACCACCGCGTCCACTGCTAAAACCGGCGACACCATCACCATTGAAGCCGCGCCACAGACTTTTAAATCTGGCGGCAACGACACGGTACCGGCGTATCTGGACGGACAAATCGCCAACGGCGGACGTCTGGGGATCCTCGGTGAACAGGACGCGATGAATGTGCCGTTCAGCGTCGTGAGCTTCACCGACAAACTGATGCAGGATCAGCAAACCCGTACGCTGGGCGACGTGCTGAATAATGACGCCTCGGTGCAGACCGGTTACGGCTACGGCAACTATTCAGAAACGTTCGTGGTGCGCGGCTTTGAGCTTTCCGGCGACGATATCTCTTACGGCGGATTGTACGGTGTGCTGCCGCGTCAGCTGTTACCGACCGAATTCGCTGATCGTGTTGAATTACTGAAAGGTTCAAGCGCCTTCCTCAACGGTGTACCGCCAGGCGGCACCGGCGTGGGCGGCAACGTCAATATCGAGCCAAAACGTGCCACCGATACCCCGATTAACCGCGTGAGCGTGGATTACACCTCTTCTTCGCAGGTCGGCGGCGCGGTGGATGTGGGGCGTCGTTTTGGTGACAACAACCAGTGGGGCGTGCGCGTCAATGCTGTTCACCGCGAAGGTGAAACGGCGATTGATGATGAAAAACGCCGTCTGACGCTGGGATCCATCGGCCTTGACTACCGTGGCGATCGCTTCCGTTCATCTCTGGATTTCGGGATGAGCAAAACGACGGTGCACGGTGGCCGTCCGGTGGTGTATCTGGGTAACGCGAGCAAAATTCCTGATGTGCCTTCTGCGACCGGCAACTACGGTCAGAAATACGCATCGACCGATATGGAAAACGAGTTCGGCATGCTGAAAGGCGAATACGATGTGGCCGACAACTGGACGGTATATGCCGCCGCCGGTGCTAACCATACGCATGAATTTGGTAAATACAGCTCGCCGACCCTGCAGGACAACGACGGTAACGCCACAATGAGCCGCATGACCGTGCCTTATTTTGCGGACAGCTTCTCCTCTCAGGCGGGCGTACGCGGCAAATTTGATACCGGTTTTGTTAACCACAGTATCAACCTCGGCATGTCGACGCTTTACCGTAAATACAAAACCGCGTACACCATGACCGCGGCTTCCATTAATACCAATATTTACGATCCTTCCCATGTGGATGAACCGCTGACCAATCTCTACAGCGGCGGCGATATGAGCGATCCTGCGGTGCGCAACCGTACCCGTAGCTATGGCGTTTCACTTTCCGACACCATGTCCGTGCTCGACGACCGTCTGCAATTTATCGCCGGTCTGCGTCGTCAGAATGTTGTGGTCAAAAACTACAACTACGACGGCTCTGAAAACACCTCGTTCGACGAAATGAAAGTTACTCCGGCGTTTGGTCTGGTGGTGAAACCGTGGGAACACTACTCCTTCTACGCCAACCACATTGAAGCGTTGCAGGCAGGTGAAACGGCCGGTACGACTTACAACGGTCTGGTGGTCAGTAACGGCGGACAGGTCACCGGTATCGAAACCTCCAAACAAAACGAAGTGGGCGTTAAAGCGGATTTCGGTCGCGTTGCCGGTTCACTGGCGCTGTATGAGATCAAAAAGCCGATCGGCATGTACCGTGCCACAGGCGACGGTTATACCTACGGTAACTATGGCGAAGTGCGTAACCGCGGGATTGAGCTGAATGTCTTCGGCGAACCGGTCACCGGCGTGCGCCTTAACAGCAGCATCACCTGGATGAACCCGGAAATGACCAAAACGCAGGGCGGAGCCTATGACGGCAACGACGCCGTTGGCGTGCCGGATTACCAGTGGGTAGTGGGCGGCGAATGGGATATTCCCGGTGGCAGCGGTGTCACCGCCACCGGTAAAGTGATCCGCTCCGGCTCGCAGTATGCTGACGAAGCGAACAAGCTGAAAGTGGACGGCTGGACACGTCTGGATCTCGGCCTGCGCTACGCGATGCCGGTAGGGCAGAACACCCTGACCTGGCGTGCAAATCTGGAAAACGTCACCAACGAGAAATACTGGGCATCGGCCACAGGGGGTTATCTGACCCAGGGCGATCCGCGCGAATTTAAACTTTCCGCCACCTACGATTTCTGATGATTTACGCCTCCTCCTCACCGGGGAGGCGTTCGCATTTGTACAGTAACAATTCCCCGCCAGCCCGCATTCCGACGCTTTAATAACCAATCAGATAACGTTATGCAAAATTTGCATAACGATAGTATTTATCAGACTTTCTGGTAGGTTGAAGAAACTTTACACTCACTCACCCGACATACTTCGAGCCGCAGATGCGTTGGCTGCGCTCAGTCACCCGAATCACTTACTCATGTAAGCTCATCGGGATCCCTTCGTTTGCCGCGTTACTGCAACTCGAATTATGTGGGCTAACTTGAATAGCAATTTCGCTACCCTGGAGAGTCTGTCTTGATGAAAGCTTTATTACCGTCCGTCCTGTTCACGGCTATTGCGGCTACTTTCTCTGTGCAGGCTGCCACGCCGCCGGATACCCTGGTTATCGCGCAATCCATCGATGACACCTCCAGTTTTGACCCGGCGCAGGGCTTCGAACTGACCACGGTTCAGGCTTTCAATAACATTTATCAGCGTCTGGTGCAGTCTGACCCGAATAATCCGATCGATTTAAAACCGACACTGGCCGCCTCCTGGGAAGCGGGTAAAGATAACCGCAGCCTGACGTTTGCGCTGTCGCCGAAAGCCACTTTTGCCAGCGGCAATCCGCTGACCGCCGATGACGTGATTTTCTCACTGTCGCGCGTGGTGAAGCTGAATCTTGAGCCTTCCTTCATTCTGACGCAGCTGGGCTGGACCGATAAAAACGTCGATACATTCCTGACCAAAGTCGATGACCAGCATGTGAAAATCAGCTGGACCGCCGATGTCAGCCCGTCATTCGTGCTGAGCCTGCTGTCTGCGCCGGTATCCTCGATTGTCGACAGCAAACTGGTGAAAGCTAATGCCACCGCTGACGATTTGGGGCATCAGTGGCTGAGCAACCATTCTGCCGGTTCCGGTCCGTACCAGATCCGTAACTACATTCCCCATGAAGTGGTGATCCTGTCCGCCAATCCGACCTCACCGGAAGGCGCACCGAAACTGAAAACCATTCTGATCAAAAACGTACCGGATCCTGCGGCACGCCGTTTGCTGATCGAGCAGGGCGATGCCGACATGGCGCGTAACCTCGGTTCCGACCAGATGGCGGCGCTCGAAGGCAAGAAAGGTGTGAAACCGCTGGCGGTGCCGTATGCGTCCCTTTACTTCATGCAGTTCAACGCCAAAGCCTCTCCGGCGCTGGGAAATCCGGCCTTCTGGGAAGCCGCGCGTTACCTGTTTGATTACAACCACATCGCGCACGACCTGATGAAAAATCAGTTCCAGGTGCATCAGGCTTTCCTGCCTGAAGGTTACCTCGGCGCGCTGAATGACACGCCTTACACCTACGATCCGGCCAAGGCTAAAGCGATTCTGGCGAAAGCCGGACTGACCAACGTCAGCTTCACGCTGTCCACGGCTAACCAGCCGCCGTATCTGGACATCGCGCAGGCATTGCAGGCCAGCTTCGCGCAGGGCGGCGTGACCGTGAAACTTGATCCGGGTTTAAGCTCGCAGATTTCCACCAAAGTGAAGGCGCATGAATACGATGCTTACATGTCTTCATGGGGCCCGGATTACTTTGACCCGAACACCAACGCCTCGGCGTTTGCCTTCAACCCGGAAGACGGCAGCAAAACGCTGGCATGGCGTGCTAACTGGTCCATTCCGGCGCTCAACAAACTGACACTGGCCGCGATTGCGGAGCCGGATCAGGCTAAACGCGTGGCGGATTACCGTCAGCTGCAACTGGAAGTGCAGAAAAACTCGCCGTTCGTGATCGGCCTGCAAGCGAAAAGCCTGATTGCCGTTCGCGACAACATCAAAGGTTACGTGCAGGGCATCAACCCTGACATGGTCTTCTACAGCAAGGTCACCAAGTAATGACAGACAGTTCAACGCCCGCCGGATTCGTCCGGCAGGGTTGGCGCTGGTCAGGCCGTTTGCTGACCGGCGTGATTTCGCTGGCGCTGACATTGCTCGGTCTGCTGGCGTTCACCTTTACACTTTCCCATCTCGCACCGATTGACCCGACACTTCAGGTGGCGGGCGATCACGCCAGTGAAGCCACCTATGCGCAGGTGCGTCGCGATTTAGGGCTGGATCAGTCGGTGCCGGTGCAGTTCGTCCGTTATCTGGATCATCTGGCGCACGGCGATATGGGGATCTCGCGCATCACTGCGCAGCCGGTCGCCAGTGACTTAATGCGCACCTTCCCGGCGACGGTCGAACTGGCAACCTGTGCGATCCTGCTTGGCGGGTCGCTCGGCATCCTGCTGGCATTGCTGGCGGTGTGGAAACCGGGAAGCTGGCTGGATAACGTCGCGCGGCTGGTGTCGCTGCTCGGCTACTCCGTGCCGATTTTCTGGCTGAGTCTGCTCGGCCTGTTGCTGTTTTACGCCGTGCTGCACTGGGCGGGCGGCCCGGGGCGGCTTGACGACCTGTATATGTACACCATGACGCCGCGCACCGGTTTTGTGCTGATTGATACCTGGCTGTCTGGTGACCGCGAAATGTTCTACAACGCCATCAGCCATTTATGGCTACCGGTGACGGTGCTGGCGATGCTGTCGATGGCGGGCATCACGCGCCTGCTGCGGGCATCCATGCTCGGCGAAATGAATAAAGAATATGTGATTCTGGCGCGCTCCAAAGGCGCGGGCAGGGTGCGGGTATTGCTGTGCCACGTGTTCCCGAATGTGCTCGGCACATTGATCACCGTGCTGACGCTTTCCTACGCCAGCCTGCTGGAAGGCGCGGTACTGACGGAAACCGTCTTTGCCTGGCCGGGCGTCGGACGTTACCTGACCACTGCGCTGTTCGCCGCGGATACCCCGGCAATTCTTGGCGCTACGCTGCTGATCGGCACCTGTTTTGTGCTGCTTAATGCGCTGGCTGACGCGCTTACTTACCTGCTCGATCCGCGAACCCGGTAGTTTTTATGACACAAATGATCCCTGAACAACCGACGCAGGTGGAAGCGGAAGCCGAAACCTCCGTCTGGAAACCGACCCGGCGCATCACCGCGTTTTCTGTCGGGCTGGTGCTGGTCGCCATTCTGGTGCTGACCGCGCTGCTCGCGCCGTGGCTGGCGCCTTTCGATCCGAACATCCAGCATATCGAACTGCGTCTGTTGCCGCCGTCCGACACCCACTGGCTGGGCACTGACGGTTTTGGCCGTGATTTGCTTTCGCGCGTGGTGTACGGTGCGCGCCCGACGCTGCTGCTGGTCTCGCTGATCCTGGTGCTGACCATTCCGGTTGGCCTGCTGATTGGCATCAGCGCCGGTTACATTGGTGGCTGGTACGAGCGCATTGTGATGCGTCTGACCGATATTGTGATGTCGTTGCCGAGTCTGGTGATGGCGCTGGCGCTGGTGGCTATTCTCGGCCCCGGCCTGATGAACGGCGCACTGGCGCTGGCTTTCACCAGCTGGCCGCCGTTTGCGCGACAGGCGAGGGCGGAAACGCTGGCGCTGCGCCGCAGTGATTATCTGGCTGCGGCACGGATGCAGGGCATTGGCGGATTGCGTCTGATGTTCGGCCATATTCTGCCGTTGTGTCTGCCGAGCGCCGTGGTGCGTGCGGCACTCAGCCTCGGTGGCATCATTCTGGCTTCTGCCGGTCTCGGCTTCCTTGGTATGGGGATCCAGCCACCGACCGCCGAATGGGGCTCGATGGTTGCCGAAGGCAGCAAAGTTATTTTCGATCAGTGGTGGGTCGCCGCTGCACCGGGCGGGGCGATCCTTTTCGCCAGCCTGGCTTTCAACCTGCTGGGCGATGGCCTGCGTGACAAAATGGATCCACGACATGGCAACTGACTTTTCACATCACGACAAACTGGTCGCAGACGATCTGACCATTTATCTGCCGGGCGAGCGTCCGCTGGAGCTGGTGAAATCCCTCTCCTTCAGCGTCGGGCAGGAACGCGTGGCGCTGGTCGGTGAATCCGGTTCCGGAAAATCCCTGACCGCCCGTGCGCTGATGGGCTTGCTACCGCATCCGTGCAAATTGCGTGCTTCGCAGCTCACACTCGGCGATCACGATCTGACCCGGCTTAAAGAGCGCGAATGGAGCCAGCTGCGCGGTAACCGCGTATCAATGGTGATGCAGGATCCGAAACACGCGCTCAATCCGACGCAAAAAATCGGCAAACAGGTGGAAGAGCCGCTGCGTCTGCACACCCGTCTTGGCCGCAAAGAGCGTCAGGAAAAGGTGACCGACATGCTGAATGCGGTCGGCCTGCCGAATCCGGCTTTCCTGCAACAGCAATATCCGCACCAGCTTTCCGGCGGGATGGGGCAGCGCGTGATGCTGGCGATTGCGCTGATTAACGATCCGCAATGGCTGATTGCCGATGAACCGACTTCAGCACTGGATTTCGACATGCGCGAGCAGGTGCTGGGGCTGATTGAGCGTTTGGTTGAGCAGCGCAATATGGGGCTGATCCTGATCAGCCATGACCTGCAACAGGTCGCACATTATTGCGAGCGGGTGCTGGTGATGTACAAAGGCGAACTGCTGGATGAACTGCCGGCCGATCAGCTGGCGAACGCCACACATCCGTACACCCACACGCTGTGGTCGTGCCGTCCGAGTAAATTTACCCACGGTGAACGTCTGCCGGTGCTGGATCGCGCGCTGCTGGCCTCTTTAACACAGGAGCCGCGCCATGAGTGACATTGTCGCTGAACTGCACCAACTGAGTGTGTCGCACCGTCAGGGCTATGAAACCCGCACGGTGGTGCACAACGTCAATCTGACCATCAACAAAGGCGAATGCTTCGGTCTGGTCGGGCCGTCCGGTTGCGGAAAATCGTCCCTGCTGTGGGTGCTGGCGGGTCTGAACGGTCACTGGGACGGCAGCCTGACACTGCTCGACCATCAGGTGAAACCCGGCAAGCCTTTTACCGGCAGCCTGCGCCGCGATGTGCAGATGGTTTTTCAGGATCCGTATGCCTCGCTGCATCCGAAACACAAGCTGGTGCGCACGCTGGCAGAGCCGCTGAAAATCCTCAAAGAGCAGGACATCGAACAGAAGATTGCAGAGGGGTTCCGTCAGGTCGGGCTGGATCCGGCGCTGATGAACCGCTATCCACATCAGCTTTCCGGCGGACAGCGTCAGCGCGTGGCGATCGTCCGCGCGTTATTGCTCAAACCGAAACTGCTGTTGCTCGATGAGCCGACGTCGGCCCTCGACATGTCCGTACAGGCGGAAATTCTCAATCTTCTCAACGACCTGAAAGCCAGCAGCGACCTGACCATGATACTGGTCAGTCACGATGCCGATGTGATCGATCATATGTGTGATCGTGCAGTGCATATGGCGAAGGGTTACGTGCTGACTTAGCTCCTTCGCAGGGGAGGGAGCTGTCCGTGATGTTCGTAGGTTTTGCTTTTAGCTCCTCCCCCTGCGAAGGGGGAGGCGGGGAGGGGGTTTAGCAGACCACGCTGAATCTAGGGTCACCAGGATTTCAGTTTTTGCCTTAATACCCCACCCCAACCCTGCCCTTCGCAGGGGAGGGAGCCGGAAAATCCTTAATCTAATTTATTAAATAACAAAGCTTTATTTCATTGTTCTGGCCTTGCCGCTGCACCTCTACACTCGGAAAAACTGTCTTTTCACCTGTGGAGATCGACCTCAATGAAAGTACGTGTTCCTTCCCTGTTATTCCTGCTTATGATGGCGGCAACCCGTGTGGATGCGGCGACACCGGCCGATACGCTGGTCGTTGCCGGTTCGCTTGAAGGCATTATCAGCCTGGATCCGGCTGAAAGCTTTGAAACCGTCAGTTCCGGTAATCTGGTTAACCTGTATCAGCAGCTTGTTGTTTCTGACCGCCAGCATCCTGATCAACTCGACCCGGACGCTGCCGCCAGCTGGCAGCCGGGGCCGGACGCGCACAGCCTGATCTTCACCCTCAAGCCGGGGCAGAAATTTGCCAGCGGCAATCCGCTGACTGCCGACGATGTCATCTACTCCTTTACCCGTGTGGTCAAACTCAATAAAAGCCCGTCGTTTATTTTGGGTGAACTGGGCTGGACGCCGGAAAACGTCGACGGCAATCTGAAAAAACTGGCGGATGATAAAGTCCAGCTGAGCTGGCCTGCGGACATCGGCAGCGGTCTGGTGCTGAGCATTTTATCCGCGCCGGTGGCGGGCATTGTCGACAGCAAGTTGCTGAAAGAACACGTCGATCAGAACGATTTCGGCAACAGCTGGCTGCGTTCGCGCTCGGCGGGCAGCGGCGCATTTGAAGTCCGTAACTATGTGCCTCATGAAGCGTTGATTTTCAAGCGTAACCCGAATGCGACGCCGCTGGCGAAACTCGAAAATGTGCTGTTTAAGAATGTCGGCGATCCGTCCACCCGCCGTCTGCTGGTACTCAACGGTGATGCGGATGTGGCCTACGATTTAGGGGCAGACCAGTTCAGTTCGCTGGAAAAAGAGAAGGGGGTGCACGTCGCCCAATTCCCGGCCGCGAAAGTCTTCTATCTGGCGTTTAACGTCGGCGACACCACCCAACCGGCGCTGGCCAATCCGGCTCTCTGGGAAGCCGCCCGCTGGCTGGTGGATTATCAGGGCATTTCTACCGATCTGCTAAAAGGCCAGTACGGCATTCATCAGACTTTCCTGCCCGACGGATTAGCCGGAGCCATCGATGATCAGCCGTTCAAATATGACGTCGCGAAAGCCAAAGCCATTCTCAGCAAAGGCGGCATCGCACCGGGCACCAAAATCGATTTGATTGTGATTAACCAGCCGCCTTATTCAGATATCGCGCAGGCATTGCAGGCCAGTTTCGCTAAAGCCGATATCAATTTAGTGGTGCATCCGCTGGTCGAAAGCGACGTGCTGACCCGTATGCGTGCACATAAATTCCAGTCGATTTTCACGTACTGGGGCGCGGATTATCTGGATCCAAACACGAACGCCAGCACCTTTGCCTATAACGTGCCGAACGGCCCGAAAACACTGGCGCAGCGTATTCAGTGGGTGATCCCGGAAATCAGTAAGCAAACCCGTGCGGCGGCGGCAGAATCAGATCCAACCAAACGCAAGGCGCTGTATGCTGATTTACAGCGCGAACTGCAGAAAAACTCGCCGTTCGTGGTGGCGCTGCAAAGTAAGTTGCTGGTGGCAATCCGCGATAACGTGAAAGGCGCAAGTCAGAATGTGGCAGGCAGCCAGCTGTATCTGGATACGGTGAGTAAGGAATAAGGGAAGCCTTATCATCCGTTGTTCTCAGGTAATGACCCCGGGGCACAGGTCCCGGGGTTTCACCGTTCAGCCAGATGTTGAGCGCGCCATTGACGAGGCGACCCCTGTTGTTTCATGACTTTTTCAGAAAATCTTTCAGATGGACGACTTTGCTGATGTCATCCATCAGGCGCGGGTTATTGCGTACTTCCCAGATATCGACATTGGTTGTTACGAGGTGCTGTCCAGAGAATCTGCTTATGTGGCAGTGAAAGGTAAGAAAAATGCGGGAAGGCGCGCAGTAATGGCGCTGACCGCAGCCGGCGCGGAGAGTGAAAATTTTTGGATTTTACATTCAATCCTTAATAGGATGAGTTTTGGGCAGGTGATAACCGATATAACATTGATTTTAAGAAAGGATTTGATGATGGAACTCAATACGCCGCGCTTAACCCTGACGCCGGTGACGTCAGATGACTGGCCGTTTTTTCTCCAGCTTCGTCAGGATGAGACACTGATGAAATTCATGTCAGCGATGATGACGGAAGAAGAAAACCGGGCGGTATTTGCGCGACGTCTTCAGGGCTTTGTTCCCGGCGTCCGCCATCAGGCTGAGTTCATTATCAGAGACCGCGAAACCGGCAAGCCACAGGGAAATATCGGTTTTCGTGCCGAAGATGACGATATGGCGAAAGTGGAAATTGGCTACACGCTGGCACCCTACGCGCAAGGAAAAGGCTACGCGGGTGAAGCGCTGCAAGCCTTATGTGATTTCGCATTAAGCAGCGGCGTTATTCACCGGCTTAAAGCCGCTGTGCTGGCGGGGAATGTCAGTTCTGCCCGGTTGCTGGAAAAGAACGGTTTCATCCTGCACGAAACGCTGAAAGGCGGCTACCTGCTGAACGGAGAACATCACGACGACTGCATTTATTATTTAGAAAAATGATACTGTTGCCTTTGCGAATCCGTTTCCATTACTGAGATCTTATGACGCTGAAAGCCCTCAATACTGAATCCCTGCAAAAGAGCGATCTGATTAACCTGCTGATTGCCATTCCAGCGGGGATTGTCGCCGCGCTGGTGACGATTGCTTTTCGCGGCGCGATTTCGGGTGTCAACGGCCTGATGTTCGCGGACGGCAGTGACATCACCAACGCTTTCAATGAATATCCCAAAATTGTCTGGCCGCTGATCACCACGACAGGCGGGGTGATTGCCGGTTTCATTCTGCTGTGGGCGCTGCGCCACGAAAGCAAATACGGCAAGATGCCGGATTACCTCGATGTTATCGATCAGCGTTTGCCGGGCATTCCGGTGGTGAGCACCGTGTTGCGCGGATTGTCCTCGCTGGCCAGTATTGCCAGCGGCGGTTCAATTGGTCGGGAAGGGGCGATGGTGCAGCTTTCGGCGCTGAGCGGCAGTCTGCTCGGGCGGTTTTCGCGGTTTAAGGGCGTTCATCAGTCCGATATTATCGCGATGGCGGCGGCGGGCGGGCTGGCGGCGGTGTATCACGCCCCGTTTGCCGGTGCGCTGTTTGTGGCGGAAATCGCCTTCGGCGTGACCGCCGTTCAGCGACTGATCCCGCTGTTTATCTCCGCATCGGTGGCGGTGCTGACCGTCCGGTCGCTGACCGATTACGCGCCGCTATATCTTTATTCTTCGGTGTCTTTCAGTCCGTCTCCCGGCGCGATATTAACCGTGCTGATTATCGGTGTGGCGACGGGGATCCTCGGGCCATTATTCATTTCGTCTATCGATAAAGTCCGTCAGTGGATGAAACCCATTTCGCACCCGGCGCTGCGTCTTGGTCTCGGCGGGCTGGGTGTCGGGCTGGTGGCGATGATTTCGCCGCTGGTGCTGGGTAACGGTTTTGAAGTGATCGATTTAATCCTCAACAACGGCAATTTACAGACGTCACTGCTGGTGCTGCTGATCCTGAAAATTGTCGCCACGGCGATCACCATCGGTTCGGGTGCCGTCGGCGGGCTGTTTACGCCTTCGTTACTGATTGGTGCGGCGGGCGGGGCGCTGGTGTGTACTTTCCTGCAATGGCTGGGGTTCGATCCCGGTCCGGTCGGTTTATACGCGGCGATCGGCATGAGTGCGCTGCTGGCGGCGACCAGCCATGCGCCGCTGATGTCGATCATGATGGCGTTCGAAATGACCCTCAACAGTTCGCTGTTGTTCCCGCTGATGCTGGCGACGGCAATTTCTTACGTCGTGGCATCACGGCTGAAAGTCGGCGGCACCTATCCGGTACTGACGCGGCATAACGCGCGGTTTGCGGCGAAAAATGCCTTTGAATACAGCACGGTGGCGTCGCTGATTTCGCCCTGTTCGAAAATGTATGTCGATGCTTCGCTGTCGGAAGTGGTCAGCGAAGGGCTGAAACAACGCACGCGTTATGTCTATGTGGTCGACCGGGAAGAACGTTTTCTCGGCGTGGTGCCGACCAACGTGGTGGCTGCCGGTCTTATTGATGGCAGCGTGAAATCAGACAGCCCGATCGACCCGTTTATCGAGCAGGAATTCACCACCATTTTCCAGCAGGCCAGTTATGAGCAGGCGTGGGCAATGTTCAGTCATTCCCCGCTCGAACGTTTGCCGGTGCTGGAAAACGCTGAATCACGCCGGTTACTGGGTGTGATCACCAAAGCGGCGCTGCTGAACAAAGCCAAAGACTTCCTCTGATTAATCGCCGGTTTGCTCAATGGAAACCGGCTGCTTTCTGAAATACCCCTCATTTTCCATATCCTTCCGTCCTGCATCAAAGGGCTTGCCTGTTTTTAAATTACATCCTGTAAATCAATAAGATGACGACTCCCCTGCGGATACCTCTTTGGGGGTATCTGGCGTTATGTAAATAAATACACGACGAGGCGGCCTTGATCGCAATCAAGTAGGGCGGTCCCGCGCGTGCATACCCTGAGGCCAATTTCCCCTTTGTACTTGAAATAGCAGCAGCGTTAGCAGCACTCAGTCACCCGAATCACTGACTTGTGTCAGCTCATCGGGATTCCTTCGTTTGCTGCCTTGCTGCAATTCCAATTACTTCGGGTACGAGCAATGAAGTTGTATTCCCCGCCATTCACATAATGACAAAGCGCAAATAAGCCTTTGCACAGGAGAGTCCCGGATGAGCAAGTTTCTTGACCGGTTTCGCTATTTCAAACAGCTAGCTGAACCCTTCGCTGACGGCCATGGCCAGACGCTGAATACCAATCGTGACTGGGAAGACGGCTATCGCAGCCGCTGGCAGCACGACAAAGTGGTCCGTTCCACGCACGGTGTGAACTGCACCGGTTCCTGTAGCTGGAAGATTTATGTCAAAAACGGTCTGGTCACCTGGGAAACCCAGCAGACTGATTATCCGCGCACCCGTCCGGATTTGCCGAACCACGAGCCGCGCGGCTGCCCGCGGGGTGCCAGCTATTCCTGGTATCTCTACAGTGCAAACCGCCTGAAATATCCGCTGATGCGCAAAAAGCTGATCCAGTTATGGCGCGAGGCCAAACTGAAACACAGCGATCCGGTCGATGCCTGGGGCTCGATTGTCAGCCAGCCGGAAAAAGCCAAAGAATACAAAGCGGCACGCGGTCGCGGTGGTTTTGTGCGTTCAAGCTGGCAGGAAGTGAATGAGCTGATTGCGGCATCCAACGTCTATACCGCCAAAACCTTCGGCCCGGATCGCATTATCGGCTTCTCGCCGATCCCGGCCATGTCGATGGTGTCTTATGCCTCCGGCGCACGTTATCTGTCGCTGATCGGCGGTGTGTGTCTGAGCTTCTACGACTGGTATTGCGATTTGCCACCGGCTTCTCCGCAAACCTGGGGCGAGCAGACCGACGTGCCGGAATCGGCTGACTGGTACAACTCTTCTTATATTATCGCCTGGGGTTCCAACGTTCCGCAGACCCGTACGCCGGACGCCCACTTCTTCACTGAAGTGCGTTACAAAGGCACCAAAACCGTCGCCATTACGCCGGATTACGCCGAAATCGCCAAGATTTGCGATCAGTGGCTGGCGCCGAAACAAGGCACCGACAGCGCGCTGGCGCTGGCCATGGGCCATGTGATCCTCAAATCCTTCCATATCGATAATCCGAGCCAGTACTTTACCGATTACGTGCGTCGCTATACCGACATGCCGATGCTGGTGATGCTCGAACCACGCGAAGACGGTTCATATGCCGCAGGCCGTATGCTGCGTGCGTCTGATCTGGTGGACAATCTTGGTCAGGAAAATAACCCGCAGTGGAAAACCATCGCCTTTGACGAAAATACCGGAGAACTGGTGTCGCCGTTAGGCTCGATTGGTTACCGCTGGGGTGAAAAAGGCCAGTGGAATCTGGAATCCCGCGAGGGCAAAGACCACAAAGACGTCAGCCTGCAACTGAGCCTGCTGGATAATCACGATGAAGTGGTGAACGTCGGTTATCCGTACTTTGGCGGCGCGGTCAGCGAGCATTTCAACAGCGTCGCGCTGGATGAAATCCTGATGCACAAACTGCCGGTCAAACGCCTGCAACTGGCGGATGGCAGCACCGGTCTGGTCGCCAGCGTGTACGACCTGACGCTGGCAAACTACGGCATTGAGCGCGGTCTGAATGATGAAAACTGCGCGCAACGCTATGACGAAATCAAAGCCTATACGCCAGCCTGGGCCGAAAAAATCACCGGCGTGTCTCAGCAGAACATCGTGCGTATCGCTCATGAATTTGCCGATAACGCCAACAAAACCCATGGCCGTTCGATGATCATCGTCGGTGCCGGGATGAACCACTGGTATCACCTCGACATGAACTACCGGGGTCTGATCAACATGCTGATCTTCTGCGGTTGCGTGGGTCAGAGCGGTGGCGGCTGGGCACACTACGTCGGGCAGGAAAAACTGCGTCCGCAAACCGGCTGGCAGCCGCTGGCCTTTGGTCTTGACTGGCAGCGTCCGCCGCGCCAGATGAACAGCACCTCGTTCTTCTACAACCATTCCAGCCAGTGGCGTTACGAAACCGTCGCACCGCAGGAACTGTTGTCGCCGCTGGCGGATAAATCCAAATTCACCGGCAGCATGATTGACTACAACGTGCGCGCCGAGCGTATGGGCTGGCTGCCGTCTGCGCCGCAGCTCAACGTGAACCCGCTGCATATCGCGCAACAGGCGAAAGCCGCCGGTGTTTCTCCGGCAGATTTCACCGTCGCTGCCCTGAAAGACGGCAGTGTGCGGTTCGCCGCTGAACAGCCGGATAATCCGCAGAACTTCCCGCGTAACCTGTTTGTCTGGCGCTCTAACCTGCTGGGTTCTTCCGGTAAAGGCCACGAGTACATGCTGAAATATCTGCTGGGTACCGAACACGGTATTCAGGGAGAGGATTTAGGCATTCAGGGCGGCGTGATGCCGGAAGAAGTCGAATGGCAGGCGCAGGGCGGCGAAGGCAAACTGGATCTGGTGGTCACGCTGGATTTCCGTATGTCCAGCACCTGTCTGTATTCCGACATCGTTCTGCCGACCGCGACCTGGTACGAAAAAGACGACATGAATACCTCGGACATGCATCCGTTTATTCATCCGCTGTCAGCGGCCGTTGATCCGGCCTGGGATTCGAAAAGCGACTGGGAAATCTACAAAGGCATCGCCAAAGAATTCTCCCGTGTCTGCGTCGGCCATCTGGGTGTGGAAACCGACATGGTGACCTTGCCGATCCAGCACGATTCCGCCGCTGAACTGGCACAGCCGTTTGGCGTGGAAGACTGGAAAAAAGGCGAATGCGAGCTGATCCCGGGGCGTACCGCACCGCATCTGATGGCGGTTGAACGCGATTATCCGAATACTTACGAACGTTTCACCTCAGTCGGTCCGTTGCTGGAAAAACTCGGTAACGGCGGCAAAGGCATCAGCTGGAATACCGACAGCGAAGTCGGTTTGCTGAAAAAACTCAACTACACCAAACCGGACGGTACGGCGAAAGGCCAGCCGATGATCAACACCGCCATTGATGCGGCAGAAGTCATCTTGACGCTGGCACCGGAAACCAACGGTCAGGTGGCGGTGAAAGCCTGGGCGGCGCTGAGCCAGAATACCGGCCGCGACCACACGCATCTGGCGCTGAATAAAGAAGACGAGAAAATCCGCTTCCGCGATATTCAGGCGCAGCCGCGCAAAATCATCTCCAGCCCGACGTGGTCTGGCCTGGAAGATGAACACGTTTCTTACAACGCCTGTTACACCAACGTGCATGAGCTGATCCCGTGGCGCACGCTGTCCGGCCGTCAGCAGATTTATCAGGATCACGCGTGGATGCGTGCGTTCGGTGAAAGCCTGCTGGTATACCGTCCGCCAATCGACACCCGCGCGGCGCAGCCGTTGCTGAACGCGAAACCGAACGGTAACCCGGAAATGGCGCTGAACTTCCTGACGCCGCACCAGAAATGGGGCATTCACTCCACCTACAGCGACAACCTGCTGATGCTGACCTTAGGTCGCGGCGGCCCGATTGTCTGGCTGAGTGAAGACGATGCGACAAAACTGGGTATCGAGGATAACGACTGGATCGAAGCGTTCAACGCCAACGGCTCGCTGAGCGCCCGTGCGGTGGTCAGCCAGCGCGTACCGGCGGGGATGACCATGATGTATCACGCGCAGGAACGCATCGTGAATATTCCGGGTTCGGAAATCAGCCAGCAGCGCGGCGGGATCCACAACTCCGTTACCCGCGTTTGCCCGAAACCGACTCATATGATCGGCGGCTATGCGCAGCTGGCATACGGTTTCAACTACTACGGCACGGTCGGTTCTAACCGCGATGAATTCGTGATTGTGCGCAAAATGAACCGCATCGACTGGTTAGACGATGAAGGCAATGACTACGTGCAGGACGCCGTGCAACAGGAGAAAGCCAAATGAAAATTCGTTCACAAGTCGGCATGGTGCTGAATCTCGACAAATGCATTGGCTGCCACACCTGTTCCGTGACCTGTAAAAACGTCTGGACCAGCCGCGAAGGGATGGAATACGCGTGGTTCAATAACGTGGAAACCAAACCGGGTCTGGGTTATCCGCATGACTGGGAAAATCAGCAAAAATGGAAGGGCGGCTGGATCCGCAAAATCAACGGCAAACTGCAGCCGCGTATGGGCAACAAAGCCAACCTGCTGCATAAAATCTTCGCCAACCCGCATATGCCGGAAATCGATGATTACTACGAACCGTTTGATTTTGATTATCAGCATCTGCACACCGCGAAAGACGGTAAACATCAGCCGGTGGCGCGTCCGCGCTCGCTGCTGACCGGCAAACGCATGAAGAAAATTACCGGCGGCCCGAACTGGGAAGACGATCTGGGCACTGAGTTCAGCAAACGTTCTGCCGATCAGAACTTTGCCAACATGCAGAAAGAAATGTACGGCGAGTTCGAAAATACCTTTATGGCCTACCTGCCGCGTCTGTGCGAACACTGTCTGAATCCGGCGTGTGTGGCGACCTGTCCGAGCGGGGCGATCTACAAACGTGGCGAAGACGGTATCGTGCTGATCGACCAGGACAAATGTCGTGGCTGGCGCATGTGCCTGACCGGTTGCCCGTACAAAAAAATCTACTTCAACTGGAAAAGCGGCAAATCAGAAAAATGTATTTTCTGTTATCCGCGCATCGAAGCCGGCCAGCCAACGGTCTGTTCCGAAACCTGCGTCGGCCGTATCCGTTACCTTGGCGTGGTGTTGTATGACGCCGACCGTATCGCCGAAGCCGCGTCAGTGGAGAACGAGAAAGATCTGTACGAAAGCCAGATGAGCATCTTCCTCGATCCGAACGATCCTGAAGTGATCGCGCAGGCCGAAAAAGACGGCATTCCGCTGTCGGTAATGGACGCCGCACGTCAGTCGCCGGTCTACAAAATGGCGATTGAATGGAAGCTGGCGCTGCCGCTGCATCCTGAATACCGCACGCTGCCGATGGTCTGGTACGTGCCGCCGCTGTCTCCGATTCAGTCTGCCGCCGATGCCGGTGCGTTGCCGCACAGCGGCGTGCTGCCGGACGTCGAAAGCCTGCGTATTCCGGTGGAATATCTGGCGAACCTGCTGACGGCGGGCGACACCGCGCCGGTGCTGCGTGCGCTGAAACGCATGCTGGCGATGCGTCATTTCAAACGTGCTGAAACGGTCGAAGGTGTCACGGACACCAGCGCGCTGGAACAGGTCGGATTGTCTGCGGCGCAGGCGGAAGAAATGTACCGTTATCTGGCGATTGCCAACTACGAAGACCGTTTCGTGGTGCCATCAAGCCATCGTGAACAGGCGCGTGAAGCCTTCCCGGAAGCCAAAGGCTGTGGTTTCAGCTTCGGTGACGGTTGTCATGGCAGCGACAGCAAATTCAACCTGTTCAACAGTAAACGCATCGATGCCATCGACATCGGCGCGAAAACCGAAAGGAACAGCTGATGAACAGTTTACGACTGATAGGTTTGCTGCTGGATTATCCGTCCGACGAACTGTGGGAACACAAGCTGGAACTGCTGGAAGCGGTAACAGAATCCCCGGAACTGACTGAGGAGCAGCGCCTTGATCTGGCGCTGTACATCACCGATTTCTGCAAACAGGATCTGCTGGATGTGCAGTCGGCCTACACCGGTTTGTTCGACCGTGGCCGTGCGACGTCATTGCTGTTGTTCGAACACGTCCACGGTGAATCCCGTGACCGTGGTCAGGCGATGGTGGATCTGATGGGGCAATACCGCGACGCCGGGCTGGAAATCGACAGCCGCGAGCTGCCGGATTACCTGCCGCTGTATCTGGAATACCTGACCACGCGTGATGAAAATCAGGCGCGGGAAGGGCTGCGTGATATCGCGCCGATACTGGCGTTACTCAGCGCCCGTATGCAGGAACGCGACAGCCAGTATGCCGAACTGTTCGATCTGCTGCTGGCGCTGTCCGGCAGTGATATCGCCACCGAAACGGTGCGCGAAGGGATCAAACAGGAAGCCCGTGACGACACGCCCGCCGCGCTGGATGCGGTCTGGGAAGAGGAACAAATCACGTTCCTCGGCGAGCAAAGCTGTGCGTCAGGCGAGGAAGCCGCGCACCAGAAACGCTTCGCCGGTGCGGTCGCACCACAGTATCTGAACCTTGATGAAACGCCTGCGGGGGAACCACGCAAATGACCGACTTCCTCAACAACTTCTTCTTTAATATCTATCCGTACCTGTGCGGCACGGTATTTCTGGTCGGCAGCTGGCTGCGGTATGACTACGGTCAGTACAGCTGGCGTGCTGGCTCCAGTCAGTTACTGGAGAAAAAAACGCTGCGCATCGCGTCGCCACTGTTCCACGTCGGCATACTCGGCATCATTGCCGGTCACGCCTTCGGGATGCTGACGCCGCACTGGATGTACGAATCCTTCCTGCCGGTGCCGGTGAAACAGCAAATGGCAATGTGGGCGGGCGGTGCCTGCGGCGTGATGACCCTGATCGGCGGCGGTATGCTGGTGTGGCGTCGTCTGAGCAACGAACGCGTGCGGGCAACCTCCAGTTTTGGTGACATCATGATCATCATTCTGCTGGTGGTACAATGTGCGCTGGGGCTGAGCACCATTCCGTTCTCCGCGCAGCATATGGACGGCAGCGAAATGATGAAACTGGTCGGCTGGGCGCAATCGGTGGTGACCTTCCGTGGCGGCGCAGCGGCGCATCTTGATGGCGTGGCGTTTATTTTCCGCGTGCATCTGGTGCTGGGGATGACCTTATTCCTGCTGTTCCCGTTCTGCCGTCTGGTGCATATCTGGAGCGCGCCGGTGGAATATCTCACCCGCCGCTATCAGCTGGTGCGTAATCGTCGCTGATTGACCTTCACGATTGTGAACTGACGATTTTGACATAAAAAAGAAGGGCGCTATTATGCGCCCTTATCTTTATTTTATTGCTCAAGGACGCTTCTGATGGCCACCCCAAGACAACCCATGACCGTAGCCCGCCGTTTATTACGCAACAGCCTGATTTTACTGGTTATCGGCATTGTTGCCGCGATCCACGGTTTAGTGGTCGGCAGCCCGGAAACCCCGCCGGGAGAAATGGCTCCGCAACTGATGCTGGGTATCTGGTTTATCTTCATCGGCTGCGTGATGGCGCTGATCAGCTGGTTAGTGATCCGCAACAAAAAGAAAAAAGGCGAACTCTGATCTTTGGTCTTCCCCTGAAACAGCGCTCAACCGGGCGCTTTTTTTACGCCCTGAATCGCCGAAACCTGCGTTGCATCAACATCCGGCGCTCAGTTTTCACGCAATTTATTTTCTGGTATTGAATACAGCTAATAAAAATCCTAATCAACGTCGGCCAGGAAAAATAACATGACCAGAACGGTATACCTCAACGGGGAGTTTGTTGCCGAGCATGACGCGAAGGTGTCGGTATTTGATCGCGGTTTTTTGTTTGCTGATGCGGTGTATGAAGTCAGCGCCGTGCTGAACGGTCGTCTGCTCGATAACGCGGCGCATCTGGCCCGCCTTGCGCGTTCCTGTCAGGCACTGAGACTGCGTCTGCCTTGTGCGCTGAGTGACATTGAGATCCTGCAAAACCGGCTGATTGCAGAAAACAATCTGGTGGAAGGGGCGGTTTATCTGCAAATCACCCGTGGCAACAGCGGCGATCGTGACTTTGATTTCCCCGGTGAAAGCGTCACGCCGACTTTTCTGATGTTTACGCAGGCGCGTGCGCTGATTGACCATCCGAAAGCGAAAAGCGGCATCCGCATGGTTTCTGTTGAGGATATCCGCTGGCAGCGTCGCGACATCAAAACCGTCGGCCTGCTGGCACCTTGTCTGGCGAAAGAGTACGCCCATCAGCATGACGCCGACGACGCCTTACTGACTGAAAACGGCCTGATCACCGAGGCCAGTTCCAGCAACGCCTGGATTGTCGACGCCGACGGCACGCTGATCACCCGTCCGCTGAGCACCCACATTCTGCACGGCATCACCCGTCAGGCGCTGCTGGAACTGGCGAAGCAGCATGGTATCCGTTTCGAGGAGCGTCCGTTCACGCTGGAAGAAGCGCAGAACGCTAGCGAGATATTTATCAGCTCCGCCACGACCTTTATCTGGCCAGTGATTTCGCTTGACGGCAAGCCGGTCGGAGAGGGAAAACCGGGGGGAGTAGCCGCGAAACTGCGGGAGATTTATGTGCAGATGGCGGTTGAGGCAGCGAGCCAAGGGAAGACGGCTCCTCCCCCTGCGAAGGGGGAGGATGGGAGGGGGTTTTAATGGCTAACACCTAGTTAAAGCGCACTTTTACTTTTTGATGTTGACGTTAATACCCCACCCCAACCCTCCCCTTCGCAGGGGAGGGAGTGAACGTTTTTAACCTGAAAATAATCTCTCATCGCTTTTTTATTTCAATGATAAAAATGACCCCCTCATTTATTGAAAATGATTTACCGGTTGATGGCGCCGTTTCTTTCTTGTGACTAATTTTTTGAAGGCAGGGGCAATGGAATAATGCCCACCTTCGGAATTCATCACAGGAGAGGCATTTTGAAATCAATCATTAAATTCAGCGTCGCGATAGTGATTGTCGTGATGACAATAAGCGGGTGTTCCACCCATCAGTACGACGCGACGTTAGATAATCAGATTACCGATTTCGAAATGAAAGCTGACCGGCAATTTGTGACCTGGACGGCGCAGGCAATGACTGACGATGCGCAGCCCGCCGCGCCGGTTGTTGCCTGCCAGGCTGCGCCCGTGGCGGCAGGGCAAACGCTTTCACTGATTTCTTCCCTTTCTGCACCCGACAGTCAGTTCTTTAATTCCGCGGAAACCGATCTGGCGCTGATTGAATCACGCACTAAAGCCTTAAATAACAATCCCGCGATTGACCAGCAGATATTCGGCCTGAGAAATATCTTCTATCAGATTAAATATAAAAGGCAGCATTGTTCGCAACAGGATTCTCCGGCGTATATCGCTATTCAGCGTAAACAGGTTTCCGTGATTATGCAGTCAATGCTGACGTATGAACGGGTATTAAAAAATGGCTCAGGCACATCGCAACAATAATAAAGGTGAACAGGATGAGTGATATTTTTGATTTAAGAGACCGCGCAATCCATGCGGCAAAAGTTTCTCTGGGCGCAAACTGGAATACGGTGGCAAGCAGTGCCGTTCCGCAGATTGAAGCCTTACTTCAGCTGACATGGGAGATTGAAAAGGGCAAAGGCAGTTTCCGTTCGGGGGAATATGAATCTTTGCTGGCGACGCAAAAATCCACTTTCGTGGCGGTGCTGACCACCTATGAAACGATCAGCGCAGAGATAGCCTGGCAGGCGCTGAATGCGGTCTTTGACGTGATTTTGAGCGGCGTGCGCAACGTCCTGTAAAAACGATCTTCAGGCGGGCGGGTCTAAAATTATCTTTATCGATAACCATTTTCATTTAGACTGACGGACTTGCCCGCCTCCGGGCCGTTTCTATGAGGATGCATGATGCTCCGCCGTTTCTTCTCTTATTACGTGCCTTATAAAAAGCTGTTCTTTCTTGATTTCGGGTGCGCCATTCTGGCCGGGTTGCTGGAACTGGGCTTTCCGATGGCCATCAAAACCTTCATCGACACACTTTTGCCTGCCCATGACTGGGTGCTGATCATCGGGGCGACGGTCGGTCTGTTGCTGATCTACCTGTTCAATACCGCGCTGATGGCTATCGTCAACTACTGGGGACATGCGCTGGGCGTCGGCATTGAAACGGATATGCGTCGTCAGGCATTCAGCCATTTACAGAAACTGTCTTTCCGTTATTACGACAATACGAAAACCGGTCACATCATTACCCACGTCACCAAAGATCTGGAAGAAGTGGGCGAGGTGGCGCATCACGGGCCGGAAGATGTGTTTATCGCGGTGATGACCTTTATCGGCGCGTTTATCCTGATGGCGACGGTACATGTGCAACTGGCGCTGATGACCATCATTATTGTCCCGGCGATGACCTGGATGGTGAGCCGTTACGGGGCGCAGATGACCGAAACCTGGCGGCGTCTGTTCGGGCAGGTGGGGAATTTCAACGCACGTATAGAAGAAAGCATCGGCGGTATTCGTGTGGTGAAAGCCTTTGCCAACGAAGAACATGAGCAAAAACTGTTTGCCTCGGATAACGACAACTACCGTACCACCAAGCTGAAAGCCTATCAGATCATGACCGCCAGCCTGACGCTCAGCTACCTGAGTACCCGTCTGGTTCAGCTGATCGTGATGGTCGCCGGTACCTGGTACGTGATTAATGACCAGCTGACCTACGGCGGATTCGTCGGATTCCTGCTGCTGGTGGAAGTGTTCTTCCGTCCGGTGGCGAAAATCAGTTCGGTGCTGGAAAGCTATCCGAAAGGAATTGCCGGGTTTAAACGCTTTACCCAACTGATCGACACCGCGCCGGATATCGTTGACCGGCCTGGCGCGCAGGTGGTCAGCCATTTACGTGGCGATATCCGTTACGACAACGTGGTGTTCGGTTATACGCCTGCCAGCAAAATCCTCAACGGCATCTCGCTGACCATCAATGCCGGTGAAACGCTGGCGTTTGTCGGGCCTTCCGGCGCGGGCAAAACCACATTGTGCTCGCTGCTGCCACGTTTTTACGAACTGGACAGCGGCAGCATTACCATCGATGGCATTGATATCCGCGACATGACGCAAACTTCGCTGCGCCATAACATTGGCATCGTGCAGCAGGATGTCTTCCTGTTTGGCGGCACCATTCGCGAAAACATTGCCTACGGTAAACTGGACGCCAGCGAAGAAGACATCCGTCTGGCCGCCAGCCGTGCGCGACTCGATGAGGTGATCGACGCACTGCCGCTGGGGATGGACACGGTGATTGGTGAGCGGGGCGTGAAACTCTCCGGCGGGCAGAAACAGCGTCTGTCCATTGCGCGCATTTTCCTGAAAAATCCGCCGATCCTGATCCTCGATGAAGCGACTTCCGCACTGGATACCGCCACCGAGCAGGCGATCCAGCAATCGCTGGCCGAGCTTTCGGAAGGGCGTACCACGCTGGTGATTGCCCATCGTCTGGCGACGATTCAGAACGCTGACCGCATTATCGTGGTCGACAAAGAAGGCATTGTTGAGCAGGGCACTCACGATTCCCTGCTGGCCCTTCAGGGGCGTTACGCACAACTTCACGCCGCGCAGTTCCGCTAACCTTCTTTTAATCACCTCATTTTGTCCTCTCTTTACACAGAGAGGACATGTGCAAATGTCTTCTCATAAAATCCGCAAAGCCCGCTTTGAATAAAAATAACGCAAAGCGGTCATATTTAAATAACCGGTTTTGTTCAAACCAATCACGGGCGTCATTATTATTTCATTCAATTTGTGTTTATTTTGTTCGATGCTTTTAACAAAAGTCCGAAATAGGAAAAAATGGCGTAGTACAAAAATCTTATGGCTGCATTTTCTATTAATGAGATAATGAACTTTCCCGCGAAATCATTACCCTGCTATGCACTATTTAAATGCAACCCTTCTTTTTCTCTCCTTAATTCATTAACGATTGTTAACAGAAAAAAACCTTTTGATAAAGGTGATCTGGCCTGCAACTCCTTTACAAAATGAAAGACGTTTTGCACCAAAAAGAGGCGATGCACCATGATTGTGCAAAACGTTATGCGAAAACCGCATATAATCAGGGGCTTAGCGCCTTATGATAGAAACATTATGTTACATCTCTTTACGTGAAAAAGACTTATTGAAGCGAACTTTTCCATTTTAACTTTTCGTGCTCAGTGTTAAGGTTCAAATCGTTTTACAGACAGACGTATTTTAAAACATGTACAAATACTCACAGCCCGATATCTAAAAGCGGGCATGAGAACTCCTTTATAAAAAAATCAAGGAAACTTAAATAATGATGAAGCGCAGTGTGTTGGCCTTAGCGGTCTCTTTAATTGCAGTGGGATCTACCGCAAATGCAGCCGAAATTTATAATAAAGACGGTAATAAACTGGACCTGTACGGTCGCGTAACCGCTAAGCATTATTTCACTGATGATTCAAGTTCAGAAGGCGACAAAACCTATGCGCGTCTGGGCTTTAAAGGTGAAACTCAAATTAATGACACACTGACCGGTTATGGCCAGTGGGAATACAACATTCAGGCTAACCACGCAGAATCTCAGGGCGACCTGGGCAACAAAACCCGTCTGGGCTTTGCGGGTCTGAAAATTAAAGACTTCGGGTCTATCGACTACGGCCGTAACTACGGTGTGGTATACGATGCAATCGGCTACACCGATATGCTGCCAGAGTTCGGTGGCGATACCGGCAACTCTGACAACTTCATGGTTGGCCGTTCAAATGGTCTGGCAACTTACCGTAACCAGGACTTCTTCGGTCTGGTCACTGGCCTGAACATTGCCCTGCAATATCAGGGTAAAAACGAAAACGACGGTCGTTCAGCCAGCAAAGCAAACGGCGACGGCTACGGCGCATCCATCGATTATTCTGATATCGCAGGTTCCGGTATCGGTGCCGTTATCGCAGGGTCTTCTTCTGACCGTACGGACGCACAAACCAGCGGCACTTACGGTAAAGGCGACAAAGCATCTGCATGGGCAACGGGTCTGAAATACGACGCTAACCAGGTTTATCTGGCAGCAATGTATAACGAAACACGTAACTCAATGCCAATCACTGTGGGTTCAACCGCTGGCTTCGCTAACAAATCTCAGGGTTATGAGTTTGTGGCTCAGTACCAGTTCGAAAACGGCCTGCGTCCATCCCTGGCTTACGTGCAGTCCAAAGCGAAAGATGTTGAAACCGTCGGTGACGAAGATCTGGTCAAATACGTTGATGTTGGCGCAACTTACTACTTCAACAAAAACATGTACGCCTACGTTGACTATATGATCAACCTGATCGATGACAACAACAAACTGGGTGTGAACTCAGACGACATCGTTGCTGTTGCACTGACTTACCGCTTCTAAGTTAGTGGATTACATTATTACCCCATTCTGTGTCTGAAAAAGGTAATCGCAAAGGCAGAGTTCATTGGCTCTGCCTTTTTTTATGCCTGCGGATCCTGCCTGTTGCCCTCATTTCCTGCCAGTCAAATAACCACAATAAATTCATATAGCTAAACCTATAGCCTGAAGTTATACCCCAGCGCCAAACAAGTATTCGTCAGCCGGTTTCTCCCGTGGAATATTCTCTGCAGCCTTATTAAAACCACACCTAAAAAATATTCCGGAGAAACTGACATGCAGCAAATTCCAAAGCCGTATCTTCTCTTCCTGGGTGATGTGATGGATCCGCTGGCGGCTAAAACGGCGCGCGGTATTCACGTCTGGCGTCCTGAAGCCTGCGTCGGGCAAATCCGTCTGGCGACGGATTCTGTTTCCCTCGGCCTGCCGGATATGGATATCGCCACCGCCAAAGCGCAGGGCGCGAAAACCATGGTGCTTGGCACTGCCAACTCCGGTGGCAAATTACCGGCACACTGGATTGACTCCATCAAAACGGCGATCACTGCCGGGCTGAACGTGGCGAACGGTCTGCATCAGGGGCTGAACGACATTCCTGAACTGGTCGCTCTGGCCGCAGAACACAACGTGCAGTTGTTTGATGTACGCCACATGCAGCCGGAACTGGATACCGGTACCGGCGAAAAGCGCAGCGGTAAACGCATTCTCACCGTGGGTACTGACTGTTCGGTCGGCAAAATGTACACCTCGCTGGCGCTGGAAGCCGCGATGCGCGAACTGGATCTGAACGCTGATTTCCGCGCGACCGGACAGACCGGCGTGCTGGTGGCCGGTGCCGGTATTGCCATCGATGCGGTGATTGCCGACTTTATCTCCGGTGCCGTCGAAGCCTTGTCTCCGGCCAATGATGACGATCACTGGGACATCATCGAAGGTCAGGGCTCGCTGTATCACCCGTCTTTTGCCGGTGTCAGCATGGGGCTGATCCACGGCGCGCAGGCGCACCTGCTGGTGATGTGTCATGAACTTGGCCGCCCGCATATGCGCCATCTGCCGCATCAGTTTATGCCGACCCTGCGCCAGTGCCTCGACACCAATCTGGCGGCCGCCAGCCTGACCAGCCCGGACGTGCGGCTGGCCGGTTTCTCACTCAATACTTCCGCCGTCAGTGAAGAAGAAGCCAAAGTCGCGCTGGCAAAAATCAGCGAAGAATTCGGCGTACCGGCCACCGACCCGGTTCGTTTCGGCATCAAAAACATCGCGCAATGGATCAGGGATAACGGCTGATGATGCAGATGACGTTTGAGTCCGTTGAATTGCCGCTGGCCCGGCCGTTTGCGATTTCACGCGGTACCCGTACCGCGGTCACGGTCGTGCGTGTTTTCCTGACCGACGGTGAATTTTCCGCCGTCGGGGAGTGCACGCCGACCGCGCATTATCAGGAATCGCCGCAAAGTGTGTGCGAGCAACTCGACCTTATCCGCCCGCAGGTTGAACAGGGCCTGAGCCGCGAGGCGTTGCAACAGGCATTGCCGATCGGTTCCGCACGCAATGCCCTGGATTGTGCAATGTGGCGTCTGGATGCGGCAAAACAGGGCAAGACCTTGTGGCAACTGCTTGATATGCCGAAGCCTGCGTCAGTCATTACCGCAGAAACCCTGAGTCTGGATTCACTGGAAAACATGGCGAAGGCGGCAGAAGTGGCCGTCGCCGGTGGCGCGCAGTTGCTGAAAATCAAACTCAACCGCGAGCAGATTATCGAGAAAGTGGCCGCTATCCGCGCCGCTGCCCCGCACGCCACGCTGGTGGTGGATGCGAACGAATCCTGGCTGGGTTTGGATCTCGGCAGTCTGTTTCAGGCACTGCATGAATTCAACGTGGCGATGATTGAACAGCCACTTCCTGCCGGTAATGACCACGATCTGGTGCGTTGTTTGCATCCCATTCCTGTCTGCGCCGACGAAAGCTGCCACGAACGGGCGGATATCGACGGGCTGCGCGACCGCTACGAGATGATCAACATCAAGCTCGATAAATGCGGTGGCCTGACCGAAGCACTGGCGATGACTGACGTGGCTCGTCAGCTTGGCCTGCGCATTATGGTCGGCTGCATGCTCGGTTCTTCCATTGCGATGGAAGCGGCGTTACCGGTGGCGGTGCAGGCGGAACGTGTCGATCTCGATGGCCCGATCTGGCTGGCACAGGACGCCGAACCGGCATTGCGTTATGAGCACGGTGAAGTCTGGCTTTAACCATTCAACCTATAAAGGAGGCGTTTATTGATGACAGTGCCCATTTTGCAGATTAACGATTTGTCGGTGACATTTTCCGGTCGGCAAGGCAAAACGCAGGCGCTGAAAGGCGTTTCCTTCTCTATTCATAAAGGTGAGGTGGTGGCGGTGGTCGGCGAAAGCGGCTCCGGTAAATCCGTCACCTCACTGAGCGTCATGGGGCTGTTGCCGGATTCGGCACACATTGACGCCGGCAGCATCGAGTTTTTTGGCCGTAACGGCATGCGTCATGCGCTGACCTCGCTGTCGGCTGAATCGCGGCGCAAACTGCGCGGTCAGGAAATGTCGATGATTTTTCAGGAGCCGATGACCTCGCTCAATCCGGTCTTGCGGGTTGGCGATCAGCTGACGGAAGGGCTGCTCGATCACGGCATGGCGAACAAAGCCACCGCGCTGAACAAAGCCCGCGAACTGCTGAAACAGGTGCGCATTCCTGACGTTGACCGCATCCTCAAATGTTATCCGCACGAACTTTCCGGCGGCATGCGTCAGCGTGTGATGATCGCGCAGGCGCTGGCCTGCGATCCGGCGTTGCTGATTGCCGACGAACCCACGACGGCGCTGGATGTCACGGTGCAGGCGCGCATTCTGCAAATTCTGCGTGATCTGCAACGGGGCACCGATATGTCGGTACTGTTTATCACGCACGACATGGGCGTGGTGGCGGAAATTGCCGACCGCGTGGTGGTGATGTATCAGGGCAAAGTGGTGGAGCAGGGCAGCGTGACGGAAATTTTTGCCAACGCGCAGCATCCTTATACCCGCGCGCTGCTGGCCGCCGTGCCGAAACTCGGCGATATGCAGGGGCTGAAATGGCCGCGCCGTTTCCCGCTGTTAGCCGCCAAAACCGCTCAATCTGTTTCATCCGAAAAGCAATCGGTTGCAGGTGATCTCCCTCACATTCCTCCGGCAGAGGACGATCAGAAAACCGCGAATTACGATGCGCCACCGTTACTGGATGTACGCGGACTCCGCGTCTGCTACCCGATCCGCTCCGGCGTATTGTCGCGTGTGACCAAAGAAGTGCACGCCGTGGAACAGATCGACTTCTCCATCTGGCCGGGCGAAACGCTGGCGCTGGTGGGCGAGAGCGGTTGCGGGAAATCCACCACCGGGCGCGCCATCCTGCGGCTGGTGGGCAGCCAGTCCGAAAGCATTCATCTCGAAGGCCGGGAAATTACCCTGATGCGCGACACGCCGTTTCAGGCGGTGCGCCGTCAGATCCAGATGGTGTTTCAGGATCCGTATGCCTCGCTCAATCCGCGTCTCACCGTCGGATTTTCCATTGCCGAACCGTTATTACTGCACGGCCTGAAAAAATCGCTGGCCGATGCCACGCCGGTGGTGAATCAGCTGCTGAAAAGTGTCGGGCTGGAACCCTCCCATGCGCGGCGTTATCCGCACGAATTTTCCGGCGGCCAGCGTCAGCGTATTGCCATCGCGCGCGCAATGGCGTTGCAGCCGCAGGTAATTATTGCCGACGAAGCGGTGTCGGCGCTCGATGTGTCGATTCAGGCGCAGGTGGTCAATCTGATGATGGATCTCCAGCGCGATACCGGCGTGGCGTGGCTGTTTATCTCGCATGACATGGCGGTGGTGGAGCGTATCGCCAACCGTGTGGCGGTGATGTACAGCGGGCAGATTGTGGAAATTGGTCCGCGCGACGCCGTCTTCAGTAATCCGCAACATGCCTACACCCGGCGTCTGCTCAGTTCGGTGCCGGTGGCGGATCCGACGCAGCGTGCGTTACGCAATTTTGATGATGTGGAAGTGAAATCGCCGGTGCATCCGGCGGGTGTACAGATAGAAAAACTCAAATATTCCCGCGTCAGTGAACATCACTGGGTCGCACAGGGATAACTCACCTTTCTTTTTTGGGACACACAGGAGAACACCATGCATTCGACCTTACTGCGTAAGAGCCTGCTTGCCGCCGGACTGGCGCTTTGCTTCGCGGCCTCGGCTCAGGCCAAAGATTTGCGTATTTCCATGTATGCCGACGTGACCGGTTTCGACCCGCACGACACCACCGATACCCTGAGTTATTCCATCCAGAGCGGCATTTTTGAACGCCTGTTCCAGTTCGACAGCAAAATGGCCGTCGTGCCGGTGCTGGCGACGGATTACACCAGTAACAGCGATGCCACCGAATTCACCATCAATCTGCGCCACGATGTGACCTTCCAGGATGGCACGCCGTTCAATGCTGACGCGGTAAAAGTTAACCTTGATCGTCTGGCGAATCCGGCTAATCACCTGAAACGCAACTCCCTGTTCAGCATGATTAAATCCGTGGATGTGATCAGCCCGTATCAGGTGAAAATCACGCTCAACAAACCGTTCGGCGCGATGATCAACACCCTGGCGCACCCGTCAGCGGTCATGCACAGCCCGGCGTCGTTAAAACAATACCCGAACGAACAGGATCTGAGCGTGCATCCGGTCGGCACCGGTCCGTTCAAATTTGTCGAATGGCAGCAGGGTAAAGACGTCAAACTGGTGAAATATGACCACTACTGGCAGAAAGGCTGGCCGAAAGTCGATTCAGTGACGCTTTACCCGACGCCGGAAGATTCCACGCAGGTGGCGAAACTGAAATCCGGCGGCGTGGATGCGGTCTATCCGTTGCCGTCCGATCTGGTGGATACCGTGAAAAGCGATCCGAAGCTGGATATCGCGCAGGATCCGGGCATCTATCTGTATTACATCGCTTTCAATACGCAGAAAAAAGAGTTCTCTGATGTGCGCGTCCGTCAGGCGATCAACTACGCCATCGACCGCAATCTGTGGCTGAAAGTCGGTTTCGCGGGGCTGGGATCGCCGTCAACGTCGCCGCTGCCGAAAAACGTTCAGTTCTATCAGAAACAAACCACGCCGGATTACAGCTACAACATCACCAAAGCCAAAGCACTGATGAAAGAAGCCGGATACGAGAAGGGCTTTGACGTGGAAATGTGGAGCTCAAACAAGACCGACCGTATCCGCAGTGCGCAGTTCCTGAAACAACAACTCTCCCTGATTGGCGTGCGCGTGAAACTGGTGCCGATGGATTCCGGTTCGCTCAACCAGCGTCTGTGGAGCACGCCGAAACCGGCGGATGCGAAAGTGGAAATGTATTACGGCGCATGGTCGGCGTCGACCGGTGACGCGGACTGGGCGCTGCGTCCGCTGTTCGCCACCGAATCCTGGATCCCGTCGGCGTATAACGTCTCTTATTACAGCAACAAACAGGTGGATGCGGCGATCACCGCCGGTCTGCAAACGGCTGACGTCGAAAAACGTAAAGCGGCGTATGCCGATGCGCAGAAACTGCTGTGGGCCGATGCCCCGGTGGCCTATCTCGGCGTGCCGGATAATCTGGTGGGGAAAAGCAAAGATCTTTCCGGCGTCTACATGCTGGCCGACGGCTCGCTGATCTTTAACCAGGCACAGTTTAAGTAATTTTTTTGGCTCCCGGCGCGTAAGCAGATTTTGGTCGGCTCCCTCCCCTGCGAAGGGGAGGGTTGGGGTGGGGTATTAAGGTCAAAAACTGATGTTAAGGTTTGTTTAAACAGGGTGTTAGCCTTTAAAACCCCCTCCCAACCTCCCCCTTCGCAGGGGGAGGAGCAAAGGGCAAAACCAATGTATGTTCCGGTCTGCTTCCCCCTTCGCAGGGGGAGGAGCAAAGGGCAAAACCAATGCATGTTCCGGTCTGCTTCTCCCTTCGCAGGGGGAGGAGCACACCACCATCAATATTCAGGTTCAGGGAAACCCTTTTATGCTGACCTATTTTATCCGCCGGATACTGGAAATGATCCCCGTTTTACTGGTGGTGTCGTTACTGGTTTTCGGCTTTATCAAGCTGCTGCCGGGTGACCCTGCGCGTATTTACGCCGGTCAGGATGCGCCGATTGAGGCGGTTGAGTCAGCACGGCAACTGCTTGGCCTGAACGATCCGCTGCCTGCGCAGTACTGGCACTGGCTGGATGGCATGGTGCATGGCGATCTTGGCACGACGTACCGCACGCGTCAGCCGGTGTTAAGTGTGATTGAAAGCGGTTTTATGCCCACGTTGCTGCTGGCGCTGGCGGGCTTCGCGTGGTCGGTGGTGCTCGGTCTGGTGATTGGCGTGGTGTCGGCGCTCAAACGCGGGAAATGGCAGGACTGGACACTGATGAGTATGGCGGTCGGCGGAATTTCCATGCCGCCGTTCTGGCTCGGATTGCTGCTGATCCAGTTTGTCGCCATGCCGTTCGGGATCTTCGCCGTCAGCGGCTTTAACTCGCCCGCCGACATTATCTTACCGGCGATCACCCTCGGTTCGTCAGTGGCGGCGGTGATGGCGCGCTTCACCCGTTCGGCGTTTCTCGATGTGGCGCAGGAAGATTATGTGCGCACCGCCAACGCCAAAGGATTACGTGCGCGGCGGGTGACGTGGAAGCACATCATGCGCAATGCGCTGATCCCGATTATCACCATGCTTGGCTTGCAGTTTGGCTTTCTGCTCGGCGGTTCGATTATCGTCGAAAGCGTGTTCAGCTGGCCGGGGCTGGGCTGGTTGCTGATCGAATCCATCAAGACGCAGGATCAGCCGGTGATCCAGGCGCTGGTGATGCTGTTTGTGTTTGAATTTATTCTGATAAACCTGCTGGTTGACCTGCTTTACGCGGTGGTCAATCCGGCTATCCGTCTGCGTTAGGAGCTGCTCATGACCGATCCCGTCTCTGTGCTGGAAGAAACCACACCGGCTGCGGTAGCCTCGCAAAACGATGATATCCGTTCGCCGTGGTACGACTTTTTTCATACCTTTATCCGTCATCCGATGGCGCTGGTGTCAGGCGGGTTTATTCTGCTGCTGGTGCTTGTGGCGATATTCGCGCCGTGGCTGGCCCCTTTCGACCCGATGACGCCGGACTGGATGGCGCTCGGCGTCGGACCCACGCCGGAGCACTGGTTTGGCACGGACGACTTGGGGCGTGATGTCCTGAGCCGTATCATTTATGGCGCGCGGATCTCCCTGTACGTCGGCATTTTCTCGGTGACGCTGGGGATGATCGCTGGTGTGTTACTCGGCTTGCTGGCAGGGTATTACGGTCGCTGGCTCGATATGCTGATCATGCGCGGCTCCGACGTGCTGTTTGCCTTTCCCGGCATGTTGCTGGCGATCGCGGTGGTCGCGATCCTCGGGCCGGGGCTGAACAACGTGATCATCGCGGTCGCGGTATTCAGCGTACCGGTATTTGCCCGCATCGTGCGCGCCGCCACGTTATCGATTAAACAAAGTGCTTACGTCGAAGCGGTGCGTTGCGTTGGCGCACCGGACCGGGTGGTGATTTTGCGCCACATCCTGCCGGGCACGCTGTCGAACGTGATCGTCTATTTCACCATGCGCATCGGCACCAGCATTCTGACCGCCGCCAGCCTGAGTTTTATCGGTCTGGGGCCGGAGCCGGACGTGCCGGAGTGGGGCAATATTCTGGCGATGAGCCGCAATATGATGATGGCGGGTAAATGGAACGTCAGCGTGTTCCCGGGGCTGGCGATATTCCTCACGGTTCTGGCATTTAATCTGCTCGGCGACGCGCTGCGTGACACGCTGGATCCTAAACTGAAAAAGTAATTTCACTGCTTTAACCGACTGAAATGGAATACAGATGCACCCGCAAGAACATAACGATGAATTTCAGCAGCAGGCGCTGTCTGCCTTGCTGCAACGCTGGCGCACCTCGCGTCAGATTTTCCGCCCGCGATTTCCCTGCGGCGCGACCAATAGCATCACCGACGTCGCCGGAGTGACCGTCGGTCACAGCACGCTGTCGGCGGGGGATGTGCAGACCGGCGTCACCGCCATTGTGCCGCCCGGCGACAATCTTTATGAAAAACCGCTGCCATGCGGTGTGGCGGTGCTTAACGGTTTCGCCAAACCGATGGGGCTGATCCAGGTGACGGAACTGGGGGAACTGCAAACGCCGGTGCTGCTCAGCAATACTTTTGCCACCGGCACCTTGTTCAATGCGCTGGTGAAACGCAGTTGCCAGCAGTTTCCGCAGATTGGCCGCCCGGATTCCACCATCAATCCGGTGATCCTCGAGTGCAACGATTTCTATTTAAACGATATTCAGGCGATGGCGGTCAGTGAAGACGACGCGCTGACCGCACTCGACGGCGCGACAAAAACCTTCGCCCGTGGCAGCGTGGGGGCAGGACGCGGCATGAGTTGCTTCGGTTTAAAAGGCGGCATCGGCACCGCCTCGCGCTGGTGCGAAACCCTCAACGCGACACTAGGCATCCTGGTGCTGGCCAATTTTGGCAAACTCTCAGAACTGACGCTCGACGGCGTGCGGGCAGGCGAGGCCATCGGCGCAATACTGCCGCAACTCGCCCCGCAGGTGGATGCCGGTTCAGTCATTATTGTCATGGCCTGCGACCGTTATCTCGACAGCCGTCAGCTCGGACGTATCGCCAAACGCGCCGGTGCCGGGTTAGGACGGCTGGGCAGTTACTGGGGGCACGGTTCAGGGGATATCGCGCTGGCGTTCTCGACGCAACGTGACGGTGTCACGCTGGCCGATGCCGAACTGGAGCCCCTGCTGGCGCTGGCGGCAGATGCCACAGAACAGGCTATTATTGATGCCTTACTGAGTGCAGAAACTGTCTGCGGATTCGACGGACATTACCGGCTGGGGTTGAGTGAAATTCTGGACGCTCTGGCAAACCAAAAAGGGAACGACTGATGAAAGTGTTTATCTCTGCGGATATTGAAGGCATCGCAGGCGTGATGCGCCCGGAACAATGCAGTCCGGGCAACGCCGATTACGAGGCCGCGCGTGCCCTGATGGAAGGCGAAGTTAACGCCGCCATCGACGGCGCTTTTGCCGGTGGCGCGATGGAAGTGACTGTGGCGGACAGCCACGCGATGATGCAAAACCTGCGCGCCGATAAAATCGACCCGCGTGCCCGTCTGGTGCAGGGTAAACCGCGCGGATTGTCGATGGTCGAAGGGTTGCAACAACAGCAATACGACGGACTGATGTTCGTCGGCTATCACACGGCGGCGGGCGAAAACGGCGTACTGGCGCACACCATCAATGGCCGTGCCTTTTACCGCGTCAAACTCAACGGCAACGTGGTCGGCGAAAGCGACTTATACGCCGCCGCCGGTGCGGAACTCAATGTGCCGTTGTGGCTGGTGACCGGCGACGATCACCTCGAAACCTGGATCCGCCGTTATTATCCTGAATCGCAATATGTCTGCGTCAAACGGGCGATTTCCGCCAATGCGGCCGAATCCGACAGCCCGTCCATTGCCTGCGCCAAAATCCGCAAACAGGCGACGATTGCCGTCAGCAAACCCGCACCGCTGACCGCCGCAAGATTCAGCGCGCCTTATCATCTTGAGCTGATGACCGCCAGACCGGTGCTGGCGGATTTATTCTGCCTGATCCCCGGTGTGGAGCGTCTCGATGCCGTCACTGTGGGTTATCACAGCCCGACGGTCGCCGGGATTATCAGCCTGTTAAGTGCCTTCTCGTACTTAGCGACCACGCAGAAATAGGGCCGCAATGCGCTTACGCCACATCGAAGTGTTTCAGGCGGTCTTACAGGCAGGCAGCGTCAGCGGCGCGGCGCGCCTGCTCAACGTGTCGCAGCCGAATGTCAGCCGCGTGCTGAATCACGCCGAGCAGCAACTGGGCTTCACGTTGTTTGACCGCACGCCGCAGGGATTAATCGTGACGCCGGAAGGTCGGCGGTTAATGCCGGAAGTCGAGGCGCTGTTCAGTCATATTCAGGCCATCGGCGAACTGGCGGAACAGTTACGCCAGGGCGAAGGCCAGCACGTGCGCATCGGCTCGGCACATGCTCTCGGTCACAGCGTGATGGCGCCGGTGCTGGTGGATTTTCGCCGCCAGACGCCCGGCGGCAGTGTCGAACTGGTGACCGGACATTTCAACACCCTGAGTCAGGATCTGCTGCAATACAAAATGGATTTCGCGCTGGCATTTGGCGAGCAGGCCACGCAGGAGCTGGTGGCCGAGTCGATTTATCAGGGCAACATGGTGGCGCTGTTACCAAAAGATTCAGCCGTCGAAGGGCCGGTCTCACTGGCGTGGTTATGTGAAAACGATCTGCTGATGTTGCAGCAACAGGATCCGCTGGGTCAGGTGCTCAACCGCGTCCTGCGCGAAAACGGACTGATGCCGCATTCGGCGCTGTTCATCAAAACCTACTCGGTGATCGCCGACATGGTGCTGGCAGGCGGCGGTGTCGGTGTGGTCGATACCTTTACCGCCCGGCGGTATGTCGATCAGCTGAAGATTGTGCCGGTGGTGGAACCGCTGCCGTTTGAGGTGATTCTGCTGAGCAGGCGGGACCAGCCGGCCTCGCAGGCTTCGAACCGGCTGAAACAACTGATCCGGAGTAAGCTGTGGGATCTCAGAATTCAGGGCGTCTGAGCCTTACTCCCTCCCCTGCGAAGGGGAGGGTTGGGGTAGGGTATTAAAGGAAAATCAAAGAGTTGATGTTAGCTTTACTCTGGTGTTAGCCCTTAAAACCCCCTCCCAACCTCCCCCTTCGCAGGGGGAGGAGCAAAGGGCAAAACCAATGCGTGTTCCGGTCTGCCTCCCCCTTCGCAGGGGGAGGAGCAGAGTCATGGCCGCTTTAGCCCTGTCGTTACGGGCATGCCAAAATCTAATTAATTTTCGCCCCCAGCCTTTCCACTTTCTCTATGGCGGCCCGAATTTCCGCAAACTCCACTTCCCACGGCATGTTCGCCATATCCGGCGTGCTCAGGCTGCGGTCGATAATCACGGCCAGATCCTGCTCTGTCAGACCCGGTGCGATATGCGCGAGCTGTGTCGGGACGGCACTGGCGCGGGCCAGCGCGATGGCGGTCAGCAGTTCTTCGTCACTGCGTTTTTCCAGTGCCAGCAGGCACAGGTTGCCGTAACCGACCAGCAAACCGTGGGCGACGTGGCGGGTTTTCGGGCAGGCGGTGAAACCTTCGTATAATGCATGGGAAGCGCCGGTGTGCGCGCCGTTACTCATGATGGAGGTCAGTCCGGCGTAGAGGAAAATGGCGTCGAGCACCTGTTCGAGCGCGTTGTTGGCTTTGCCGTCCTGCACCGCAAAACAGGCGTCAGCGGCAAAATGCTCGATGAGCGTGTAGCAGAGTTCACTGTTGGTTCTGGCGACACCTGCCAGACCAGTCAGCTGACTGAGATCGCTGATGGCGCGGTATTCGTACCATTTTGCCAGCGTATCGCCGATGCCCGCCGAGAGCCATTGCAGCGGGGCGGTGGCCAGTAAATCCGCGTCGATGACCGACGCCGCCGGGCCACAGGATAACGGCATCATGTCGCGGAATTCACCGTCCTGATGATAGCGAAACGCCAGTGAGGTCACCGCTGAACAGGTGCCCGCAATGCTCGGCAATGTCACCACCGGAATATTGCACGTCACGCCCGCGGCTTTGGCGGTATCCAGCGCCTTGCCGCCGCCGGTGGCGATAATCACTTCTACGCCCTGTGTGCGGAACACATCGGCCAGCCGGTTGATCTCTTCCTGACAACACTCGCCGCCAAAAATTTCGCTGCCGAGATAGCTGACCATTTGCTGCTCAAGCTGATCGGCGACTTTCGCCTCGACGCTGGCAATGGCGCGTTTGCCGCCCACTAACATTGCCCGCTGGCCTAAACGTCCGCACATCGCGCCCAGATGTTTAATGGCGCCGCGCCCGCGCAGGACGCTGGCAGGAAATACCAAACGATGGGTGAACATGCATGCCCTCATAAACCGGAGTGTTTTAAGAAGTATAGAAGGCGCGCAGGGGAACGACAGAATATCAGCGGCGGCGCTGATGCACTGCGTCGTGGGTTTTGCGTAAGGCGTCGCGTGCACCGGGCAGACGCTGGGCGATACCGATGAACAGGCAGTCGATCAGCAGCAACTGGCTGGTGCGGCTCGCCATCGCGGCGGCGCGAAAACCCATCTCGCGGTTGCTGGTTCGCAACACGACATCGGCTTTGCGGGCGAGGGGAGCACGGCCATTGGCGGTGATCGCCAGCGTGGTTGCGCCTGCGGCTTTTGCCAGGACAAGCGCGTCGATGACATCTGTGGTCTGGCCCGAATGGGAAATCGCCAGCGCGACATCACCCGCGGCAAGCTGACAGGCACTGACCAGACTTTCATCTGTGCTGCCGTAGGTTCTGGCGTCAACGCCGATGCGCCGCAGTTTCTGGCAGAAATCCTGCGCCACCAGCGACGAGGCACCGGCGCCATAAATATCAATCCGCTGCGCCTGTGAAAGAAAACGCACCGCCTGCTCCAGCGTCGCGGCGCTGAGTAACTGCGTGGTTTCGGTGGCGCCTTTGACCTCGAATTCCAGCAACTTTTGCAGGATCTGTTTGGGCGAATCATGGTCGCCAATATCGGCCGCCAGCGGCATGTCGGCGGGCATAGGGCGGGAGGATTCAGCAGCTAAGGCCAGCCGCAACGCCGGATAGCCGCTGAAACCCAGCCGTTTACTGGTGCGCACCACCGTGGCAGTGCTGGTTTCGGCGTATTTCGCCAGTTCCGTCACGCCCATTTTTGCGACCTCCGGCGGATCGCGCAGGATGATGGCGATGATGCGCTTTTCCGCCGGTGAAAAACTGCCCTGTAAGGCATCGAGACGCGACTGTAAGTTGATGTCCTTCATCGCTTATTCGTCCAGATCACGCAGGTGGTCGTCTTTGCGCAGGCTCATCAACGCAAACAGGCTGACCACGCAGGTGGCGACCACGTAATACGCCGGAATATCCAGATTGCCGGTCTCTTTAATCAGGCCGGTGATGATCAGACCCGCACAGCCGGAAAACACCGCATTCGACAAGGAATAAGATAACCCCAGCCCGGTATAACGCACGCGGGTCGGGAACATTTCCGCCAGCATCGCCGGACCGGGACCGGCAATCATGCCGATCGTCGCCCCGGCAATCAGCACCGCAATGCCCTTCGCCAGCAGGCTGCTTTCCGGGTTTTGCAGCAGATGCAGCAGCGGGAAACTCAGCACGATCACCGCGAAAACGGCGATCATCATCACTTTCTTACGGCCAATTTTATCGCTCAACCAGCCGGAAGGCAGAATCGCCAGCGCAAAGCCGACATTCGCCAGTACCGTCGCCACCAGCGCCTGTAAAAAGGTGGCGTGCAGGGAGGTTTGCAGATAAGACGGCATGACGACCAGGAAGGTATAACCGCCCGCAGACCAGCCCATCATGCGGCCAATCCCCAGCGCGATGGCTTTGGCGGTGGCGACCGCAGAGGCTTTTTCTGCAGCAGTTTTCTGTGCTTTCGGTCCGGCTTTTTTACTGGCAACAAAGGTCGGTGTTTCATCGAGTTTCAGACGCAGATACAACGCCACCAGCCCCATCGGCAGCGCCAGCAGGAACGGAATGCGCCATCCCCAGTCTTTCATTTGCGCTTCCGGTAACCATTGCACCAGGATGGCGACCAGCGCCACGCCGGTCAGCAATCCCAGCGACACGGTGAACGACTGCCACGCGCCATAAATACCGCGTTTGCCTTTCGGCGCAAATTCGGTCATCAGCGACACCGCACCGCCGAATTCACCGCCCGCAAATAACCCCTGGAACATGCGCATCAGCGTCAGCAACAGCGGCGCCGCCACGCCAATCTGGGCGTAGGTCGGCAGCAAACCAATGATCGCCGTGGCCAGCGTCATCAGCAGGACGACGGCAATCAGCGTCGGCTTGCGGCCAATGCGGTCACCGATGCGGCCAAAAATGATCGCGCCAACCGGGCGGCAGAAAAACGCCAGCGCGAAGGACGCGTAAGTGAGCAGTAAACCGGTCATCCCGGTCTGGCCTTCCAGAGTGAAAAAGTTACCGGCGATCAGCGTCGCCAGATAACCGTAAACGCCGAATTCATACCATTCGATAAAGTTACCCACCGAACCGGCGACGAGCGCGCGGCGTGACTGGCTGGCGGTGGCAGGGGAAATCTGTCCGGTGCGGGTCATCATTAACCTCTTCAGAAAAGGAACATTGTTATAAGAATAGGATGTAAATATTTTTCTAAATTTCTGAGGTTATTATGTCAATAATTTTCATGTATTGAACAAAATTAAAGCGGGAAGTGTGGGGTCAGGCAGGTTTTTTGGCATAAAAAAAGCTGCGCCCCGAAAGGTGCAGCTTGTTGATAAGCGGTGTCGTTACAGCGTGTGGATGTCGATCCCGTCGCCGATATTGCTTTTCTGGTAGTACGCCCGCGGGACTTCGACCTGATACTGCTTGTCTGCGTACGCGACTTCCAGAATAAAACGTTCGTTTTCATAGGATTCCACCGGAATGAACCCAAAGAAACCTTCCGTTACGCTGATCGTCCGGCTGGACGGAATGGCATAACGATGAACAATCCTTGCTCTGAGCGGCTGTTGCTTGCCGGTTAACGTGTTCCATACGCGGTTAACGGGTTGCGCCAGAGAAACCATCACCTCTGAGGCCAGCGAGTTAAGAGCGGAGGGCCAGCTCTTCGGTGTTTTCATAGTCATGATAAATACCTCGTTGGTCTATATAACCCAATTCTTATAATTATCCGCGGCTAAGATCCAATCTTTTTTTACGCTAAGCTTAGTCAGGTTTTGTAAGTGTTTGATTTATTCGGCGACGGTTTTGCGCCTTTTGCCGGATTTGCGTTCTGCTAGCAATAACGGACAGGAAGGGCACATGGCGTGATCCTCCAGATCGTAGCGCAGGCAGCACTGCTTACGGTATTGCGGGCTGTCGGGGTCGGAAGGGTCTTCGGCGCGCATCGGCTGGAATAACGGATTTTTGCCGCCATAGCGCAGCTCGCGTGATTCCATCAGTTGCATGCCATCCGAGATGTCCGCATGGACCAGTTCGGCCTGCTTCACACCCCAGCCGACGCGGATCGCCGCGTTGCTCCAGTAAATGCCCGGTTTCAGACCGGAAAATTCAGCCAGTGCTTCGCAGACAGGGCGTAAGTGGCGTTCGATCATCACATCAAAGCGCGCCATTGGTTCTGCGGAGATCAGCGCTTCGCCTTCGCCGTCCAGATAAATTTGCGCAGGCAGACCTTCTTCCTGCATGCACAGATAGACGTTTTCAGCGGCGATAGGCAGTTGCCAGCCATGGCGCAGGGACACAATCACCCAGCTTGGCAGCAGGGTGGCGAAATACCATTGTGACCACATCGAAATACGCGCGCGTCGTTTATCGCACACTGCGGCATCGGCCGCATTGGCATCCAGATAGCGTTTAAGCACGCTGGCGCAGCCTTCGGCGGTCATCAGCAGTGACATCGGCACCGCATTGGTCACCAGCGGTGACATCGGTTTGAAAGTATCTGCAACCCAGCTGACCGGCGTTTCGCGGAAACTGTCGAGGAGTGTTTGCATCATTACGTTATGAAAGTCATTCGGCTCGATAAATCATGCGAATAGAGTAACGAATATTAAAGCGGAATAGTAATGATTTCGATTTAGATTGAGGGTTTTTGCCTCCCGCAGTGAAGGGGAGGCGCAGAGGAAGCGTTAGCCGACGACACTGACGCCCGCTTGTTTCAAAATCTCACGCACAATCTTTTGTTTGTCATTGCTCAGCGGCAGCGCCGGTTTCAGTGAATACACCGGCATATCGCTGATGACTTGTGAAATGGCGTATTTGATGACGTTGTAGATCGGCGTATCCAGCGTGTAGAGCGGAGGCAGGAATGACAGACGTTGTTGCAGTCCGACGGCGGTGGCGAAATCTTTCTCTTTAAATGCGCGGTAAATTCCGCAGGTCAGTTGCGGGGCGAAGTTGGCGCTGGCGGGGATCGCGCCATCGCCACCAAGGATCAGCGTACCGAACAGATATTCATCGTACCCGGAGAACACGGCGAAATCCGGGCGCTCCGGTTTCACGGCCTGTATCATTTCGCGGATATGGTTCAGGCTGTCAACGGTGTCTTTCAGGCCGACAATGTTCGGGCATTCCAGTGCCAGACGTTTGATCAGACTGACGGGCAACGGCTGGCCGGTCAGCCCCGGATAGTTGTACATGATCACCGGCAAACCGGCGCCTTCAGCAATCGTGCGGTAATGCAGATATAACGCTTCTTCAGTTATCGGGTTGTAATACGGGTTCACCACCACCACGCCGTCGGCACCGACGCTTTTCGCATGTTGCGCAAAAGCCAGCGTTTCAGCCGTGCCCGGATGCGCCGCGCCAATCAATACCGGCACACGTCCGGCAACGTGTTTCGTGCAAAACTCAGCCACTTCATGACGCAGTGCCTGAGACATATGCGCAAACTCCCCCGCGCTGCCGAGGAAAAACAGGCCGTTCACGCCGCCTTCAATCGTAAAATCAATCAGACGCGCCATCCCCTGACGGTCAAGTTGCTCATTTTCATTCAGGATCGTTGCGACAGGGGGGATCACGCCATGAAACAGTGGACGGGTCATACATTCGTTCTCCATATGAAAGTGCACAAAACTCAACACTCCATTTATAGAACGCTGTTTCAAATATTTATAGCGATGGGATCGAATTACATAGATTTAGCGAATATTTGGAAGGGAAGTCACAAAGATGGCGGTAACTCCCTCCCCACAGGGCAAATTTCACCTGGGTAGGCGGTGAAACACAGTCAACTCCCTCCCCTGCGAAGGGGAGGGTTGGGGTGGGGTATTAAGGTCAAAAACGGATGTTAAGGTTTGTTTAAACAAGGTGTTAGCCCTTAAAACCCCCTCCCGTCCTCCCCCTTCGCAGGGGGAGGAACAGGGCAAAAACCGCTCGCGGTGCTGAGTGAAACACGGTCAACTCCCTCCCCTGCGAAGGGGAGGGCTGGGGTGGGGTATTAAGGTCAAAAACCGGTGCTAAGGTCTGTTTAAACAAGGTGTTAGCCCTTAAAACCCCCTCCCGACCTCCCCCTTCGCAGGGGGAGGAGCAGGGCAAAACCCGCTTGCGGTGCAGATTGAAACACGGTCAATTCCCTCCCCTGCGAAGGGGAGGGCTGGGGTGGGGTATTAAGGTCAAAAACCGGTGCTAAGGTTTGTTAAAACAGTGAGTTAGCCCTTAAGACCCCCTCCCGGCCTCCCCTTCGCAGGGGGAGGAGCAGGGCAAAACCCGCTCGCGATGCAGAGTGAAACCAAAACTACATCACCAGTGCCTGTCCGTCTTTACGGGATTCGGTGCCTGCCAGATAACCGCCTGCGGGATTGGTAACAATCACCTGCGCGCCGCCAAACGAATGGCCGCTGAGCGGGTCTTCGACGATCAGTTCATGGCCCATGGCGCGCAGTGCCGCCAGCGTGTTGTGGTTGAAGGTGGATTCGATCGCCACCTGACGGCCGCCGTTGATCCGCCAGCGTGGGGCATCAATAGCCGCCTGCGGATTTTGCTTATACAGCATCACGCGCAGCGCCAGTTGCAGATGTCCCTGCGCCTGCATCGGGCCGCCCATCAGGCCGAATGACATCAGCGGTTTGCCCGCCGCGTCCTGCGCAAAGGCCGGAATAATGGTGTGCAGCGTGCGTTTGTTCGGCGCGACACAGTTGGCGTGCGTCGGGTCGAGGGTAAATCCACAGCCACGGTTTTGCATGCTGAGACCGGTGCCCGGCACCACGACGCCGGAACCGAAGCCCATGTAGTTCGACTGAATGAAAGACACCATCATGCCGCTGGAATCAGCCGCCGTCAGATACACGGTGCCGCCGGGACGCGGAGCGCCGTACGTCACGTCGCTGGCCTGGCTGCGGTTAATCAGTTTTGCCCGTTCCGCCAGATACTCGTCATTGAGGAACAGTTGCGGATCGAAGAACATGTGCTCGCTGTCGGTGACGTGCTGATCGAGATCCGCCAGCGCCAGTTTCATCGCTTCAATGCACAGATGCGTGGTTTCGACCGAGTCCACCGGCTGGCTGCCGATATCCAATTTGTCGAGAATGCCCAGTGCGATCAACGTGGCGATACCCTGACCGTTCGGCGGCAGTTCGTGAACCGAGCCGCCCGCAAAAGACTGCTGCATGGTTTCAACCCAGTCGGCTTTGTGATTCGCCAGGTCGTCCAGCGTAAGCGCGCCGCCGTGGGCCTGACTGTGCGCCACCATTTTTTCGGCCAGTTCACCGCGATAAAACGCTTCGCCTTCAGTTTTAGCGATCAGCTCTAACGAATCCGCCAGTGCCGGATTAAGGAAGATTTCACCGATTTTCGGCGCACGGCCTTCAGGTGCGAAACACTCCATAAAGCCCGGCTGGTTATGCAGTTTTTTGACTGCGATTTCCCACAGACGGCCAATCAGCGGCGAGACCGGAAAACCGTTGCGGGCATAATCGATGGCCGGTTGCGCCAGCGTGGTCAGCGGCAGGGTGCCGAAGCGTTTTGCCAGCGCCACCCAGCCGGAGACGGCACCCGGCACCGTGACCGCATCCCAGCCGTAGGTCGGTACCGCGTCCAGACCTTTGGCGGCGAAATATTCCGGCGTCCACGCCCCCGGTGAGCGGCCAGAGGCGTTGAGGCCGTGGGCTTTTTTGCCGTCCCAGATAATCGCGAACGCATCGCTGCCTGCGCCGTTGCCGCTCGGTTCGAGCACGGTCAGCGCAATGGCTGTGGCGATAGCAGCATCGGCGGCGTTGCCGCCCAGCATCAGCATTTTCATCCCCGCCTGCGCGGCCAGCGGCTGCGAGGCACAGACCGCATTGGCCCCCATCATGGTCGGACGCAGGGTCGGATACGCCACGTTAAAATCGTAATTCTCAGACATGTATTCTTCCTTAAAAAGCAGCAAACGGTTTATTCAGAACGCGGGTCGAGCGCATCACGCAGCCCGTCACCCAGCAAATTGAAACCCTGTACGGTGAGGAAAATTGCCAGACCGGGGAAAATCGACATCCACGGCGACTGCTCGAGGAAGCTGCGCGCGGTATTGAGCATCGCACCCCAGGAGGCATCCGGCGGTTGCTGGCCGAGACCGAGAAACGACAGGCTGGCTTCGGTGATGATCGCCGAGGCAATCGCCAGCGTCGCCTGCACCAGAATCGGCGACAGCACATTCGGCAGCACGTAGCGCCAGAGGATCCAGCGGTCGGGCAAGCCGATGGCCCGCGCCCCTTCGATATATTCCTCGTTGCGGATACTCATCACCTGCGCGCGCGTCAGCCGGGCGAAAATCGGCATCGCGGAAAGCCCGATGGCAATCATCGCATTGCCAAGGCTTGGCCCGAGAAACGCGCCCAGCGCGATCGCCAGCACCAGAAACGGACACGACAGCAGCGCCTCAACCACGCGGGAAATCACGCTGTCCAGCCAGCCCTGCCAGAAACCGGCGATAAGACCGAGCGGCACACCAATCACAATCGCGATAATCACTGACACACAACCGGCCATCAGCGACGTACGAGCGCCCCAGAACAGGCGCGATAAAATGTCACGACCCAGTTCATCGGTACCCAGCCAGTGCAGGGCGGAGGGCGCTTTTCGTACCGCCATGAAATCGGCTTTGATCGGATCAAAAGGCGAAATCCACGGCGCGAGCAACGCCAGTAAGGCAAAGGTGACGACCAGCACCGCACCAATCACCGCGCTTTTGTTGCGCAGGAATTTTCGCAGCACGCGGTTCGGCTCGCGGGCGGGGAGTGACGTTGTCACGGAAATCACAGATACGCTCATCTCAGGCTCTCCGCATACGTGGGTTGACCAGCACATACAGCACGTCGGCCAGCAGGTTCATCAGCAGAAATCCGACCGCGACCACCATCACCACGCCCTGAACCACGGCGTAATCACGGTTGAACACTGAATCGACAATCATTTTGCCAAAGCCCGGAATGGTGAAAACCTGCTCGCTGAGCACCGCGCCGCCCAGCAGTTCGCCGAACAGCAAGGTGGTCAGGGTGATGATCGGCACCAGCGCATTGCGCAGCGCGTGTTTCATGATCACTTTTTTCGGCAGCAGCCCTTTGGCGCGGGCGGTACGGATGTAATCCGCCTTGAGAACCGCAATCATCGCCGCACGGGTATGGCGCATCAGCGTGGCAGAAAGGCCGGTGCCGAGCACCGCCGCGGGCAGCAACATGGTTTTCAGGTTTTGCAGCGGATCTTCCGAAAACGGCACATAACCGGAGGCCGGAAGCCAGTGCAGCTTCACCGAGAACAGCATAATCAGCAGCACACCCAGCCAGAAATGGGGGATCGAAATCCCCGACAGCGCCAGAAAATTGGTGCCGTTATCTATCCAGGTGCCTTTGTTGACCGCCGCCAGCACGCCCATGGTGATGCCGATAATCAGCGCCACGATCATCGCCAGCAGCGACAGTTCGAGCGTCACCGGCAGCTTGGTGGCAATCAGCTGCAACACCGGTTCCTGCGTGCGCAGCGAGGTGCCGAAATCGCCCCGCAGCGCATTGCCGACCCAGTGAAAATACTGGCTGGGGATCGGGTCATTCAGGTGATATTGCTCGCGTAACTGCGCAATCACTGCCGGATCCCGCTCCTCGCCCGCCATCGCGGTGATCGGGTCGCCGGGCAGTAATTTCTGCAACGAGAACACCATCAGCGTCACCAGAAACAGCGTCGGTATGGCTGAAATCAGCCGTTTCACCACCAGTTCTAACATTGTCTTTCCTCAGGCAATTACTTTTTCAGAGCCAGACCCTGCAGGCGGATCAGCCCGTCGGCGTAAGGCACGAAACCGCTGACTTTTTTGCTCATGCCAAAAATGCGCGGTTCGAAGTACAGGTACACCAGCGGATCGTCGATGTTTTCCTGCGCCACCACCTGTTTGTACAACGCTTTACGCTTCTCCACATCGCTGGTCAGACGCGCTTCCTGCAACCACTGATCGACCTGCGGATTGCTGTATTTGCCGTCGTTCAGGCCGCCTTTGGTATGGATGAAGGAAAAGATATTGCCGTCCGGATCCGGGCGTCCTGACCAGCCGGACATACTCATTTTGAATTCGCCGCTTTGCTGGCGATCCAGCAGTGTGGCGTATTCGGTCATTTGCAGATTCAGGTTGATGCCCGCTTCACTGACCATCGCCTGCAGCACCTGCGCAACCTGCTGGGACGTCGGGTTGTTGGCGACCAGGAAATCAATGGTCATCGGCGTTTTCACCCCGGCTTGTGCCAGTAAGGCTTTGGCTTTTTCGATATCGCGTTTTGGCACCGGAATGTCTGCGTGATACGGGCTGGCGGGTGAGAACGCCTGATTCGCCGGGGTATATTGCCCCTGGAACACCACCTGATTCAGCGCATCGCGGTCAATCGCCAGCGACAGCGCCTGACGCACACGGGAATCTTTCGCCAGCGGGGTATTGGTGTTGGCGGTGCCGTTGGCGATATTGAGCGTCAGCCCCATATAGCCGAGGCCGGTGGTGCTCGCCAGTTGCAGAGTGTTGTCGGCTTTCACCGTAGCGGTGTCGCTGGCGGCAATGCCTTCGGTGATATCCAGATCGCCCGCCCGCAGGTTGGCTAAACGCACGGACGCATCGGGGATCGGCAGGAACACCACTTTATCGAAGTGATACGCGCCTTTATTCCAGTAATTGTCGAAACGTTTGAGGACAATGCGGTCCTGCTGCACACGGCTGACAAATTCGTACGGGCCGGAACAGACCGGATGCGCCGCGACGTTGCCTTTGGCGGTGGCCGCCGGGGCCATCATGGTGCCCGCGCGGTCAGTCAGTTGCATCAGCAGCGCGGCGTCGGCGGTTTTCAGGTGGAAAACCACGGTGTACGGCGCGGTGACGTCCACGGACTCAATGGAGGAGAGTTCACTTTTACGCAGGGAACCGGGCAGGGTCAGATAGCGTTCAATGTTGTATTTCACCGACTGCGCATCGAATTTTTCGCCGTCATGGAAGGTCACGCCTTCACGTAAATTCATCGTCAGTGTTTTGCCATCTTCGCTGTATGACCAGTCCTTCGCCAGACCCGGCACAATTTGCAGATGCTGATCGACATCCACCAGACGTTCGCACATGGCGCTGAACACAAAGCGGCCGTAATAGGTGCGCGCCGTGGCCGGATCGAGCATGTCAGGATCGCTGCCAAGGCCGATGCGCAGGGTGCTTTCCGCGTGGGCGAGGCCCGCCGAGGTCAGCAACAGTAAGGCCGGAATGCAGGCAGTTAAGCGGGGGGCAAATTTCATGGTCGGGTTCCCTGGGTTGATGTTGGAATGGAAAGTGAAAGCCGGGACTGGCTCGCTTGCTCAAACAGCGCACGCCGTAAGGTGAAAGCGGCGGACGGCGGCGGAACCAGCACGGAAGTGCGGTCCCGTTGCAGTTCGCTCCAGCGGTGGCAGGCCACCATGCGGTTGTCACTGACAGTTTCAAGTGGCGGTTCCACCAGACGACATTCGTCGGTGGCGTACGCGCAACGGGTATGGAAACGGCAGCCGGCAGGCATATTGGCCGGATTGGGCATATCGCCCTGTAACATCGGCACCGGACGTTTTACACCGGGCGTCAGCAGCGGCGCGGAGGCAATCAGCGCCTGGGTATAGGGATGCAGCGGCTGATCGAAAATGTCATCGGTGCTGGCCAGTTCGACGATTTGCCCGAGGTACATCACGGCCACGCGGTCGCTCATATGGCGGATCACCGCCAGACCGTGCGCGACGACAATCATCGTCAGGCCAAACTGCTGTTTCAGGTTTTCCAGCAAATTCACCACCTGCGCCTGCACCGACACATCCAGCGCCGACACCGGTTCATCGCCCAGCAGCAGTTTCGGCGAAGACGCCAGCGCGCGGGCAATGCCGATGCGCTGGCGCTGACCGCCGGAAAACTCATGGGGATAACGGTTGCTGAACGCGGCGGGCAGGCCGACGGTGGTCAGCAGTTCGCGCACTTTCGCCTGCCTGTCCGCCTTGCCGCTGACAATGTTATGCAGCCATAGCGGCTCGCCGACGATCTCTTCCACCGTCATGCGCGGGTTGAGCGAGGCAAAGGGATCCTGAAAGATGATTTGCAGATCGCGGCGCAGTTTCTTCATCTGGTCAGCCGAAAACTGTTTCAGGTTTTCGCCTTCATAAAACACGTCGCCGTCGGAGGCGCTGAGCAGTTGTAACAGCAGGCGGCCAAGGGTCGATTTGCCTGAGCCGGATTCGCCGACAATCGCCAGCGTTTCGCCGTGCCAGACGCGCAATGACACGCGATCTACCGCCTGCACGATTTTCGGTTTGCTGAACAGTGACGACGGGCCTTTAAAGACTTTGCTCAGTCCTGCGGCTTCCAGAATGGGGCGGGGTGCGAGGCTCATGCGCAGGCTCCTTCGGCGGACAACGCGAAATGGTTTTCCAGCGGCGCAAAGAAACAGGCGACGTGGTGCGACGACTGATGCAGGGCGCGCAACGGCGGTCGTTCACGCTGGCAACGTTCGGCGGCAAACGGACAGCGCGTCGAAAACCGGCAGCCCTGCGGCATATCCTTCGGCAGCGGCACGGCACCGGGAATGGTGGAAAGTGCGCCCTGACGCGAGGCCAGCGACGGCATCGACCCCATCAGCCCGATGGTGTAAGGATGCTGCGGATTATTGAAAATATCGGCCACCAGACCCTGTTCGACGATTTGTCCGGCATACATTACGGCCACGCTGTCAGCCACTTCCGCGACGACGCCGAGGTCATGGGTGATCAGCAATAACGCGCTGCCGGTTTCCTGCTGAATCCGGTTGAGCAGGGCGAGGATCTGCGCCTGAATGGTGACGTCCAGCGCGGTGGTCGGTTCATCGGCAATCAGCAATTGCGGACGGTTGATCAGCGCCATCGCAATCATCACCCGCTGACGCATACCGCCGGAAAGCTGGTGCGGATACGCATCCATCCGCAGCTCCGGTGCCGGGATCTGCACTTTTTTGAGGATTTCCAGCGCCTGCTCGCGGGCCGGTTTTTTGCCGACACCCTGATGACGCATCACCGCTTCCGCCAGCTGATCGCCGAGCGTCAGCGCCGGATTGAGCGAGGTCATCGGCTCCTGAAAAATCATCGCCAGTTCCTGACCGCGCAGATCGGCATACTGGCGCTCAGAAAGTCCGGGCAACGATTTTCCGTTGAGGCGGATATCGCCCTGCAACACCTTCGCGCTGGCGGGCAGTAACCCCATCAGCGCCAGCGACGTGACGCTTTTGCCACAGCCGGATTCGCCCACCAGCGCCAGCGTTTTACCGGCTTCAAGCTGTAAGGAAATACCGTCGAGCACAGTCGCGGGGGAGCCGGAAAACTGCACCCGCAGGTTGTTGATGTGTAACAGCGGCGTGACGGGTTCGGCCGGGTCAGTCATCAGTAAAATCCTCGTCGTCATCATTCAGGGTGGAAAGAAACGCCTGTTGCAGCGCCAGAAGGTGCTCGCGCATCACTCTGGCGGCTTCCTTTGGCTGGCGTGCGGCAATGTGTTCTACGATGCGTTCGTGGTGATCGTCGTAGCGGTTCAGGCGTTCCTGATTACGTGCCGCGTTGCGCACCGCCAGCCAGCTCGGATCGCGACGAATGGCATCGACGGCATCAAAAAGACCCAGCAGCAGCCGGTTTCCGGCGGCATCGGCAATGGCACGGTGAAAGGCGCTGTCCCACAGTTCGATCTGATCCGGATCGCCGCGCGACATGGTTTTCACCTTATCGAGCAAACGACGCATCAGCTGGATCTGTTCCGGCGTGGCGCGCAGGGCGGCATATTTCGCCAGCCCCGGTTCAATTTGCAGCCGTGCTTCCATCACTTCCTGCAAATTCGATTGTTTCGGTAACGCCTGCAAACTCAGCGGCTGTGCAGGGCCGTTCGGCCCGATAAACGTGCCTTTGCCCTGTTTGCGCCACACGCGGCCTTCTTCTTCCAGCACATCCAGCGCCCGGCGGATTTCACGGCGGCCAACGTCAAACATCTGCATCAGATCACGCTCCGCAGGCAGTGGCCGGGTGTGATCCGGATGCTGGCGGATCAGCTGACGTAACTGTTCCAGCGCGGAGTTAGACGTCCCGTTTGAAGGGGGCAGCGCCCCGGAATGTGTGGTCATATTTCAGTTTCCCGCCGGGAATTGAATCGTTAATCAGTCCTTTGCATTTTCTGAACCAATTTTGTAATGGTTCATGTGAAAGTTTTGCAAAAAGGGGAATTTGTTTTTAATTTCAAATGAATAAAATTTACGCGCTTTAGTTGAAGGATCGTTTTTGTAATTTATAAGGCATTGATATTTAGCTGATATGCACAAGTGTAGTGCGTTAAATTAATGTTAACGGATCGTAATGGTGCGTGTTTTCCTGGTATGAGAAGTAGATCAAATAAGAAGAATAAGTTGGCTAATGGTTCGCTATTTCCTTCCTTCCCAAAAGAAGGAAGGCCCGGGGCAGGGTATTAAGGAATAATTCGGAAGCCGGAGTGTGCGCAGGCAGTGGTTTCGTCTGCAAGATCGTGAGTACTGGTGAGGTTTTCGCAGAGTAGCCAGGGAATTCAGTTCAGCGAAGGGGAGGGTTGGGGTGGGGTATTAAAGTAAAATCAATGAGTTGAAGTATTCTTTTACCGGGTGTTAGCCCTTAAAACCCCTCCCAGCCTCCCCCTTCGCAGGGGGAGGAGCAGGTCAACACCCATTTACGGTATGGAGGGAAACATGGTCGGCTCGCTTCCCTGCGCAGGGGGAGGAGCAGGGCAACAGCCACTTACGGTGTGGAGGGAAACACGGTCGGCTCGCTTCCCTGCGCAGGGGGAGGAGCAGGGCAGCAGCCACTTACGGTGTGGAGGGAAACACGGTCGGCTCCCTCCCCTGCGAAGGGGA
>NZ_SOAO01000015.1:0-125850 GCF_004364755.1 Rahnella sp. BIGb0236
CAAATAAAGCCAAAAGCCCCGCACGAAAGTGTGGGGCTTTTGGCTTTACTGCTATCAGGTGGTTGGCTACACGAGAAGAGAGCAGGACAAAAGGCGAAGCCTTTTGAACGTTGCGCAGCAACGGCCCGAAGGGTGAGCCACGAAGTGGGTCATCAACTGCCAGGCATCAAATAAGTGGAAAGCCCTGTACTGACGTACAGGGCTTTTTGCTATGGGGGATTTGACGATTCAAACGACCTTAATCGCGTTGTTTTTACTGTCTTGCCAGCCAACGGACAATAAACTCCCCAACTTCTTCTATTTCATTGATATTCATAAGGCTAACTGTCGTTGGTATATCCTCTGGCTGACAATCACTGGCCACCGCAATAACATGAATATCCATTAACTGCTCCAGCGATTTTCCTGTCCCTTTCCTGTGAAGCACAATTTTGTCGATATCTTCGTGCTTGAACCCTTCAACGAGGATCATATCCAGATTATCGCTGTCAAAACGTGTTGCGAGATACCTGAGATTGAGCGGGTCTTGCTGCGGTGTTTCCGTCATTAATGCCCACCGGCTGTCACTGGCAACCATAGTCTGGTCTGCACCGGCTTTACGCAGCTCAAAACTGTCTTTCCCGGGAGTATCAACGTCAACATCATGATGAGTGTGCTTTATCAAACCTGTACGTATGCTGCGCTGACGTAGCCAGGGGATGAGTTGTTTGAGTAATGTCGTTTTCCCCGTTCCGCTGTAAGCGGTGATCCCCAGCAAAGGTATATGGTTTATGATCATCAGGATAAGTCCAGGTTGTTAATTTCCCAGAGTGCCACCTCTTCAGGCGTATTGAGATTGCAAAACGCGGCAGAGTCGTTGAACAATACGGCTTTGGCACCAATCTGATGAAAGAAAATCATTAATTTCCGCTCACCCTTCTCCAGATATGATTTCAGCTCAGGTATCAGATCACGGTTCAGCAGGCAAAGTGTCGGGTGTTCTCGTTCAGGATCACGGGCATAAACGGCTTTCTGATCCGCAGCGTTTTCCAGAAAGGTTTCTGCCAGGTTAGCCGGGAAAGCGGGCACATCGCAGGGAACGAAAAGAACCCATTCCGTTTTACTGACAGTTAATGCGGCAAGCATGCCAGCCAGTGGACCTGAAAAATCCGCCGTAATATCCTGAAAGGTCTGAAATTCACGGCCATAACGATCCGCATTTTGATTGCAGCTGATCAAGATCTCGCCGACGTGCGGACGCAACCGCTCTGCAATGTATTCAAATAAAGGCTTTCCCTTTACTTCTACCAGCCCTTTATCTTGCCCCATCCGGCTCGAACGCCCACCCGCTAAAATAACGCCGGTAATGTTGTCCATACTCATTATGTTTACCTGCAGAAACGTCTATATTCCTTTCATTGTAACGCCTTCGTCAGGGGCGGGCTGGTTTAACTTTTACATCGTAAGCTTGTCCTTTCCCTGATGAAATAACCCTGTTATTTTTAGGGTCTGTCACTCAGTGGAGAGGGAATATCATGAAAGAACATCGCGTAAATGAGTTGATCGAGCTGCTTCATCCGGCCTGGAAAGAAGACTGTGATCTTAACCTGATGGAGTTTATTCAAAAGCTGGCAACGGAATGTGGCTATCAGGGATCTTTAGGAGAACTGAGCGATGATACGTTGATTTATCATCTGAAAATGCGCGGTACTGACAGCACCACGGAAATCCCGGGTCTGAAGAAAGATTATGAGGATGACTTCAAAACCGCCATTTTGCGTGCCCGTGGCGTGATTAAAGATTGATGTAAACTTATGTGAACTTCATGCGAACCGCGAAAAATAGATGATACTATTTCCCATTATCATTTTTCTGTGCGGCTAATCCGAATGAAGTTATGAACAATTCAGCTTTTAATTTTCAGGCATTGTCGCCGGATCTTATCCTTGATGCGTTAGAGAGCGTCGGTCTGATTGCTGAGTCCGGCCTCACTGCATTAAATAGCTATGAAAACCGTGTCTACCAGTTTTTGGGTGAAGACAGAAAACGCTATGTGGTGAAGTTCTACCGGCCGGAACGCTGGAGTGAAGAACAAATTCACGAAGAGCATCGTTTTTCACTCGATATGGCTGATGCCGAAATACCTGCTGTTGCCCCTCTTTCTATTAATGACAATACACTTCATCACTATCAGGGTTATATGTTTACTGTGTTCCCAAGTGTCGGGGGGCGTCAGTACGAAATAGACAATCTTGATCAGCTGGAATGGGTGGGACGTTTCCTTGGGCGCATCCATCAGGTCGGCAGCGAAAGCCTTTTCACCGCACGGCCGACGATCGGTCTGGATGAATACCTTTACCGGCCGCGGGAAGTCCTGGCGGAGTGTTCCCTTATTCCCAAAAGTTTACGTGAGCCGTTTTTTGCTGCAACAGATAACCTGATCGCCACGACAGGCGAATTCTGGCACACCGACTGGCAGCCCCTGCGGCTGCATGGCGATTGCCATCCGGGGAATATTCTGTGGCGCGATGGCCCGTTGTTTGTGGATATGGATGATGCCCGCAATGGCCCGGCAATTCAGGATCTCTGGATGTTGCTGCATGGCGACCAAAATGAGCAAAGGCTCCAGCTGGACATATTGCTGGAAGCTTATGGAGAGTTTGCTGAGTTAGATACCCGTGAGCTGTCTTTGATTGAACCGCTGCGTGCTATGCGCATGGTTTATTATCTGGCCTGGGTTGCCCGTCGCTGGGAGGATCCGGCGTTTCCTAAAAGTTTTCCCTGGATGCAGGATGAAGACTTCTGGCGTGGTCAGATAGCCGCTTTTACTGAGCAAGTTAAGAAATTACAGGCACCTCCTTTACAGTTGATGCCAATGTATTGAGTCACGATTAACGTTCGAAGTTTAATTAAATGGAGATAGGCTTTATATGAAAAAGATATTCCTGGCACTGGTTGGTATGGTCATGGCCTTCAGTGTATCTGCCGCGCAATTTTCTGATGGTGCGCAGTACGTTACTTTAGATAAAACCGTTGCTAATGAGCCACAGGTTCTTGAGTTCTTCTCATTTTATTGCCCGCACTGTTACCAGTTCGAACAAGTCTGGCATGTGTCTGACAGCATTCGTAAGAACCTGCCAAAAGATGTTAAATATACCAAGTATCACGTTGAGTTCCTGGGCCCATTAGGCAAGCAATTAACTCAGGCATGGGCTGTCGCTATTGCTTTGGGCGTTGAAGACAAAGTCAGTCCGCTGATGTTTGATGCCGTCCAGAAACAACAGTCTGTACAGAATGCTGATGATATCCGTAAAGTCTTTATTCAGGCGGGTGTCAAAGGCGAAGATTACGATGCTGCACTGAACAGCTTCGTCGTGAAATCCCTGGTTGTTCAACAGGAGAAAGCGGCGGCGGATCTGGGGCTGCAAGGCGTCCCCTCTGTATTTGTGAACGGCAAATATATGGTTAAAAATGACGGGCTTGATACCAGTTCAATGGATATGTACGTCAAACAATATTCTGATGTGATCAATTTCTTAGCGACAAAAAAATAAGACATTGTCATCTCAACACCAGCCTTCGGGCTGGTGTTATATTCTCAGGAAATTTAAAGCTGAAAAATGATAACGGCAGAAAATATATTTAAGAGTGGCCCGAGTTATTCCCTCAAAAATATTACTATCCACAATCGCTATTAAGCTTCTATTACACCAATATTTCATAAATCGCCCTGATAACCTGATGATACCAGTAGCGAAAATGTTGGCATATTCTCTCCCTGCGATCCGATAATAATTTCCTATAAAAACTATTCACAAAGTTATCCACAGGATGATCCTTCGAGATCCCTCGCAACTTCGCAATGAATTTCCTTCTCAAGGTTCGTCTTTCCCGCTGGCTATGGCATCCTTAGGGCATGTCTGATCACGAATAAAGAAGAGTTATGGCCCAGATAGCAGAAAACCCCTTAATCCTGGTGGACGGTTCGTCCTACCTTTATCGCGCTTACCATGCGTTTCCTCCGCTGACCAACTCTGCGGGCGAACCGACCGGCGCGATGTACGGTGTGCTGAATATGTTGCGCAGTCTGTTGCTGCAATACACACCAAGCCATGTTGCAGTGGTTTTTGACGCGAAAGGCAAAACCTTCCGTGACGAACTCTTCGAACAGTACAAATCGCATCGCCCTCCGATGCCTGATGATTTACGCTCTCAAATTGAGCCCCTTCATCAGATGGTCAGGGCAATGGGTTTACCATTGCTGATGGTCTCGGGTGTGGAAGCGGATGACGTGATTGGTACGCTGGCCCTCGAAGCAGAGAAAGCCGGGCATGCGGTTCTGATCAGTACCGGTGATAAAGATATGGCACAGCTGGTAACCCCGGGAGTGACATTAATTAACACCATGAACAATGCGATTCTGGGGCCAGATGAAGTTGTTGAAAAGTACGGTGTTCCACCTTCACTGATTATTGATTTCCTCGCGCTGATGGGCGATTCCTCGGACAATATTCCTGGCGTGCCGGGCGTAGGTGAGAAGACCGCACAGGCTCTGTTGCAGGGCATTGGGGGTCTTGATGACTTATATGCGGATCTCGATAAAGTGTCGACGCTGACTTTCCGTGGTTCAAAAACCATGGCCGCTAAGCTCGCGGAAAACAAAGACGTTGCCTATCTCTCTTACCAGCTGGCAACCATCAAAACGGACGTGAAGCTGGATCTGACCTGCGCAGAACTGACCGTTTCAGAACCGGATGCGGATGAACTTCACCAGTTATTTGGTCGTTATGAATTTAAGCGCTGGCTGGCTGATGTCGAATCCGGCACCTGGCTGACCAGTAAAAAGTCGGCGGGTAAAGCGCCTTCAGCAGCGAAAAAGAAAGCTGCCGATCAGGAAACTGCCTCCGCGGTATCGGTCGAACCTAACCAACTTTCTCAGGACGGTTACGTCACCATTTTGGATCAGGCGACGCTGGATGAATGGATCGGTCATCTGAAAGCCTCTGAGGTATTTGCCTTCGATACTGAAACGGATGGTCTGGATACGCTGACGGCCAATCTCATCGGTTTATCTTTTGCGACGCAAGCAGGCAAAGCCGCCTATTTGCCAGTCGCTCATGATTATCTGGACGCGCCGGTACAGCTGGATCGCGATGACGTATTGAAACAGCTCAAACCTGTGCTTGAAGATGAAAAACAGCTGAAAGTGGGTCAGAACCTGAAGTTTGATCGCGGCGTTTTACTGCGTTACGACATTGAATTAAAAGGTATAGCCTTCGATACCATGCTCGAGTCTTATGTGCTCGACAGCGTATCTGGCCGTCACGATATGGACAGCCTTGCCGATCGCTATCTGGGACATAAAACGGTGAGCTTTGAAGAAATTGCCGGCAAAGGGAAAAACCAGCTTACCTTCAACCAAATCGCACTGGAGCAAGCGGCACCGTATGCGGCGGAAGATGCGGACGTCACATTGCAGTTGCATCAGGCACTCTGGCCCCGGATTGCGGAAAGTGAATCCCTGAAAAAAGTCTTCACGGATATTGAAATGCCGCTGGTGCCCGTGTTGTCTCATATCGAACGTACCGGTGTTCTGATTGATCAGAATATCCTCGCCGCCCATTCAAAAGAGCTGGCGATCCGCCTGAATGAGCTGGAAAACAAGGCGCATGAGCTGGCGGAAGAGCCTTTCAATCTGTCCTCAACCAAACAGTTGCAGGCCATTTTGTATGAAAAACAGAAACTGCCGATCCTGAAGAAAACGCCGGGTGGCGCGCCTTCGACTAATGAAGAAGTTCTGGCTGAACTGGCTCTGGATTACCCGTTGCCAAAAGTCATTCTTGAATATCGTGGTCTGGCAAAACTGAAATCGACGTATACCGACAAACTGCCATTGATGATCAATCCGCAGTCCGGGCGCGTGCATACGTCGTATCATCAGGCGGTAACGGCCACCGGTCGTCTGTCTTCCAGTGATCCCAATCTGCAAAATATTCCGGTGCGTAATGACGAAGGTCGCCGTATTCGTCAGGCGTTTATCGCGCCTAAGGATTACATCATTCTGGCAGCCGACTATTCGCAGATCGAACTGCGCATCATGGCGCATTTATCGAAAGATGAAGGTTTGCTGAAAGCGTTCGCCGAGGGGAAAGACATCCACCGCGCAACGGCTGCAGAAGTCTTCGGCACGCCGCTGGAGAAGGTTTCTGGCGAGCAACGCCGCAGTGCGAAAGCGATTAACTTCGGCCTGATTTATGGCATGAGCGCCTTTGGTCTGTCACGTCAGCTGAATATCCCGCGCAAAGAATCCCAGCGTTATATGGATTTATACTTTGAGCGCTATCCGGGCGTGCTGGAATACATGGAGCGTACCCGCGCTCAGGCGTCGGAACAGGGGTATGTTGAAACGCTGGATGGGCGCCGCCTGTATCTGCCGGACATTAAATCCAGCAACGCCATGCGCCGTAAAGGAGCTGAGCGTGCAGCGATTAATGCCCCGATGCAGGGGACCGCGGCTGACATTATCAAACGCGCCATGATCAGCGTCGATGCCTGGCTGAAACAACCGGATGCACCGCGTGCCCGCATCATCATGCAGGTACACGATGAACTGGTGTTTGAAGTGCATAAGGATGATGTTGAAGCTGCAAGCGAAAAAATCCGCAACCTGATGGAATCAAGCATGACGCTGGCCGTGCCGTTGAAAGTTGACGTGGGTACCGGTGAAAACTGGGATCAGGCTCACTAAGTGAATAGTTATTAAGCTTTTTTTGTAATTAAGCTACAGGATTATGGGCTCAGACCATGAAGGTGATCGCATAATCCGCGATTTTTGTGTAAGTAAACTACAAAAAGTTCTTTTTCCCCATCAGGAAATAGGGTAAAGTTTCTCTTGTAGGGTACAGAGGTAAGATGTTCTATCTTTCAGACCTTTTACTTCACGTAATCGGATTTGGCTGAATATTTTAGCCGCCCCAGGCATTTATGTCTGGGGCGTTTTTTATTGGATTTTCGTCGGTTTTTACCCACAAAAGCCCATTAAAAAGGGCGACCCTGCGGCCTAATGCTGGTCACTTAAGGTGACCAGCATTGTTTTTTAAGGGATATTTCGACCTTTTTTCTCTCACTTCCCTTGCATATTCACGCTCACGCCTCGGGGGGAGTTTTAGCATCGCTGCGTTGCTGTAAAAATGCTTCAGATGACCCGGGATGGCTCCCGCTGATGCCCACGGCAGCCCGATTAACAACCGTAATATCTCCGACACTGCACCGCTAAAACTCAGCTGATAAGGCAGATAATCTCCCTTCAGGCTGAATGCCATCTTGATCATCTGGTAACGAACAAGGTTATAAGTCAGCAGGATACCCCACAGTTCCTGCCTGACCATTTCCGACAGTTTGCTTCTCAACGCCCACCGGTTCCCCAGTAAAAACTGCTTAGCCTCCCTGTATCCTAACTCGATTTCCCAGCGATGCTTATAAAGCTCCGCCACGCTGGCGGCCGGATAACGCATCGCATCCGTCATTGACGTCACAACCTGCCGTTCAACGCCATTGACCTTCCGGCGGATAAGCCGCACGGTTATTTCTTCCGGCAGTCCTTCCCACTGTTTTCTGGCCTGCGGTGACGTTTTCAGCCGTATCAGCTCGTCCTGTTTGCCGAGCTTACACACCACCTCGTACTGCGTGTTCTTTTTCAGCGGCGTCAGCCAGTGGCGATTTTCGCCCGCATTATGCCAGACATGTAGCAGTCCTAAAGAGTAAAAACCCTTATCAAACAGCGTAATACTGTTATCCGGCGCGCTGTCTGCCAGCTGTGCCGCCAGGCGCATCTCATTAACGTCGTAACTGTCCATCACACTGGCCCGCAGCAGGTGGCTGCTCAGTTCCATCAGGCATACCATGCGGACCTGAGGATATCCGCGTTCACCGTGCTGGTTAGAAGCCTTACCGAAGGCCTCTGCATTTTCAGGCGTGTCCTGCGTATGCCAGACTACGCCATCGACGGCATTGAGTGTCAGTCCGTGCCAGAGAGGATGTTTTGCCTCTGCATGCCAGTGTTGCTGAGTGATATCAAACAGAACCCGGATGGCATCTTCACCTAACGTTTTTCTGCGGGCAATAACGGAGCTGGGTGCGGTGAATGAGCGTCCGGTTCGGTCAACAATATCCATCAGATTAACGATATGACTCATAGGCTTATTGTTGAATATGGCCATACCGATAACCAGCCAGACCATGGACTCGAGGGGGAGTTTACGCTTGCGTAGGGTGACGGTGTCAGTGAGAGAAAAAGCTTGCTGAATGAGGTCAGGAGACAGGAGGTCAGCGAGGCTTTGAACTTCATCGGGGGCAGTGAGATTGATAATACCGAGAGCTTGTGAAAGTTCCATTTAAAAAGGGTCCATGTTGAGCATGAACCCTTTTTACACGAGCCACAGGATCGGTCAACCGATCCTTAAACGATCGGCATTAACCCTGCGGCCACCCTTTCTGTTCTTAACTTACATTTTCCCTTACGGGAGGGCGCAATTATTCGCCTTCGTCGGACAGCGCTTCTTCCAGCACTTCCGGTGGGATTTCGCTGAACCAGGTGTTCAGTTTGTCACTCAGTTTATCCACGCCCATTTTCTTCGGTGACGAGAACGCTTCGACCTGAATGTCGCCCATGAATTCCTTCACAGCTTCGCGAACCATTTTGATCTGCGCCTGACGTGCGCCTGAAGCCAGTTTGTCGGCTTTAGTCAGCAGCAACATCACCGGTGTACCGACATCCACTGCCCACTGAATCATTTGCTGATCGAGATCTTTCAGCGGATGGCGGATATCCATCAACACAACCAGACCTTTCAGCGAGTTGCGCATTTGCAGATATTCGCCCAGCGCACGCTGCCATTTGCGTTTCATTTCTTCCGGCACTTCCGCGTAGCCATAACCCGGCAAGTCGACCAGGCGAATACCCGGTTTCACTTCAAACAGGTTGATAAGCTGGGTGCGGCCCGGTGTTTTACTGGTACGTGCAAGGCTTTTTTGCTGCGTCAGGGTATTCAGTGCGCTGGATTTGCCGGCGTTTGAACGACCAGCAAATGCGACTTCAATGCCTGCGTCAGATGGCAAATGCCGGATATCCGGGGCGCTCATGACGAAATGGGTCATATGATAGTTGTAAGTTTGGCTGGTCAAAGCGTGCGTCTCCGTGAGGCATGAGTATCTGGCTGGCGATTATAACTGCAACTGCGCCGTGATGTGTTCGTGTTTTTAAAATCCGAATGATGAGGCGAAGGGACCACAGAGATGAAGGCGGGGGAAAATTGCCTTCATGATGTAAGACATTTGCTATTCATGATGCGGGTTATTTCGCTTGTTTTAACGCTGTGTTTTTTAATGTCATTCAATTTCAATAAGATAAAATTAAGGCGCTCTCTGCACCTTAAACACAGCTGGCGGGTATCTTGAGCCTTTGTGTCAGTCGGGTAAAGTAATTCTTACGCGATGAAGGCAAGCAGGGAAACACGGACGATAATTGCATTCAGGGATCACGGGAAATGCATCGCGATTTAGGGATGAACGGAGCCGGAGGCTCTGAAAGGCAAAGGAAAAACCGGGACGTTGACGCTATACAGGGAAAGTGTTTGATGAACATCCTTCTCATGAAGGAAAGAAAAAGGCAGCAAGGTTACCTTGCTGCCTTTTTTCTTTGCCCGCTTTCTGCTAGATTCCGCCGCAAATCTATACTAAATGTACACACCTAAGAGCAGATGCCATGAAACAGCCAGCGAAAGCACCGCGCGCCAATACCGCGACAGCGAAAACGAAGAAGAAAAGTCGTGTAGAGCTTGATATCGAAGCGCGCGAACGCAAGCGTGATAACAAGCGCCGTGGCCATAAAGCAGGCTCCCGCGCGAACCCGGATGCGGCTCAGAACCAGAACGGCGCAGGCGCGAAAAAAGCCGATCCGCGTATCGGCAGTAAAAAAGCCGTGCCATTGATCGTTGAGACCGTCACGAACAATGCAGCGAAAGCGAAGAAAGCCGCACAGCCGAAGCAAGATCCAAAACCGAAGATGACGCCGGAAGAAGAACTGACGTTACTTGAGAACGATGAGCGTCTGGATTCCTTGCTGGATCTCATCGACGATGGCAAAGCGTTAAGCGCAGAAGATCAGGCTTATGTTGACCAGACTCTGGATCGCATCGACGTTCTGATGGAAATCCTCGGCATTGAACTCGGCGACGACGAAGATGAAGAAGAAGAAGTGAAGAACGAAGACATGATGCAGTTGCTCAAGCGCGGGAACCCGAAAGAAGGTTTCTAAGCCATGCGCTGGGTTATCCCGGCAATAGCCTTACTCTTTGCATGTTATCTGCTTTGGTTATTCGGTAAACTACGCCGGTTATCGAAAACCAAAGCACGTTTGCGCAGAGCGACCTTTGCACGGCAGGCCCCAAGCCTGCCTGTAAGGCGACCCGGCAGCATCCGACGCCGGAAGGAGTAAGTCACCTATGTCAGAACAGACCACCGTCTGGGATTTAGCGCTGATCCAGAAGTACAATTATTCGGGCCCGCGATACACATCCTATCCCACAGCACTTGAGTTCAGTGAAAGCTACGACAACATCGCTTTCGAAAATGCGGCCGCCCGTTATCCGGCGCGTACGCTCTCATTGTATGTGCACATTCCTTTCTGCCATAAACTCTGCTACTTCTGCGGCTGCAATAAACTGGTCACACGCCAGCAGCATAAAGCCGAAGAATATCTTAACGTGCTTGAAAAAGAGATCAGCCACCGTGCACCGCTCTTTAAAGGCCGTCAGGTCAGTCAGCTGCACTGGGGCGGTGGTACACCGACTTACCTCAATAAAGCGCAGATAAGCCGTCTGATGGGCCTTCTGCGGGCACACTTTGATATCCTGCCCGATGCAGAAATGTCACTGGAAGTGGATCCTCGTGAAATCGAGCTGGATGTGCTCGATCACCTGCGCAGCGAAGGTTTTAATCGCCTGAGCATGGGCGTTCAGGATTTCAATAAAGAAGTGCAGCGTCTGGTGAACCGCGAGCAGGATGAAGACTTCATCTTTGCCCTGATTGAACGCGCCCGCGCGCTGGGTTTCAATTCGACCAATATCGACCTGATCTACGGGCTGCCGAAACAAACGGCGGAGAGTTTTGCCTACACGCTGCAACGCGTGGCTGAGCTTAATCCCGACCGGCTGAGCGTATTCAACTATGCGCATATGCCAAAATTGTTTGCTGCTCAGCGTAAAATCAAAGATGCCGATTTACCTGGCGCAGAAGAGAAACTGAAAATTCTGCAGGAAACCATCGCCTCGCTCACCGCCTCCGGTTACCGTTTTATCGGCATGGATCACTTTGCCCGTCCTGATGATGAACTGGCGGTTGCCCAGCGAGAAGGCAAACTGCACCGCAATTTCCAGGGCTATACCACTCAGGGCGACAGCGATTTGCTGGGGATGGGCGTTTCGGCGATCAGCATGCTCGGCGATACCTACGCGCAGAACGAAAAAGATCTCAAAACGTATTACGCCAGAGTGGAAGAGCAGGGGAATGCGTTATGGCGCGGTCTGGAAATGACCGATGATGACTGCCTGCGCCGCGACGTGATCAAATCGCTGATCTGCCATTTTGAACTGAATTTCGCTGATATCGAACAGCGTTACGGCCTTCAGTTTACCGACTATTTTGCCGACGATCTGGCGCTGCTGAAGCCGCTGGCAGAAGACGGGCTGGTTGAGGTGAGCGACACGCATATTCAGGTGACGCCGCGCGGACGTTTGCTGATCCGCAATATCTGTATGTGTTTTGATATTTATCTGCGCCGTCAGGTGCGTCAGCAGCAGTTCTCCCGCGTGATCTGATTTTCTTCGCTGAGCAAAGCAAAACAGCCGCATAAGCGGCTGTTTTGCTGTCTGGTACACAGAAGGATTATTCCATGCCCAGTTCTTTCAGCTTACGGGTCAGGGTATTGCGTCCCCAGCCCAGCAACCGTGCGGCTTCCTGTTTATGTCCCTGAGTGTGGCGCAGCGCCGTGGTCAGTAACGTACGCTCCATTTCAGGTTGTGCTTCTGACAGCAGGTTTTGATGACCGGAACGCAGGGCGCGGTCTGCCCATTGTGCCAGCAGCGTTGCCCAGCTGTCCGGCAGACTCTGACCGCCGGTTTCCGGGGCTGACGTCTCAAACAGTTCGCTGGGCAGATCCTGAATCAGCACTTCCTGACCCGCTGCCATCACGGTGAGCCAGCGACAGGTATTTTCCAGCTGGCGCACGTTGCCTTGCCACGGCAGACGCGTCAGTGCGGTTTCCGTTTCCGGATGCAGGTTTTTCGCTTCCACTCCCAGTTCTTTGGCTGCCACTTGCAGGAAGTAACGCGCCAGACGCGGAATGTCTTCACGGCGTTCGCGCAGCGGTGGCAGATGGACGCGGATAACGTTCAGGCGATGGAATAAATCCTCACGGAATTTGCCTTCCTGTACCCGCAGTTCCAGATTCTGGTGCGTCGCGGCGATGATTCGCACATCCACTTTCACCGGCGCATAACCGCCCACACGGTAGAACTGACCATCTGCCAGCACGCGCAGCAGACGGGTTTGCACGTCGAGTGGCATATCACCGATTTCATCGAGGAACAGCGTGCCGTTATCGGCCTGCTCAAAACGCCCCTGACGAATGGTATTGGCACCGGTAAATGCCCCTTTCTCGTGGCCGAATAATTCGGATTCGATCAGGTCTTTCGGGATTGCCGCCATGTTCAGCGCGATAAAGGGCGCTTTGGCGCGCGGGCTGTGACGGTGTAAAGCATGCGCGACCAGTTCTTTACCTGTACCGGATTCCCCGTTAATCAGCACGCTGATGGAAGAGCGGGACAAACGGCCGATGATGCGGAACACGTCCTGCATGGCTGGCGCTTCGCCGATAATGTCGGCAGTCGGGCCACTTGCCGGCTGGCTGCGTGCCGGTTGCTGTTGTTCCTGATAATGACTGATGGCGCGTTCAACCAGTGCCACGGCTTCGTCAATGTCGAACGGTTTTGGCAGATAATCAAAGGCACCTTGCTGATAGGCGCTGACTGCGGCATCCAGATCGGAATGCGCTGTCATTATGATGACCGGAAGCATCGGGTGACGTTGTTTAATCTGCTTTAACAGGGCTAAACCGTCCATCCCGGGCATACGGATATCCGATAACAACACGTCAGGGGTTTGAGTCGCAATGGCATCAAGCACTTCATTGCCGCTGTCAAACGTGGTGCAGGTTAAACCGGCTCCAGTGAGCGCACGTTCAAGTACCCAGCGGATGGAGCTATCGTCATCGACGATCCAGACTATCCCTCGTTGCATAAGAACCTCACTGGCGAATAGGCAGGAAAACCGAGAATTCGGTATGTCCTGGCCAACTGTTAAATTCAACTTTACCCGAATGCTGATCAATCAAACTGCGCGCGATAGACAGGCCCAAACCGGTGCCCCCTTCGCGGCCACTGACCATGGGGTAAAAAAGGGTGTCCTGCAAATGCGCCGGAACGCCGGGGCCGTCATCTTCAATATCGATACGGGCCACCAGGCGATAACGCACGCCATGTAACGTGATCTGGAAAGCGGTACGTGTGCGTAATGTAATTGTGCCGCCTTCCTCCCCCAGCGCCTGTAAGGCGTTGCGGGTAATATTTAACAAAATCTGTTCTATCTGATCGGGATCGTGTGCCAGTTCCGGCAGGCTCGGGTCATAGTCCCGCACCAGCTGAACATTATCCGGCTTCTCCATCGATACCAGCTGGCAAACCCGTTCCGCCACCTGATGGATACTTTGTGTCACATGCTGGCTCGGACGTTGCGGCCCAAGCAATCTGTCCACCAGATTACGCAGACGGTCAGCCTGCTCGATAATGACTTTGGTGTATTCCAGCAAGGCTGGATCAGGCAGCGCTCTGGATAACAATTGCGCGGCACCGCGTAATCCGCCGAGCGGATTCTTTATCTCGTGCGCCAGACCGCGGATCAAATCACGCGCAGCAACCTGTTGAGCATGCTGCAATTGTTCCTGACTCAGGCGACGCTGATTATCCATCGGCGCCAGTTCCACCAGAATGAAACCTTCCGGCAGCATCTGCGCGGTCAGCGACAACACATGCGCACGACCGTCAACCACCAGCGTCACTTCACTGTCTGTAAAGCCCTGTCCGGCTGTCAGACTTTCACGCATTAACTCGATGTTCAGCGAAAAATATCCCACCAGTTCTGGCAAAGGGGTGCCAAAAAGCTTTCGGGAACTTTGCGCCAGTAACTGCTGAGCCGCCGGATTGGCGTAATGCACCGCCAGTTCGTCGTCCAACAGCAGAACGCTGTTGATTAAGGAATTCAGGATCTGCCCAGCATCGGGCAGTTTGCCAGTTGCCATACCGCAGTCTCCCGCACCTGATTGGTGCATTTTATCTCGCTACCCGGGGAAATCACGGGCCTGAGGGGTTAAGCAGGAAAGAGTGTGGAGAAAAAAGCCCATCCGGAGATGGGCTGAAAGTTTCCACGGCAACAAATATAAATCGTCATACTTAATTTTGACGCTGAAGGAGTTGTTAACGCCGTCCTCCAGTCGGGTATTTCTCTCAGCGCCGGTCGGAAAACCGGCGCTGAGTTCAGGTTCAATTAAAAATCAAACGCTGTTTTTTTAGACGCTATAGTACAGTTCGAACTCAACCGGATGCGGAGTCATACGCACGCGGTCCATTTCTTCTTTACGCAGACCGATGTAAGCATCGATAGCGTCGTCAGTGAACACGCCACCACGGGTCAGGAACTCGCGGTCTTCGTTCAGTGCGTTCAGTGCTTCTTCCAGTGAACCTGCAACTTTTGGAATTTCTGCTTCTTCTTCCGGCGGCAGGTCATACAGGTTTTTGTCCATCGCATCGCCAGGGTGGATCTTGTTGATGATACCGTCGAGGCCAGCCATCATCAGTGCAGCAAACGCCAGGTATGGGTTAGCCGCTGGATCAGGGAAACGTGCTTCGATACGCATCGCTTTTGGCGTTGATACGTGTGGAATACGGATGGATGCAGAACGGTTACGCGCGGAGTAAGCCAGCATCACTGGCGCTTCGTAGCCCGGGACCAGACGCTTGTAAGAGTTGGTGGTTGGGTTAGCGTAGGCGTTGATTGCTTTAGCGTGTTTGATGATACCGCCGATGTAGAACAGTGCCATTTCAGACAGGCCGCCGTATTTGTCGCCAGCGAACAGGTTGTTACCGTTCTTGGACAGAGACATGTGGCAGTGCATACCGGAACCGTTATCGCCAAACATTGGTTTTGGCATGAAGGTTGCGGTTTTGCCAAATGCGTGAGCCACGTTGTGAACCACGTATTTGTAGATTTGGATTTCGTCGGCTTTCTTGGTCAGGGTGTTGAAGCGGGTTGCCACTTCGTTCTGACCTGCAGTTGCCACTTCGTGGTGGTGAGCTTCAACAACCAGACCCATTTCTTCCATGGTCAGACACATGGTAGAACGCAGATCCTGGGAGGAGTCGACCGGAGGAACCGGGAAGTAACCGCCTTTCACTGCAGGACGGTGGCCTTTGTTGCCGCCTTCATATTTGGTGCTGGAGTTCCATGCGCCTTCGATATCATCGATAGCGACGTGAGAACCGGAGATGCTGCTGCCGAAGCGCACATCATCAAACAGGAAGAATTCTGGCTCTGGCCCGAACAGAACGGTGTCCGCGATACCGGAAGAACGCAGGAAGTCTTCCGCACGTTTTGCGGTAGAGCGTGGGTCGCGGTCATAACCTTGCAGCGTGGTTGGCTCAAGGATGTCGCAACGAATGATCAGGGTGGTTTCTTCGTAGAATGGGTCCAGAACAGCAGTGCTCGCATCTGGCATCAATACCATGTCAGATTCGTTAATGCCTTTCCAGCCACCGATTGAAGAGCCATCAAACATTTTGCCTTCTTCGAAGAAGTCAGCGCTAACCTGGTGTGCAGGAATGGTGACGTGCTGTTCTTTGCCTTTGGTATCAGTGAAACGTAAATCTACGAATTTCACTTCATGCTCATTCAGCATCGTCAAAACGTGTTCAGCGGACATACTAGTTCTCCCGAATTTCTCATTATCGTCGTGGAACGAATAACCATTTTTGGTCTTTAGTTGGAAATAACAGCTTTACTTGAACTGGCGTGTGGACTGAACAGCGCTATTATTTGACTGGTCAGACGCTTCACCCTGTAAAAACTTTTTTTTACCCTAAAAACTATTAGCGAAAAGTGTGCCAACTTTGAGAAAATGCAAACAACGCCATTTTACAGGGCTCTTGCACTCGATAAGTATGCACCATAACGGAATTTCTGCACTATAATGGTGCTAACTCTGAGATGCATGGCACCAAAACGGTGCGTCATAATGGTTCAGTGGTCTTTTTGCACCGTGAAAGGGATCACAAAGTAACCATCCATAAGTTGTTTCATCAAGATCCTTGTGATCTTGTTTAGAACCTCGCTTAATACGTGTACAATAGCGCGCTATTTCTAATGCCTGAGGCAAAGCTGTGATCGAAAATTTGCGTAACATCGCCATTATTGCCCACGTTGACCATGGTAAAACCACCCTGGTCGACAAGCTGCTGCAACAATCCGGTACTTTCGGAGAGCGTGTAGAAGCCACTGAACGCGTAATGGACTCCAACGATTTGGAGAAAGAGCGTGGGATTACCATCCTCGCAAAAAACACCGCCATTAATTGGAAAGACTACCGCATCAACATCGTGGATACCCCAGGACACGCCGACTTCGGCGGTGAGGTAGAGCGTGTGATGTCAATGGTCGACTCGGTGCTGCTGGTTGTGGATGCAATGGATGGCCCAATGCCGCAAACCCGTTTCGTGACCAAAAAAGCCTTCGCTAATGGTCTGAAACCGATCGTGGTAATCAACAAGGTTGACCGCCCTGGCGCGCGTCCTGACTGGGTTGTTGATCAGGTCTTCGACCTGTTCGTTAACCTGGACGCAACCGACGAACAACTCGATTTCCCAATCATCTATGCATCAGCATTGATGGGTATCGCGGGTAACGACCATAACGATATGGCCGAAGACATGACCCCGCTGTATCAGGCGATCGTTGACCACGTATCTCCGCCACAAGTTGAGATGGATGCACCTTTCCAGATGCAAATCTCTCAGCTGGACTACAACAACTATGTTGGCGTCATCGGCATCGGCCGCATCAAACGCGGTACCGTTAAGCCTAACCAGCAGATCACTGTCATCGACAGCGAAGGCAAAACCCGTAACGGTAAAGTCGGTAAAGTTCTGACCCACATGGGTCTTGAGCGTATCGAAGCGGCCGTTGCTGAAGCGGGCGACATCATCGCCATCACCGGCCTGGGCGAACTGAACATCTCCGACACTATCTGTGATCCGGCGAATGTTGAAGCTCTGCCAGCGCTGAGCGTTGATGAACCAACAGTAACCATGTACTTCAACGTCAACACCTCTCCGTTCTGTGGTAAAGAAGGTAAGTATGTGACTTCACGTCAGATCCTTGACCGTCTGAACAAAGAACTGGTGCACAACGTTGCCTTGCGTGTTGAAGAAACTGAAGATGCTGATGCATTCCGCGTTTCAGGCCGTGGTGAACTTCACCTGTCGGTTCTGATCGAAAACATGCGTCGCGAAGGTTTCGAGCTGGCGGTTTCCCGTCCTAAAGTAATCAACCGTAAAATCGATGGCCGCATGCAAGAGCCATTCGAGAACGTGACACTGGATATCGAAGAGCAACACCAGGGTTCTGTCATGCAGGCCATGGGTGAGCGTAAAGGCGATGTCAAAGACATGATCCCAGACGGCAAAGGTCGTATCCGTCTTGATTACCTGATCCCAGCACGTGGCCTGATCGGCTTCCGTACCGAATTCATGACCATGACTTCCGGTACCGGTCTGCTGTACTCCACGTTCAGCCACTATGATGACGTTCGTCCGGGCGAAATCGGCCAGCGTCAGAACGGCGTGCTGATCTCCAACGGTCAGGGTAAAGCTGTTGCGTTCGCACTGTTCAGCCTGCAAGACCGCGGTAAATTGTTCCTGGGCCACGGCGCAGAAGTGTATGAAGGCCAGATCATCGGTATTCACTCACGTTCTAACGACCTGACCGTGAACTGCCTGACCGGTAAGAAGCTGACCAACATGCGTGCGTCCGGTACTGACGAAGCAACGACTCTGGTTCCTGCTATCAAAATGTCTCTGGAGCAAGCTCTGGAATTCATCGATGATGACGAACTGGTCGAAGTGACTCCTCAGTCTGTACGTATCCGTAAACGTCACCTGACCGAGAACGATCGTAAACGTGCAATGCGTGGCCCTAAAGAAGGTTAATCTTCTTCCACGTTAGCCGTTACACAGAAACAGGGTGCCTCCGGGTACCCTGTTTTTTTTATGTTTTTTTCTTCTCCGTTCGTTAAACCCCGCAGAGATGTCACTGTTCACCTGTACGTTTTACCGCTAAAGTTAACTGTCATCGTTGAAATCAGGAGCGTGCAATGCTGTACATTTTTGATATGGGAAACGTCATTATAGATATTGATTTCAAACGTGTGCTGGGGGTGTGGAGCCATCTGAGCGGAACGCCGCTGGCCATGCTGACCGAGCGTTTTTCAATGGGCGAGGCGTTCCAGAAACACGAGCGCGGTGAAATCAGCGACGAACAGTTTGCCGCCGATCTGTGTGATGAAATGGGCATTGCGCTCAGCTTCGAGCAGTTCAGTGCGGGCTGGCACGCCGTTTTCGTCGGTCTGCGTCCGGAAGTCATTACCTTATTCCAGAAGCTTCGCGAAGAAGGTCATCGCGTCGTCGTGCTGTCAAATACCAATCGCTTACATCTGGATTTCTGGCCGCATCATTATCCGGAAATCGAAGCCAATACGGATGCGATGTACCTCTCGCAAAATCTCGGTATGCGCAAACCGGAACCTGAAATATTCCGGCACGTTCTGGACACCGAAGGGTTTACCGCCGATCAGGCCGTGTTCTTTGATGACGTTGCCGAAAATATTGAAGCTGCCCGGCAGGCAGGCATTCAGGCTGTGTGGGTGGAAGATAACCAGACGGTACCGCAATACTTTTCCTGAAGGATGTACGGATGCAGAAAAGGGCACTGAGCCACTACCTAAAATCATTGTGGAGATTCACGCACCTGCTGCTGAAGCGTTCGGATAAAGATGGCCTGACGCTTCTCGCGGGCCATCTGGCTTATGTCTCTTTGCTTTCGCTGGTGCCGCTGATCGCCGTGGTGTTTTCGCTGTTTGCGTTATTCCCGGTTTTCTCAGACATCAGCATGCAGCTGAAAACTTTCATTTTTTCCAACTTCATGCCCGCCACCGGCAACACCATCCAGCGTTATCTGGAACAGTTTGTTGCCAACTCCAGCAAAATGACCGCCGTGGGCACCTGCGGATTAATCGTCACCGCATTGCTTCTGATCGCCTCAGTAGACAGCGTGCTGAACAAAATCTGGGACAGCAAAACCAAGCGCCCGATCGTCTTCTCCTTTGCCGTTTACTGGATGGTTTTAACGCTCGGGCCTATTTTGCTGGTTGCCAGTGTGGCGGTCAGCTCGTATCTGCTCTCCCTGAACTGGCTGAATATCAGCGGCGTGCATTCGGTGATCGACCACGCGCTGCGCATCCTGCCGTTGCTGATTTCCTGGGTGACATTCTGGCTGCTTTATCAGGTCGTGCCGACGGTGAGAGTTCCGGCAAAGGATGCGCTGGTGGGCGCGCTGGTTTCCGGGGCTTTATTCGAATTAAGTAAAAAAATCTTCACCTTATACATTCAGCTTTTCCCGTCGTATCAGTTGATTTACGGTGTACTGGCTGTGATCCCCATTTTATTTCTCTGGGTGTATGTCAGCTGGTGTATCGTACTTCTCGGGGCGGAAATTACCGTCACACTGGGAGAATTCCGTTCTCTGAGGAAATTGCAGTCCGCGCAACACATCGCAGAAGAATAATCAGTCCGAAGGATATGTATGATCGCGTTAATTCAGCGGGTATTGAATGCCAGCGTCACGATAGAGGGCGAAATCTGCGGCCAGATAGGGCCGGGATTACTGGTGTTACTGGGTGTTGAACAGGGCGACGATGAGCAAAAAGCCAAACGCCTCTGTGAACGGGTGATCGGGTACCGGATTTTCGGTGACGAAAACGACAAGATGAATCTGAACGTGCAGCAGGCTGGCGGCAGTCTGCTGGTGGTGTCGCAGTTCACACTGGCGGCAGACACGCAAAAAGGCATGCGCCCGGGATTCTCACGCGGGGCGGAACCTCAGGAAGCTGACCGGTTATATCAGTATTTTTGCGGGCAGTGCCGGGAAAAAGGCATAGCGACCGAAACCGGTCGTTTTGCAGCGGACATGAAAGTGGCACTGGTGAACGACGGACCAGTGACCTTCTGGCTACAAGTCTGACCGACAAGGCATAACGCCGGAGAGAAAGTATCTATGTATCACCTGAGAGTACCGACGACCGAAAAAGAACTGGCCGCCTATTACCGATTCCGCTGGGAAATGCTGCGCAAACCGCTGCACCAGCCGGAGGGTTCAGAGCGTGATGCCTACGATTCTATCGCACATCACCAGATGGTGGTGGATGAACACGGCGAGCCGGTGGCGGTGGGTCGTTTATACATCAATGCCGATAATGAAGCCTCTATCCGCTTCCTGGCGGTGGATCCGAATGTGCAGGACAAAGGGCTGGGAACACTGGTGGCGATGACCCTGGAGTCTGTGGCGCGTCAGGAAGGGGTGAAACGTGTGGTCTGTAGCGCCCGTGAAGATGCCGTGGATTTCTTTGCCAAACTGGGCTTTGTGAATCAGGGGGAAATTACCACCCCGCAAACCACGCCGGTTCGCCATTTCCTGATGATCAAACCGATCGAAACGCTGGATGATATTCTGCATCGCCCCGACTGGTGCGGTCAGTTGCAACAGGCCTGGTATGACCATATTCCGCTTAGCGAAAAAATGGGCGTCCGTATCAGCCAGTACACCGGCCAGCGTTTTGTGACCACGATGCCTGAGACGGGAAACCAGAACCCGCACCACACACTCTTCGCTGGCAGTCTGTTTTCACTGGCGACGCTGACCGGCTGGGGGCTGATCTGGTTATTGCTGCGTGAGCGCCATCTGGGCGGCACCATTGTGCTGGCCGATGCCCATATCCGCTACAGTACCCCGGTGACCGGCAGGCCGCGTGCGGTGGCCGATCTCGGCTCTGTTCGCGGTGACCTCGACCGTCTGGCCCGCGGGCGCAAAGCGCGCGTGCAGCTTGAAGTGAATTTATACGGTGATGAGGTGGACGGCGCGGTGTTTGAAGGCACCTATCTGGTGCTTCCAGCGGCACCCGGCGCACCGCTGGAACCTGAAATCAACTGACCTGAATTACGGCGTAGCGGGTACTGGCGCTGCTGTTGTGGCCGCGCCGGACACCAGTCCGTTGACCATTCTTTCCGTCACGGACTGCCCGCTGGCGCTGTTCACCTGCAATGTCCCGCTGAGTGTCGGTTTGTAATCCACATTTGCGGGCATCTGCCCTTGCAGATTGAGCTGCATATTCGCATTCCCTTCCAGCGCCAGATGCTGCCATCCCCAGTTTTCCAGCTGATTGGCAGGCACGGAGCGGCCTGTCATTTTTAGCGAGAAATGACGCTGCGGCTGCTGGTCAACCGTCGCACTGGCTTCCAGCAATCCTTCTTTGGTGAACGCACTCAGTTCGGAAATGTTCACCTGACTGTCGTTCGCATTCAGTGTAATGGAGGGACGACGCACATCATTGCGGTTAAAGGTCGCTTCACTGGCATTGAGATTCAGCGTGCCGTTCCAGATCCCCCACTGGTGATTACGCGCCAGCAGCAGATTGTTGCCGAGGCCATCAAGCGCCGTCAGCTGGAACGGGAATTGAGGATTGATATCAATGATCAGATTGCGGTTAGCAATGAACCGGCTGATAAACACCTCTGACAGCGAATCCGGCAGTGCCTGATTCCACAGCTGTTTCCAGTTTTCCGGCAATGTGTATTCCAGCCCCGCGACAGACACTTCATCAAGCTGCAGGCGTTTGTTGGCGCGCAGCCAGTTGCCGGTTGTGCGCAGTAAACTGCGTTCCCAGCGCGCCGTGGCTTGTTTGATCGCAATGCCCTGCGGTGAAAGGTCGAGGCTGATGATCGGATCCTGAATATGCAGATTGCCGTCAATCATGTCGGTTGCATTCAGCGTGATTTCGCCGTCATCGCTGTGCCAGTCACCTTTTTCCAGCGTCAGATCCTGTACAGACAAATCAACGTCGCTGAAGGCCCAGTCCGTTCCCTGCAAACGCGCGTCGATCAGATCAAGACGCTGGAGGGTCACTTTGGGCAGGGTCTGGAAGTCATCGAAGAAAGCGGAAAGCGGTTTGGAGGTTTGCAGACGCACATTGCTCAGGCGCAGGTTTTCGATATTCCAGCTGCCGTCGGCGGCCTGTGTGGCTTTGCCGGTCAGCTGACCGCGCGCCAGATCACCGCCAAAATTACTCAGCGTGAGATTTTTATGATTGATATTGCCCTGAATCAGCACATTTTCGGCTGGCAGTCCGTTGACCGTCAGGCTGGCGGCGCTTAGCTGGAAGTCGGCTTTATCGCCTAAAAGCTGATGAGGTTTCGGCTGCCATGGCGAAATACCGGCATTAATCTGCTGCCCCTGAATATCCAGGCCGGCGGCATTGCCGGTGAGCGCCATCTTACTCAGTTGCAGGGTATTGGCCTGCAACGGCAAATTCATTGAGGAAGGACTGACGTTAAGACGTCCGTTAATCAGAACGACGCGATCGAAAAAGCGCGGTTCAGTGATCTGACGCCAGCTTAAATCCAGATCGACTTCCCCGGCACTGAGAATTTCCGGCTGATTCTTTTGCCCGAAGACCACATTGTTTAACGTCACGCGCCCCGGAGATGACCAGTTATGGTCGAGTTTCTCAACGGAGACCCGGTACTCGCTGTTGTTGCTGATCCAGCGGCTGACCCAGCCAGCGGCCCAGCGCGTTTGCAACAGGACGTACACCAGCACGATCGCCAGTACCAGAAGTAAGGCGAACGTCAGCAAAATTTTACCGATAAATCTCATCGTCTGGAGCCCTGTAGCGGGAAAGTGGAAAAAAGATTCTTTGTTTATGCCGCAAACAGCGACTTTTCTCAACAGGTTAGCAGAATGGAGACAATAAAAAGCGGCAGGGGTTCCAGACCCTCTGCCGCTGTTGCACGCGGATTACATCCTGTGTTTACTTCTCGTGAGGGAAAACCAGATTCAGAACTATCGCAGTAATCCCGCCTGCCGCAATACCGGATGACAGCAAGGTTTTCAGCCAGTCGGGCGCGAATTGCAGGATCAGCGGTTGCTGGGAAACACCCATACCGACGGCCAGAGAAAGCGCCATGATCATAATCGCGCGGCGGTTCAGGCGCTCGCGGGAAACAATACGCACACCGGATGCGGCAATGGTGCCGAACATCACGATGGTCGCGCCGCCCAGAACCGGTTCAGGAATATGCTGCACAAATCCGGCCACCGCCGGGAACAGACCCAGTACGATCAGCATCAGCGCGACAACAAAACCGACATAGCGGCTGGCAACACCGGTCAGCTGAATCACGCCGTTGTTTTGCCCGAAACATGAATTCGGGAAAGTGTTAAATACCGCAGACAGCATTGAGTTCAGGCCGTTTGCCAGAACACCGCCTTTGATGCGCTTCATATAGAGCGGGCCGCTGACCGGCTGCTCCGAAACGTCTGAGGTCGCGGTAATATCACCGATAGTTTCCAGCGATGTCACCATGAAAATCAGCATCAGCGGGATCAGCAGATTCCAGTCAAAACCCAGCCCGTAATACAGCGGCGTCGGTAAGGTTATCCAGTTGCTTTGGGTGGCTGGCGCAGCCGCGGTCGGCAACATCCCCATCATCCAGGCCACCAGATAACCCACAGCCATGGCGATCACCAGAGAAGCGACACGCAGGTACGGGTTGCGCTGACGGTTCAGCAGAACAATCACCACCAGCACCACGGCGGCCAGCAACAGATTTTTCGGTGCGCCGAAAGTGTGATCACTCATGGCGGAGTAACCGCCGCCAATCGACGTCAGCCCGACCTGAATCAGTGACAGCCCGATAATCATCACCACGATGCCGGAAACCAGCGGCGTGATAATGCGGCGCGCGAGATGCAGGAAACGGGACAGGATGATTTCAGTACAGGAAGCCAGCATCAGCGTGCCGAACAGCGCGGCCATCATGGTCGGTACATCTGCGCCGCCATTCTTCAGTGCCATTCCGCCCATGATCAGCGGTGCCACAAAGTTAAAGCTGGTGCCCTGAATGGACAGCAAACCGGAACCGACCGGCCCCCAGGTTTTAATCTGCAAAATAGACGCAAGACCGGAGGCGAACAGCGACATGCTGATGATGTGCTGAGTGTCCTGTGCAGGCAGACCCAGCGCCTGACAAATCAGTAATGCCGGTGTGATCACCGCAACAAACATCGCCAGCAAGTGCTGACAGGCGGCAAATAACGTCTGAGGTAAAGGCGGGCGGTCTTCGAGCCGGTAAATCAGTTCACTTTTTTGCTGGCGGGAGAGATCGGGTTGCTGTGTTTCTTGTTCTGCGGTTTGCGAACTCATGTTGTGGCATTCCAATAAGCGGCAAAGCGGGCATTTTTATTGAAATTAACGACAAAAGCAATCGTTTGCTATCAGCAATTTTCAGTGGCTGGTTTGAGTTTAGGTGGCGTTTATGGCCTGTTTTTCTTGCGTAATGCAGCGTGAATGACTTCTAATTCAGCCTCTGGGAAAAAAACGGTAAGCGAAAAGTTTATAACGTAATAATTTTATTGGATTTATTTTAGAATGGAGTTCGTCAATGATTCAACTCGATACCTACGGCACACTGGTTGCCGCCACGTTGGTACTCCTTTTAGGACGAAAATGCGTCCAGTCGGTCAAATTCCTCAATAAATACACCATTCCTGAACCCGTCGCCGGAGGGTTACTGGTCGCTTTGCTGCTGCTGATCGCCAATCAGATGTTCGGCTGGGAAGTCGGTTTCGACATGTCCTTAAAAGAGCCACTGATGCTGGCATTTTTTGCGACGATTGGCCTTAACGCCAATCTGGCAAGCCTGAGAGCAGGGGGAAAATCCCTTTTCCTGCTGGTTTTTGTGGTTGTGGGTTTATTGCTTTTGCAAAATGCCATCGGTATCGGCATGGCGAAAATGCTCGGTCTGGATCCGCTGATGGGGCTGCTGGCGGGGTCAATTACCCTTTCCGGTGGTCACGGCACCGGCGCGGCGTGGAGCAAGCTGTTCACCGAGCGTTATGGTTTTGAAAACGCGACAGAAGTTGCCATGGCCTGTGCGACCTTCGGTCTGGTACTCGGTGGGATTATCGGTGGCCCGGTGGCGCGCTATCTGGTGAGCCATTCTTCCACACCTCACGGCACACCTGAGGATACGGTCGACCCGAGCGCCTTTGAGAAACCGTCGATTGGCAGAATGATCACGCCCCTGGTAATGGTGGAAACCATCGCGCTGATTGCGATCTGCCTGACCGCGGGGACGCACATCTCCGGCCTGTTGCAGGGTTCGGCATTTGAAATCCCGACATTTGTCTGCGTGCTCTTCGTTGGTGTGATCCTGAGTAATGTGCTGGCATGGCTGGGTTTTTATCGTGTCTTCGATCGCGCAGTGTCCGTGCTGGGTAATGTCAGCTTGTCGCTGTTCCTCGCCATGGCATTGATGAGTCTGAAGTTATGGGAGATGGCGTCACTGGCGCTGCCGATGATGGCGATTCTGATGGTACAAACCCTCGCGATGGCGCTTTACGCGATTTTTGTCACTTATCGCGTGATGGGGAAAAACTACGACGCGGCGGTGCTGGCGGCCGGGCACTGCGGTTTCGGACTGGGCGCGACGCCGACAGCCATTGCCAATATGCAGGCGATCACCAATCAGTTTGGTCCTTCGCATCTTGCGTTTCTGGTGGTGCCGATGGTGGGCGCCTTCTTCATCGATATCGCCAATGCGATTGTCATTAAACTCTATCTGATGCTGCCGATATTCCCGGCTATCAGCTAAAAAAAACAGGCACAGAAACATCGCTTCTGTGCCTGTCTCCTTCCTTCCCTGCCTGTTATTGCGTGGCGTCGGCCTTTTCAGAGAACACCTGTTCAGCTTCAGCGGCTTTCTCCTGCGTCATTAACTGCTTCTCGTAGACCTTGAAGAACGGATAATAAATCACCATCGACAGCGCCATCAGCAGAACGACCAGAATCGATACTTTAAAATCCCAGCCCATTGCCCATGCCGCCCCGACAGGTGCCGGAGACGTCCACGGAACCAGTGAAATCATATGCGGAAGCAGATCGGTCGACACGGCCAGATAGGCGATGACGGCGTTGACCATGGGTGCCAGCAGGAAGGGGATGAAAAAGACCGGATTCATCACGATAGGCGTGCCGAAAATGACCGGTTCATTGATATTGAAACAGCTCGGCACCAGACTGAGTTTCCCCATTGTGCGCAGGTGCGCTGACTTACTGCGACAAAACAGCAGCACCAGTCCTATGGTCGCGCCGGACCCGCCAATCACGATCAGGAAATTCCAGAATGCCTCAGTCATGATATGCGTCATCGGTAAACCGGCAGCGAGGGCTGTCTGATTAAGCCCGAGATTGGTCAGCCAGAATGCCTGCAACATGCCGGAAACGATGGCTGAGCCATGAATACCGGCAAACCAAAGCAGATGACAAATCAGCACGGCCAGCAGCACCGCAGGCAGCGAGTCAGCGGCGGAAATCAGCGGCTCGAACAGCGCCATAATTGCCTGCGGCAGCAACATATCAAACCCGTATTGCACCAGCAAACTCAGCGGGAAAATCGTCACTACCACAGCAATAATCGGGATCAGCAAATCAAATGAATGCTTAATGTTTGACGGTACCTGCTCGGGTAAGCGGATGCCGATATTGTATTTTTTCAGTAACCGCGTCAGCTCCGTGACGTAAATGGCCACCAGAATGGCGGTAAAGATCCCCACACCGCCCAGCGCCGCCGTCGGCATCTTTTCATCAATTTGTGGCGCGGCCACCAGCAGGAAAGACATCAGCGCCAGCATGGCTGTCATGAACGGGTCAAGTTTGTAACTCCGTGCCAGATTGTAGGCAATCGATGCCGAGATATAGATCGACATGATGCCCATGGTCATATTGAACGGCGTCAGGATCTGCACTTCATATTTTGCCGAGAGCGCCAGCCAGCTTGTGGCGAAACCCCATGACGATTCCGGCGAAAAGGGCGGATGCACGAAAACCAATAAAAATGATCCAACAATCATAAAGGGCATTGCTGAAATGAAGCCGTCGCGCACCGCCATGACATGTCGCTGAGAGGACAGTCGTGCGGCAAAGGGGCTGATTTTCTGTTCTATAAAAGTAAAGAGGGATTGGCTGATACTCATGATGATTTGACCTTATGTTGAGGACATCAGACAGGGTTGCCTTAATTATCATCAGTGTAGTGGTGGGGTGTGGAACCGGTTACCGGCTTTGCCTCACTCTGTGAAGGTTATCAAATAACCGATGCAGAAAGCGCAGTTAAGGGAGGATAAGGAGAAATGGCAAAAATGTGTTGAGGGTGAAACATCATTTTCAATAATGTTTCGAGGGTATAAAAGCAGGAAAAGGAGACTCAGGCGTTGGTATAGCGGACGCGTTCTGGCAGCCAGCGCTCAATCAGGGCCCTGGCATGTTCAGGGAACTGCTGCTGCAGATAACGCGCAATGCGCTGTACATCGGGGATCATCGCCTGGTCACGCAACAGGTCCGCGACTTTAAACTCGGCACTGCCGGTCTGGCGCGTACCCAGTAATTCGCCCGGCCCGCGGATTTCTAAATCCTGCTGGGCAATGACAAAGCCGTCGTTGCTGTCGCGTAAAACCTGCAAACGTTTCTGCGCAGTTTTACTAAGGGGCGTTTTATAGAGCAGAACGCAGTGAGACGCGACAGCACCGCGCCCGACGCGTCCGCGTAACTGGTGCAACTGCGCCAGTCCTAAACGCTCCGGGTTTTCGATAATCATCAGGCTGGCATTGGGAACATCGACGCCCACTTCAATCACGGTGGTGGCAACCAGCAGTTGCACTTCACCCTGTTTGAACGCCTGCATGACGGCCTGTTTTTCCTGCGCTTTCATGCGCCCATGAACCAGTCCGATATTGAGTGCCGGAAGCGCCTCTTTCAGCCCTTCCCAGGTGGCTTCTGCGGCCTGAGCTTCCAGCATTTCTGATTCTTCAATCAGCGTACACACCCAATAAGCCTGACGGTTTTCCTGTTCGCAGGCACTTTTCACCCGGCTGATGATGTCGCTGCGGCGGGTATCAGGGATCGCGACGGTTGTCACCGGCGTACGGCCCGGAGGCAGTTCGTCGATGACGGACGTATCCAGATCCGCATAGGCAGTCATCGCCAGTGTGCGGGGGATCGGCGTAGCGGTCATGATCAGCTGATGCGGGTGGAAGCCCTGTTGCAGCCCCTTTTCCCACAGCGCCAGACGCTGATGTACACCGAAACGGTGCTGTTCATCAATAATGACCAGGGAAAGCGAAGAGAACAAAACCTGTTCCTGGAAGATGGCATGCGTTCCCACCACCATCGACACCTGTCCGCTGGCGATCGCGTCCTGCTGCGCCTGCCGCGCTTTACCTTTTTGTTTTCCTGCCAGCCAGCCGACCTGAATGCCCAGCGGTTCAAACCACTGACGGAAATTATTGGCGTGTTGTTCGGCCAGCAATTCAGTGGGTGCCATTAATCCGACCTGCTGCCCTTGCGCGATAGCGCAAAGGGCGGCAAGTGCAGCGACCAGCGTTTTACCAGAACCGACGTCGCCCTGAACCAGGCGCATCATCGGATAACTTTTCGCTAAATCCTGCTCGATTTCAGCCACCACGCGCTGCTGCGCACCGGTCGGACTGAAAGGAAGGGACGCGAGAAACTGATTCTTCAACCGGTCGTCATGATGCAACGGCAGGGCTTTATAACTTTGTGTACCGGCGCGGACGGCCAGCATACTGAGATTGTGCGCCAGCAGCTCTTCCATAATCAGACGGCGTTGTGCCGGATGATGACCTTTTTCAAGATCGGCAAGCTGGATATCAGGCGGCGGGCGGTGCAGCAAATGCAGCGCCTGAGGGAGCGGGATCAACGACCGGCTCAGTTCTTCCGGCAACAGTTCGGCAATTGGCACGGTGTCGAGCAGTTCAAGTGCCTGATCGGTCAGTTTACGCAGCGTTGCCTGACGAATGCCTTCTGTTGTCGGGTAAACCGGTGTCAGCGATTCCTGCAAAACCACTTCGCTGTTTTCACCCTGAATGCGGTATTCCGGATGAATGATTTCTGCGCCGATTGTGCCGCGTTTGATTTCACCATAAGCAGTGACACGACGGCCTGCTGCCAGACTGTTTTTCATCGCGGCGTTAAAGTTGAAGAAGCGTAATGTCACCATGCCGGTACCGTCGCTTATCTGACAGGTGAGCATTCTGCGGCGACCAAAACTGATATCGCTGCGCAGGACTTCGCCTTCTATGGTGGCGAAAATACCGGGCTGCAAATCATTGATGGTGTAAAGGCGGGTACGATCTTCATAACGCAAAGGCAGGTGAAGCAGTAAATCCTGAATAGTTTCAAGGCCGAGCTTAGCGAGTTTATCTGCCTGACTGGCTCCGACGCCGGAAAGCGACGTCAGCGGGATGGCGTCGAGCAGGCGGCCTTTCATCTTTTTTTAACCGTCATTTGCATCGCAGACCACCATTCATCATCGGCAATAATTTGCCCCTGATCGTCAATGAAAGGGCGTGGCAGTTTTTTTCGCTTCGCCACATTCGACAGCACCGGATAGCCACCTTCAAACAGCAATCGCTGTTGCTCTTTCTCGCTCAGCAGGCTGGTGTCGCGGCGATACATGCCGGCGTTTTCACGCTGGCGCTGGGCTTCATACAAAATCAACGCCGAAGCGACGGAAACGTTAAGAGACTGCACCATACCGATCATCGGAATGATGATATCGCTGTCTGCCAGGGCTAATGCTTCAGGCGTGATGCCCGTTTTCTCCTGACCCAGCAAAATACAGGTCGGACGGGTGTAATCAATCGCGCGGAAGTCGACGGCTTTCTCTGACAGGTTGGTGGCCAGAATTTGCATGCCCTGCGCCTTCATTTTGGCGACGGCATCCTGAATGGTTTTGTGAGTTTTGACCTGAACCCAACTGTTGCTGCCTGCCGCCGAAGAGACCAGCGTCTTCATCCGGGTGGTGGGCCAGACAGCATGGATTTCGTGAACGCCAACGGCGTCTGCCGTGCGGATGACGGCAGAAACGTTATGCGGTTTATGCACCTGTTCCATGCAGACCGTCAGGTCTGGCTGTCGGGCCGCAAGCATTTCGCGGATGCGCGCATAACGTTCTGGGGTCATAACAATCAGTTTCGGTTGCGGGTAACTTTGATGACGTCCGGCATGATACGAATTTTACGCATGATATTCGCCAAATGAACGCGATCGCGGGTCGTCAGGCGGATAAAGGCGCTGTAGACGCGACCGTCTTTTTCTTCAGTGCTCAGACTCTGAATGTTCGACTGTGCCGCATTGATCGCTGCGGTCAGGTTCGCCAGAGCGCCCTGATGGTTAAACATATCGACTTTGATTTCAGCGATAAATTCCTGATCGGTTTCCTGGTGGTCATCCCAGTCAACTGCCATGAATTTCTCAGGTTCTTTCTGATAGCCACGAATATTACGGCAGGATTCATGGTGGATCACCAGACCTTTACCCGGACTGACGTGCGCAATGATTGGGTCACCTGGGATCGGACGACAGCATTTTGCGAACGTGATCAGCACGCCATCTGCACCTTTAATCGGCAGATTGCGGGTACCGGACGTGGCCATTGAAGACTGGTCACCCATCAGATTTTTGGCAACCACCACGCTCATGGCATTGCCGAGGCCGATTTCAGCCAGCAGGTCATCCATCGCGGCGAGCTTCATGCGATCCAGCTCGTTTTTGATGTTTTCCGGCGGAATATCTGAGAGTTTTTTACCGGCGCCCAGCGCATGATTCAGCAGACGACGGCCAAGTGAAACGGAATCATCACGTTTCAGGTTTTTAAGCATCTGGCGAATTTTGGCACGAGCGCGCGAGCTGACAACAAAGTTCAGCCAGGCGGCATTCGGACGGGCGCCCGGTGCGGTAATGATTTCGATGGTCTGTCCGCTGGTCAGCGGCTGCGAGAGCGGATAAGGCTGGCGGTCTACGCGCGCGCCGACACAGGCATGGCCGATATCGGTATGCACGGCGTAAGCAAAGTCGACCGGTGTCGCGCCCGCAGGCAATTCGACAATACGGCCTTCCGGCGTAAAGACATAAATCTCATCCGGGAACAGATCGGATTTCACGCTCTCGATAAATTCAAACGAGTTGCCCGCGCTTTGTTGCAGTTCGAGCAAACTCTGTAACCAGCGCTGTGCGCGGATCTGCGCCGTCGTGCTGGTTTCACTGTTCTCTTTATAAGCCCAGTGAGCCGCCACCCCCATCTCTGCCATCTGATCCATATCTTCCGTACGGATCTGCACTTCAACCGGCACACCGTGCGGGCCGATGAGCGAGGTATGCAAAGATTGATAGCCGTTGGCTTTAGGAATGGCGATGTAATCTTTGACCCGACCCGGACGCGGTTTGTACAGGCTGTGTGCCTGTCCTAACACGCGATAGCAGGTATCGAGTTCTTTAACGATCACCCGGAACGCGTAGATATCCATAATGGAATGGAAACGCTGTTCCTTCAGGTGCATTTTGCAATAGATCGAGTACAGGTGTTTTTCGCGACCACTGACCCGACACTGAATTCCGGCTTCGGTTAAACGGCCTTCTATCTCAGAGAGGATTTTTTGGATCATCTCTTTACGGTTGCCACGCGCGGCTTTCACCACTTCTTTGATGACGCGGTAACGGTTGGGATAGAGGGCTTCGAAGCCCAGCTCTTCGAGCTCGGTTTTCAGGTGATGAATACCCAAACGGTGAGCCAGCGGGCTGTAGATTTCCAGCGTTTCGCGGGCAATACGGCGACGTTTATCCGGGCGCAAAGAGCCCAGTGTGCGCATGTTATGGGTACGGTCAGCGAGTTTGATCAAGATGACGCGGATGTCTTGCACCATCGCCATGACCATTTTGCGGAAGTTTTCCGCCTGCGCTTCTTTCTTATCGCGGAATTTCAGCTTGTCTAACTTCGAAACGCCTTCAACCAGCTCAGCAACACTTTTGCCAAACAGTTGTTCCATATCCTGGTAAGTGGCAGGCGTGTCTTCGATAACGTCGTGTAATAACGCCGCCATCAGAGTCTCATGATCGAGCCTCATTTCAGCCAAAATACATGCCACGGCCACCGGGTGAGTAATATAGGGCTCACCACTGGAACGTGTTTGCCCCTCGTGCGCATCCCGCGCCACGAGGTAAGCCTGCACGAGGCGCTTTATTTGCTCCTCCGGCAGGTATTTTTGAATCAGTTGATTCAGGCTTTCAAAGATATACAAGTGAGATCCGTTTCGTTAATTAACGACGGCCTTCAGCGATGGCAGTCACTGCCTGAATCTCTGCGGCTTCCTGCTCCTGTTGCTCCTGACGGTCACGAACGTCGAGGATCTGATTCGTGATCAGGCCTTCTTCGATTTCGCGCAGGGCGATAACAGTGAATTTATCGTTTTCTTCAGCGACCAGTGGATCTTTACCACCAGATTGCAGCTGGCGTGCGCGACGAGCAGCCACCAACACCAGGTCAAAACGGTTACCAATTTTCTCAACAGCGTCTTGAACAGTTACGCGTGCCATATATGTGCTACTCCACAGGGTGACGAAAGACTGGGCATAATACTGAAAGTGACTTCAGTCTGCCAATAGTTTGGTGATTAATCCGTCATGACGGAGCCGCTGACGGCTCAGACGCAGACGTTCGGCGCGAATAATCGTTTTTAAATCCGATAGAGCCAGATCAAAATCGTCATTCACAATTAAATAGTCGTATTCGGCAAAGTGTGTCATTTCAGCCACGGCTTGTGCCATACGTTTGGCAATAACCTCTTCGCTGTCCTGACCACGACCACGTAAGCGGCGATCAAGCTCATCTTTCGATGGCGGCAGAACAAAAATACTGCGCGCCAGCGGCATCTTTTTCCTGATTTGCTGAGCACCTTGCCAGTCGATATCGAGGAAAACATCCACACCTGATGCTAAAACCTGCTCAATGGCTTCACGGGACGTTCCGTAATAATTACCGAAAACTTCCGCGTGTTCTAAAAAGGCATCACGTTCAATCATCTCGCGAAACGCTTCTTTGTCGACAAAGAAGTAATGTTCGCCATGTTTCTCACCAGGACGTACAGAACGGGTGGTATGAGAAATAGAAACCTGTGTGTCGTAGAGCGGTTGTGTTTTAAGTAAAGCCTGAATCAGACTTGATTTACCTGCTCCACTTGGGGCGGAGACAATATATAGCGTGCCTTGAACCATGATGACGTTTCAACTGAATGGGTTGATAGGAAGTATGCGAAGAGTGATCTCTCGCACAGTATACACGCTCGCCGCATTCGGTGCAGCGCCCAGACGTATTTCATCGCAACTTCACCCGAGAAAATAGCCTTTCCTGACAGATTTACGTGCCGCATTCCAAATTTTTTCTTCGTTACTGCAACTGATGAAATAACCCGGAAAGCATCTCGCAAGAACCGGTGATGCCAGTGGCGGGAAACGCCATACCCGCGTTTACTGGCGGTCACAAGGAGGTGCCTATGCGCCAGTTCATTTTTCTTATCTGCCTGTTCTCTTTTACTTTCTCTGTGTCCGGTCAGGATATGCCGCCGCAGGAATGTCCGGCCTGGTCATCGTCACGCTTGTCGCAGGAAACCCGCCATCTCACGGATCAGCTGACCCGATGGGATACGGCTTATCATCAGTCCGGCAGCAGCCCGATAGAAGATTCGGTCTATGACCAGTTACGTCAGAAACAACGTGTCTGGCTACAGTGTGCCAGCCAGCCTGCGCCCGAAGTGACCGTGCCCGCCGGTGATACTGCTGAATTCCCGCATCCGGTCGCCCACACCGGTCTGCATAAAATGAAAGATAAACAGGCCGTCTCGAACTGGATGAAGGGACGAAAGAATCTCAGTATTCAGCCCAAAATCGATGGCGTGGCGGTGTCGCTGGTTTACCGGTACGGGCAATTGACTGCATTGATCAGCCGGGGGAACGGTGAGAAAGGACAAAACTGGACGCCGAAAGCCGCATCAATACCGGCGATCCCGCTCACCGTTCCGGACGTGAGCCCGGAGTTAGTGCTGCAGGGCGAGCTTTACCTGAAGATGACCGGTCATCAGCAAAGTGTCGATGGGGGTATGAATGCAAGATCAAAAGTCGCGGGAGCAATGCGGCGTACGTCGGCTTCTGACATCCTGAAACAGGTGGGTGTGTTTATCTGGTCATGGCCGGATGGGCCGATCCTTATGTCAGATCATCTTGAGAAACTGAGCCGGTTCGGATTTCCGGTTGTTGCTCAGTTCACACTGCCGGTCAGCACACCGGAAGAGGTAGAAAAATGGCGCGAGCACTGGTTCCGCCAGGCATTACCTTTTGCTACTGATGGTGTCGTCATCCGTCAGGAAGAAGAGCCAGCCGGAAAATATTGGCAAAATACGCCTCCCACATGGGCTGTCGCCTGGAAATACCCCCCCGCCAGACAGCTTACTGATGTTACCGGCATCACGACGACGACAGGGCGAAGCGGGAAGGTGACGGTCATCCTCAACCTGAACCCTCTGAGGCTGGACGATAAGTTAGTCAGTAAGGTGAGTGTGGGGTCCGTCAGTCGTTTCAGGCAATGGGATGTGCTTCCCGGTGATCAGGTTGCCATCACACTGGCAGGGCAGGGGATCCCGCGTCTTGATGAAGTGACATGGCGGGTCAGTGAGCGTTCGCCGGTGCCATTGCCCGATCCGCAGCGTTATAACGCCTTTTCCTGTTTTACGCCCGGTCCGGGTTGTGCGGCGCAATTTCTCTCACGTCTTATCTGGCTCAGCGGCCCTGAAGCCCTGGATATGGCAGGATTTGGCGGGGCGACATGGCAAAAGTTGCTGGATGCAATTCCTGCCGACTCCCTGGTCAGCTGGTTAGCATTGAATGAAAAAGACCTGGCTGCGGTTCCGGGAATCGGAGTTAAACAGGCGCAAAAACTGATGGCACAGATTCACTTTGCCCGGGAGAAGGACTTGCGACACTGGCTGTCCGCGCTGGGATTTCCTTCTTATGCCCTGAAATTTGCCGGGCAACAGCAGGGCTGGAGCCAATTGAAACAACTCACGTCTCACGACTGGGCAAAGGCCGCGGGAATGGGGGAAAAAAGAGCCGCTCAGGTTTTTGACTTTATACATCACCCGGCTGTCATGGCAATCACCGGGGCGTTACAGCAGGCGCAATTGCCTGCTTTCCGCTAGCTGAAAACCCGCAGGGAAGATCAGTGGTCAGAGTGCGGATAATTGAAGACCGGCAACCCAAGGCGAAAACGTAATGCGATCAGTCGGGCGGTAAAGCCGACCAGCAACGTGATAATCACCACCAGATTGTGCGGCAGAGAGAAATATTGCAGCCCGATGTAAACCCAGGCAGAGGCAAATGAAACGCCGGCATAAATTTCTTTCTGAAAGACCAGCGGGATCTGATTACACATCATATCCCGCAGCACGCCGCCAAAAACGCCGGTGATGACGGCACAGACAGAGGCGATGATGGCACCATGCCCCATATCGAGTGCGACTTGTGTCCCGATGATTGAAAACACCACTAAACCTAAGGCATCAAGCACTAAGAAGAGCCGGCGAAGATGTTGCATCAGTGGGGCAAGCCAGGTGGTCATGAGTGCCGCGATAGCCACGATCACAATGTATTCCGGATGCTTAACCCAGCCCAAAGGATAATGGCCCAGCAACATGTCACGGACAGAACCCCCGCCAATAGCCGTCGCAGACGCGATAATAATGACTCCAAAGGAGTCCATTTTCCGGCGTCCGGCGGCAAGGGCACCGGTCATGGCTTCTGCGGTGATCCCGATAATATAAAGAACGGTGAGTAACATGGATGTACGCCAGACAAATCAGTAATGAGAAAGCGGTAGCCGCGCAGAGTAATGCGTTTATCTTCAGCTCACGACTGAGTTTTTCTTTTAGATTGATTTTGACATTATGAAATCTAATGCGAATACCCGATATTCAGCCCAGTACTTAAGGATGAGACAGAATGTCAGTTTATTTTAGATTAGAAAAATCGCGATTGCGTGTTTATCTGGTCATTCCCCTCACATATATGGCTGACGTCTCTTTTTCATCAGAGGTGTATTTTCATCGTTTATAAGTTACGATTAATTGAAATCGTCACTCATTGACGCACTGCATAATTGTTTTATCAGCCCGGAGGAGTGTATGAAGCCCGATATTCCGGTTGCGTTAACACAGCGTGGACCTGCCGAGCATGAACGGCGCGAGCAAATCATTGATGCGGCTTTTGAGCACTTCCGCCTGTATGGTTACGCCAAAACGTCGGTCGCCGATCTGGCCAAATCGATTGGTGTTTCAAGTGCTTATATTTACAAGTTTTTTGAGTCGAAACAGGCGATTGGCGAAGCCATTTGTTCACAGCGTGTGGGTCAGATAGATGATGCACTGATGCTTATTGCGCAAAGCCACCAAAGTGCAACTCTGCGCCTGCGATCTATTTTTAAAACACTGCTGACACGTAGTCTGGAGCTCTTCTTTCAGGATAGAAAATTGCATGATCTGGCGGCCACAGCCTCCGCACAACAATGGAAGTCGACACTTAATCACCGGGCGATGATGTACAGCATCGTGGAAAAAGTGGTCAATGACGGGCGGGAATCCGGTGAGTTTGAGCGTAAAACGCCGCTGGATGAGGTATGTATGGCGATCACCAGTGTGACGACGCCGTTTTCTCATCCGTTATTGCTGGAACAAAAAACACCGGAACAGCTCGAAGAACGCGTTCAGGCCATCACCAGTCTGGTGTTGCGCAGTCTGGCAAAGTAGCCACGAAAAATTTTTGGTTACGGGTTTACAAAATCGTAATTCGTCACATACTGTCAGCCCTATTCGCTGAAACCCGTTTTTGTCAGGCTTGCAAAAGTCCCGGCAGAAACTTACGTCTTAAACAGACAGAGAGGAATGTTTTATGACTCATCGTCGAGTGGTTATTACCGGCATGGGGGCTGTGAGTCCTCTGGGCTGTGATATCGAAACTATCTGGAAGCGTCTGCTGGCCGGTCAGTCTGGTATCCGCGTTTTGCCGGAAGAAATTGTTGAAACCCTGAGCGTGAAAATCGGTGGTCAGGTACAAACGAAAGAGCAGGACCCTGAATCAGGCTTCGATCCGGATCAGTTCGTGGTACCGAAAGACCAGAAAAAAATGGACCGCTTTATTCTGTTCGCGATGGCTGCTGCCGATATGGCCGTTGCTGATGCTGGCTGGAAAGCGGAAACCCCTGAACAACAGGAACGTACTGCAACGGTCATCGGTTCCGGTATTGGTGGCTTCCCGGCGATTGCCCATGCGGTGCGTACCAACGACAGCCGTGGTGCCAAACGTTTGTCGCCTTTCACCATTCCTTCATTCCTGGTGAATCTCGCGGCGGGTCAGGTTTCCATCAAACATCAGTTCAAAGGCCCGATTGGTGCACCGGTCACGGCTTGTGCGGCGGGTGTTCAGGCCATCGGTGATGCCGTTCGTTTGATCCGCAACGATGAAGCGGATGTTGCACTTTGTGGTGGTGCTGAAGCGGCTATCGATACTGTCAGCCTGGGTGGTTTCGCGGCGGCAAAAGCCATGTCTACCGGCCATGAAGATCATCCTGAGAAAGCATCCCGTCCGTTCGACAGCGCACGCGATGGTTTCATCATGGGTGAAGGCGCAGGCATGCTGGTCATTGAAGAGCTGGAACATGCGAAAGCGCGTGGAGCCAAAATCCTGGCTGAGATTGTCGGTTACGGCACCAGCGGTGACGCTTATCACATGACTTCCGGTGCGGAAGACGGCAACGGAGCGGGCCGCGCGATGAAAATCGCCCTGCGTCAGGCAGGCATTCAGCCTTCAGATGTTCAGCATCTGAATGCTCATGCTACCTCTACGCCGGTGGGCGATCTGGGCGAAATTAATGCGATTAAAACCCTGTTCGGAACCGACGGTAAGCTGGCGGTGACGTCCACCAAATCTGCGACCGGACATCTTCTGGGCGCGGCTGGCGGGCTGGAAACCATCTTCACCATTCTGGCCGTGCGTGACCAAATCGTTCCTCCGACGCTGAATCTGGAAAACAAAGATGAAGCGGCTGCGGGTCTGAATATCGTGGGTAATACCGCGCAAAAGCATGACATTACCTATGCCCTGTCAAATGGCTTTGGTTTCGGTGGCGTGAATGCCTGCGTGCTGTTGAAACGCTGGGAAGATTAATTTCTCTCTTCGTTAAAGCATAAAAAAACGCCTCGGGTTTTGATGACCGGAGGCGTTTTTTTTGTGCGTGAGGCAATGAACCCGTTGTCGTTATTTTTTATTCAGCCGCTTTGCGGCTGATTCAATTTGCCTGATGCTGTGTTCCGGAGCGGGGAGATTTTCCGGCATGGTTCCGCCTAATTCTTCGATTGTTTTCCGAACCTTACTACCCACATCAAAATGTGTCTGATTAGCCTGTTCTTTTGAATCCACCTGATCGCGTCGCAATTTCTCTTCTGTCTGAGTTGCTCTGAACAAGTTGGCGGCCAGTTCAGTGGATCCCATATGATCGAGGATCTTTTGACTCTTTTTGAGCCCCTTACGCTGATGGATAGCTTTTTGGTCTAACCCACCATACAGCCTCTGATAGCCGTGATTCTGAAACACGGCAAAGTCCAGCGTTGTTGCTACTCCTGCCTGTTGAGCGACTTCAACCAATTGTTTATTGTGCTCTTTTAGTTCGTTACGCAGGAATAAACGCTTTTCGTCTTCTCTCAGCTGTTTAAACGTAGCGTCATCCGCCAGCTCTTGCCGTCTGGTCTGGAGGGCGAAGTAAGTCTGTCCGGCTGCGATAACGGGTTTGCCGGGGTCACCATTCTGGACAACCAGATAACATGCATACCTCGACAAGTGAATGTCCTCTAATTCACGTTGTGCTCCGGAACCAAGAATTACCATTTTGGTGGCATCAACGAAATGGTCGCTTAACTGTTGATTGCTGGTTTCACAAGCTTGCGCCGCTCTGGATAGAACATTTTGAAAGTTACGCCAATCTCTATAATCCAGCAACGGGGCCAGATCTCTTGCTGACCAATATTCATTGTTGTCATTGCTGTGCTGGCGAAGTTCTTCAAAAGGTTGATGGTTCTTTTTCATTTTAATCTCCCTATCGCAAATGATGCCGGTAGCCAATGCCCGGAATGGCGAATTTTACAGCGCCTTTATGATAGCGCGTGAAAATTAAAAAGCCCGTCTGTAGACGGGCTTCTCGGGGTACCGATGCTTCATAATTAATGAAGATTTACTCAATATTCTGAATCTGCTCGCGCATTTGTTCGATCAGCACTTTCAGCTCGATGGCTGATGTCGTGACGTCGGCATTGATCGATTTTGAGGCCAGAGTGTTCGACTCGCGGTTAAATTCCTGCATCATGAAATCAAGACGACGGCCAACGGCTTCTTCTTTCTTCATGATTTTATGCGTTTCTTTGACGTGCGCTTCCAGACGATCCAGCTCTTCGGCCACATCCACACGCTGTGCCATCAGCACCAGCTCCTGCTCAAGACGGGTATTTTCCAGCTGTACCTGCGCGTCTTCCAGCTTGCTGACCAGACGCTCGCGCTGCCATTGCAGAATATTTGGCATCTGGGCGCGGACTTTCACCACTTCTGCGCTCACACCGTCGAGGCGTTGTTCGATCATCGTTTTCAGTGCGGCGCCTTCGCTTTCGCGTGCGCTGATGAAATCGTCCAGCGCGGTTTCCAGCGCCAGCAGCAATTCAGTACTGATGGCGTCCAGATCTTGTTCTTCAGCCAGCATCACACCCGGCCAGCGCAGGACTTCCAGCGGATTGATTTCGCCTTCATCACTTTGCATTTTCACCCATTGCGCGGCTTCCACCAGCTGCTTCGCCAATTTTTCATTGAGCTGCAGCGTGCTCTGCGCGCTCGGGTCGAGGTCAAAACGCAGATTACATTCGACTTTACCGCGGGTCAGTCGGGCGCGAATACGCTCACGGACAACCGGCTCCAGGCTGCGGAATTGCTCGGGCAGACGGATGTAAGTTTCGAGATAACGTTGGTTTACCGAGCGGAGTTCCCACGCTGCGCTGCCCCAGTTACCCTTAATTTCGCGTCGGGCATAAGCGGTCATACTACGGATCATGTATGCGTACCTGTTAATGTAAAGATGCAGCGATTATAGCCTCCACGGGCGGGTCATGATAGGCATTACCTCGCGAAGTCCGTATAATGCGCAGCCAAACACGAATCGCGACCCGGAGAACTATCCATGCGTCCAGCTGGCCGAAATGCACAACAAGTGCGCCCCGTAACACTGACCCGCCATTACACTAAACACGCTGAAGGTTCCGTGCTGGTGGAGTTTGGTGATACCAAAGTGCTGTGTACCGCGACGGTGGAGGAAGGTGTTCCGCGTTTTCTGAAAGGTCAGGGACAAGGTTGGATCACCGCAGAGTACGGCATGTTGCCGCGTTCTACCCATACGCGTAATGCGCGTGAAGCCGCAAAAGGCAAACAAGGTGGCCGTACTCTGGAAATCCAGCGCCTTATCGCCCGTTCCCTGCGAGCTGCGGTAGACCTGAAAAAGCTGGGTGAATTTACCATTACGCTCGACTGCGACGTATTGCAGGCTGACGGCGGCACACGTACGGCGTCTATTTCCGGGGCTTGTGTTGCTCTGGCCGATGCGCTGAACGCGCTGGTGGCGGCAGGTAAACTGAAAGCTAACCCGATGAAAGGTATGGTGGCGGCAGTGTCAGTCGGCATCGTGAAAGGCGAAGCGCTGTGCGACCTTGAGTATGTCGAAGACTCGGCAGCTGAAACCGATATGAATGTGGTGATGATGGAAGATGGCCGCATGATTGAGGTGCAGGGCACCGCCGAAGGCGAGCCGTTCAGCCATGAAGAACTGCTCGGTTTGCTTGCCCTCGCCAGAGGGGGAATCGACACCATCTTCCAGGCGCAGAAAGCGGCGTTGGCGGAATAATTTTTTAAGGCGACTGAGAAGTCGCCTTTTTTATGGCCTGCGGGCTGACAATGAGAAATAAGACATTATCTAGGAGACCATCAATGAAAGCCTATCAGCGCCAGTTTATTGAGTTCGCACTGAACAAACAGGTTTTGAAATTCGGTGAATTTACCCTGAAGTCCGGGCGTATCAGCCCTTACTTCTTCAATGCCGGTTTGTTTAACACTGGCCGTGATCTGGCGTTACTGGGACGTTTTTATGCCGAAGCATTGGTGGATTCCAAGATTGATTTTGATTTAGTGTTTGGCCCGGCTTACAAAGGTATTCCTATTGCCACGACCACGGCCGTTGCGCTGGCTGAACATCATGAACGTGACGTGCCGTATTGCTTTAACCGTAAAGAAGCAAAAGATCACGGCGAAGGCGGCTTACTGGTCGGCAGCCCGTTGCAGGGGCGCGTCATGCTGGTGGATGATGTGATCACCGCTGGCACTGCTATCCGTGAATCGATGGAAATCATCAATGCTAATAAAGCCACGCTGGCAGGCGTATTGATTTCTCTGGATCGCCAGGAACGTGGACGCGCGGACATTTCTGCCATTCAGGAAGTGGAGCGTGACTATCACTGTAAAGTGATTTCAATCATTACGCTGGCTGACCTGATTGAGTATCTGGAAGAGAAAACCGAAATGGCTGACCATCTGGCGGCGGTCCGGGCTTACCAGCAGAGTTACGGCGTATAATCGTTGATGAAAACAAAAGGGCCTTTCGGCCCTTTTTGATATCTGACGTCTGACTCTGCGGCGTGCCTTTATTGCAACTGAGCAGAGATGAGCGGCCAGCGGGTATCGAAGTCCTGAGTCGGTTTGTACTTGAATTCCGAACGTACAAAACGCGACAACATCCCTTCGCAAAAGGCCAGTAACTGGCTGGCAAGCAGGGTTTCATCACTGATGAATCCGCTGCCTTCACGCATTTTCTTTTCCCGCAACACCTGACGCAGTTGCGCTTCAATTCGCTCAAAAAGCTGGTTGATGCGGCCTTGCAGGCGATCCTGTTCAAACATCAGGGCGTGACCGGTCATAATGCGGGTCAGCCCCGGATTACGTTCTGCAAACCCTAAAATCAGCAGCAAAATCAGACGTATTCTGTTCAGCGTATCCTTTTCATCCTGCAGGATGAGATTGATACGGGTGATCAGACTGTCTTCGATAAACTCGATTAAGCTGTCAAACATCCGCGTTTTACTGGGAAAATGACGATAAAGAGCTGCTTCTGAAACACCTACGCTGGCGGCGAGCTTTGCAGTCGTGATCCGCTGGCTGCCATCGCTGGACTGAAGCATTTGCGCTAATGCCTGCAAAATCTCTTCGCGCCTGTTCCTTTTTGTCGTTTCTTTCTCTGCCATGTCTGAATAGACCCTTGCTAAAAAACGGCTAAAATCATGGAGAAACCGCACAACTGCCGCATGAATCGCTGTGATCCTGCGGCTTATTTCGTTCCCTTCGCGTTGTGACGGTCTGATAGTGATAAGGATCTGTTCAATATCGCGTCAGAATCAGCGGTGCTGAACAGGTTCTTATTGGCGACCTGAGTGGCCAAAGCCCCCTTCGCCGCGTTCACTGGCGTCAAAATCTTCCACCAGATTGAATTCTGCCTGAACCACAGGCACAAATACCATCTGAGCAATGCGCTCGCCCGGTTCGATAACAAAGGTCGTCTGACCGCGGTTCCATACCGACACCATCAGCTGGCCCTGATAATCAGAATCGATAAGGCCGACCAGGTTGCCCAACACGACGCCGTGTTTATGGCCCAGACCGGAGCGCGGCAGAATTACCGCCGCCAGATTAGCATCACCAATATGGATAGCCAGACCTGTTGGCAGCAACGTGGTTTCGCCCGGTTTCAGTTCAACCGACGCATCCAGACAGGCGCGTAAATCCAGACCCGCCGACCCTGGTGTCGCGTAAGCCGGTAAAGGGAAAGTCGAACCGATGCGCGGGTCGAGAATTTTAATGTCGATTTTTTTCATCATAACGGCTGACAATCTCTTCTAATAAACGTTGGCCAAGCAGGGACTTATCGCTGAGCGGTAAGATTTTATCCCCGTCCTGCCAAAAAAGATGCAAAGCATTGGAATCACTGTTGAAACCTTGCCCGGCAAGTGAAACATCGTTGGCGCAGATCAGATCCAGATTCTTGCGGATCCTTTTTTGCCGCGCGTATTCTTCCACATTCTGGGTTTCAGCGGCAAACCCCACGACGTAAGGGCGGTTTTCTGTCATGGCCGCAACACCGGCAACAATGTCAGGGTTCTTAATCATTTTTACGGTGATTTCATCGCCTTGCTTTTTGATTTTCTCATCTGCAATGCGTTCCGCACGATAATCTGCCACGGCGGCACAGGAAATGAAAATCTGCTGCGTGGCTGCTGAAAGCCGGACGGCTTGCTGCATCTCCAGCGCGCTTTCCACATCAATACGGCGGACATTAGCGGGTGTCGGCTGCGATACCGGTCCGGCGATCAGCGTCACGTTAGCACCCCGTTCAGCGGCGGCTTTGGCTATCGCAAAACCCATTTTTCCGGAGCTGTGATTACTGATGAAGCGAACCGGATCCAGTGGCTCGCGCGTCGGACCTGCGGTGACCATAATGTTCAGATGTGCCAGATCCTTGCGCGCAGAAAAATGGCTGTTCGCCATATCAACAATCACCAGCGGATCCAGCATGCGTCCAGGGCCAACATCGCCGCAAGCCTGACTGCCGCTGTCCGGACCCCACACTAACGTGCCGCGTGCCGTCAGGCTTTGCAGATTTTCCTGCGTCACCGCAGCGCGGTACATTTGCTGATTCATTGCAGGCAGCACGGCGACCGGTGCCGCTGTCGCCAGACACACCGTCGTCAGCAGATCATTGGCCATGCCAGCGTTCATGCGGGCCAGCAAATCCGCCGTCGCGGGCGCGATAATGACTAAATCGGCCCATTTGCCTAATTCGATATGCCCCATCGCCGCTTCGGCAGCCGGATCAAGCAGGTCGTCAGACACCGGATAGCCAGACACTGCCTGCAGGCTCAACGGCGTCACGAAGGATTTCGCCGCTTCAGTCATGACGACGCGGACTTCTGCGCCTCTTTCACGTAAGCGACGTACCAGTTCTGGTGCTTTATAGGCAGCGATACCACCGCTGATACCGAGCACAATATGTTTGCCGGAAAGTCCCGTCATCATCATTGTCCGATTGGTTGAAAGCTGAAAGAAGCGACATTTTAGCATAACGGGGAATGATGACAGCTATTGGCGATGCGCCGAAATCTGAAGAATAAAAATTTTGCGTAACGTCTCGCAAGCTTACTCAGTGAGCGTCTTAGCGGAAGGAATGTTGTGCCACAATCGCGGCGAAAAAGGAGTCAGGATGACGAAACAAGCAGACCAGTGGCCGGGAATGATGCCACCACGGGAAAAATTGTTGCAGCAGGGTGCGAAGGAACTGACGGATCAGGAATTGCTGGCGATCTATCTGCGTACAGGATGCCGGGGATTACATGTGATGGATCTGGCAAAGAACCTGCTGGAAGAATTCGGTTCATTGCATAAATTACTGATGGCCGATTTTGAGGCCATGGCGCGTACGAAAGGGATGGGCGTCGCCAAGTTTTCGCAGCTGGTGGCGGTGTCTGAATTATCACGCCGCGCCTATTTGCGTCACCTGAGTGCCGAAAATGCGATGCTAAGCCCCGAGGTCATCCGGGAATATTTGCAGAATTTGCTCGTTTTTCGGGAAAGAGAGGTATTTCTGGTACTTTTTCTCGACAACCAGCATCGCGTTATTCGCCATGAGGAGATGTTTGCTGGTACTATTGGGCACGTAGAAGTGTATCCCCGCGAAATTGTTCGTGGTGCGATGAAGGTTAATGCGGCAGCCCTAATTCTGGCGCATAATCACCCATCCGGTCGGGCTGAGCCCAGTCTGATGGACAGAAAAGTGACTGAACAGATTATTCGAGCGTGCCAGCTGCTGGAAATTCGTGTCCTTGACCATTTGGTTGTAGGTCACGGAGAAACGGTATCTTTTGCCGAACGCGGCTGGATTTAGCGTCGTTTTTTGAAGATCCTTAGGGATCTTTAGCTGTTCGGGACTTGAGCACTTACGCTACAGAGCGTATACTACGCCACCTTTGAGAATCTTGGGTTTGGCGTTAAGAGCCTATCTCAGCAGGTTTCTAACCTGATGAATTGGTTTTTACCCGACGACAGTGAGTCGGTTCTCAGTGGAGTTTGCTGAGATGGGCTCTAAAAGCCTGACGAGGCGGCCATACCCTATACGAAGCTCGAGCTGATTTGATTTTTGGAGAATAGACATGTCCCGAGTCTGCCAAGTTACTGGCAAGCGCCCGGTGAGCGGTAACAACCGTTCCCACGCAATGAACGCGACCAAACGCCGTTTTCTGCCGAACCTGCACTCCCACCGTTTTTGGGTTGAGGCTGAGAAGCGCTTTGTAACTCTGCGTGTATCTGCTAAAGGTATGCGTGTTATCGATAAGAAGGGTATTGAGACGGTCTTGGCCGATCTGCGTGCCCGCGGTGAGAAGTATTAAGGAACTGCATCATGGCTAAAGGTGTTCGCGAGAAGATCAAGCTGGTTTCTTCTGCTGGTACTGGTCACTTCTATACCACCACGAAGAACAAGCGTACTAAGCCGGAAAAATTGGAACTGAAGAAATTCGATCCAGTTGTCCGTCAACACGTGATCTACAAAGAAGCTAAAATTAAATAATTTTAGTGGATTGCTAAAAACCCGGCTCCGGCCGGGTTTTTTATTGCCTGAATTTTGTGGTTTTCATTCGGCGTGACTTTTATTTGCCTGATATCGACGACTGCGACACACTCTGTAAACGATTCTGCTCAAGGGGAAATTATGCCGGAATTACCTGAGGTTGAAACCAGCCGCAGAGGGATTGAACCCTATCTGAAAGGTCACACGATACTGCATGCCATCGTGCGCAATCCACGCCTGCGCTGGCCTGTCTCGGCGGAAATCTTAGCGTTAAGCGATCAGCCCGTTCTGAGTGTGCAGCGCCGGGCAAAATATCTGCTGGTCGAGCTGAAAACCGGCTGGATCATCATCCATCTGGGTATGTCCGGCAGTTTGCGTGTACTGCCGGAAGAAACAGAAGCAGGCAAACATGACCATGTTGATCTGGTCATGGATACCGGACATGTGCTGCGTTATACCGATCCGCGACGGTTTGGTGCCTGGTTGTGGTCTGCTGATCTGGCGGCCAGTAATGTTCTGGCGCATCTGGGGCCGGAACCGTTAAGCGAAGATTTCACAGCAGACTATTTGTTTGAGAAATCGCGCACAAAAAAATCGCCGATCAAACCCTGGCTGATGGACAACAAACTGGTGGTCGGGGTAGGGAATATCTACGCCAGCGAGTCCTTATTTGTTGCGGGTATTTCACCTGACAGACCTGCTCATTCGCTCAAACGTGATGAGACGGAATTACTGGTGAGAACGATTAAAGCGGTATTACTGCGCTCGATTGAGCAGGGTGGGACGACGCTGAAAGACTTTTTACAGTCGGATGGAAAGCCGGGATATTTTGCGCAGGAATTGCAGGTATACGGACGGGCTGGCGAACCTTGCCGGGTATGTGGTACGCCTGTTGAGAGTAAAAAACACGCTCAGCGCACCACGTTTTTCTGCCCGCGCTGTCAGCGCTAATTCATGATTCAGGCGCTGATTTTTTCCATCAGTGCCTGAGTAATGACCTGTGGCAGGAAGGGAGTGATATCCCCGCCGTGGCGGGCAACTTCTTTGACCAGTGAAGAGGAGATAAACGACCATTCTTTCGAAGGCATCATAAACACGCTTTCCAGCGTCGGCAGCAAATGGCGGTTCATATTGGCCAGCTGCATCTCATATTCAAAATCAGACACCGCACGTAATCCGCGTACCAGCACGTTAGCCCCCTGTGCTTTGGCGAAATTCGCCATCAAATCACTGAAACCAATGACCTCGACGTTATCCAGATGCGAGGTGACCTGTGTTGCCAGCGCCACGCGCTCATCCAGGGTAAACATCGGTTTTTTGCCCGGGCTGGCGGCAATCGCAAGAATGACGTGATCGAACATCAGCGCCGCACGGGTGACGATATCAAGATGCCCGTTGGTCATCGGGTCAAACGTGCCGGGATAAATTGCCTTAGTGCTCATGATGGCTCACTTTTGCAGTTGGTGACTGAGTGCCCACAGGGCGGCATATTTATTGAACGTATATTGTGCATTGACGCCCGCCAGGATCAACCCCTGCTTCCCGTCCAGAAACCCAGCCCGCAGGATCCAGGTTTTGCTGAAGGCGCCCAGCGTATGCGAAATGATCGAGAAGAAGCTGCAACGGCGGCCTTGCTGGTGACGCTGCTCCGCCCATGCCTGCGCATAGCTAAGCTGCTTACGCTGGAAAACAAAAAGGTCGCGGCAGGTGAGATGCAACAAGTCACCCTGCAACGGGATCACGCTGGCATTTTCCGTCTTCAGTGATTCATGCACCAGATCATCGTTATAGCGGAAAGCGGAAGGATACAGGCGGTTGACGCGATCAGGATACCAGCCGCTGTGGCGCATGAATCTTCCGAGAAAAAGATTACTGCGCCCGAGGCTATAAACAGTGTTATCGCGTGGGGTATGCAGAACGTTTTCGATGGACTGGCGTAATTCAGGGGAGACGCGCTCGTCGGCATCAATCATCAAAATGTAGTCGCCGGTGGCATGACTTTGCGCCAGCTGGCGCTGTTTGCCAAACCCTGGCCAGACGGTGTTCTGAAAGACTTTAGCGCCGTAGCGACGGGCAACGTCCTGCGTGGCATCTTCACTGCCGGAATCGAGCAGAATAATTTCATCTGCCCAGGCCACTGATTCCAGGCATTCCGGCAACAAATCCGCTTCATTGCGGGCAATCAGCACGACGGATAAACGCTTTTTATCAGCCATTAATGACTCCGGACAGGCAGATAAGGCTCCAGTAAATGCAGCAGGCGTTGCAATGCACCCTGATTCTGATGCAGCACTTCGACCGCGTGACGCCCGTAATAGAGACGATAATCTTCATCCGTCAGCAGGGTGGAAATCTCTTTCACCAGCGACGCCGTGTCGGTCACGGTGATCAGGCCATCGTCCTGAGCCAGTTTGGCGCAGATGTCTTTGAAATTAAAGGTGTGTGGCCCCATCAGTACCGGGATCGCATGTGCGGCTGCTTCCAGCGGATTATGCCCGCCACGCTCCACCAGACTGCCGCCGACAAATGCCAGATCGGCAATGCCGTACAGCAGCATAAGTTCACCCATGGTATCGCCAATCACCACCTGCGTAGCCGAAGAAGGAACTTCACCTGAGCTGCGCTGAATGAATGACAGACCCGCTTTACGGGTGAGGTCGCACGCGACCGGGAAACGTTCAGGGTGGCGTGGTACCAGAATCAGTAGCAAGTTCGGGTGCGTTTTGAGTAATTCTTTGTGCGCTTCCAGCAGCAAGGTTTCTTCACCTTCATGCGTGCTGGTCGCAATCCATACCTGACGGCGTGACGCCCACTGGCTGCGCAATGCGATGGCTTTGGCGGCTAATTCCGGCGTGACAGAGATATCGAATTTCAGACTGCCGGTGACCGCGAGCTGATTGCGTTTCAACCCTAAAGACAGGAAGCGTTCGCCGTCTTCCTGATTCTGTGCGGCGATCAGGGTGATGCGTTGCAAAATGGTACGGATGAATTTACCCAGCTTCTGATATCCCTTCGCTGAACGGGCAGAAAGGCGGGCATTGGCGATCACCAGTGGAATTTTGCGGCGATGCAGGGCGCTGATCAGGTTCGGCCAAAGCTCGGTTTCCATGATGATCACCAGCTTCGGGTTGACCTCATCCAGGAAGCGGTTGACCGATCCTGCCAGATCATAAGGCAGATAAACGTGATGCACGCCTTTGCCGAACGCGGACTGCACGCGTTCCGAACCGGTCGGTGTCATCGTGGTCACGGTGATGGGCAACGACGGATAACGGTGGCGTAAGGCGCGGACTAACGGGATTGCCGCCAGTGTTTCACCCACGGAGACTGAATGCAGCATAATGCCGCCGGAGACAACCTTCCCTTTGCAGAAGCCATAACGTTCAGCCCAGCGTTTACGGTATGCAGGCGACTTGCGGCTGCGCAACAGCAAACGGATCCAAATCAATGGCTGAATTAAATATATGATTATATTATAAAAAATATTCATCTTTTATGAGGCGTTGCGTTAGGGAAAGTCAATTTCATATAGCGAAAATAGTCCCGGCGGATAGATTGGCACATGGTATCAGATAAGTGCGATCGACTCATCATGTCAGCACAAACGTCATCAGACCAGTAATGAGTGATAGAGTGCAACTAACTGTTGTGAAAGGTTTTTAGGGCTATAAGGCAAAATTCGCGCTCTGGCGGCTTTCCCCATGTCGTCATTTTCCTGACGCGAAGGGATTTTCTTCACGAATTCGCTCAGGCTGGCAACATCCAGCGCATCGCAAACAAAGCCCTCTTTCCCCTGTGTGATGAATTCTGCCCCGCCGCAGGTCTGGCTGGTGATCACCGGTAAACCGCAGGCCATCGCTTCCAGAATGACGTTCGGGAACGGGTCATATAACGTCGGCAAAATCATGCCGTCTGCGGCGTGGTAGTAAGGCAGCACATTGTTTTGCACGCCGGTGAAGCGGACGCGGTCAGCACAGCCTGATTGCTGCGCCAGCAACTCATACTTTTTCTGATCTTTATCCTGCCCGACAACGATGAGGTAGCGATCACCGGAAGCAATGGCTTCAATCGCCGGTTTCAGGCCCTTACGCTCAAATCCTGAACCCACATAAATCAGTGCGACGGCGGCTGAAGGGATGGAAAGCGCCTCACGTGAACTCCGGCGCTGTTCCTCTGTTGCAGGCATAAATTTTTCAGAATCGATGGCGTTATAGATCACTTCAAAACGGCTCTCATCAACGCCGTAACAGCGCATGATGTCGCGCTTTACCATCCCGGAATTACAGATGATTTTTTTCAATTCCGCAGAGTGGAACATGGCTTCTTCAGCCTGCAGAACGTAGCGGTGATAAGGGCTGATGCGGGTGAGAAACCGCTGGAAGGGCGAAATAACGCGTGCTCTTTGTTCCAGCCAGACGCGGTGCGCGCCATCACCGGCGCGGAAAATATCGCAACCCGGAATGCGCTCGTGACTTTGCACAATGTCGAAATGTTGCTGCTCCCAGCACTGGCGGGCGGCCACGGCAAATCCTTTCTCCCGTGATACACGGCCATATTTTGCCGGATTGCACAGGTGAATTTTCCATTGCGGATTGGGCTTGCCTTCCCACTGGCGGGTAATGATATTTAGATCAATATTCTGGTCATCCAGGGCTTCCAGCGCGCGGGAGATGAACCGTTCCGCGCCGCCATCCGGGCGATATTTTTGCCGGACAATGGCTAAGCGAATATTTTTGGTCTCGGCGGCATCAGTCATGCAGATAACTCCTGGCGGCATCAATCACATCGCTGACAGGGATTGCATGCAAATAACGTTGCTGGGTTTTGGTATCGATTGAATCCGGCGATGGAAGTGGTGCGTAATTACCCGCCCAGAGTGTCGTATTATTGTGACCCCACGGGCGCCAGTGCTGCATCTTCGTCGGACCAAACAGGGCCACGCAAGGCGTATTGAGCGCGGCAGCCATATGCATCGGTGCGGAATCGACACCAATAAAGAGTTTTGCGCCGTCAATCATTGCCGCCAGTTGCGTCAGGGAAAGCTGACCTGCAACGGAAATCACCTGCGTGTTATGGGTCAGATCCTGGATTTTGCGCACCATATCCAGCTCTTTCTTATCCGGACCGGCGGTCATCACTATGGTGAGACCGGTATCGCCGAGGCCATCAATTACGCTGGCAAATTTGTCATCGTCCCAGCATTTGAACGTCCAGCGGGACGTCGGCTGGATCACAATATAGTCGCCAGCGACCTGATTTTTCAGAAGTAACTGCTGACAAAATGCCTTGTCACTTTCTGAATAATGCATCGAGGTCTGGGCATTCTCTGTCGATACGCCCAGCGGAGACAGAATCGACATATTCTGCTCAACGGTATGCAAAATGCTGTGATTTTCGGTGGTCACTAACTGTGTGTGACCCATGCGCCAGATCAGTGAGCGGCGCTTTTTATAGTCGAAGCCTAACCGGATTTTAGCACCGCTGAACAACGCCAGCAGGGCGCTTCGCCATTGGTCGGCGAGGTTAATCACCAGGTCATAATGCCGTGCGCGGATTGCTTTGAGTAACTGATATTCTTGCTGTAGCTGATAGCGAATCCCCTGCTTTTTCCATGATCTGTCAATGACATGGATATGCGACAGGGCAGGATGCTCACTGAGGATCGGTCGGGTTTCTTTATACAGAAGCACATCAATTTCAGCATCGGGATAATGCTGACGCAGCCTGTTTATCACCGGCGTTGTCAGCACCATATCTCCGTGATGACGGAGTTTAACCAGAAGAATTCTTCTGGGTTTTAGCGCTGCATATTTGGCTTCGGAGTTAGGCATTCTATTATCTGATATTAGAATATAGTGAATTGATTTTAGGTGAAGAATCGTATGCTGTGAAGTTATTTATCTGACTGATATAGAAAGATAAATAACGACGTTTATGAACCCGTTATAATGGAGTTAAGAACGTAAATGAATCGTCCCTTTCTTAAACATCTTACGCGAGTCTTTTACGTAACTTGTGCAGGCGGATGAGCCACAGCACGACCTGCCACCACTGCTTCGGGCCGCGGGCATTACGCAGCATTATCTTACGTGTTCCGGAGGTATAAATATCCTCGATCATGGCTTTCTGAGCCGCCGGGTCCGGTTCACGACGAACAGAATGGCATACCGTCAGGGCTTCACGGGTGACCTGACGTGGAAACTCGGGATAGATGTGGACCCGGTCTTTATACCGTTGATTCAGCTCATCCAGCATTTTGGCAATTTTCAAATAATGCCGTTGATATTCAACGTTTTTCATCCCCGTCCGCTTCTGGTTACTGATTGACTGACCATGAATGTAATAGCGGTAAAGGATCTGCTGGGTATATCTCACCCGACGGGCGTTGAACATTAACTCGGTCGTCCAGGGAATATCCTGATGATGCAAACCGGGCTCAAAATACAGGCCATTTTTCTTTATCAATTCAAGCCGGTAGACCCCCAGCCACACCACATGCAGATAACGGTTGGTTGCCAGCGCCATTTTCAGCCAGGTTGCGCCATCCAGCACACCTGTCGAGGTTAAACGGTCAACCGGTATGATCGGTTTTACTTTCTCAGACCCGACAAAATAACGCTCGCCATTGCATTGCGCGACATCCAGATCATCCTGCTCACACATGTCTGTCAGTGTCTGATACATCGCCGGATCCAGTATGTCATCGGCATCCGGGAAGGTGACATACTGACCTTTGGCAACGTCCAGACCGGCATTGCGCGCCCGGGACACGCCACCGTTAGTCTGATGGATGACACGAATGTGCGGATATTTGTCGGCATATTCCTGAGCCACCTTATCAGAACCGTCCGTTGAACCGTCATTAACAATGATGATCTCAAGGCTTTCCAGCGTCTGAGCGACGAGCGAATCCATAAAGTTTCGAAACATCTCCCCGGCATTAAACAGAGGAATAATGGCGCTGAGCCGGATGTTTTCGGATGTCGTTGTCATGATCATTTCACACAATTTCCACTGATAAAGAGGGCAGACAACCGGACGGCGGGTCAGCCCCGCCGTCCGGAAGGGTCAGGATTTACCCAATGAAGTGCGGGTGCTCATTCTCAGCATCAGCAGGTAGCCGAAGACCAGAATGATAAAATAGGGGGATTCACGATTATAAAACTGGGTATCGCCCTGACTGAAGTAAATGACCGGAACCGAAAGCAGCAGGAATTCGTAGCCTTTGGGTACCAGTCTGAAAGGGTAGAGCAGCAGGACGGCAAAGAAGATGACCAGAATGATGGCGCCAAAAATCCCCTGCAGTGACAGCGTGTCGATAATGTCGTTATGCAAATGGAACTGCAGATTGCGCAGGGCTTCCGGGTTACCGCCTTCATGCTGCTGGATAAACGTGGTGGCCAGCGCGTTGCGACTGTCCGCCGACTGACCCAGCGGATGTTGTTCAAAAACATTTATCCCCGCGCGCCACATTGAGAAGCGTGCCCCGACGGATGAATTACGATGTCCTTCGCTGTAAGAGGACACTTCTTTTTGCAGATTATCGATACGGGCCAGCGCTTTATTATAATAAGGATGACCGGAGACAACCGCAGCGATAATTAAACCGCCGATAGCAAACCCGTAGATCATTTTCGACGTGTGCGAACTTTTGGCGAAATCGTAAAGAACGCTCAATACGCTGAATAAGGCAAAAAGTATAATGGCCGAACGGGTTTGCGTGGCCGCCAGTACCGCAAAGGTTAATGTCATCACAACCAGACAGGGTAACCTGTAATGTTTGAATGAATAATATTTAATGCTGTACATCACCAGCAGCGAGAAGATGGTGAAGATATATCCCCCTGACGTCGGGGCATCAGAGTTTATTTTTATTCTGTGGCCGGTTTTAACAAACACCACAATATGAATGACGGAAATGAAAATAAACATCAGCGACATAATAATGACGCCCGCTCTGACGGTAGTGCGCGATAATGTCCATTTGCGCAAGTTATGTTCAATGGCATAGAGCACAAAGGCGGCTAACATCATGCGTTTTCCGCTGATCTGATAGTGATAGGCGATCAGAGGATAGTGCTCATTGGTGGTCAGCATCACCCACAGTAACTTGCTTAACCCCAGCAGGAAAACGACCCAGGAGAAAAGATAAAAATGGACTTTCTTCTCGACTTTGAAAGTCAGGTATAGAAAGTAAATAATTGAAATATAGGTAATTATGTAGAAGAAGTTTCGGGTAACTTCGCCTGAGTACATAAAGAAAGAAATAGAAATCGTGATAAATAAGAAAAATACAGCAGCCAGCTTCTCATCAAAAGACGATTGTCTGACGGATGCCATTAACTTCCTGATCATAAATGACTCTTCCTGAAGATCTTGTTGTTCATGTATTTAGTCATCCAGCACAGGCTGGTTATATATTGACGTTCATGCCAAAGCGCCTGCGCGTAACGTTTCATTTCTTTATAGGACACGGGATGATCGTGTGGCACACCATGCCACGGAGATTTATCGTAATATTGATTATAAATCGCCGATAACTCACCCAGCCCCCACAGATGCCAGGGCTTACATTTTCCGGTGTAATGCATCAGGATTGTATCCTGCGGTACAGGGGTTTTCTTCCCAACTTTGTTTAAAATGATGTCACAGATGAAATTGTATTTTTTAGGTAACAATAACACTTCATTTTCCAGCGCAATATTCAGGGCGTCCTGATCCGGGAATTTTAATTCACCTTCGCGTTGAGAAAGGACCTGGATAATTCTTTCGGTCGTTTTTCTCTCGATCCACTGCGGGATGTTGATATATAAAAAACCTGAGTTGAAGTAGTTACCCTGGACCAGCCCTAACTGAGGGCAGAGTTTATTTCGCGCCCTTTGGGTGTCATTCACTGCCGCCAGCGTGTAACCACTGATATCCATGTCATTTAGTGGCTTATAACTGCCCAGACACAATGTATCTGCATCAAGATAAAGCAGTTTTGACGTCACGTTAGCGAGAATGTACGGCGTAAACAGACGGTAATAAATGGCCTGTGGATAACGCCCCATCAGCGGTAAATCCGCAAATGCCGACTCTTTAAAGACATAGCAAGTGATGGCCAGAGGACGACCGGCGGCCAATTCGAGCAGGAGGGATTTTGATTTTTGATCCAGCGGGCTGCCAAAAACATGAATATGAAACGCCAAATCTGGATTATTTTCCATAACAGAAAAAACAGTGATGCCCATGCCGCGTGCATAGGCGTTGTTGATCCCGAACGCAATATGAACAACCGGCAATACTGAAAACCCTAAATTGTTTACGAGCTCTTCTTTCTGCTCGAGATAATTCAGGTATTCATGATTAGGCATGATTCTGTTCCTGACCCATTTTGCTGATGACAAAAGAACGTATCTGATTTAACTGTTCATCACTGAGAGCAAAAAGCTGTTCTGCGCTGTGCCTGAATGAATAAGGTGCCGAGAAGATAAACGATTCAGGAGCCAGACCCTCACCCTGCGGTGTAAGGATCAGCGGCGAAAACGTAGGATGTTGCTCGCGCAGATCACAGGGACCCGCCAGACACACCACCGGTACCTCTACAGCATCTGCAATATAGACATTCCCTGAATCGGAAGCGATATACATATCCATCAGTGAAATGGCGTGTGGCACCTCGTGTAATTTTAGCTTACCAATCAGACTGATGATATTTTCACTGTCACCTTTTTGCGCCAGTAACTGATCCAGATATTTTTGCTCATTCTCAGGACCAAACACATAAAACTGGCAGGGAAGGTCTTTCAGGGAATCAAGGATTTTAATCCATATTGCCGTCGGGATCGTTTTCGCTTTGTTACCGGCAGAAATACTGATGCCGATTTTGATGTGTTCACTCTCCACCAGTGCTGACAGCCTTTCCTGCGGGATCCACAAAGGAAAAGTGGCGTGCTTCTTATAACTGTCGGCAGTCAGGGATGGATTCGCCAGCTTCAGATAACTTTCCAGCGTAAAGTCTGTTTTCTTATGCAGAACAACAACATCTGCGGTCTGATAAAAAATGCTGTGATACCACTTGCGGGTATAGGCAATCAGAAAGGCTTTATGTCGGGCATTACAAAAGGCTGCGTAGAACGCGTTGATACTGTTAGGTTGCAGCAAATACACATTGTCGTAACGGTTGAGCAGTCTAAAGGCCAGACGAATTTTGCTGATGAGAGATTTTTTATGATCTTCAATCAGATAGAGGTTCTCAATGGTGGAATCACGTTCCGCGAGGGGTAAAACGGTTTTACTGATCAGCACGTCTGATTTTTTCAGGTGTTTCAGCAGCGGAGTGATATTCACAAAGTCGCCAATTTTGGCGGTTTGGATGACCAGATTTCGGCCCTTTCCCTGATGAAAAGGTTTCATCAGCATTTTGAACGGCCACAACAGAATGAAGATAATCACATAGCTCATGCTCAGTTCACTTCCTCTGTTGCTGATATGATGTCGTTCAGACGCTCAAAAACGCGTTTTGCGGGCAGATTTTGCAACGCGTTATCTTCCGCCTTGAGGATAAACTGATTTTTTCCGTAGCCGCCAATCAGACCGGGATCGGTGGGGCCATACAGCGTAATGTTCGGTCGATCCAGTGCCGCTGTCAGATGGCTCAGGCCGGTATCCACAGAAATCACGGCTTTGGCGCCCGCCAGCACTTCGGCTACCTTTTCCAGACTCAATTTCGGCAAGACCTCGACGAAAGGAAATCCGTCGGCCAGACGCATCGCGCGCTGATATTCATGCTCGGCTCCCCAGGGAAGTTTGATGCGGATATCCTGCCCGCTCAGCATGCTAATCAGTTCACGCCAGTGTTCTTCCGGCCAGTGTTTATCTGCGCGGGTGGTGGCATGGAGAAACACCAGATACTGCCCTGCATCCGCCGGAAGGTGCGAAAGGAACCGTGCCGCGATGGCGTAATCCCCCTGAGTTTCAGGTTTCTGATACCCGAGACTCTTGGCGAATAATTCGCGGGTACGTTCTACAGCATGCTGTTTTTTGTCGATTTCATGACGTTGGTTGTAGAACCAGCTCGCGAACGGTTCACGGGCACTTTTACAATCCTGACCGTGTTTTTCACCTTTAGCGACACGGGTGATCAGCGCGGCACTTTTCATCAGCCCCTGCGCATCAATGATCGCATCATAGGTTTGAGACTGCACTTCTCGCTTAAAATCACAGCGTTGCTGACGGGTTTCAGATCCAAACCAGTTTTTGCGCCAGCGGCGGATGGCGACCGGTATCACGCGATCAACGGCCGGATGCCAGCCGGGGATTTGCGTAAATCCTTCTTCCACAACCCAGTCAAAGCGGATCCCGGGGATAGCCTGCATGGCATCCGTTAACGCCGGAAGCGTATGCAGAACGTCGCCCATGGACGAGGTTTTGACGATGAGTACCCGCATTACAGCTCCTTCCTTGCACTCAGTAACTGGCTTAATTCCTGATAAACCTGCTCTGGTTGAATATCAATTAAACTCTGGTGATAACCTTCTTCTGCATCGCCTTTACGGACTTTATGGTAACCGGTGATCAGCCTGATCACTTTCGCCTGATGGCTGAGTGGCGGCGTGAAATCCGGGCTGCTTGGTCCGTAAAGTGCGACCAGCGGTTTATCCAGTGCAGCGGCGACATGCATAAGACCCGAATCATTGCTGACGACGGCATGACAGGCGGCAATCATCACGACGGCCTGATCCAGCGAGGTTTGACCGGCCAGATTCAGACAGAAAGGTTGCGCATTTTCCGTCAGTGCCAGACGGATTTGTTCGCCCGCCGCGTTATCTTTCGCCGAGCCAAAGAGCACCACCTGATAGCCTTCGCTGATCAGTTTTTCCGCCAGTACGGCATAGTGATAATGCGGCCAGCGTTTTGCCGGACCAAATTCCGCGCCCGGACAGAAGCCAATCAGCGGGCGGGCATTATCCACAGAGAATGAGGTTTTGACGGCGGTGACTTCCGCTTCACTGACCTGTAATTTCGGCCACAGAATGGGTTGCGGCAGGTCGGCAGCGGTGTTGATTTGTCGGGCATCGTAGCCCAGTGCAGCATAACGCTGAACCATCAATGGAAACGCGGGCTTATCCAGCACCCGCAGATCATTGAGCAGGCCATAGCGCATTTCACCGCGCCAGCCGGTGCGCTGAGGGATGCGTGCAAAGAACGGCACCAGTGCCGACTTAAACGAGTTAGGCAGGACATACGCGCGCTGATAATGTTCATTGCGCAGTGAAATGCCCAGACGGCGACGCTCGCCCAGTTCCAGAGCTCCATGCCCCAGTGGCATAGCCAGCGCCTGATGCACTTCCGGCATGCGATCCAGTAAAGGACGGCACCAGGCAGGTGCCATTACATCGATCTGCGCTTGCGGATGCGCCGCTTTCAGGGTGCGGTAGAGACTTTGTGACATCATCATGTCACCGACCCATGACGGCCCAATTACCAGTATTTTCATACCGTTAATCCATTCCTCAGTGTGCAGCGCTTATACTGTGCGGTTAAGCCAGCTCATGTATTCCGTCACACCTTCGGCAACCGTTTTGAAAGGTTTGTCATAACCGGCATTACGCAGCGCCGTCATGTCAGCCTGAGTGAAGGACTGGTAACGACCTTTCAGTTTTTCCGGGAAAGGAATGTATTCGATATCGCCTGATTTGTGGTACGCGACCACGGCATCCGCAACTGCCTGGAAGGATTCAGAGCGGCCGGTTCCGCAGTTGAAAATACCGGACACGCCGTTCTGCCAGAACCACAGGTTTACCGCTGCCACGTCACCCACATAAATGAAGTCACGCTTAAAGCCTTCGCTGCCAGAGAACAGCTTCGGATTTTCACCGGCTTTAATCTGGTTGTTCAGGTGGAATGCGACGCTGGCCATGCTGCCTTTATGACCTTCGCGTGGTCCGTAGACGTTGAAGTAACGGAAACCACAAATCTGGGATTCCGCGTGTGGCAGGATTTCGCGAACATACTGGTCAAACAGGAACTTGGAGTAACCGTAGACGTTCAGTGGCTGCTCATATTTACGATCTTCAACAAAGCTGGTGCTCTGGCTGCCATAGGTGGCGGCAGAAGAGGCGTAAAGGAAAGGAATGCTGCGATCCAGGCAATAATGCAGGATATCTTTGGAGTACTGATAGTTATTATCCATCATGTACTTGCCGTCCCACTCAGTAGTGGACGAACACGCGCCTTCATGGAAGATCGCGTCAATATCACCTAAATCGTCGCCTGCAACGATACTGGCAATGAAATCTTCTTTGTCACAATAATCCGCAATATCCAGATCCACCAGATTGACGAACTTGGTGCCGTCTTTCAGGTTATCGACCACCAGAATATCGCGGTATCCCATATCATTGAGCGATTTAATAATATTGCTGCCGATAAAACCAGCGCCGCCAGTGACGATTATCATGGGATCCACCTTTAATCATTTGAAGAACTGCGCACCATGCGCAGCTACTATATTGGGTAATATCATAACACTTCAGAATGAAGCTCACATTGGGAAGGTGTCCGATAACCTGCATTCTTGTGTTTCAGTCCGTAAGGCGTGAACTCTGCTGCAAAACAAAGATATTGTGAGTGGTTTCATCGTTATTTCATATGCAGATTAGTAATGTATTCCGTGAATGAGTCATTTCAGGAGAATACTGTATGTCTGTTTCGTTTTATCGCCAGCTTGAAGATCAGCTCGACCAGGCGCGGGTTGAGGGGCTGTTTAAAGAAGAACGCATTCTCACCACGCCGCAGCAGGCTGAAGTTTCAGTGGCTGGCGGCACGCCGGTCATCAATTTCTGCGCCAATAACTACCTCGGATTAGCGAACCATCCGGCGCTGATCGAAGCCGCCAAAGCAGGGCTCGACAGTCACGGTTTTGGTATGGCATCTGTCCGTTTTATCTGCGGCACGCAAGATACTCACAAAGAACTCGAACACCGTCTGGCGGACTTTCTCGGCATGGACGATGCGATCCTTTATTCCTCCTGTTTTGATGCCAACGGCGGCTTGTTCGAAACACTGCTGAGTGAAGAGGATGCCATCATTTCGGATGCGCTGAATCACGCATCGATTATTGACGGCGTCCGCTTGTGCAAGGCGAAACGCTATCGCTATGCCAACAATGATATGTCAGAACTGGAAGCCCGTTTACAGCAGGCCAAAGACGACGGTGCCCGCCATATTCTGGTGGCGACGGACGGCGTGTTTTCAATGGATGGCGTGATCGCCAACCTGAAAGGTGTATGCGATCTGGCTGAACGGTTTGACGCGCTCGTGATGGTGGATGATTCCCACGCGGTCGGTTTTGTCGGTGCTGAAGGACGCGGAACCCACGAATATTGCGACGTGATGGGGCGTGTGGACATTATCACCGGCACGCTCGGCAAAGCACTGGGCGGCGCTTCCGGCGGATATACCGCAGCGCGTCAGGAAGTGATCGACTGGCTGCGCCAGCGTTCGCGGCCGTATCTTTTCTCCAATTCACTGGCCCCGTCGATTGTCTCGGCATCCCTTAAAGTGCTCTCGATGCTCGAAGAAGGCAGCGAACTGCGCGAGCGCCTGCTCCGTAATTCAGCATTGTTCCGTGAAAAAATGACGGCTGCCGGGTTCACGCTGGCAGGCGCCGATCACGCGATTATTCCGGTCATGCTGGGCGAGGCGCGTCTGGCTCAGGAGTTTGCGTCGCTTTTGCAGCAGGAAGGGATTTATGTCACCGGTTTCTTTTACCCGGTGGTGCCTCAGGGGCAGGCGCGTATTCGCACGCAAATGTCAGCGGCGCACAGCACAGAACACATCGAGCAGGCAGTCGATGCCTTCACCCGTATTGGCAAAAAACTGGGCGTGATCGCCTGAGGAGTGTCGATGAAAGCCTTAGCAAAACTCAAACGTGAAGAAGGCATCTGGATGACGGATGCGCCGGTACCGGAATTAGGCTATAACGATTTACTGATCAAAATCCGCAAAACAGCGATTTGCGGGACGGATGTGCATATCTACAACTGGGATGAATGGTCGCAAAAAACCATTCCCGTGCCGATGGTGGTCGGGCATGAATACGTCGGCGAAGTGGTCGGTATCGGGCAGGAAGTGAAAGGCTTCAGCATCGGTGATCGGGTGTCCGGTGAAGGACATATCACCTGCGGACACTGCCGCAATTGCCGGGGCGGTCGCACGCATTTGTGTCGCAATGCCCAGGGTGTCGGGGTCAACCGTCCGGGTGCCTTCGCGGAATATCTGGTGCTGCCAGCCTTTAATGCCTTCAAAATCCCGGACAATATTTCTGATGATCTGGCCGCGATTTTTGACCCGTTCGGCAATGCGGTGCATACCGCACTGTCGTTTGATCTGGTCGGTGAAGATGTGCTGATCAGCGGCGCAGGGCCGATTGGGATTATGGCGGCGGCGATATGCCAACACGTCGGAGCACGCCATGTGGTGATCACCGATATGAATGAATATCGCCTGGAACTGGCGCGTAAAATGGGCGTCACGCGGGCGGTGAATGTCAGTCAGCAAAGCTTGCAGGACGTGATGGATGAACTGGGCATGACGGAAGGGTTTGACGTCGGGCTGGAGATGTCTGGCGCGCCTGCGGCGTTTCGCAGCATGCTCAATGCCATGAATCACGGCGGGCGGATTGCAATGTTAGGCATTCCTTCAACCGAGATGGCGATCGACTGGAACCAGGTGATCTTCAAAGGTCTGTTTATCAAAGGGATTTACGGCCGGGAAATGTTCGAAACCTGGTACAAAATGGCTGCCCTGATCCAGTCAGGATTGGATCTTACGCCTTTGATAACCCACCATTTCCCGATTGATGAATTTCAGAAAGGGTTTGATGCGATGCGCTCCGGGCATTCCGGCAAAGTTATCCTTAACTGGTGATCTGGCGCGATAGAAAGGCAAAAGCCCGCTAAATGAGCGGGCTTTTTTATGACAACGGACGGAGGCTTTATACCGCAGGGTCTGCCGTTTGTTTCTCTGCATCCGTCAGATAGCGCACTTTGCGTGTGTAATCCTGACCTTTGAATAACAGCGCATTATCCGGTGACGCCAGATACTTTTGCCATTCGGTCAGCGGGAATCCACCATGAGCGCCGATCACTTCTTTCGGAATAACGGACGGCGTGCCGCCAATTTTTTTCGATACCGGCCAGTTCATCCAGTCGCCCAGGTTGACAGTTTTGATGTCCAGCGTATCGAGCATTGCCGCCAGAGGCAGCTGGTCAGTCGGTGGCTGATTGTCGGGCAGAATGTTCCAGGTATCTCTGAAGAACATAATCCACAGCGGACATAACCGTTGCCAGGTCTTACGGGTGGCGGCCAAAAATGCGCCATTCACGTGGTCAACAATATAAGGGCGTACGCTGTCTTTGTAATAAGCCGGGATGGTTTCAGGATCACAGCCGTCAAGTTTGGCAATCATTTTGCCCTGACGGAAGCTGGAATAAATGTGATTTTCATGCAGCTGTATTTCCGGCATTTTGAGCAGATTCAGATCTGAATCGATCATCAAAATACCGTCGGTTTTGGCCTGTAAGGGGGCCATCAGCTTAATCAGACGGCTGAGGTAAATTTGCTTATAGCGATAATCGCCAGATTTGGTTTCAGGACTGAGTGTCACGATGCGAACTTTCTCAGGCAGCGGACGGAACTGGCTGGCCTCCTGATCGGTAACAATCACGATTTCCTGCAAACCGGTTGCGAATTTGTCAGCAAATTCCGCGCACAGACAGGCTTCTTCAATATAGTCAGCGCCTGCGGAAGGGATCACAACCGACGTCACGCTATTCTTTGGTTTGCCCGCAATAACAGTATTTGCATAAGGCAAATTATGGCGCGAAAGAATGCGACGATATTTGGAGTTCAGGAATTTAAACATATTCAGCCTTGTTTCTTTTTCACGCTACTTAAAACGGTTTCCACACCAGAGACATATTTTTCAATGGCAAATTTATCACGAACATTCAGGTTCGCCTGTTCTGCAATTTCATGTCTCAGATGCGCGTTGAGGTACAGCGTTTTCATATGATTGAAGAGCATCTCGACATCGCTATACTCAAATAACATGCCGGTTTCTGCATTTCTTATCAGTTCGGCCGTTCCCGTTACATTTGATCCGATGACCGGGGTTTTCAGTAACATGGATTCCAGAACGACACGCGGAAGCCCTTCACTTTTAGAGCCTAAGATAAAGGCATCAAAAGCGGCCAGATATTCCAGCGCATTACTTTGAAAACCGGTAAATATGACTTTATCCATCATATTCAGCGCGGAAGTTTGCTGGATAAGACGCCGTAAATTCGGGCCTTCGCCGACAAATACCATCTTCCATTTCGCTTCCGGGAACGCGCGGTTAAATTTGTCGAGCGCCAGTAAGGTAAAATGATGCGCCTTACGGTTAATCAGCGATCCGATGCTGCCAAAGATAAAGGTCTCGTCAGTGGCCCCTAATTCTTCGCGGATTTTTGCGCCATCAGGTAACGACTGGTGGATATCAATGCCGTTGAACACGGTAAAACACAGTTCTTTGCGTACGCCTCGTTTGAGAAGCTGTTCCTGAACGCCCTGTGACACAGAGATAATGCTGTGGCAAAACCGGTTAACGATCCGCACAACATCCCGGTTCAGCACCGGCTCAATGCGGCAATGTTGCACGATTTCTGTTGGCAGGCCTTCGGTAGAATAATAGCCTTCAACGTTAGAGCTTGGCTGGTTGTTCATATATAAAATATCGAACTGACCCAGTTCAAGCAAAGAATGGATCTTGCGAATATTTGGGTTAATTCGCCAGATTTTATCAATCGAATAGATGGCTTTCTGACGCAGACCCGCACTAAAGAAAAACAACGTCCTCAGGACTTCTTTGCTGACTTTAGCCCATGTGGGTTGTTTAACCTGAGGAATGAAAAATACCGGCACATTCAGTGAGTTTAATATCTGACTGATGGTTTCGCCGTTATCTCTGGCGTAATCGTTGTAAAAACAGCAACTGATTTCAAACCGTTCACGATCGATTCTTTTCAGCAGTTCTAACATACTGTTAGTTCCGCCTCCCCATTCCTTGCCGCTATCCAGCAGCAGAATTTTAGATCGATCTTGTCCCATCGGTTAGCGCCCTTGCTCAGTCCGGTCAAAAAAATATGCAATGCTCATTATAAGAGGCAATGTCTATAACCTCTACTTATTTAACCTTGTCAGTAACCGCATCCATATCAATATATTGGGTGGACTTCGGGGATGTATTTATCCCGCAGATATCATTAAGCCCAAATCAATGGGAAGGATCCTTAATTCTGGGTAAAAGTCGTCATGACGGCGTACTGATGTTGTGCAAACTGCACAGCCGGTAAAGATTGCAGACTTTCGCCGAGGATTTTAAACATGCTGTCGGCATAAATCTGCGGCAGAGGTTGTTTCACGCGGCAGAGGCTGATCCGTTTACGTGCTGATGCAGGCGGCGGCGTTTTCCCGGCTGGCGTGCTGCGCTGAGGTTCGTTCAGCAGATCGCTCGGGCGGACCAGTTGGATATCGGCAGGCAAATTCGGCAGCATCTGTTGCAGCACTTTCACAGTAGTGGGATGCGGGTGTCCGATCGCAATGGCATATCCGTTCCGGCGTGCGAGCTGAATGGCTCGCTCAAACTGATGGCGGATTTCAGCTTCGTTCTGCACATCATCCAGAAACACGTTACGTTTAATGACTTTTACCCGCGTACCCTGTGCCGCTTTCACCGACTGGGTATTACCGATAGTCATGCTGTCGAGGAAGAACAGGTTATGGGCGTTCATCGCCTGCATGACGTTTTCCATCCCGGTCAGGCTGGAGGTCATGGCGCTGCCCATATGGTTGTTGATGCCAATCGCGTAAGGGATATTGCTGATAGCCTGATCGACAATGTGCTTCACTTGCTCAGCACTCATGGACGGTGTCAGGGTATCTTTTTCCAGCGGCTGTTTGCTCAGTGGCGCCATCGGCAGATGGATCAGAATTTCACGGCCCTGCTGATGCGCTTTGTTCATCATCATTTGCGAATCAGGTGCATTGGGGAAAATCGCGACGGATACCGCTTTTGGCATCTGAAGTACCTGGTTTTCCTCATGCTGGCGATAACCAAAGTCATCAATCAGGATGGATAATTTCGCTGCCTGAACCTGACAAACGAAAAACGCAGTACCACAAAGGGCAGCTAAAACGGACTTTTTATATCGCAATGCTATCTTCCCAACCACGGCTGTGGGTTAACTGCCTGGCCCTGACGACGAATTTCAAAATACAGCGATGGCTGGCCTTGTCCGCCGCTGTTCCCCACTTTAGCAATGGCCTGACCGCTTCTGACCTGATCGCCCACGCTGACCAGCGCGTCCTGATTGTAGCCATACAGACTCATATCGCCTTTGCCGTGATCGATAACCACAACCAGCCCGTATCCCTGCAACCAGTCCGCCAGAATGACACGTCCATCGGCGATAGCCCGCACATCACTGCCTTCTCTGGCTGAAATCACAATCCCTTTCCAGCGTAGTTCACCCTGCAATTGTTCGCCGAAGCGGTGTATCAACGAACCGTTAACAGGCCACATATTCTGACCGGATGGCCTTCCCAGACCGCCCGTCCGGGCCATCAGTGACTGTTCGCTTTGGGTCGGTTTATAGGTTGAGCCCGATTTTTTCGCCTGCTGTTCTTTTGCCCTGACGGCTGCCGCTTCACGTGCTTCTTTTTCCGCCCGTGCTTTGGCTGCACGTTCAGCTGCCGCAATTTTGTTTTGCAGGCTGGATTCGTTGGCGCGCAATTCCGTCAGGCTCTGCTCATCTTTTTGCAATGAGGATTCCAGCGCCGTGAGGGTTTGTTTTCGGGCTGCGCGTGCCTGCTCAAGTTTTTGCTGCTGCGTTTGTTGTTCGTTTAACAGCGTTTTTTGCCGGGTTTGTTTGGCCTGCAAAGAGACCCGCTGTTCCGCCAGCGTGGTACGCGTTTGTTTCAGTTCTTCGATGGTTTTCTGTCGTGATTCATTCAGATAGCCGAAATAAGCGAGGATCCTCTCGCTGCGTTCGCTTTCTTCGCTGCTTAACAGCAATTGCAGGCCTTTGTGCTGGCCGATGCGGAAGGCGGCATCGAGCTGCCGGGCGAGAAGGGTTTCCTGCGTCTTTTGCTGTTTTTGTAATTTATCGATGGACGCATTAAGCCCGGAAATGTCTTTTCCCAGCGTCGCGAGGGTGGACTGAGTGCCACGAAGTTCGCTGCTGGCGGAGGCGATGGTTTTTTCCTGCGCCTGTAACTGCTGCAATAATGTGCCGCGTTGTTGCTTCTGCTGTTTGACGCTTTTTTCTTTTTCCGCAATGTTTTGCTGAATGGTTTTGAGCTGATCTTTATTGTCGTCAGCGTGGGCACTCACCCCGGGAAAAAGCAACGAAGCGCAAAGGAATAAGGCTGGAGATGGGAAGGCAGATACGGCCTTGTCCTGAGCGGAAAGGCGGGTTCTCATCAGGCTGAAATGAATGAATTTGCTCAATCTTTTTTCCGCTTGTCGACCGTGAATGATAGACAATATGGCTGTCCCTTTTCGTATCGTAACACTAATCAACCGGCTGATGCACAAACAAAAAAGGCGTACCAACCGGTGTCAGCACGCCTTTATTTCACTGCTTTAACAAAAATTAGCGGGCGATAAACAGCGGTTTGCCGCTCATTTCTGCCGGAATTTCCATGCCCATCAGGGAAAGCATAGTCGGCGCGATATCAGACAATTTACCGCCTTCAACAGCTTGTGCGTCCCCGCCAATATAAATCAGCGGCACCGGCAGGCTGGTGTGTGCGGTATGCGCCTGACCGGTTGCCGGATCACGCATTTGTTCCGCATTACCGTGGTCAGCGGTGATCAGCAACTGGCCGCCGACGGCTTTCACCGCATCGACAACCTGAGCCACGCAATGATCGAGCGCTTCAACCGCATTGACCGCCGCTTCGTAAACACCGGTATGGCCGACCATGTCGCCATTCGGGTAGTTACAAATAATGGTGTCGTATTTGCCGCTGTTGATCGCGCCCAGCAGTTTTTCGGTCAGTTCAGCAGAACTCATTTCCGGTTGCAGGTCATAGGTCGCCACATTCGGTGATTTCACCAGAATACGGTCTTCCCCTGCAAACGAGTCTTCCATGCCACCGTTAAAGAAGAAGGTGACGTGGGCATATTTCTCCGTTTCAGAGATTCGCAGCTGTGTTTTACCGTGAGCCATCAGCCATTCGCCTAGCGTGTTTTTCAGGGAGGCTGGCGGGTAGGCGCAGGCCGCATTAATGTCTGCGGCATATTCGGTCAGCATGATGAAATCGCCGAAATTAATCACTTTTTCACGGGTAAAACCGTCAAAATCCGGGCTGATAAAGGCGCGGGTGATTTCACGGGCACGGTCAGCGCGGAAGTTCATAAAGATCAGGGCATCGCCGTCATTGATTGCCGCGGATTCTTCGCCTGCCGCCTGCAACACGGTGGGTTTAACAAATTCATCGTTTTCATCACGCGCATAAGCGGCTTGCAGACCTGCAAGTGCGTTATCGGCAGTGAATGCGCCTTTGGCCTGTGACATCAAATCGTAAGCCAGTTGCACGCGATCCCAGCGGTTATCACGATCCATGGCGTAATAACGGCCCACGATAGATGCGATACGGCCTGTGCCAAGTTGTGCGAATTTCTCTGAGAAGCGTTTCAATGCCGCTTCAGCACTGCGTGGCGGTGTATCGCGGCCGTCGAGGAAGGCGTGCAGATACACGGCTTTCGCGCCGCGACGGTGCGCCAGTTCGACCATCGCCATGATGTGGTCTTCATGACTGTGTACGCCACCGGCAGACAACAGGCCCATAATGTGAACCGCTTTGCCTGCTGTAACGGCACGATCTACAGCGCCGGTCAGTACGCTATTATTAAAGAAGTCGCCTTCTTTGATTTCTTTGTCCAGGCGGGTGAGATCCTGATACACGATACGGCCTGCGCCTAAATTGACATGGCCCACTTCGGAATTACCCATCTGACCGTCAGGCAGACCGACGTCCAGCCCGGAAGCAGCGATGAGGGTATGCGGATAGGTGGCCCACAGATTATCCATGACGGGGGTTTTGGCATTCAGAATCGCGTTATCTTGTTGTTCTTCGCGATGGCCGTAGCCATCAAGAATAACCAGAACCATCGGTTTTTTGTTGCTCGACATGTCAATTGACCTCAGTTTAAAAGATGAAATGCTCAATAGGCTCGCCAGCTAAAAAGGACAAGAACAGGCGCGGCTAAGGGCATTCGGGCGGCCTGATTTTACCCCAGCACTGCAAGGGAATAGCCGGAGGAGATCAAAGATGAGGCGAGGTGAGGGTTAACTTTCGGCATAAAGGCGTGTTAATTTTCCGAGACGTGCCGCAGTTTGTGGCATTCGCCCGCGCTTACTGGCTGTATTTGCTCCGACGCGCAGGTATACTCTGAAGCCTTGAATTTTCCCCCAACTGACGGGAGTTGCTACACCCCATGCAAGATATTATGCCATTCATCAGTGCGCATCCGGTTCTCAGCCTGGCGTGGGTTGCGTTACTGATTGCAGTAATTGTGACCACCTTTAAAACACGTTTTTCTAAAGTGAAAGAGATCACTCGTGGCGAAGCAACCCGACTGATCAACAAAGAAGATGCCATTATTGTCGATGTGCGCGCGCGTGAAGAATTCCGCAAAGGCCACATCGCAGAATCACATAACGTGCTGTCTGCCGACATTAAAAACAACAACCTGGGTGAACTGACGAAACATAAAGCGCAGCCTGTTATCGTGGTTTGCGCGACCGGCCAGACTTCCCGCACTGCGGCAGAAGGCCTGATCACCGCAGGTTTTGAACGTGTTTATACCTTGAAAGAAGGTATCAGCGGCTGGAGCGGTGAAAACCTGCCTCTGGCGCGCGGTAAGTAAGCATTCAGCCAATCGCAACGGCACTAAAATATAAGATCCAGAGGTGGAACCCATGGCTAAAATTGAAATCTATACCAAGGCAACCTGCCCTTACTGCCATCGTGCGAAAGCCCTGCTCAACAGCAAAGGGGCTTCATTCGATGAAATTGCTATCGATGGCGACGCAGATAAACGTGAGAAAATGATCGCCCGCAGCGGTCGTTCAACCGTTCCTCAGATCTTTATCGATGGACAGCACGTTGGCGGTTGCGATGATTTACATGCGCTTGATGCCCGTGGTGGCCTTGACCCGATGTTGGGTTAAACAAGGCGGCCGCGGTTTTTCATTAAGCGTTTAAAAGGACTATTAACCCGAGGGTACTACTTACATGTCAGAACAAAATAACACCGAGATGGCTTTCCAGATCCAACGTATCTACACCAAAGACATCTCTTTTGAAGCGCCAAATGCGCCTCAGGTTTTCCAGCAAGACTGGCAACCAGAAGTTAAACTGGATCTTGATACGGCGTCCAGCCAGCTGGCGGAAGGCGTATACGAAGTCGTCTTGCGTGTGACGGTGACCTCTTCACTGGGCGACGAAACCGCATTCCTGTGCGAAGTCCAGCAAGGCGGTATCTTCACTATCTCCGGTATCGATGGCAACCAGATGGCACATTGCCTGGGTGCATATTGCCCGAACATTCTGTTCCCGTATGCCCGTGAGTGCATCACCAGCCTGGTTTCCCGCGGTACCTTCCCGCAACTGAACCTGGCACCTGTTAACTTTGACGCGCTGTTCATGAACTATCTGCAACAGCAAGCTGAAGGCGAAGGTGCCGAACCGCATCAGGATGCCTGATGAAAACCGTCAATGCGTCAATGACTGTTATCGGTGCCGGATCTTACGGCACCGCTTTAGCGATTACTCTTGCCAGAAATGGCCATCCCGTTGTGCTGTGGGGACACAATCCCGATAACATCAACGAATTACAACGCGACCGTTGTAATCAGGCATTCCTTCCTGATGTCCCGTTCCCCGACAATCTGCTGCTCGAAGCCAATCTTTCTGTCGCACTGGCGGCCAGCCGTAATGTGCTGGTTGTGGTGCCAAGTCACGTCTTTGGCGACGTATTGCGTCAGCTGAAACCGCATTTACGCCCGGATGCGCGCGTGGTGTGGGCGACGAAAGGTCTGGAAGCCGAAACCGGACGGTTGTTGCAGGATGTCGCCCGTGAAGAGCTGGGCGATGCCATTCCGTTAGCCGTGGTCTCCGGCCCGACATTTGCCAAAGAACTGGCGGCAGGCATGCCAACGGCAATTTCTCTGGCCGCGACCGATGCCCGTTTCGCCGAAGATTTGCAGCAGTTGCTGCATTGCGGCAAAAGCTTCCGCGTTTACAGCAACCCCGATTTTATCGGCGTTCAGCTGGGCGGAGCGATTAAAAACGTGATTGCGATTGGTGCCGGGATGTCCGATGGTATCGGCTTCGGTGCGAACGCCAGAACCGCATTGATCACCCGCGGACTGGCCGAAATGACCCGTCTGGGTTCCGCGTTAGGCGCGGATCCTGCCACCTTTATGGGCATGGCAGGGCTGGGGGATTTGGTGTTAACCTGCACAGACAACCAGTCCCGCAACCGTCGCTTTGGTATTATGCTGGGGCAAGGCAAGGATGTTCAGACCGCTCAGGACACGATCGGCCAGGTTGTTGAAGGTTATCGCAATACGAAAGAAGTACGGGCGCTGGCGCAACGTAACAACGTCGAAATGCCGATCACGGAACAGATTTACCAGGTGCTGTACTGCGGTAAAGATGCGCGTGAAGCAGCGATCAGTTTGCTGGCCCGTGCGAGCAAGGACGAAAAACACAGCCACTGAAAGGCCTCTGAAGCATAGCCACCTTGTTGGTATTCCCGACAGGGCGGCTTTTTATTACCCGAACTTGCAAAGTCGTAAGGAAAAGTGATGTCGCTAGAAGAATTAGAACTGGTCTGGAATAACATCAAATCAGAGGCGCGAGCGCTGGCTGAGTGTGAACCGATGCTGGCCAGTTTTTTCCATGCGACGTTACTTAAACACGAAACGTTGGGCGGCGCGTTGAGCTACATTCTGGCCAACAAGCTGGGCAACCCGATTATGCCTGCGATGGCGATTCGCGAAGTGGTTGAAGAAGCCTATCGCAACGACGAGCAAATGATCCTCTCTGCTGCCCGGGATATTCTGGCGGTACATCAGCGCGATGCGGCAGTCGACAAATATTCCACCCCGTTGCTGTATCTGAAAGGTTTCCATGCGCTGCAGGCATACCGTATCGGTAACTGGCTGTGGAAGCAGGATCGCAAAGCGCTGGCGATTTATTTCCAGAATCAGATTTCTGTGTCATTCGGCGTAGATATTCATCCGGCGGCGAGAATTGGTTGCGGCATCATGTTTGACCACGCCACCGGGATTGTCATCGGTGAAACGGCGGTAGTCGAAAATGACGTGTCGATTCTGCAATCTGTCACCCTCGGCGGTACCGGCAAAACCTGCGGTGATCGTCACCCTAAAATCCGTGAAGGCGTGATGATTGGGGCCGGTGCGAAAATCCTCGGCAACATCGAAGTGGGGGCTGGGGCAAAAATCGGTGCGGGTTCGGTGGTGTTGCAATCAGTGCCTGCGCATACCACTGCGGCGGGCGTACCCGCGCGTATTGTCGGGCGGCCGGAAAGCGAGCGTCCTTCCATGGATATGGATCAGCATTTCAACGGTATTGCGCAGGGTTTTGAATTCGGCGACGGTATCTGACCGACCTTTTAAGATGGCATGGTTCTGCATGCCATCTTCTGCATTTTCTCTACGCTATTCTTTCAGCAATGCGCCCGGATATCCCAGCTGGCGCCAGGCTTCATACACCACCACAGAAACGGCATTCGACAAATTCATGCTGCGGCTTTCTGCGCGCATAGGGATGCGGATTTTCTGTTGTGCTGGCAGGTTGTCCAGAACAGACGCCGGTAAGCCGCGGGTTTCAGGGCCGAACAACAGGAAGTCGTTATCCTGATAGCTGACGGCGCTGTGCGCGGGCGTTCCTTTGGTCGTCAGTGCAAACAGACGCTGCGGGTTTTCGCTGCTGAGAAAGGCATCATAATTCGCGTGGTGTTTGATATGAGCGAATTCATGGTAATCGAGTCCGGCACGGCGCAGACGTTTATCGTCCCAGCCGAAACCTAAAGGTTCGATGAGGTGAAGCTGACATCCGGTGTTGGCACACAGGCGGATAATATTGCCGGTATTGGGCGGGATTTCTGGTTCAAATAAAACAATGTTAAGCATGCGTCCCCCTGATAGAGGGACGCAGAATAGCAGAAACTTAACGCTGGTGCAGCGGCAGCCAGATAATCAGACGAAGGCCGCCCAGCGGGCTGTCTTCAGCTTTAACGCTGCCCCGGTGTTGCTGAACGGCAGTATCCACGATTGCCAGTCCGAGACCTGTGCCGCCGGATTCCCGGTCACGCGCTTCATCGGTGCGATAGAACGGACGGAAAATCTGTTCGCGATCTTCCTCACTCACGCCGGGGCCATCGTCATCAACGGTGATGGTGATCCCTTCACTGTCGTGGGCGAAGTTCAGCGCAATGTGATGATGCGAATAACGCAGGGCGTTACGCACGATGTTTTCCAGTGCGCTGTCGAGCGCCGCCGCATTACCAATCAGTTTCCATGGGCCAGGAGGCGATGTCACCTCAAGGGTTTTGCCCATCTGTTCGGCTTCAAACTGCGCATCATCAATCACCCCGGCCCACAGTTCGTTGGCCTTCAGGGTTTCGCGTGATAACTCATTTTTATGCTGGCTGCGTGATAACACCAGCAGATCGTTGATCATGCCATCGAGACGCTGCGCCTCATTTTCGATGCGCTGCAATTCTTTCCCTTCGCCATGACGACGTCTCATCAGTGCGGTTGCCAGCTGCAGACGGGTCAGCGGTGTACGCAGTTCGTGGGAGATATCAGAAATCAGCCGTTGCTGTGCGGTGACCATCCGCTCGAGGGCGCTGACCATCTGGTTGAAACTGGCACCGGTCGCGAGGAATTCCTGCGGGCCGGCTTCGAGTTCTGGGTGCTGCTTGAGATTACCGCGTGCAACGTCATCTGCGGCGTTCTTCAGCTTACGTGCAGGTTTCGCCAGACTCCATGCCAGCCACAGCAGCAGAGGGGCGCTGATGAGCATGGTGACGATTAACAGCAGCAGGGGGCGGTCGAACATCAGGTTGATAAAGTCAGACTGGGAGCTGCTGGCCGGACGCATCAGGTACAGCTGGTAGTTATCTTCACCGTCACGTACGGAGAAAGGCCCCACCATTTCCACGCGGCCATACTTTTTCTTTTTCGGGCGATCTGAGTTATCAGACTGACCGATAAAGTTACGCACGATCTGCATTTCGTTACGCTGTGCGCCGATCACCCGGCCTTCGCTGGTGACCAGCAACAGACGCTGACCCGGCGGTGCCCATTTGTCGATGGCACGGAATAACCTGCGCCACCACATCAGATCATTGGCAGGATCGGTCGCCAGCTCAGCTTCAACGTGTTGTTCAATCATCAGGCCTTGCCGCTGTTCGTTATCGAGCAACGGCGTAATCTGGCGTGAATCGAGTTTCGGCACCATCAATACCAGCATCAGCACCAGGGCTAATGTGAACCAGAAAATGGCAAAAATTCGTGCCGTAAGGCTGTTTATCATGAAGCAGAAACCATCAGATAACCGCGTCCGCGCAAGGTTTTAAACCACGGATGTCCGTCCTGACGATCGGGCAATTTACGGCGTAAATTGGAGATATGCATATCAATGGCGCGGTCAAATGGCGTCAGACGTTTACCCAGCACTTCCTGACTCAGATGTTCGCGGGAAACGACCTGTCCGAGATGTTTTGCCAGTAAATACAACAGGGTAAATTCAGTGCCGGTTAAATCCAGCGCTTCGCCGTTAAAACTGGCTTCCTGGCGTCCCGGGTTCAGCTGCAACCCGTCCACTTCCAGCGTCGGTGAGCCATTATTTTCATTGGTTTGCTGTTGTTCGCTCCAGTTGGAACGGCGCAACATTGCCCGGATGCGGGCCACCAGTTCGCGGTCATTAAACGGTTTTGGCAGATAGTCATCCGCACCCAGTTCGAGGCCGAGAACGCGATCCAGTTCACTGCCGCGAGCGGTTAACATAATCACTGGCGTCTGGTGACGCTGGCGCAATTCTTTAAGGGTTTCAATGCCGTTTTTCTTCGGCATCATCACGTCAAGCAACAGAAGGTCGATGGTATTATCGATTTTCTCTAATGCCTGCTCACCGTCGTAAGCCACCACAACATTAAAGCCTTCCATTTCGAGCAATTCTTTCAAAAGTGAAGTCAGTTCACGGTCGTCATCAACCAACAAAATTTTATTCATTGTATTTACCTCTAGACGCAAAATACGTCATCAATTGCCGCTATTCCATGACTTTACGTACTTTTACAAGCACTGACGCTTGTTTGCAGCAGCAGGTTTAGACTGCTTTTCAATGATTCGCGATGCAGCGATAAAGACTTTAGGAGTATGTGATGTTTAAGGCAGCTTCATTCGGTTTAGCCACGCTTCTGACGCTGAGTTCAGGTGTCGTTTTAGCAGATGGCGCAAAACCAGTGTCGGCGATGCCAGCAGAACATGATAGCACGATGTTGGACAAGCCTCAGGAACGCAACACCATGTTTGATGGTGTAAATCTCACTGAGCAGCAGCGCCAGCAAATGCGTGACCTGATGCATCAGGCTCGTAAAGATCTGCCTCATGTAAATGTAGAACAGATAGAAACGATGCACAGGCTGGTCACCGCCGAAAAGTTTGATCAGGCCGCAGTTCGCGCACAAGCCGAGTTAATGGCTCAGGAGCAAGTGGATCGCCAGGTTGAAATGGCCCGCATCCGCAACCAGATGTTTAATCTGCTGACACCTGAGCAAAAAAACGTATTAAACCAGAAACATGAGCAACGCATGAAAGAGATGCAAATGCAGTTATCTGGCTTACAACCCTCTTCTGCCCAGAAGACGAGTAGTACCAGCACGACCGAGTAAGATCCCTGTTTTTCCTTGCCATAGACACCATCCCTGTCTTCCCCCACCGTATGGTGGGGTTTTTTTTGTCTGTAATTTGGGATTGTGTTTTAAACTTGAAATTAACAAGGTGGAAATCTGCGCGTAACGATCTGGAAATATCTTGTAAAAGCCGTATGAATCAGTAAATTGCGAAGTACAGAGCGGTGTAAGCGTATTCTTGCTGACTTGAATCAATTCAGCACCGGTGTTTTGTTATACTATAGGCTCAAACGCTAGTAAGCCCTTTTGGCTGCACAAGAAAAATTCGCCCAACAGGCTGGCTCAAGATTCTTAAGAAATTGCATCTACAAGTTCAGAGGTAGTCATGATCAAAAAAATTGGTGTACTGACAAGTGGTGGCGATGCCCCAGGCATGAATGCTGCGATCCGTGGCGTTGTCCGCTCCGCATTATCAGCAGATTTGGAAGTCTACGGTATTGAAGATGGCTACCTCGGCATGTATGAAAACCGCATGCGCAAACTGGATCGCTACAGCGTCTCCGATATGATCAACCGTGGCGGTACTTTCCTGGGTTCAGCGCGTTTCCCTGAATTCCGTGATCCGGAAATGCGTAAAGTCGCCCTGCAGAATATGAAAGACCGTGGTATCGATGGCCTGGTGGTGATCGGGGGTGACGGTTCTTACGCAGGTGCAGACCTGCTGACCAAAGAAGGCGGTATCCGTTGCATCGGTCTGCCAGGCACTATCGATAACGACGTGGCGGGTACTGACTACACCATCGGCTTCTTCACGGCGCTGGGCACCGTGGTTGAAGCGATTGACCGTCTGCGTGACACCTCTTCTTCACACCAGCGTATTTCTATCGTTGAAGTGATGGGCCGCTATTGTGGCGATTTGACGCTGGCAGCGGCCATTGCCGGTGGTTGCGAATTTATCGCTATCCCTGAAGTGGAATTCAAACGTGATGATCTGGTTGCTGAAATCAAAGCCGGTATCGCGAAAGGCAAAAAACACGCGATCGTTGCCATCACTGAAAAGTTAGACAACATCGAAGAGCTGGCCAAATACATCGAGAAAGAAACCTGCCGCGAAACCCGTGGCACCGTATTAGGCCATATTCAGCGTGGCGGTGCGCCGGTGGCTTACGACCGCATTCTGGCTTCCCGCATGGGGGCTTACGCGGTGGATCTGCTGCTGGAAGAAGATCGTGACTATTCTCAGGGCGGTTTCTGCGTCGGTGTTGAAAACGAGAAAATGGTTCACGAATTAATCTCGATTTGTATCGCGCCAGAGAATAAGAAAAGTAAATTCAAAGAAGACTGGTACGACACGGCGAAAAAACTGTTCTGATACAGTTTGTTACGCTCCGATAAGAACCTCCTTTTACGGGAGGTTTTTTTTCGCCTCGCTTTTGGTTATTCCAGAAAGTAATAGAAAAAAACCTTTTATTCTTTATGTGTTTCATTTTTATCTGGCAGGCTCTCTTTATCGAACAAATAAATGAAATCCATAGAAACTATTTTCGGGAGAAAGTGCGATGCGTAAATGGGCTGCAGGTTTGGGATTACTGTTAGTGGCAACGGGAGCAATTGCCAAAGATATTCAGATTCTGAACGTGTCATACGATCCCACCCGTGAGTTCTATGAGCAATACAACAAAGCGTTCAGCAAATACTGGCAGGGTAAAACCGGCGATACCGTCACCGTTCGCCAGTCGCATGGTGGCTCCGGTAAACAGGCAACATCGGTTATCAACGGCATCGAAGCGGATGTGGTGACGCTGGCGCTGGCTTATGACGTTGATGCTATTGCTGAACGTGGCCGTATCGATAAGAACTGGATCACCCGTCTGCCGGATAACTCTGCGCCTTACACATCCACCATTGTGTTCCTGGTACGTAAAGGCAATCCGAAACAAATTCACGACTGGAATGATTTGATTAAACCGGGCGTGTCGGTGATTACACCGAACCCTAAAACTTCCGGCGGTGCGCGCTGGAACTATCTGGCGGCCTGGGGTTATGCCCTGCATCACAACAACAATGACAAAGCGAAGGCTCAGGATTTCGTGAAAGCATTGTACAAAAACGTCGAAGTGCTGGATTCCGGCGCACGTGGCGCAACCAATACTTTCGTTGAACGCGGCATCGGTGATGTGCTGATTGCGTGGGAAAACGAGGCGCTGCTGGCGACGAAAGAAGTCGGTAAAGATAAGTTTGAAATCGTGACGCCAAGCGAATCGATTCTGGCGGAGCCAACGGTTTCTGTGGTCGATAAGGTTGTCGATAAGCGTGACACCCGCACGGTGGCCGATGCCTATCTGAAATACCTTTATTCACCGGAAGGCCAGACGATTGCGGCAGAAAACTATTACCGTCCGCGTGATGCTGAAATCGAGAAAAAATTCGCGTCTGAATTCCCGAAAGTTAAACTGTTCACCATTGATCAGGTGGCCGGTACCTGGGCACAGGCACAGAAAGACCATTTCGCGACCGACGGTATCTTTGACCAAATCAGCAAACGTTAAGACTGTTTTCCAGACAATAAAAAACCCCGGCGTGCCGGGGTTTTTTATGCGCAGAAGAAACAGGCTTACGCTTGTTTAGCTTCAGCAGCAGCTTTCACGATCACTGCGAAAGCATCAGCTTTCAGTGATGCGCCGCCAACCAGTGCGCCATCGATGTCTGGCTGGGTGAACAGCTCAGCAGCGTTAGCCGCGTTAACGGAACCGCCGTACTGGATGATCACTTGTTCAGCAACCGCAGCATCTTGTTTCGCGATGTGGTCACGGATGAATTTGTGAACGGCCTGAGCCTGTGCAGGCGTGGCAGATTTGCCGGTACCGATCGCCCAAACAGGTTCGTAAGCGATGACTGCGCCTTCGAATGCTTTCGCACCCAGCGTGTTCAGCACGGCATCCAGTTGTTTAGCGCAAACGGCTTCTGTTTTGCCAGCTTCGTTTTCTGCTTCGGTTTCACCGATGCACAGAACCGGGATCAGGCCAGCTTCTTTCAGCACGCCGAATTTCTTCGCGATGAACTCGTCGCTTTCTTTGTGGTAAGTACGGCGTTCTGAGTGACCGATGATGATGTATTTCGCACCGATATCTTTCAGCATGTCGGCAGAGATTTCACCGGTGAATGCGCCGGACAGGTTAGCATCAACGTTCTGAGCACCCAGCGCGATACGGCTGCCAGCCAGAGCGTGTTTAGCCTGTGACAGGTAAACTTCTGGTGGAGCAATCGCAACGCCACAACCTACAACTGTGCTCAGTTCAGTACGCAGAGCAGCAATCAGTTCGTTAACCATGTGGGTGCTGCCGTTAAGCTTCCAGTTACCCATCACTAATGGATGTCGCATGTTTTTTCCTCCAAAAGGGGACGCGAGTGTCGATTAAAATTTCTGCCAAACAAGCAGATTACCTGTGCAACAGTATAGAGATCATTGACCATAAAGGCTTTGCTTTTTGTCATTAAAAACCGTCATCTCACGGCTCGGCGAGCGCCAGCTTGACCGGCTCAACGGCGAATGTCAGACCTTTTTCGCCATTGTCTGAAATCACAAAACGTACCGCGCCCACTTCCTGCTTATAAAACTGCTGACCTTTACCTTTCTCGATCAAAGAAGCGACTCTCGCCACGCTTTGTTCGGTGGTCAGGGTGGCATCGAACTGACGCATCAGGTTTGCCATATAGCTGATTGCCAGCGTGCGGGCCGCTTTTTCTTCTGCGCCCTGAATCGGCAGATAGGTGATTTGCAGCGTTTTGATTTTCCCGGTGCCTTTTTCCAGCGCGGTCGAGGCATACAGATTTTCATTAATCTTGCTGGCGGCGCGGGTCAGGGAACTGTTCGCAGATTTATCGCTGATCGCGCGGAACTCGCCAATCTGCTGGGTCGGATTGGCCTCATTGTATTTCGCGCGGAAATTGATCAGCGTCGTTTCAAATGTCGGCGCACCGGCCAGCAGGTAAGGGGCTTTTGGCATCTCTTCGGTGCCGGCATGGTCAGCCGGCGGATCGGCCAGCGCGATGTTCTGGCCAGCGAGCAGGATTAACGCGGACAGCGTCAGGCGTAATAAGGATTGAGCAACAGTCATAGGGCGTGTCTTATTTTGATTCAACTGTCCGATTAAAGCGGGGAACGGGGGGTAATGTCAAAAGGAGTGCGTAAAGATTCTCGTCGCCTCTGCCGGTAGGTTACACTCCGCCTGTTTTAACAATTTACTCCCATTGTATTTGACGGAACCGACTGCCAATGACGTTACAGCATGCACTGTTTTCTTTTAACGGCCGCCTGGGCCGCCGCGATTTCTGGCTCTGGATGGTCAGCTGGCTGATTCTGATGGTGGCTGATTTCTTTTTTGCCGCACAGGAATGGATTACCTATCAGTCCGCCGGTTTCGCGCTGGTGGTGTTACTGTGGCCGACGGCTGCGGTGCTGGTGAAAAGATTACATGACCGTAATAAATCCGCCTGGTGGGCGCTGCTGTTTGTATTGGCGTGGATGCTGGTTGCCGGGAACTGGGCGGCGGCGATGCCACAGATGTGGAGCTGGGTTCTCGGACGTCTGGCACCTTCAGTCATTTTCATCATGTTGCTGATCGACTGCGGCGCTTTTGTCGGCACGCCGGGCACAAATCGTTTTGGCCCGGAGCCGGACGAGGTGAAATTCCGCTGATTTTTTATGTACAGGCTTACCAGTAATGCTCGCTGGTCATATGGCCCGGTTTACGTTTCAGGTGTTTGCGCATACCCCGTGTGTCTTTCAGTACCTGCTGGGTATCGCGAACCATTTGCGGGTTGCCGCACAGCATGACGTGGCTGTCTTCAGCCAGCATCTTCAGACCGACAGCCTCTTCCAGCGCGCCGCTTTCAATCAGAGCCGGAACACGGCCTGTCAGGGAGCCGGAAATTTCCTCGCGGCTGACCACGGTCTGAATATGTAATTTGCCTTCATAGCGACGCTGAAGCTGTTGCATGAGTGGCAGATAACTCAGGTCAGCTGCGAAACGTGCAGCGTGAACCAGAACGATATTTTTGAACCGCTCCAGCCCTTTTCCTTCCTGCAAAATTGACAGATACGGCCCGATAGCCGTGCCGGTTGCCAGCATCCACAGGGTGTCGCATTCAGGCACTTCTTCAATCACGAAAAATCCGGCGGCTTCTTTGGTGATAGTCATCTCGTCGCCGGGCTGCATCACATGCAGGCGCGGGCTGAGTTTTCCTTCCGGCACATTCACCAGATAAAACTCCAGCTCACCGCTGGATGGCGGGTTTACATAAGAATACGCGCGTTGCACCCGCTCACCGTCAATATCCAGCGAAAGTTTGGCGAACTGGCCTGCGGTAAAAGGATCGACGGGCGCATTGACGGTGATGCTGAACAAATTCTCTGTCCAGTGCTCAACTTTTTTGACTTTTCCTGTCACCCATTCAGCCATAAAAAACTCCCGTGGTTTCTGGTTTCTTCATGTCGTGCAAAATATGCAGTGCGAAATTATGTCCTGATTTTATTTCAAATTTTTCGGATCCCGTATCGGTTAAATGTTATCAGCCTGTTCATGACCCGTTAGCCAGTATCGATTTCCGTACACCCAGCGTTACAGATGTGGTTCCCGCCGCTGCCAGCAAAGGTTCAGAAGAGTTTCCCGCAATACTCGCTTATTCATCTTAATTTGTTAACTTATGCGCCGCCGCAGTCCGGCTGAATTTACTGGTTATTTGTTCTGCACTTTTCCAACCTTATCTGATAATGAACTGAAAAATGAAAAATCTGGAAAACATTCACCTGCTTATCATGCTCATTTTGCTGGTGGCTGTCGGGCAAATGGCGCAAACCATTTACGTGCCGAATATCGCCGATATGGCGGCCAGCCTGGCCGTAAAACCGGGCGCTGTGCAGCGGGTGATGGCCGCGTATCTGCTGACCTACGGCGGCTCACAGCTGGTCTATGGCCCGCTTTCCGATAACATTGGCCGCAAACCGGTGATCCTCACCGGCCTGATGATTTTCCTGATAGGGGCGGCGGGCGCGATGATGTCCACCAGCCTGACGATGCTGATTGCCTTTGCGGCCATTCAGGGGCTGGGCACCGGTGTGGCGGGCGTAATGGCGAGAACCATGCCGCGTGATTTATACAGCGGCGGCGCGTTGCGCCATGCCAACAGCCTGCTGAACATGGGCATTCTGGTCAGTCCGCTGCTGGCGCCGGTGATTGGCGGTGCGTTGTCCGCATGGCTGGGCTGGCGAGCCAGTTTCGGTTTCCTGTTAATCCTGTGCGCGGGCGTGGCGTTCTCGATGTACCGCTGGCTGCCGGAAACCCGTCCTGAATTCACCGCCGATCATCCGCCGCGCAGGATGCTGGGCAGCCTGCGTTTATTGCTGGCTGATGCCAACTTCAGCCGTTATCTGGTGATGCTGGTTGGCGCACTGGCTGGCGTAGCGGTATTTGAAGCCAGCTGTGGCGTGCTGATGGGCGGCGTGCTTGGCCTGAGCGGCGTGATGGTCAGCGTGCTGTTTATCCTGCCCATTCCGGCGGCGTTCTTTGGCGCATGGTACGCCGGTCGCACGGAGAAAAGCTTCCAGCAACTGATGTGGCATTCGGTGATCAGTTGCCTGCTCGCCGGTCTGGCGATGTGGATCCCCGGCTGGCTGGGCGTGATGAATATCTGGACGCTGATTGTTCCTGCATCGTTGTTCTTCTTCGGCGCAGGCATGTTGTTCCCGCTGGCGACGACCGGTGCGATGGAGCCTTTCCCGTATCTGGCGGGTGCAGCGGGTGCGCTGGTCGGGGGATTGCAGAATATGGGCTCCGGACTGGTGGCGTGGATGTCGGCCATGTTGCCGCAAACCGGTCAGTTCAGTCTGGGATTACTGATGTTCGCCATGGCGGTGCTGATTTTATTGTGCTGGCTACCGATGTCGAACCGCAGTCAGCATGAAGGGCATACGGCCTGATCATGCAAAAGCAGGGCGCGAATGGCCCTGCTTTTTGATGACCGGAAGCTGAGGTTTAGATAATAAATTCGTGCAGCGCCGCGTCTTTGCGGTCGAGGTAATGCGTCGAGCGGATGCGACGGATCGTGCGGGATTTACCGCGGATCAGCAGCGTTTCGGTGGTCGCCATATTTCCCTTGCGGCTGATGCCTTCCAGCAGATCACCTTTGGTAATGCCGGTCGCGGAGAAAATCACGTTATCGTTACGCGCCATATCATCCAGCAGCAACACTTTACCGGCTTCAATCCCCATCGCCTGGCAACGCGCCAGTTCTTCTTCACCGATACGACGATTTTCCGGCGTATCGCCTTTCACGTCATGACGCGCCAGTAAACGCCCCTGCATATCGCCATCCAGCGCGCGGATCACTGCCGCAGAAATCACGCCTTCCGGTGCGCCGCCAATGCCATACAGCACATCCACTTCGCTTTCCGGCATACAGGTCAGAATGGTTGCCGCCACGTCACCGTCAGGGAACGCAAACACACGCACGCCGGATGCCAGCATTTCGCGGATGGCGTCGTCATGACGTGGTTTCGCTAAAACGGCGACGGTCAGCTCGGTCAGCGGTTTACCCAGCGCGTTGGCGATATTCGCCAGATTCTCTGCCAGCGTCAGATTCAGATCGATAGCCCCTTTTGCGCCCGGCCCGACGGCGATTTTTTCCATGTACATGTCGGGAGCATTGAGGAACGAACCCTGGTCGCCAACCGCCAGCACAGCCAGCGCGTTGGACTGGCCCATGGCGGTCATGCGCGTGCCTTCAATCGGGTCGACGGCGATATCCACCGCATCGCCATTGCCGGTCCCGACTTTTTCACCGATATACAGCATCGGCGCTTCATCAATTTCCCCTTCGCCAATGACGATAGTGCCGTCGATATCGACCTTATTGAGCATGATGCGCATGGACTGAACGGCAGCGTTATCGGCCAGGTTTTTATCACCACGACCCAGCCATTTATAACCGGCCAGCGCGGCAGCTTCGGTCACGCGGGAGAACTCGATTGCTAATTCACGTTTCATTGGAAAGCCTGTAGAAAGAAAAAAAGAGGTCGGTGAGGCGAGGCTCATCTGTGCCGCAGATTTTAGCACAACGGGAAAGGGGCATAAAAAAACTCCCCGGATGGGGAGTTTCAGAAACAGGTGTTGGCGATAATATCCGGCGATTACTCGTCGTGATCTTCCCAGGAGCGAACGCGTGCCACCGCTTTTTGCCAGCCTTTATAGCGGACATTACGTTCCGTCGTTTCAATGCTTGGGCGGAATTCACGTTCAATGGTGGCTTTGCTGCGCACTTCTTCCAGATCGTTCCAGAAACCGACAGCCAGACCGGCAAGGTAAGCCGAACCCAGTGCGGTGACTTCCAGCACTTCAGGGCGCTCAACGCGGGTGCCGAGAATGTCTGACTGGAATTGCATCAGGAAGTTGTTGGCCACCGCACCGCCATCCACACGCAGCGCCTGCAGGCGTGCGCCGGAGTCAGCCTGCATCGCATCCAGAACGTCACGGGTCTGATAAGCGATAGATTCCAGCGTCGCGCGGATGATGTGGTTGCTGTTCGCGCCACGGCTCAGACCGAAGATCGCGCCACGGGCATACGGGTCCCAGTAAGGGGCGCCAAGGCCGGTAAAGGCTGGCACCACGTAAACGCCGTTGGTGTCTTTCACTTTCATGGCAAAATATTCGGAGTCAGTCGCGTCGCTGATCAGTTTCAGCTCATCGCGCAGCCACTGGATGGAAGCACCGCCGACAAACACCGCACCTTCCAGTGCGTAGTTCACTTCGCCGCGCGGACCGCAGGCGATGGTGGTCAGCAGACCGTTTTTAGAGGCAACCGCTTCGGTACCGGTATTCATCAGCAGGAAGCAGCCGGTGCCGTAGGTATTTTTCGCCATACCCGGTTGTACGCACAGCTGACCATACAGCGCCGCCTGCTGGTCACCGGCGATACCGGCGATCGGAATACGCGTACCGCCTTTACCACCGATGTTGGTCTGGCCGTAAATTTCAGAAGAAGGGCGGACTTCCGGCAGCATTTCGCGCGGAATATCCAGCGCCTCCAGCATGCGGTCATCCCATTGCAGATCATGGATGTTAAACAGCATGGTACGTGAGGCGTTGGTGTAATCCGTCACGTGAACACGTCCCTGCGTCATTTTCCAGACCAGCCAGGTATCAACCGTCCCGAACAGCAGTTCGCCGCGTTTGGCGCGCTCACGGGAGCCTTCGACGTGGTCAAGGATCCACTTCAGTTTGGTGCCGGAGAAATACGGGTCAATCACCAGACCGGTGTTGTGACGGATGTATTCTTCCAGACCGTCTTTTTTCAGCTTTTCACAGATGTCAGCAGTACGGCGGCATTGCCAGACAATCGCGTTATAGATTGGCTTGCCGGTTTCTTTTTCCCACACGATGGTGGTTTCACGCTGGTTGGTGATACCGATACCGGCGATCTGATCAGAGTTAATGTCGGCTTTCGCCAGCACTTCCACCAGCACCGAGCTTTGCGATGACCAGATTTCCATCGGGTCGTGCTCAACCCAGCCCGATTTAGGGTAGATCTGAGTGAATTCGCGCTGTGACACGCTGACGATATTGGCATCGTGATCCAGAACTACGGCGCGTGAGCTGGTTGTACCCTGGTCGAGTGCAACAATGTATTTTTTTTCGTGAGTCGTATCTGCTGACATAATATTCATCCTGCGAATGAGTAAGCTGTGGAACAGTTTAGCCGATCAGGCCTTACGCTGTTTGGATGGCTGAGACGCTTTTTCTTCTACCGGCTCATTAATCTGATTTGGCAGATGGCGACCAATCAGCGCTTTATATGCGATGGCACCCAGAGAAGCCCCGAGCAGCGGACCAAAAATCGGCACCAGGAAATAAGGGATATCGCGTGCGCCGGTGAAGGCAACCTTGCCCCAGCCAGCAAAGAAAGCGAACACTTTCGGACCGAAGTCACGGGCCGGGTTCAGGGCGAATCCGGTCAGCGGCCCCATGGAGGCACCGATTACGGCGATCAGGATACCGATCAGCAGCGGTGCCAGCGGGCCACGTGGAATACCGTTACCATCATCGGTCAGGCCAAGGATCAGCGCCATCAGAATGGCGGTAATCACGGTTTCAACCAGAAACGCCTGCAAGACGCTGATATGCGGGTTTGGATAGGTTGAGAAAATACCGGCCAGATCCAGACTTTCGACGCTGCCGCGCACCATGTTGTGGCTTTGCTCGAAATCGAAGAACAGGTTGTAGTAGAGGCCGTAGACCAGTGCGGCGGCACAGAAGGCTCCGGCGACCTGCGCGATGATGTAAGGCAGAACTTTGCGTCCTTCAAAGTTTGCAAACAGACAAAGTGCGACGGTCACCGCCGGGTTCAGGTGTGCACCTGAAATGGCTGCAGTCAGGTAGATGGCCATTGCCACGCCCAGACCCCAGATGATACTGATTTCCCACTGACCAAAGGTAGCTCCGGCAAGTTTCATTGCTGCGACACAGCCCGCACCAAAGAAAATGATAAGCCCGGTACCCAGAAACTCAGCGATGCACTGACCTTTTAATGTGGAACTCATGGTTTGGCTCATAGTTTGATCCTGCTAAGGATAATGTTAATGGTTAGTTATAGTTTTTCTGTTATGTCGTACGTGAACGTAATCGGATTTTGGCGTTCATCATTAAATGAGAACGTAATGTGAATTTATCGTTAACGAGCATAAACGAGAAATAGCGAAATCAAAATTTGTGTGTTGTGTCATAAAAATGAGCGATTTCGCGTATTGGCAGAACTTGATGCAGCGCAAAAAGTCCATGATTTAACATTTTCAGCGAACCTGTCTTTTTAAACGAACATCAGCGACCTTATCCGTGCGGCGGCTAAGGTTATTCGGTATTAAGCCGGATTTCTGGTGAGTGACGCTGCTTTTTAAGCATTTCCTGATACCCGGCGCTGTAAAATTGCAACAGACTGCGTGGATAAAGGGGTTGCTGGTAGACAGACCACAGCTGGCTACATACAATCACCCGTTAAGACACCCGGCGGTTTTGCGCAATTCTCTGATGAATTTGTTATGAAAATCGACGGTGTGCAGGAATTTTTGAGCCGTGTCCGGACGATGCGGCAGAACATAAGATGTGCGCCTTGCGAACATAAGGGGACCGAAAAATGTCATTTGAAGTATTTGAGAAATTAGAAGCTAAAGTTCAGCAAGCGATCGATACCATTACTCTGTTGCAGATGGAAATCGAAGAACTGAAAGAGCAGAACAACACCCTGTCTCAGGAAGTTCAGCAAGCCAGCGGTAATCATGAGTCTCTGGTGCGTGAAAATGCGCAGCTGAAAGAAGAACAACACGTATGGCAGGATCGTCTGCGTGCACTGTTGGGAAAAATGGAAGAAGTCTGAGCACTTCCGCCATCAAATGAAAAAGGACGCCATGGCGTCCTTTTTTGTGGCTGCAAGAAAGCGTTACTCGATATCGAGCGGGTCTTCCGACAGCACGATACCGGTATTGTCGGCATACAGATGGTCGCCGGAGAAGAAGGTCACGCCGCCGAAATTGACACGAATGTCGCTTTCGCCGATCCCTTCACTGCCTGCGCCAGCCGGAATAGCGGCCATGGCCTGAATACCCAGATCCAGTTCTTCCAGATCGTCAACCTGACGGACCGCACCATAAATCACGATGCCTTCCCATTCGTTTTGCAGTGCCAGGCGTGCCAGTCCGGCATCCAACAGTGCGCGACGAACAGAACCGCCGCCATCGATCACCAACACGCGGCCCCGGCCATTTTCTTCCAGCAGATCATAAAGCAAGCCATTATCTTCAAAGCATTTCACGGTGGTGATTTGCCCGCCAAATGAAGTACGGCCGCCAAAGTTGGAGAACAAGGGTTCGACGACATTCACTTCTTCATGGTAGATGTCGCAAAGTTCGGAAGTATCGTATTTCATAGGATTTCATCTGGTTGCTGCATGAGTATTCAGTATATCCCTTTCCGGCGGATGTTGGCAAAATCATCAATTGTTAAATGTGAAAAGTGACCCGATAAACGCACATCAGGCCACTTTGCCTCAATTAAGTAACAGACCCACTGCAAACAATACGTTAGTCAGCAACGCGGTTTTCACCATATGTTCCAGCAGCGGGCGCACTTCCGTGGACGTTTTCGAATTCATTACCCGCATGACATGTTTTGCCAGCATCGGGATAGCCAGGACAAACAGCCAGCCGGTCCAGTGGTGCAGGTGCACGGCGGAGAATACTGCCAGACAGAGGACGGCAGCAGTCAGAAGGGTGGCGTGATAACGGCGCGCGTTGACCGGCCCGAGACGTACCGCCAGCGTATTCTTGCCATTGGCGCTGTCCGTTTCGATATCGCGCAAATTATTGATATTCAGCACCGCCGTGGACAGCAAGCCGGTCGCCGTCGCCGGTAACATCACGATCCAGTCGAAATAGCCCGCCTGCAAATAGAATGTGCCCGCGACGCTTATCCAGCCGAAGAAAATCAGCACCGAAATGTCGCCAAGCCCCATGTAGCCGTAAGGGCGCGTGCCGACGGTATAGGTGATGGCGGCGCCAATCGAGAGCAGACCGAGGATCAGAAAGCCGACCACGTCGCTCGGTTTTTGGCAGGCCACCGCAATGAGTGCGATACCGCAGATAATGGTCAGGGCGATGGTCAGGATAATCGCGCGTTTCATTTGTGCCGCGCTAATCAACCCTTTTTGCATGCCGCGCAGTGGCCCGACGCGATCGGGCGTGTCGCTGCCTTTCTCGGCGTCACCGTAGTCATTTGCCAGATTCGACAAAATTTGCAGGCATCCGGCAGTCAGCAGTGCCAGCAGCGCGGTCAGCGGATGGAAAACGCCTTGCAGACTGGCAATGGCAGTACCCATGACGATAGAGGCAAAAGCCAGTGGCAGGGTTTTAGGACGCAGGCTTTCCAGCCAGGCGCGGGCGGGCGTCGTCGGGGTGCAGGGAGTGATTATGCTCATAGTGATTTCGCTCAGGTGAAGAATCAGTCCGAAATCTAAAAAAAATCAGGGAGGCAAACGCCTCCCTGAAGATCACTTTCGGAACGTATGAGCAAATTATAAGATAAAACGGCTCAGATCTTCATCAGCTACCAGCTGGTCAAGGTGGCTTCTAACATAATCTGCATCAATGTTTATGGAGATTCCGCTGCTTTCGCTGGCGTCGTAAGAGATATCTTCCATCAGACGCTCCAGAACGGTATGCAGACGACGCGCACCAATGTTCTCGGTAGTTTCGTTTACCTGCCATGCGGCTTCCGCAATCCGGCGGATACCATCAGGGGTGAAATCAATGTTCACGCCTTCGGTTGCCATCAATGCTTTGTACTGATGAGTCAGCGAAGCACTCGGTTCGGTCAGAATGCGTTCGAAGTCTTCTGTCGACAGCGCCTGCAATTCCACGCGGATCGGCAGACGCCCCTGCAACTCAGGGATCAGATCAGACGGGCTGGCCGTCTGGAATGCGCCGGATGCGATAAACAGAATGTGATCGGTTTTCACCATGCCGTGCTTGGTCGATACGGTACAACCTTCCACCAGCGGCAACAGGTCACGCTGAACACCTTCACGGGAGACATCCGGGCCGGAGCTTTGACCGCCGCGTTTACAGATTTTGTCGATCTCATCGACAAACACGATGCCGTGTTGTTCAACGGCTTCGATCGCCTGTTCTTTCAGATCTTCCGGATTCACCAGTTTCGCCGCTTCTTCTTCAACCAGCAGCTTCAGTGCTTCTTTGATTTTCAGTTTGCGTGGTTTCTGTTTCTGAGCGCCCATGCTCTGGAACATCGACTGCAACTGACTGGTCATTTCTTCCATGCCCGGAGGGGACATGATTTCAACGCCCATCGGACCGGATGCCAGGCTGATTTCGATTTCTTTATCGTCCAGCTGACCTTCACGCAGTTTTTTGCGGAAATTCTGGCGCGCAGCAGAAGGTTCCTGCGCTTCGTCAGCCTGTCCCCAGTTGTTTTTTGCTGGCGGGATCAGCACATCGAGAATGCGTTCTTCGGCCAGTTCTTCAGCGCGATAACGGTTTTTCTCGATGGATTGCAGACGCACCATTTTCACGGCGGAATCGGTCAGGTCGCGGATAATGGAATCCACTTCTTTACCGACATAACCGACTTCGGTGAATTTGGTGGCTTCCACTTTGATGAACGGCGCGTTCGCCAGTTTCGCCAGACGGCGGGCGATTTCGGTTTTACCAACACCGGTCGGGCCGATCATCAGAATATTTTTCGGGGTGACTTCATGGCGCAGCGCTTCATCAAGCTGCATACGACGCCAGCGGTTACGCAGGGCAATGGCCACGGCGCGTTTCGCCTTATCCTGACCAATGATGTAGCTGTCTAATTCGCTGACAATCTCGCGCGGGGTCATCTCAGACATAATTTTCGATCCTTACGCTTTAGAAGACAATTCTTCAATAGTGTGGAATTGGTTGGTGTAGATGCAGATGTCACCGGCGATGCTCAGCGATTTTTCAACGATGTCGCGGGCGTCAAGCTCAGAGTTTTCCAGCAAGGCGCGGGCAGCGGCCTGGGCATAGGGACCCCCGGAACCGATGGCGATCAGGTCGTTTTCCGGCTGGATCACATCACCGTTACCGCTGATGATCAGCGACGCATTTTCATCCGCGACGGCCAGCAGTGCTTCCAGACGGCGCAGCATGCGGTCGGTTCGCCAGTCTTTCGCCAGTTCAACGGCGGCTTTCACCAGATGACCCTGATGCATTTCCAGTTTGCGTTCGAACAGCTCAAACAGTGTGAAGGCATCAGCCGTACCGCCGGCAAAGCCCGCGATCACTTTGTCGTTATACAGGCGACGTACTTTTTTGACGTTGCCCTTCATGACGGTATTTCCCAATGTGGCCTGGCCATCACCACCGATAACGACCTTGCCGTTGCGGCGTACACTTACAATTGTTGTCACGAGCAGTTCCTCGTTGCAGACGGAAAAGATCCCCGCAGGCTTGTGGGACACACCGGGTGTCTCACAAGCTTACGAGGCATATTGAAAGTATAGATTGGGGAAGGATTACGGGTTTTCAACCCCCGGTTGCGAGGGGAATGCAACCGGAGATGCCTGCGCTCTTCAGGCGGGTGAGGGTGCTGTCTGCACCGGAGCGGCTGTTGTACGGGCCAATGACGACGCGATTCCAGCCGCCGCCCGTGGTGATACGACCTTCGAAACCTTCAAACGCCAGTTTGGCGCGTTGGGATTCCGCCTGTTCGCTGCCTTTGAAAGAACCGCACTGCACCATAAAGCGCTGGGTTTTTTCCTGCGCTTTTGGTTTTTCCGGCTCAGCCTGAGTAATGGCGGCGGGTTGCTGCGGTTTCGGCGCTTCTTTTACCGGCTCTTTCACCACTGGCTTCGGTTTAGGCTGAACGGGCTGGGTTTGCACCTGAGCCTGCGGCGCACGTACCGGCTGCGTTTGCGGCGTATACGTTGGCTGAACCTGACGCGGCTGAGTCTGCACCGGCTGTTGCTGCGCATAAGTCGGCTGCTGTTGCTGCTGAACCTGACGCGAGGTATGCGCCGGTGCCTGCGTCACCTGATTCGGGTCGTTATACGGCACTTCAGACAGCTGTGTTGGCGTCTGGCGCATATCGGCCTGCATCTGTTCGAGAAGCTGGCGCTGTTCCGGCGTCAGTTGCGTTTTGGATTCGACTTGTCCGCCCGCCGTCGGTTCTGTCGGCGTGGTCACGCCCATCTGGCGGTTTTCCAGTTCTTTAATGTAACGCCAGCGCTCTTCTGGCTTAGGCGGCAATCCATTACCCGGACGGACAGCATGTGTCGGCAACACTGTCGTTTCTTCATGTTTATTGTGCGCAATAAAATAGAGGCCACCGACAAACACCACCAGGACCGCAACGGCTAACACCACCATGGTTTTGGAGATCGTTGGGGAACTGCGTTTTTTACTCCGGCTGGTACTTTTCCGCCGCGCTCCTGAGCGCCCACGGCTTACATAGTCTCTTTGTGCCACTATCGTTTCGCTGTGTCGTAATGAATGAAGAAGTGCGTCATGTTACTTAACCCTGAACATATACTGAAATTAAAACTTCATAACAGACTAAATACTGACTCACGCGTTAGGGGCGGCCGTGCTTTCACGCACCACCAGTTCACTGTCGAGCAGCAGAGAGCCATTTTGTACCGGATTTCCCTGTAACTGCTCAAGCAATAATAACATGGCCTGACGGCCAAGCTGGAATCTCGGCTGCGCCACGGTGGTCAGCGGAGGATCGGTATACTGGCTGGCCTTGATGTCATCGAAGCCGACCACCGACAGATCCTGCGGAATGCGCAGCCCCATTTTCTTTGCCTGGAACATCGCGCCAATCGCCATCACATCGTTGTGGCAGAAAATCGCCGTTGGCGGAACGGGCAGCGACATCAGTTCTGTTACCGCCTGTGCGCCGGATTCATAGCTGAAATCACCATGAATGGTCAGTTTGCTCTCGACGCTCAACCCGTTGCGGCGCAGCGCCTGCACATAGCCTTGTGAACGGTACTGGCACAGCGGCATATGTTTCGGACCGGCGATGCAGGCAATGCGCTGATGCCCCAGTTTCAGAAGATAGTGCACGGCTTCAAACGCCGCCGTCAGGTTATCAATGTGGACGGTCGGCAGTTCCAGTTCCGGCGCAAATTCATTGGCCATGACCATCGGCGGCAAATTACGTTGTTCTTCTTTGCTGGCATCGAAAGGCAAATCAGAGCCGAGCAGGAGCATGCCGTCAATTTGCTTGGTAATGATCAGATTGATAAAGGTTTTTTCTTGCTGATTTTGCTGAGCACAGTCGCCGATCAATACCAGATAACCGCTTTCGGCCGCGGTGCGCTCGATCCCCTGGATCAGGTCTGAGAAAAACGGATCGCAGATATCGGGGACGATCACCAGGATCGTGCGTGATTCATTCCGTTTCAGATTACGGGCCAGGGCATGAGGAGAATAACCTACGGCCATGACGGCCTGATCAACCTTCTGACGGGTTGCGGCGGAGACTTTCTCCGGATTCATTAATGCACGGGATACGGTTGCTGTTGAAACGCCTGCCTGTTCAGCCACATCTTTCATTGTTGCGGCGGGTAATTCTTTCTTGTGCTCCAACGTCTCTCTCCTTGCAACAGCATCAAACTGACACAACAGCATCAACATTCCTCGCCTGGCTACGCATGATGTGTAGCTCATCACATTCTAAACAGAATGTGAGTAGGATTTGTTACCTAATTTGCATTAAAAGTGTGACGCAGATGCTTTTTTCGATCCATCACGCAAAAAACCTGAGTATTTATGCGGATTTTCCTTAGGGATCAGCTGTCAATCGGATCGACATCCAGCGTCCATTTCACTTTTTTAGCCTGCGGCAGGCTGGCAATCAGGGGCTGAGAGCTTTTGATCAGATGCTGCAAAACGCGGCGTGAAGGATGCTGCAACAGCAGTTGCCAGCGGAAACGTCCGCTGCGTTTGGCCTGCAAGGCGGGAACCGGCCCCAGGATCCACAGTGAATCGTCTTTCAGCGGGCTGGATTCCAGCAGATTACGCAACTGCTGGAGGAACAGCGCCGATTGCTGATTATCGTGATCTTCCGAGCGGATCATAATGTGACTGGTATAAGGAGGGAGAAAAACGCTTTTGCGCTCCGCCAGCGTCTGTCTGGCGAATTCGTCGTAACCTTGCCGTAGCAGCACCTGCAACAGCGGATGTTCAGGATGATGCGTCTGCAACACCACTTCACCCTGTTTGCCTGCGCGTCCGGCACGGCCGGAAACCTGCGTATAAAGCTGGGCAAAACGCTCAGCAGAACGGAAGTCCGCCGAGAACAGCGCGCCGTCGACATCCAGCAATGACACCAGCGTGACGTCCGGGAAGTGATGCCCTTTTGCCAGCATTTGCGTCCCGATCAGAATGCGCGCACCGCCGCGATGGACTTCACTCAGATGCTGTTCCAGCGAACCTTTGCGGCTGGTGGTATCGCGGTCGATGCGTGTGATAGGCGTATCCGGGAACAACGGCGCCAGTTCGTTTTCCAGCTGTTCGGTGCCGACGCCGACCGAGACCAGCTGCGTCGAACCGCAGTGCGGACACTGATGCGGCACGGCGCGCTGGCTGTCACAATGGTGGCAGCGTAACTGGCGATGATTCTGGTGCAGGGTGTAATAGTGATCGCAGCGCTGACATTCGGCTATCCAGCCGCATTCGTGGCAAAGCAGGGCAGGGGCATAACCGCGGCGATTGAGGAACAGCATCACCTGATTATCGGCTTTCAGATGTTCCTGCATTTTCTGGATCAGTGGCTGAGACAGCCCGACTTTCAGCTGCAACCCTTTCAAATCCAGCAAATTCTGGCGGGCGAGTTTGGCATTCCCGGCACGTTTGGTCAGTTTCAGCTGGCGATATTTCCCCAGTTCCACGTTGTGCAGCGTTTCCAGCGCAGGTGTTGCCGAGCCCATAATAATCGGAATGTTTTCAGCGTGAGCGCGGTACACCGCCAGATCCCGGGCGTGATAGCGCCAGCCTTCCTGCTGTTTATAAGAACTGTCGTGTTCTTCGTCGATAATGATGACGCCGAGACGGGCAAACGGCGTAAACAGGGATGAACGGGTGCCGATGACAATCCCTGCTTCACCATTACGCGCCCGCAGCCAGACGGCGAGACGCTCGCTGTCGTTCAGGCCGGAGTGCAGCACATCCACCGGTGCGCTGAAACGCTCGCGAAAACGCGCGATGGTTTGCGGCGTCAGGCCGATTTCCGGCACCATCACCAGCGCCTGCCGGCCCTGTGCCAGAATATTCTCCAGCACGCTGAGATAGACTTCGGTTTTCCCCGACCCGGTGACACCGGCCAGCAGCCAGGCGGAGAACTGCTGGTCTTCACTGCGGATCGCCCCCACGGCGGTGGCCTGCTCGGTATTGAGGCGTAAACGTTCGCCGACGACCGAAAAATCCTTGCGCCAGTCGTGCGTGGCGGGCGCGATGCTGCGTAAATCCGTCAGCCCTTTGGCGCGTAACGCCTGCAACGCTGTATCTGTCAGATCCAGATCGGCGACCTGATGACGGTAAAGCGGCTTTTGCATCAGCGCAGCCATCGCCTGTTGTTGCTTGGGCGCACGTTTCAGACTGTCGAGCGGCGTGGCGCGACCCTGCTCGGTGGCGAACCATTGCCACAGTGGCGTCAGCTCGGCGGCTTTGCCCTGACGCAACAACACCGGCAGCGCATGGAACAGTACTTCGCCGAGGGGATAATGATAATAGTCGGCGGCCCAGAACAGGATGCGCCACAAATCGGGAGTGAACAGGCTGGCACCGTCGAGGACTTCACGCACAGGTTTCAGCTTTTCCAGACCAAATTCACTGGTGTCACTGATGCGGGTGACAATGCCGATGGCATCGCGTTTACCGAACGGCACACTGACCCGGCAACCCGGCGAAACCTGCATATCAGGCGGCAACAGATAGTCGAAAGTACGGGAGAGCGGGACGGGTAAAGCAACGTGGGCAACAGGCATTGTGGGTCCAGACTTTAAAAAAATGACGAGATAGTGTACACTGTGTCCTTCGAAATGCATGAACATCATTGCGCGGTTCTCAGAGATTCTGTATGATTCGCCGCCTTTGGTGCATTTCGTACTCAAAGCCTATCATCCACTACGCGTGGTGTCTGACAGAACAGGGTTGGATAGCGACGCGGCCTTAAGAAGAGGTTTTCCATGAAAAAAGGTATTCACCCTAATTACGTAGAAGTTACTGCTAACTGCTCATGCGGTAACGTTATCAAAACTCACTCAACTGTGGGTCACGATCTGAACCTGGACGTTTGTGGCGAATGTCACCCGTTCTACACTGGTAAGCAACGTGAAGTGGCTACCGGTGGCCGCGTTGACCGCTTCAACAAGCGTTTCAGCGTTCCAAGCAGCAAATAAGCTACGCTTGAGAGCAAAAAAAGGCGCCTTTGGCGCCTTTTTTGTTGCCTGCCGTTTGACATCCCGCCAGACAAATCTTTCTTTTTGATCGCCATTACCCCGGTGATCGCCAGATAACCAAAAAGCCGCACGACGGGTTCGTACGGATTTTTCAGGCCATCGACGCGGCGATCAGTATTCCCAGGTATCAGGATCCACACCCAGTTCACGCATCAGGATCTTCGCCGCTTCCGGGATTTCGTCACTGCGCTCTTTCCGCAGGTCTTCGTCGTTCGGCAAAGGCTGACCGGTGAAGGCGTGCAGGAAAGCCTCACACAATAATTCACTGTTGGTCGCATGACGCAGGTTGTTCACCTGGCGACGGGTGCGTTCATCGGTGAGGATCTTGAGGACTTTCAGCGGAATGGATACCGTAATTTTCTTAACTTGTTCGCTTTTCTTACCGTGTTCAGCGTAAGGGCTGACATATTCGCCGTTCCACTCAGCCATGGGACACCTTAAATTTATCAAAAAATAAAATTCTGAAAACCGCGTGATTATGCCCGATTTTCACTGTTCTCACTAAGTAAATGTCGGAATTTAACAGGGATACCTCACGATTTTCCCTGCGGCATTGTTCATTTTGTCACCTTGCGCTTAACTATTCCGGCGCGACAGTTCTGCCTGACATCTTCATTAACGCCATAATTTTAGCGGGTATTGCTCTGTTGCTCAATCTATACGCAAAGAAGTTTAGATGTCCAGATGTATTGACGTCTATAACTCCGGGCGTTACTCTTTACATCCTCATCTTTCGCATTTCGTCAGGAAGAAACGATTATGACGCACAAGCAAGCCACCATTGCCGTAGGCAGTGGCCTGAACAATGATCAGCAATATGGTTGTGTAGTTCCGCCTATCTACCTTTCAAGCACCTACAACTTTGAAGATTTCAACCAGCCAAGAGCGCACGACTATTCACGTCGCGGTAACCCGTCGCGTGATGTGGTTCAGCGCGCGCTGGCGGATCTGGAAGGCGGTGCCGGTGCGGTACTGACCAGCAGCGGTATGTCTGCCATTCATCTGGTGTGTACGGTCTTTCTGAAACCTGGCGATTTACTGGTGGCCCCGCACGATTGCTACGGCGGCAGCTACCGTCTGTTCGACAGCCTGAGCAAACGCGGCGCGTATCGCGTGCTGTTTGTCGATCAGGGCGACCCGCAGGCGCTGGCCGAAGCACTGAAAGAACAGCCGAAACTGGTGCTGATCGAAACCCCGAGCAATCCGTTGCTGCGCGTGGTGGATATTCAGGCGATTTGCGATGCATCACGCGCCGCCGGTGCCCTGACGGTAGTGGATAACACCTTCCTCAGCCCGGCGTTGCAGAATCCGTTGCAGCTTGGCGCGGATTTAGTCGTCCATTCATGTACTAAATATCTGAACGGGCATTCTGATGTGGTCGCCGGTACGGTAATATCTAAGACCGCAGAACACGCGACAGAACTGGCGTGGTGGGCGAACAATATTGGTGTGACCGCCGCCGCGTTTGACAGCTATCTGTTATTGCGCGGTTTGCGCACGTTAACGGTTCGCGTGAAACAGCAGCAGGAAAATGCCCTGGCGATTGTGGCTTATTTACAGAAACAATCGCAGGTCAAAAAGCTGTATCATCCGTCGCTGCCGGAAAACCAGGGCCATGACATTGCCCGCCGCCAGCAACGTGGCTTCGGTGCCATGATCAGTTTTGAATTTAACGGAGATGAAGCTCAGCTGCGACATTTCCTGAAAGAATTGAAGTTATTTACCCTCGCAGAATCACTGGGGGGCGTCGAAAGCCTGATTTCTCATACCGCGACCATGACGCACGCCGGCATGGCGCCGGAAGCGCGTAAAGCCGCCGGGATTTCTGACAGCTTGCTCCGTATTTCTGTAGGTCTTGAAGACAGCGAAGATTTGATTGCTGATCTGGAACACGCATTCCAGTCAGCGGCAACGAGGTAAGTATGAATGCAATAGCGGTTGCAGCGCCGGCGGGAAGCCGTCAGCTGCACAAATTTGGTGGTAGCAGTCTGGCCGACGTGAAATGTTATCTGCGCGTTGCCGGGATCATGGCCGAGTATGCCAAACCGGGCGACATGATGGTGGTGTCGGCGGCAGGCAGCACAACCAACCAGCTGATCAGCTGGCTGAAGCTGAGCCAGACAGACAGAATTTCCGCGCATCAGGTTCAGCAGGCATTGCGCCGTTATCAGAGTGATTTGATAACCGGCCTGTTGCCGCCGGAAATGGCCGAACCGCTTATTGCTTCCTTTATTCATGATCTCGAACGTCTGGCTGTTTTGCTTGATGGCAAAATGACCGATGCGATTTACGCCGAAGTCGTCGGGCATGGCGAAGTCTGGTCTGCACGCCTGATGTCTGCCGTGCTGTGCAAACTGGAATTACCGGCAGCCTGGCTGGATGCCCGGGAATTCCTGCGTGCCGAACGCGCCGCTCAACCTCAGGTAGACGAAGGCCGTTCGTATCCGCTGCTGCAACAACTGCTCGCGCAACACCCTCAGCAATATCTGGTGGTGACCGGCTTTATCGCCCGCAGCGACGCGGGTGAAACCGTGCTGCTTGGCCGTAACGGCAGTGACTATTCCGCCACCCAAATTGGTGCACTGGCGAATGCCAGCCGTGTCACCATCTGGAGCGATGTGGCCGGGGTGTACAGCGCCGATCCGCGTAAAGTGAAAGATGCCTGTTTGCTGCCGTTGCTGCGTCTCGATGAAGCCAGCGAGCTGGCGCGTCTGGCGGCACCGGTGCTGCACACCCGTACCCTTCAGCCGGTATCCGGCAGTGATATCGATTTACAGCTGCGTTGCAGCTACCAGCCGGAACAAGGCTCAACGCGTATTGAACGCGTGCTGGCGTCCGGTACTGGCGCGAAAATTGTCACCAGCCACGATGATATTTGTCTGATCGAAATGGTCATCCCTTCCGGTCACGATTTTGGTCTGGCACAAAAAGATGTCGAGCTGCTGCTTAAACGTGCGCAGATCAAACCGCTGTGTACCGGCATCCATCCTGACCGTAATTTGCTGCAACTGTGCTACACCTCCGAAGTGGCGGGCAGCGCACTGCAGGTTCTCGAAGAAGCGGCACTTCCGGCGCGTCTGACGCTGCGTGAAGGGCTGGCGCTGGTGGCGCTGGTCGGTGCGGGCGTGTGTAAGAATCCGCTGCACAGTCACCGTTTCTATCAGGAAATGAAAGATCAGCCGGTGGAGTTTATCTGGCAGGCGGAAGACGGCATCAGTCTGGTCGCCGTACTGCGTATCGGCCCGACCGCGCACCTGATTCAGGGGCTGCACAAAACGCTGTTCCGCGCTGAAAAGCAAATCGGTCTGATGCTGTTTGGTAAAGGCAACATCGGTTCACGCTGGCTGGAACTGTTCGCCCGTGAGCAAAAGAACATCTCTGCCCGCAGTGGTTTTGAGTTTGTGCTGGCCGGCGTGGTCGACAGCAAGCGCAGTCTGCTCAATTACGACGGTCTGGACGCCAGCCGCGCGCTGGCCTTCTTTGATGATGAATCGCAGGCACACGATGAAGAATCGCTGTTCCTGTGGATGCGTGCGCATCCTTATGACGATTTAGTGGTGCTGGATGTGACGGCCAGCGCCGAACTGGCGGATCAGTATCTCGATTTCGCTAGCTACGGTTTCCATGTGATCAGCGCCAACAAACTGGCCGGTGCATCGGATACCCATAAATACCGTCAGATCCGCGACGCGTTTTCCAAAACGGGCAGCCACTGGTTGTATAACGCCACGGTCGGAGCCGGTTTGCCGGTCAACCATACGGTGCGTGATTTACGCGAAAGCGGCGACAGCATTCTGGCGATCAGCGGGATTTTCTCCGGCACCTTGTCATGGTTGTTCCTGCAATTCGACGGTACGTTACCGTTCACCGAACTGGTGGATCTGGCATGGCAGCAGGGGCTGACGGAGCCGGATCCGCGTGATGATTTATCCGGTCAGGACGTGATGCGTAAGCTGGTGATCCTGGCGCGCGAAGCGGGTTACGACATCGAGCCGACGCAGGTTCGTGTGGAATCGCTGGTGCCGGAAGCCTGCGCGACAGGTTCTGTCGATCAGTTCTTTGAAGACGGCGAGGCGCTGAATCAGCAAATGCTGCAGCGTCTGGAAGCCGCCCGCGAAATGGGTCTGGTGCTGCGCTACGTGGCGCGTTTCGATGCTAACGGCAAAGCCCGTGTTGGCGTGGAAGCTGTGCGTGAGGATCATCCTCTGGCCGCATTGCTGCCGTGCGATAACGTGTTCGCCATCGAAAGCCGCTGGTATCGCGATAACCCGCTGGTGATCCGCGGGCCGGGTGCAGGACGTGATGTCACCGCCGGTGCATTGCAGTCTGACCTTAACCGCCTGACGCAACTTCTGTAATTTATCTCAGCCCTTCCGGTACTTACCGTAAGGGCTGTTCTTCACTTTTCCGCACCTTCCCCACAGCAAAACGTCACCAACGTGAAATTCTTTCAGTTTGCGTGAAGATTAATCATCCCCTGCCATCATTTTAACGTTGACACTTTGTCTGCTTTCCGTCATTTTCTATCTATACGTTTAGACGTCCAAACGTCCATCATAACGAAACATAATCAAAACGCAGTGATCCATGAGGTAGTGTTTATGAGCTTTTTCCACGCAAACCAGCGCGAAGCGCTGAATCAGAATCTGGCCGAGTTACAGGGTCAGATTAACGTTTCTTTCGAATTTTTCCCGCCACGTACCAGCGAGATGGAAGATACGTTGTGGAGCTCTATTGATCGCCTCAGCAGCCTCAGGCCAAAGTTCGTGTCGGTGACGTACGGCGCCAACTCCGGCGAGCGCGACCGCACGCACAGCATCATTAAAGGCATTAAAGAACGTACCGGTCTGGAAGCGGCTCCACACCTGACCTGTATCGATGCCAGCCGTGATGAACTGCGTCAGATCGCCCGGGATTACTGGGAAAGCGGTATCCGCCATATTGTTGCCCTGCGCGGCGATTTGCCGCCAGGCAGTGGCAAACCGGAAATGTATGCCACCGATCTGGTGCAGTTGCTGAAAGAAGTGGGCGACTTTGATATTTCCGTTGCGGCGTACCCGGAAGTGCATCCGGAAGCCAAAAACGCGCAGTCCGATCTGATTAACCTGAAACGCAAAATTGATGCCGGTGCCAACCGTGCGATTACCCAGTTCTTCTTCGACGTGGAAAGCTACCTGCGTTTCCGCGACCGCTGTGCGGGTCAGGGGATTGATGTGGAGATCGTGCCGGGCATTCTGCCGGTGTCGAATTTCAAACAGCTGACGCGCTTTGCGACGATGACTAACGTGCGTGTTCCGCACTGGATGAACAGCCTGTTCGAAGGGCTGGATGACGATGCCGAAACCCGCAAAATGGTCGGTGCCAATATCGCGATGGACATGGTGAAAATCCTCAGCCGTGAAGGCGTGAAGGACTTCCACTTCTACACCCTGAACCGTGCCGAAATGAGTTATGCGATTTGCCACACGCTGGGTGTGCGTCCTGATATCGCCGTGCCGGTTCGCGCTTAATCTTTTTTGCCCGGCGCTGAAGGTAAAAAACCCGCGAATTCGCGGGTTTTTCTTTGGGTGCTGTCAGCAAAACTAGCCGGTATTACGCATACCCGCCGCCACGCCGGCAATCGTCACCATCAGTGCCTGTTCGACATTGGCATCCTGCTTGCCGTCCTGTTCCAGTTCGCGGGAACGGTGCAGCAATTCGGCCTGCAACACGTTCAGCGGATCGGTGTAGACGTTACGCAGGGCGATAGATTCCGCAATCCACGGCAAATCTTCCATCAGGTGATCGTCGTTAGAAATCGCCAGGATCACTTTGATGTCGCTTGCCAGCTGGTCACGCAATTGCTGACCCAGCGGCCACAATTCTTTCCCGACCAGACGGTGATCGTAGTATTCCGCCAGCCACAGGTCCGCTTTCGCGAACACCATTTCCAGCATGCCGATACGGGTGGAGAAGAACGGCCAGTCGCGGCACATGGTTTCCAGCTCGTCGCGTTTTCCATCATCCACCACCGCTTGTAAACCGGCACCCGCGCCCAGCCAGGCAGGCAGCATCAGACGGTTTTGCGTCCAGGCGAAAATCCACGGAATAGCACGCAGGCTTTCGACGCCACCGCTGGCTTTACGTTTCGCCGGACGGGAGCCGAGTGGCAGTTTCGCCAGTTCCTGCTCCGGCGTGGCTGCGCGGAAGTAAGGCACGAAGTCTTTATTCTCACGGATATAGCCACGGTACATTTTGCAGGACACGTCAGACAGCTGTTCCATGATGTCCACCCAGGCTTTTTTCGGCTCAGGCGGCGGCAACAGGTTGGCTTCCAGAATGGCGGAGGTGTACAGCGCCAGACTGCTGATGGTCACTTCCGGCAGACCGAATTTGAAGCGGATCATTTCGCCCTGTTCGGTGACGCGCAGGCCGCCTTTCAGGCTGCCCGGAGGCTGAGACAGCAGCGCAGCTTGCGCCGGTGCGCCGCCACGGCCAATCGAACCGCCGCGTCCGTGGAACAGCGTCAGGGCAATGCCCGCTTTCTCGCAGGTTTTGATCAGGGCGTCCTGTGCACGGTATTGCGCCCAGGATGCCGCCATCACGCCCGCGTCTTTTGCGGAGTCGGAATAGCCAATCATCACCATCTGTTTGCCCTGAATGAAACCACGGTACCAGTCGATGCTCAGTAATTGCTTCATCACGTCGTCGGCGTTGTTCAGGTCGTCGAGCGTTTCGAACAGTGGCGCGACCGGCATCGGGAACGGGCAACCGGCTTCTTTCAGCAGCAGATGGACGGCCAGCACGTCAGACGGCGTACGCGCCATCGAAATGACATACGCCGCGATCGAGCCTTCCGGCGCTTCGGCGATCACCTGACAGGTATCGAGCACTTCTTTGGTGTCGGCGCTCGGTTCCCAGTGGCGTGGCACCAGCGGACGTTTTGAATTCAGTTCGCGGATCAGGAAAGCCTGTTTGTCGGATTCTGACCAGCTTTCGTAATCACCCAGACCAAGATAGCGGGTGATTTCGGCGATAGCATCGGTGTGGCGGGTACTTTCCTGACGCACATCGATACGCACCAGCGGCACGCCGAAGCAACGCACGCGGCGCAGGGTATCCAGCAACTGACCGTTGGCGATAATGCCCATGTTGCAGGCTTGCAGTGACTGGTAACAGGCGTAAAGCGGTGCCCACAGCTGGTCATTTTTCACCAGCAAATCGTGAGGACGCGCGACACGTTCGCCTTTCAGACGGGCTTCCAGATACACCTGGGTATTGGTCAGCTGTGAACGCAGCTGTTTCATGATTTCACGGTAAGGTTCGATGATGTCCGCACCGCCAGCCAGTTCGCGCAGTTCCGGCGTGCATTCGGTCATCGACAGTTCTGACACCAGTACCGCGACATCGCGCAGGAACAGGTCAGTCGCTTTCCAGCGGCTCAGTAAAAGTACGTGGCGGGTGATGTCGGCGGTGACGTTCGGGTTACCGTCGCGGTCGCCACCCATCCAGGACGTGAAGCGCACCGGCACTGCTTCCACCGGCATTTTGTAATCCAGCGAGGATTCCAGCTGTTCGTTCAGTTCACGCAGGAAAGCAGGCACGCCTTCCCACAGGCTGTTTTCCACAACGGCAAAACCCCATTTGGCTTCATCCACCGGAGAAGGGCGGTTTTTGCGGATTTCATCGGTATGCCATGACTGCGCGATCAACTGGCGCAGGCGGCGCATGATCTGTTTGCGCTCGTAATCGGCCAGATCGTTATGGTCGAGTTGTTTGAGGCAGTTATTCACTTCCACCAGTTTGTGGATCAGCGTGCGGCGGGCAATTTCTGTCGGGTGCGCGGTCAGCACCAGTTCGATAGAAAGCTGGTCAACGGCATCACGTAACTGCTGGTCAGAGAGATTTTTGGATTTCAGGCGATCGAACAATTGGGCCAGCGCTTCAGGATTGCTGGCGGCTTCGCCGTGCGGCGAAATGCTGTGATATTGCTCAGCCACGTTGGCTAAGTTCAGAAACTGGCTAAAAGCACGGGCAACAGGCAGCAGCTCATCATTAGAGAGATTTTGCAGCGTTGACAGCAACTCCTGTCGATCCGCTTCGTTTCCGGCGCGGGAGGATTTCGACAGCTTACGGATTTTCTCAACACGATCCAGGATATGTTCTCCCAACGTATCTTTGATCGTGTCGCCCAGCAATTTACCTAAGGTACTGACATTACTTCGCATTGCGGAATATTGTTCGTTCATATTACCTCTGACCCGTTCTCTCGTTTAATTTTTATATTCTGTAAATAACTTTCACCCGTCAGGCATTCTTGCCCCGTTCACCCTGCCAACCTGGCCACACTTTTTAAATTCAGCCCCTGTTTTAACCCAAAAACCCCCGATCACTCACGTGAAAAATGGTCTTTTTGGCCATGTCGCTGAAATTTAATTACAACCGCGACGATATCAGTTTGGCTAATCGCACGTTTGTACAGTATCAAAGGGCGCCCGTGAGCGCCCTGATTGTTTCTTCATCAATCCGACATTCAGGATCAGTGATAACAGAAGTGATGAACGACCTGAGAAATCAGCTCGCGAGTCGGTTTAATGAACGCCGTATCAATATATTCATCTGGCTGATGCGCCTGATCGATAGAACCCGGCCCCAGCACCAGCGTCGGACACAGTTCCTGAATAAACGGCGCTTCGGTGCAGTAGTTAACGATTTCCGTTTCCACACCTAACAGCTTCTCAACCACCTGCACCAGCGGGTGATCCGGCGGACATTCATAGCCCGGGATCGGCGGATGCAGTTCTTCAATCACAATACGTCCCGGCCAGCGTTCGCTGACCGGTGCCAGCGCTTCATTCAGCAGACCGTCAATGTCGGTGAGTGTCAGACCCGGCAGCGGCCGGATATCCATATGCATTTCGCAACACGCGCAGATACGGTTTGGCGCATCGCCGCCGTTAATGTAACCAAAGTTCATGGTCGGGTACGGGATGACGAAACCACTGTGGTTGTAACGGGTTTTCAGCGTATTGCGCAGCGTCATTAAATGGGTAATCGATTCGTGCATCAGCTCAATCGCGTTCACGCCGCGCGACGGATCGCTGGAATGGCCGGACTGACCGGTGATACGAATGGCATTGGACAGATGGCCTTTATGCGCACGAACCGGCTTGAGGGAGGTCGGTTCGCCGATGATCGCGCAGTCAGGACGAATGCTGGCGTTTTTGGAGAAATAGCTGGCACCGGCCATGGTGGTTTCTTCATCGGCGGTCGCCAGAATATACAGCGGTTTAGTCAGTTTGGTCAGATCGACATCGCGCAGTGAATCGAGGATAAAGGCGAAGAAACCTTTCATGTCGGCAGTGCCCAGACCATAGAGCTTATTTTCATGCTCGGTCAGGGTGAAAGGATCACGTGTCCAGCGGCCGTCATCGAACGGAACGGTGTCGGTATGACCGGCCAGTAACAGACCGCCCGCACCTGTACCGGTACTGGCTAACATATTGAATTTATGGCGCGTTCCTGGAACGGGTTGCACTTCGACGTTGAAGCCTAAATCACCGAACCAGCCTGCCAGTAAATTGATTAACGTCTCATTGCTCTGGTCCAGTGCAGCGTCTGTGGCGCTGATGGAAGGGGTTGCGATTAACGCCCGGTAGAGCTCAATAAAAGGAGGTAATTTCATCTTCACTGTTGACAGCCTTTAGTTAGGGTAGTATTCATATTCATGCAATAATTGTGAATAAAAATACAATAAGCCAGCGCGTAAGGAAACCGGAAAAAATTCATCCGGCCCCTACCCAAAAAATTGAGAAGGTGAACAAGCCCTATGTTGAATACGCTGATTGTTGGTGCCACAGGCTATGCCGGTGCTGAACTCGCTGCATACCTGAATCGCCACCCACATATGAACATAACCGGTTTAACGGTTTCAGCGCAAAGTGCAGATGCAGGAAAATTGCTTTCTGATTTGCATCCTCAATTAAAAGGCATCGTCGATCTGCCGGTCCGGCCGCTGACCGACGTGGCGGAAGCCGCAAAAGGCGTCGATGTGGTGTTTCTGGCGACGGCGCATGAAGTCAGCCACGATTTAGCGCCGCAGTTCCTGGCGGCGGGCTGCGTGGTCTTCGATCTCTCCGGTGCCTTCCGTGTCAGCAAACCTGAGTTTTACACCGAATTTTACGGCTTTGAGCATCAGCATACCGATTTGCTGGATAAAGCCGTGTACGGCCTGGCCGAATGGCAGGCGGACAAATTAAAAGACGCACAGCTGATTGCCGTCCCGGGTTGCTACCCGACTGCGTCACAGCTGGCGCTCAAACCCCTTATCGAAAATGGGTTGCTCAACGACAGCCAGTGGCCGGTGATCAACGCCACCAGCGGCGTCAGCGGCGCGGGCCGTAAAGCCACGCTGGGCAACAGCTTCTGTGAAGTCAGCCTTCAGCCTTACAAATTGTTCAATCATCGTCATCATCCTGAAATTGTCGAGCATCTTGGGGTGCCGGTGATTTTCACTCCGCATCTGGGTAATTTCCCGCGCGGTATTCTGGCGACCATCACCTGCCGTCTGAAGGCCGGTGTGACGGAGCAGGACGTGGCGGAAGCTTTCCATAATGCCTATCACGATAAACCGCTGGTGCGCTTGTACACCAAAGGCGTTCCGGCGCTGAAAGACGTGGTCGGCCTGCCGTTCTGCGATATCGGTTTTGCGGTGAAAGGTGAGCATCTGATTGTGGTCGCGACGGAAGATAACGTTCTGAAAGGCGCGTCTGCACAGGCGGTTCAGTGCATGAATATCCGTTTCGGTTTCCCTGAGACGCAGTCACTGCTTTAACCCTCCGTCAGATTGTCAGTAAACAGAAAACAACCGCCCCTGAGCGTTTATTCAGACGCGCAGGGGTGGTAGATTGAATCAAAACCTATTGTTATTAATTAACATTCTCAACCGGTCGGGGCGCGAACAGCTATGAATCCGTTAGTCATCAAGTTAGGTGGTGTGTTGCTGGACAATGAAGAAGCACTTGAGCGCCTGTTCATGGCGGTTGTGGCTTATCGTCAGGAATATCACCGCCCGCTGGTCATTGTTCACGGTGGCGGCTGCCTGGTTGATGAGCTGATGAAAAAGCTGAATCTGCCGGTGGTGAAAAAAGCCGGTCTGCGTGTGACTCCGGCGGATCAGATTGACATCATTACTGGCGCGCTCGCGGGCAGCGCCAACAAAACCCTGCTGGCCTGGGCGGTCAAAAACCACATCAATGCGGTGGGGCTGTCTCTGGCGGACGGCGGCACGGTCAGCGTGACGCAACTGGATGAATCACTGGGCTATGTCGGTAAAGCCGAAGCCGGTAATCCGGCGCTGATCAACACGCTGCACGGTGCAGGCTACCTGCCGATTGTCAGCTCTATCGGTATCACCGCTGCCGGTGAACTGATGAACGTCAATGCCGATCAGGCGGCGACGGCGCTGGCGGCCACGCTGGGCGCGGATCTGATCCTGCTGTCTGATGTGAGCGGTATTCTCGATGGCAAAGGCCAGCGCATTCCTGAGATGAGTGCGGAGAAAGCCGAACAGCTTATCGATCAGGGGATTATCACTGACGGCATGATCGTCAAAGTTCACGCTGCGCTGGACGCCGCACGTTCTCTCGGACGTCCGGTCGATATCGCCAGCTGGCGTCACGCCGAGCAATTGCCGGCATTGTTTAACGGCGTCGCGATCGGCACACGCATTTTGGCGTAACGCATCGTCCGGCGTATCCGGTACACACTTTTGTCAGGGCGCAGCAGAGTGCGCCCTTTTGCATAAAAAATTTCAGGAGCAGGAAAATGGCACTTTGGGGCGGACGTTTTACTCAGGCAGCGGATCAGCGGTTTAAAGAACTGAATGACTCATTGCGTTTCGATTACCGGCTGGCAGAGCAGGACATCGTCGGTTCCGTGGCCTGGTCCAAAGCGCTGGTGACCGTCAACGTTTTAACGGCTGACGAGCAAATTCAGCTGGAAGAGGCGCTGACCGTTCTGCTGGAAGAAGTCCGTGCCAACCCGCGCGCTATTTTAGCCAGCGATGCAGAAGATATTCACAGCTGGGTTGAAGGCAAACTGATCGACAAAGTCGGCAATCTCGGTAAGAAACTGCATACCGGCCGCAGCCGTAACGATCAGGTCGCGACTGACATTAAACTGTGGTGCAAAGCGCAGGTCGTGGAACTGGGCGACGCGCTGCATCATTTACAGCAGGCGTTGGTCGCCACTGCCGAAGCCAATCAGGACGCGGTGATGCCGGGTTACACCCACCTGCAACGCGCGCAGCCGGTGACGTTTGCGCACTGGTGCATGGCGTATGTCGAAATGCTGGCGCGTGATGAAAGCCGCCTGAAAGATACCCTGACCCGTCTGGACGTCAGCCCGCTGGGATGTGGCGCGCTGGCCGGTACCGCGTATCCGATGGATCGCGAACAGCTGGCAGGCTGGTTAGGTTTCGCTTCCGCGACCCGCAACAGCCTCGACAGCGTGTCTGACCGCGACCATGTTCTTGAACTGCTGTCCAACGCGGCGATCAGCATGGTTCACCTTTCCCGTTTTGCCGAAGACCTGATCTTCTTCAATACCGGCGAAGCGGCGTTTATCGATTTGTCCGATCGCGTGACGTCAGGGTCTTCCCTGATGCCGCAGAAGAAAAACCCGGATGCGCTGGAGCTGATCCGTGGCAAATGTGGCCGTGTGCAGGGTGCCCTGACCGGCATGATGATGACCATGAAGGGTCTGCCGCTGGCGTACAACAAAGACATGCAGGAAGACAAAGAAGGGTTGTTCGACGCGCTCGATACCTGGATGGATTGCCTGAACATGGCGTCTCTGGTGCTGGACGGCATTCAGGTGAAACGTCCGCGTGCGAAAGAAGCGGCGCAACAGGGCTACGCGAACTCTACTGAACTGGCGGATTATCTGGTCGCCAAAGGCGTACCGTTCCGCGAAGCGCACCATATTGTCGGTGAAGCGGTGGTGGAGGCGATTAAGCAGGGCAAAGCGCTGGAAGCCTTGCCGCTGACCGATTTGCAGAAATTCAGCAGCGTGATTGGCGACGATGTGTATCCGATCCTTGAGCTGCAATCCTGTCTCGACAAACGCGCAGCCAAAGGCGGCGTTTCGCCGCAACAGGTCGCACAGGCAATTGCCGATGCGAAAGCGCGTTTAGGGCTGTAATTCCTGGAATTTCTCCCCCTGCGAAGGGGGAGAAGCCCGGCTACACAACGATTTCTTCCCAACGGCGCGGACTCTGCGTCAGCAGTTCACCTCCCGTTTCGGTCACCCGTACGTCATCCTCAATTCTCACACCACCGAGTCCCGGAATATAAATCCCCGGCTCAATCGTGATGATCATTCCCGGTTCCAGCGGTTGCGCATTTTGCGGACTGAGGGCGGGCGCTTCATGAACATCTAATCCCAGACCGTGCCCGAGATTGTGGCTGAAATAGTCGCCATACCCCGCCGCAGAAATGCTATCCCGCGCCACGGCATCCAGTTCCTGACAACGGATCCCCGGCCTGACCGCCTCGCGTGCGGCCTGCTGCGCGATAAACACCGTGTCATACATCGCTTTCAGTGCCGGGCTGACCTCGCCCAGCGCGAAAGTCCGCGTCATGTCGGAACAGTAATGCTGATATACCGCGCCGAAATCAATCGTCACCAGCTCTCCGGCCATCAGCTTTTTCTCTGTCGGACGCCCGTGTGGTAACGCCCCGCGCGGGCCTGACACCACGACGGTATCGAAGGCCGTTTTGCTGCCACCGGCCTGCCGGACCGCCATTTCGAGATGGTCGGCCAGTGCTTTTTCGCTGATGCCCGGTTGGATCAGCGGCATCACCGTCTTTAAGGCATGGTCGGCTATCGCGGCGGCCTGACGGATTTTCACGATTTCATCAGGATATTTATGTATCCGCAAAGCCGACGCATCCCGGTGTTGCAGCGGCACCTTGCACTGTTTTTCCAGCGCCTGCCATGCCAGATGCGATAACACGCTGGCATCGGCATATAGCCGGTCGCCGGGCAGATATCGGGTGAGACAGTCCGCCAGCGTCTGCTGCGCCGTGAGGGTCAGCACGTCAACGCCCGGATTGTTCTGCTGGCATTCGGCGCTGTAACGGCCATCGACCAGTATCCACAGGCCGGTTGCTGTGACCAGCACGTAGCCGGAGGCGCTGTACAGATCCGCCACCGCATATTTGCTGAACCTGTCGGTCAGAAGCACGGCGGGAATATGCTGCTCTGCCATCTGCTGGCGCAGGGCAGTCAGACGTTGCTGGCGCAGGGCAGTCAGACGTTGCTGACGACTCATGGTGTCCTCCGGACTCAGGCGATCTCGAGTAAGCCTTTTTTGATCAGGCGGTTACGGTAGAACACGCAGGTGACGGCGATAAACAGCGAACCTGCGATCAGACCGGTCAGGTAAGCCGGAATGTTGCTGATCAGCGGCCATGCCCAGATAGCGGATTCCGGGAACCATTGCACCGCACCAAGCGAAACCCCAAGCAGCGCGCCGATAATGGCACCGATGACGTACACCGGAATGACAAACCCCGGACGTTCCAGTGCAAACGGAATCGACCCTTCGGAAATGCCCATAAAGCCGAGGAAAATCGCGGTGCGGCCAATCTGATTGAACTGGCGGTCGTAAACACGGCGGCCAACCAGCCATTTATCGATGACCGTTGACAGCCCCAGGCCAAACGACGGGATCACGATGGCCAGACAGCGCGCGGTGATCGGCAGCACTTTTTCGGTGGTGAAGCCCAGCGCCACAAACCCTGCCGCTTTGTTGACCGGACCGCCCAGGTCAAACGCCGTCGCCGCCGCCAGTAAGGTGGCGTAGAAGTAGGTGCCTGCCGCGCCGGCGGCCTGCAAGGCTTCTTTGATCAGCGTGTTCAGCCAGCCACCGACCGGCGTGATCAGGAATACCATCAGCAACATCGCCATAATGGCGGAAATCAGCGGGATGAAGAATGTGGTTTTGAAGGCCAGCCAGTTGTGCGGCAGTTTGATGGTGTTATTCAGCCAGCGAACGAAATAGCCGACCACAAACGCAATCACGATCGCACCAAGGAAGCCGGAAGCGACCGGCGCGACGGCAGCCCATTCTCCGCCGACCAGCGCCGGAACAGCCACCGGTTTGATCGCCACATAGCCGCCGATAAAGCCCGCCGCCAGTGCCGTTTTCCCGCCGATAGAGTTGGCGGTAAACGCCGCGAACATCGGTATCGCAAAGCCAAACAGCGTGAAACCAAAGCTTTCCATGATGCTGGCGATTTGCAGCATCCACACCGAACTGCCGCTGAAACGACCACTGTTAAGCGCCGCCATGATCGACTCATCCGGCGACATACCCAGAAAAACATAAGGAATGATTTGCGACAGTGCGCCGATCAGACCGCCCATAATCAGCACCGGGATCATGTAGGAAATGCCGGTCATGATGTGTTTGCTGAACTCTTTCCAGGCATGGCTCTGGCCTTTGCCTGCGGGTGCCGCCGGTGTCTCTGTGGCCTGACTGTGACCGGTGTTGATGACTCTTTTTCTTATCGTCACGGGGAACTCCTTGCGCTTAAAAAAGCAAATGTGGAATTACTGGCGCTGATCTTCTTCGATTTCGTCGATCAGTCCGCCCGCGTTTTTTACGGCGTCTTTCAGCTCGACTTCATACACTTCAACGCCATTAAACCGCTCGATGTTTTGCGGCGTGATACCGGTGGCGTGGATGATCACCGTGGCCTGCGCGATGTCTTCCGCTGTCAGTTCGTTCTGGATGCCGTCGGCACCCTGTGTTTCAACTTTCACCTCATAACCGCGTTCACGGGCGGCCACTTCAATGGCTTCGGCAGCCATAAAGGTATGAGCCAGTCCCATCGGGCAGGCGCACAGCGCAATCAGTTTTTTTGCAGACATTTTCAGATACCTCGTTTTTCTGGGGTGGCGGCGGGCAGGTTTGCCAGCCGGTAAAGCGCTTCGGCGTACATGCCGGTCGCGCTGATAAAGCGGCACAAACTGCCGTATTCGTCCGCACCATGCGTATTGCCGGAAGAGCCGTCAGGAAACTCACAGCCGAAGATCACGGCGTTTTGCATCGCGCTGGCGTAACTGCCTGCGCCGGTGGTGCGGGAAGGATGGTGGTGATCGCCGGTGTGGCGGGTGTAAATCTCATGCAGCGTCTGCACCAGCGCACTGTCTGGCGGATAAAAGCCCGGCGGTTTGACCGGCTCAATATCAATACGGCTTGCGGGCCAGCCGCGAAGCCAGCGTGTCAGGCTGGCGGTAATCTCTTCTGTGCTGAGATTCTCGGGATAGCGCACGTTGAGCGTCAGTGTCATCTGCCCGTTACCGATGTTCAGTACCGTCGGCACCAGCAGGATCTGACCGCATTCGCCCGGGGTATCCAAGGCAAACCGCACGCCGTTCTGGCCGGTTGTCGCGTCGGTGATGTCGCAAAGTTGCTGCGTCCAGTGACTGCTGAATCGCTGATGCAGTAACTGCGCCGTGGCGGTGATGGGATTCAGGCATTGTTCCGGTTTAGATGAATGGCCGCCACGGCCATACAACTGCCAGTGATCGGCGCAGGCCGGTTCCGCCAGCAGCGTAAAACCGTCCGCCAGTGTCCATCCGCCGGAGTAAAGTGAAAGGCCACGCAGATGCGCGACATCAGGAATGGTGTTCACGACGTTGCCGCAGGCCACGTTCAGCCCGGTCTGTGCAACCGGCGACGTCAGCCTGACCAGCAGCGAGCCTTTTTCACCGTAGATCACCGGAAATTTTCCGTCCGGCGTGAAGGCAAATGCCGGTTGCGGCTGCGATTCAAAATACCGGCGGATACAGCGGAAGCCGGTTTCTTCGTTGCCGCCCGCCACCAGTCGGATCCGGCGCGCCAGCGGCAGTTTCAGCTCGCGCAGAATATCCAGCGCCAGCCAGGCGGCGATCATCGGGCCTTTGTCATCCACGACGCCGCGACCAATCAGTTTGTCGCCCAGACGGGACAGCTGATAGGGCGGGAAATGCCAGCCGTCACCGGCAGGCACGACATCGGCGTGACCAAAGACATACACGATCTCGTCGCCGCTGCCGTATTCGATATGCACGGCATGGTGATCGACATTCAGGGTCGCGAGCCCGGCGTTGTCGCCCAGGGTCTGCCACCAGTGCAGCGCATCGGCAATGCCGCGGCCAAAGGGGGCGTCGGGCTGCCGGCTGTCCGCGTCGAAAGGCGAAGGGATAGCCACCCATTGCGCGAGTAATGTGAGGAACTGCGTGGCCCGATCCCGGGCGTGTGCTGAGAAGTCGATCATTGACCCTGACCCTGTGAAAAACCTGGATACAGCATCAGCGGTGGTGGAAAAAGCGTCAAAAGGCGCGGGTCAGGAATGATAAATAAAACGGGTAAAATTTTTCGCCGATTTTTTTTACCTGCCTGCCGGACAGGTTAAAGGAAGACGGCAGGCACCGTCAGGCGGGGATCGCCGGGCAATAATGTGTTGCCGTCCAGCTGATGTTGCAGGCATTCCAGCACCCGACGGGCCAGCGTGCGGTGACGGGCGGCAATCACCGGCAATTGCAGTTTCAGGGATGACTCACATTCGCCGAAACCGGTCAGGGCGATGCGCCGTGAAAACAGCCGCCAGCGGTGTGCCTGTGTTCCGCTAAGCAGCGTGTGATGCGCCGCCTGCAAAACCGTCGGGTTATCGCACAGGATTGCCGAGATTTTGGGGTGCTGTTTAAGTAACTGTTCGGCGGCGCGGGAGGCATCCGCAAAGGTGGCGGCGCAGGGCAGGCTGAGCGACGGTGAAAAGGCCACGCCCGCTTTACCCAGCGCCACGGAAAGCCCGCCCAGTCTTTCGGCGCGTACCAGCGAATGGTTTTCGCCGCCGAGATACGCGATATGTTTATGCTGTTGCTTAAGCAGGGCGTCCGTTGCCTGATGTGCCGCCAGCGCATTGTCCGGATGGACGGCGGCAACCGGACCCGGATGATGATGGGCGCTGATCCCGGTCAGGGCGATGTGACGGGCGTCAGCGCGTGAACTCAGCGCCTGCAACACATCGGGGTTATCGTTGAGCAGCCTCCCGCACACCAGCATGCCGCAGATGTCCTGTGTCAGAAGCGTTCCGGCCTGAGCCAGTAACCGCGAAGGGTGCAAATCGACATAAGAAAGTGCGAGGGTAAAACCGGCCTGTTGCAGGGTTTTCGCCAGCGCCGGCAGTAACGCGGCGGAAAAATCGCAGTCATGCGGCAGTAACAGGCCAATGCGTGGCAAAGAGGCGGGGACGGCGGTGGCAGGCAACTGATATCCCAGTTGTTCGATGGCCTGATAAATTCGCGCTACCCCTTGCGGGGAAATACGGCCTTTGCCGCCGAGCACCAGTGATACCGCCGAAACGGACACCCCCGCCAGACGGGCGACATCTTGCTGCGTAATTTTGTTGCGGGGTTTTTGCGCTGTCATCGTTCCGCCATTCGCCATGAAACAACCGCAAAGTGTTGCAGGAGAAGAGCAGGAAAACAGGGTGGGCGATCTCAGAAGGGGATTGTTAAATAAAAAAGGCGGACCCGAAGTCCGCCGAAAGTTCACGTAGTCTTACTTTGCTTCTTTTTGTCGATAATGCAGGGACTTCTTGTCTTACTTCTTACAGCAGAGTCTTATCGACGTTACTGTGCCACTTCGCACACGTCTTGTGTTTCTGAGTGGAGGTACACTTCCAGATCGTCACTTCCCCCGATGTGGCGTCCGCCGATAAAGACTTGCGGTACTGTCGCCCGGCCCGTTACGGCGCGCAGAGAGACGGTGGTCGCGTCTTTACCTAATACAATTTCTTCGTACTGAATGCCGCGTTCCTGCAACATTTGTTTGGCTTTCGCACAGAACGGACAGCCCGGTTTGGTGAACACGGAAACCGATTCCTGCACTTTAAATTCTGGTGCCAGATATTTCAGCAGGGTGTCGGCGTCAGACACTTCAAACGGGTCGCCCGGTTTGTTTGGCTCAACGAACATCTTTTCCACCACGCCGTTGCGCACCAGCATGGAATAACGCCATGAGCGCGGACCGAAACCTAAATCGGCTTTTTCCACCAGCATGTCCATGCCTTTGGTGAACTCGCCGTTACCGTCCGGAATGAAGGTAATGTTGGAGGCGTTCTGTTCCGCTTTCCACGCGTTCATCACAAAGGTGTCGTTGACGGAAACGCACAGAATGCTGTCCACGCCGTGACTTTTGAACACCGGTGCCAGTTCGTTGTAACGTGGCAGGTGGCTCGATGAACAGGTCGGGGTGAACGCGCCCGGCAGTGAAAAGACAATCACTGTTTTATTTTTAAACAGCTGATCGCTGGAGAGATCTACCCACTGGTCGCCCTGACGGGTATGGAAAGTGACTTGCGGTACGTTTTTCCCTTCCTGGCTTGCAAACATGAATAACCTCTTAATTAATAAATAAAATCGAATATGTTTTCGGCGTGGCCGTTTCGTTGGGAGGCATTATTCACGATAATGGTTGATAGATATAATCGTTGATTGCTATCTTATCTATCGTTAACGGCTATCGCATCGCCTTATAGGGACTGGAGGAAAAATGAACATTCGCGATTTAGAGTATCTGGTGGCACTGGCAGAGTTTCGTCACTTTCGTCGCGCCGCAGATTCATGCCATGTCAGTCAGCCAACGTTGAGCGGGCAGATCCGCAAACTGGAAGATGAGCTGGGCGTTATGTTGCTGGAAAGAACCAGCCGCAAAGTGTTGTTCACTCAGGCCGGTCTGCTGCTGGTCGATCAGGCGCGGACGGTGTTGCGCGAAGTGAAAGTGCTCAAAGAGATGGCGAGCCAGCAGGGCGAGGCGATGTCCGGGCCGATGCATATCGGGCTGATCCCGACCGTCGGGCCTTATCTGCTGCCGCAAATTATTCCTTCGCTGCACAAAACCTTTCCGAAACTGGAAATGTATCTGCACGAAGCACAAACCCATCAGCTTCTGGCGCAGCTCGACAGCGGAAAGCTCGATTGTGCCATTCTGGCGCTGGTGAAAGAGAGTGAAGCTTTTATAGAAGTGCCGCTGTTTGATGAGCCAATGAAACTGGCGATCTATGACGATCATCCGTGGGCATCGCGCGATCGCGTGGCAATGGCCGATCTGGCCGGTGAGAAACTGCTGATGCTGGAAGACGGGCACTGTCTGCGCGATCAGGCGCTGGGTTTCTGTTTCCAGGCGGGCGCGGACGAAGATACCCATTTCCGGGCAACCAGTCTGGAAACCCTGCGTAATATGGTGGCGGCGGGCAGCGGGATCACATTGCTGCCATCACTGGCCGTGCCCAATGAGCGCAGCCGTGATGGTGTGACGTATCTGGCCTGTGACAAACCGGAACCGCGCCGCACCATTGCGCTGGTCTACCGTCCCGGTTCGCCACTGCGCGGGCGTTACGAGCAGCTCGCCGAAGCCATCAAAGAGCACATGCAGCCTTACATGGATAAAACCGCCGTCTTAAAACAGGCGGTTTAAGCCGTTCAGTGCCGCCACGCGATAGGCTTCCGCCATCGTCGGATAGTTGAAGGTCGTATTAACGAAATACTCGATAGTATTGCCTTCACCTTTCTGTTCCATGATGGCCTGGCCGATATGAATAATCTCGGCTGCGCGTTCACCAAAGCAATGAATACCCAGAATTTCTTTGGTGTCGCGGTGGAACAGCAATTTCAGACTGCCGACGTTCATGCCCGCAATCTGTGCGCGTGCAAGATGCTTAAACTGCGCACGACCCACTTCATACGGCACTTTCATCGCCGTCAGTTCCTGTTCGGTTTTCCCCACGGAACTGATTTCAGGAATGGTGTAAATGCCGGTCGGAATGTTTTCGATCAGATGGACTTTGGCTTCCCCCTGAATCATCGCCTGCGCGGCAATACGGCCCTGATCATACGCGGCCGAGGCCAGACTCGGATAACCGATGACGTCACCGACCGCATAGATATGTGACAGCGCCGTCTGGTACATGCTGTTCACTTTCAACAGACCACGGCTGTCGGCTTCCAGACCAATGTTCTCCAGACCCAGATTATCGGTGTTACCGGTGCGTCCGTTGGCATACAACAGCGCATCCGCTTTCACTTTTTTGCCGGATTTGAGGTGCATGATCACACCGTCTTCCACGCCTTCGATCATCTCGAATTCTTCGTTGTGGCGGATCACCACCCCGTTGTTCCAGAAGTGATAGGACAGGGCGTCTGACATTTCCTGATCGAGGAAAGACAGCAGGCGGTCGCGGGTGTTGATTAAGTCCACTTTCACGTTCAGACCACGGAAGATCGACGCATATTCACAGCCGATCACCCCCGCACCGTAAATAATCACATGGCGCGGTTCATGGCTCAGTTCGAGGATCAGGTCGCTGTCGTAAATGCGCGGATGTCCGAAATCGACATTGGCCGGGCGGTAAGGGCGTGAGCCGCAGGCAATGATGATGTTGTCTGCGGTGATTTGTTCGTGTGTGTTGTCCGGATAACGGATATTGATGGTATTGGCATCGACAAAACTGGCATCGCCGGAGAACAGCTGGCACTGGTTTCTTTCATAGAAACCTTGACGCATACGGGTCTGCTGATTAATAACGGAATCGGCGTGACGCAGAATGTCGGGGAAACTGGAACTCATTGTGCGGGAGTTATCGCTGTAGAGCGGGTTTTGATTAAATTCGATGATTCTGCTGACGGCGTGGCGTAATGCTTTGGAAGGGATGGTTCCCCAGTGAGTACATCCGCCACCGACGTTGTTATAGCGTTCGATGACAGCAACCCGGGCGCCTTGTTTAACCAGTCCCATCGCGGCGCCTTCTCCGCCAGGGCCTGAGCCAATGATGATGGCATCAAAATGTGAGTGCTGTTGCATAGTTCGAAACCTATTTTTATACAAAATCACAACGAGAAAGTAACATATTACACCTATTTACCCCACATGCAGTTGTCATTTAATGGTAATGCAGCAACATTCTGACCCACTTTATGCTGTGGTATCTTTGGCTCCGACCGTGAAAAATTTTGGTATAGTGAAGCGATATCGGGCGAATAATCAAAAAGAAGAACACTATCCGGATGAAGGTTATGGGCGTAAGAGCACAACAAAAAGAGCGCACGCGTCGCTCACTGATTGAGGCGGCTTTTAGTCAGCTCAGTGCCGAGCGCAGCTTTGCCAGTCTGAGTCTGCGTGAGGTTTCCCGCGAGGCAGGCATTGCGCCAACCTCCTTTTACCGGCATTTTCGCGATGTGGATGAACTGGGCCTGACCATGGTGGATGAAAGCGGGCTTATGCTGCGTCAGCTGATGCGTCAGGCGCGCCAGCGTATCGCCAAAGGCGGCAGTGTGATCCGCACATCCGTCTCTACCTTTATGGAATTCATCGGTAATAATCCCAACGCATTTCGCCTGTTACTGCGCGAACGCTCCGGCACGTCTTCCGCATTCCGTGCGGCGGTCGCCCGTGAAATTCAGCATTTTATTGCGGAACTTGCCGACTATCTGCAACTCGAAAATCACATGCCGCGCAGTTTTACCGAAGCGCAGGCTGAGGCCATGGTGATCATCGTTTTCAACGCCGGTGCGGAAGCGCTGGACGTGGATATCGCACAGCGCCGTCAGCTGGAAGAGCGGCTGGTGCTGCAGTTGCGGATGATCTCCAAGGGCGCGTATTACTGGTATCGCCGTCAGCAGGAACGCACGGCTGTGACTCCCATCAATAATAAGACCCGAGGTAAAGAAGATGACCGAACAACCGAACCAGGATAATGGCACTCTGGTTTTGGCGTTGATTGCCGGGCTGTCGATTAATGGCACATTTGATGTGTTATTCAGTTCCGTCGTAACGTTTTCGATTTTCCCGATTATTTCTCTGGTACTGGCGGTGTATTGCCTGCATGTGCGTTATCACCGGGGAGAAATGCCCAAAGGATTACCGGTGCTGGCTGCGGCCTGCTTTCTGCTGGGATTGCTGCTGTACAGCGCGATTGTCCGGGCGGAGTACCCTGAACTGGGTTCGAACTTCCTGCCCGCGCTGATTTGCGTGGCGCTGGTGCTGTGGATTGGTGTGAAGCTGAAAAAACGTAAGTCTTCCCCGCAGTAATATCATTTCCGGTTCTTCTGGTAAGGCAATCTTCGGATTGCCTTTTCTTATTCCGCTCTCATTTAATGAACTGTCATTTCATTAATATCAAACCTATGTTCAATATTTAGATATTGATCGCCCACTTCTTCATTTCATTGCCATAAAGTTCGTTTGAGTGGCAAAAACCAAAAGGTTTTCATTCTGCCTCCTCGCTAATTTGAATCATGGCCGGACGACACGTTGTCGTTCGCATTCAGCCTACGCCTATAGGTGATTTAACAGAGGCAAGTCGGCAATGAAAACACGTAAAATCGGATTCTTTAATTATATCGCCTACGGGTCTGGCGATTTTTTGGGGGCGGGGACAACAGCCCTGACCGCGGCGTGGTTACTCTATTTTTACACCACGTTCTGCGGACTCTCGCCCATCGAAGCGACCTTTATTTTTGCCACCGCGCGCGTTGCTGATGCGGTTCTCAGTCCGCTGATGGGGTATCTCACCGATAACTTCGGAAATACCTGGCTCGGAAAGCGTTTCGGTCGACGCAAGTTCTTTATCCTGCTCGGTATTCCTTGTGTGTTCAGCTACAGCTTTATGTGGGTGGGCGACATGGGATACGTCTACTACCTGCTGACTTATCTGCTGTTCGATATCGTCTACACCATGATTCTGGTGCCGTATGAAACACTGGTGCCGGAGATGACCGATGATTTCAAACAGAAAACCAAATTCTCTGGCGCACGTATCGCGCTGGCGCAGCTGTCGGCGATTCTCGCCGCCTTCCTGCCGGGGATTTTGTTGCAGCATTTCGGCAAAGATAACGCCATCTCCTTCTTCTATTCGAGCTTGGTCTTTGCGGTGATCTGTGCCTGCGTGCTGACGCTGGTGTATTTCTTTACCTGGGAACGTCCGGAAGAGCTCAAATCTGAAGCGACGAAGAAAATTGAACGCGAACGTCAGCAACTGACGCTGGCGCAAAGCCTGAAACGTCTGAAAGTGGAATTGTCTTCAACACTGCGCATCAAAATTTTCCGTCAGCATCTGGGTTTATACCTCGGCGGTTATATCGCGCAGGACGTGTTTAATGCCGTGTTCACTTATTACGTGGTGTTTGTGCTGATGCAAAGCGCAGCGATTGCGTCCAACCTGATGGGCATGATGGCGATTCTGCAATTCGTGGCGGTTATCGGCATGATCCCGCTGTGTATCCGCTTCGGACCGGCACCGTCTTATCGCCTCGCGGTATCCCTGTTCGGGCTGGCGACCATTTCCTACGGTGTGCTGTATTTCACCGGCATGAATGATTCGATGTCATTACTGCTGCTGATCTCTGCCCTGGCCGGTCTGGGACGTGGTGGCATCAACTACGTACCCTGGAACATCTATACCTATATTGCTGACGTTGATGAAACCATTACCGGCCAGCGCCGCGAAGGGATTTTCGCCGGTGTGATGACGTTGACCCGCAAAGCCTCGCAGGCGGGTGCGGTGATGCTGGTGGGGATTATTTTACAACTCGCCGGATTCGTTTCCGGGCAAAGCCAGCAGGTACCGGCAGTCGGCCATACCATTCTTGGCGTGCTGGTGATCGGCTCCTTACTGATGCTCAGTATCGGTTTCACCATTTCCCTGTTCTTCCGTCTTAATCAGAAAACGCACGGCGTGCTGACCCGCGAAACGCAGAAAATGCGCGATGCCAACCGTATCGTGCCGGAGCAAATTACGCCGGAAGACCGTGCCACGGTCGAAATGCTGACAGGGATGAAATACGAATCTCTGTGGGGCAATAACAACATCGGTTATCTGCATCGCAATAACCCGCCACCAGAAAAGCTGACCCGCGAAGATGCTGCTGAAATGCCGGCCCAGGGACGTTTGTAATTTTTGAATTCACAGGAGAAAGCCATGAAAGTTTTTGAAGTTAAACACAGTGCCTTACTGCGACAGCCGGAACATTTCATTTCACGCAGCGAACTGAAATCGCTGATCCATAACGTGACAGACAATCTGGTGAATATCGAAGATAAAACCGGTGAGTTCCTGTTGCGACTGGACGATGGCCGCGTGATTGATACCAAAGGCTGGGCAGGCTGGGAATGGACGCACGGCATCGGGCTGTATGGCATCTATCAGTATTATCAGCAGACCGGCGACGAAAAAATGCGGGCGGTGATCGATGACTGGTTTACCGCGCGTCTGGCCGAAGGTACGCCGACCAAAAACGTCAATACCATGAGCCCGTTCCTGACGCTGGCGTATCGCTACGAGGAAACCGGCAATGCGGCATGGCGTCCTTATCTGGAACGCTGGGCGGAATGGGTAATGTATGAAATGCCGCGCACCGATAAAGGCGCGATGCAGCACATCGTTTATAACAACGAAAATCACCAGCAAATGTGGGATGACACGCTGATGATGAGCGTGTTGCCACTGGCGAAAATTGGCAAGCTGCTGGACCGTCCGGAGTTTGTCGAAGAAGCGACGTATCAGTTCCTGATGCATGTGCAGTATCTGATGGATCGAGAAACCGGTCTGTGGTTCCACGGCTGGACGTTCGACGGACATCATAACTTTGCGCAGGCCCGCTGGGCGCGTGGCAACAGCTGGCTGACCATCGCGATCCCGGAATTCCTCGAACTGGTGGATTTACCGGAAAATAACGCCACCCGTCGCTATTTATTGCAGGTGCTGGAAAGTCAGGTCAGCGCGCTGGCGAAATGTCAGGACGACAGCGGTTTGTGGCATACGCTGCTCGACGATCCGCAGTCTTATCTTGAAAGCTCAGCAACCGCCGGTTTTGCCTACGGCATTCTGAAAGCCGTGCGTAAACGTTATATCGATGCGTCTTATGCGCCGGTCGCGGAGAAAGCCATTCAGGGCGTGATCAAGCACATCAATCCGGCCGGGGAACTGACGCAAACCTCATTCGGGACAGCAATGGGCAATGATCTCGATTTCTATCGCGAAATTGCGCTGACCTCGATGCCTTACGGGCAGGCGATGGCGATCCTGTGTCTGTCAGAATATATGCGGGTCTACTTGTAAGGCGGGCTGAATTTTTGCTGAGAAGAGATTGAAATAAAAACGGGCACTCAAAAGGTGCCCGTTTCTGTTTCCGCGTTTGTCCGTCAGATTTTTTCCAGCAGAACGCCGGATTCCATATGGTGGGTGTACGGGAACTGATCAAACAACGCCAGACGTGTCACGCGGTGTGTTTTGCTCAGTGTTTCCAGATTCGCACACAGCGTTTCCGGATTGCAGGAGATGTACAAAATACGGTCGTAGCCTGCCACCATTTTTACGGTTTCGTCATCCAGCCCGCTGCGTGGCGGATCGACAAAAATGGTGTTGCATTCGTATCCGCTCAAATCGACATCCTGCAAACGGCGGAATTCACGCACGCCGTTCAGTGCCTGGGTAAAATCTTCTGCCGCCATGCGGATAATCTGCACATTATCAATATGGTTTGCGGCAATGTTAAATTGCGCGGCAGCCACTGACGGCTTGGCGATTTCTGTGGCCAGTACGCGGCGGAAGTTACGCGCCAGTGCCAGCGAGAAGTTGCCGTTACCGCAGTAAAGTTCCAGTAAATCGCCGGTCGCGTTTTCCGTGGCCTTCAGCGCCCATTCCAGCATCTGAATATTCATTTCGGCATTGGGCTGGGTGAAACTGTTTTCCACCTGACGATAAATCATATCGCGGCCCGCTACCGGCAGCACTTCATCGACATAATCCTGATCGAGCATGATTTTGGTTTTCGCCGCACGACCAATCAGCTGGATATCAAAACCGTCGGCGCGCAACTGGTCGCGCAGGGCAGTGGCGGCCTGCTGCCATTCGTCATCAAGCTTACGGTGATACAGCAGGGAAGCGATGATTTTTCCGCTGCGGGTCGATAAATAGTCGATCTGGAAGATCTTACGGCGCAATGCCGGATCTTGCTTCACGGCGGCGATCAGCACCGGCATCAGGCGGTTGATCAGTTCGCTGGCGGCCGGGAACTGGTCCACACGCACGCGGGCTTTGGTCTGCTGATCAAACATGATGTGGTACAGGTCGCCTTCATCATGCCAGACGCGGAATTCGGCGCGCATACGGTAATGGCTGACAGGAGAACGGTAAACGTCAGGCTGCGGCGCATGAAAAGGCGACATCATCGCCGTGAGACGTGCGGTCTTTTCCGCCAGCTGGTCGTCATATTGTTCAATGGGCAGGTTTTCAGGCGTCATCGGTTATCTCGTCTGGCAGGAAGTAAATGGACAAACTTTGCGGGGGATTGTAGGGAAAGTCTCCCTTATGTCTACCTTTGTTGTGTTTATACCGCGAAAGTTCGTCAGACATTACGGATGTCTGGATTTCCAAAAGGGTTGATCGTAGGATTGCCCTTCGGCCTCATTGACTGAGTTAAAAGGGAATCCGGTGTGAATCCGGAACTGGCGCGCAGCGGTATGGGGAAATCACGGCGATAGCATTCTTTATTATGCAGACACTGTTTCTTCTTTTTCTTTCCCTCTTTATATAAAGGGAAGAGAGAAGCGGAGATGGGAAGTCATCGCCCGGTGCAGGTGCTTTTAATTCATGAGCCTGCAAATCCTAAGTCCGAAGACCTGCCGATGTTACGTCGCATTAATCATCGTCGTCGCGAAATACCGCCGGTGATCCTCTGCGGCATCCGCCAATTAAGTTTGGATGCTCGATTCATGACAATTAAAAAGCATGTGCTGCTGACGGCATTATCCGTCACGGCTTTTTCAGGGTGGGCGCAAGACAGCACTTCCACAAACAGCAGCGATAATCTTGTCGTTACTGCCAACCGTTTTCCACAGCCTGTTTCTTCTGTTTTAGCGCCAACCGATGTGGTGACGCGTGACGATATCGACAGATGGCAGTCAAAATCCGTGGCCGATGTGCTGCGTCGTTTACCCGGCGTGGATATTGCCCAGAACGGCGGAATGGGCCAGCAGGCTTCGTTATTCGTTCGTGGTACCAATTCCAGCCATACCTTGGTGTTAATCGACGGCGTGCGGCTTAATCAGGCCGGTATTTCCGGCGCGGCCGATATCAGCCAGATCCCTATTTCTCTTGTTCAGCGTATTGAGTTTATTCGTGGCCCGCGTTCTGCGGTGTACGGTTCCGATGCGATTGGCGGTGTGGTTAACATTATTACCACGCGTGACAAAGACGGCACCACGCTCGGCGCGGGTGTCGGCTCCCATGGTTATCAGAATTATAATGGCTCTACGCAACAGAAGCTGGGTGAGAACACCACGCTGACGGCGGCGGGGGATTACACCTATACCCGTGGCATTGATGTTGTCGCTGACGGCAACACCGGCGGCGTTCCTCAGCCAGACCGTGACGGCTTCATGAACAAGACGCTGTATCTGGCTTTGCAACACCAGTTCAATGAAGAGATCAGCGGCTTTGCCCGTGCCTATGGTTTCGATAACCGCACAGCTTATGATGCGTATTACTCGCCGGGCAGCGCGCTGATTGATACCCGTCAGCTTTACAGCCGTACCTATGATACGGGGCTGCGTTATGAAAATGGCATTTACGCGACGCAGTTAATTGGCAGCTACAGCCACGTCAAAGACTATAACTACGATCCGAAGTACGGTCCGTATGACGCCTCCGCATCACTGGATGATTCTGATCAGTACAACGTGCAATGGGGTAACACCCTGCAGGTCTGGAAAGGGGAAGTCAGCGCTGGTCTGGACTGGCAGAAACTGACCACCGAGCCGGGAACCAATTATCTGGCCGATGGCTATGACCAGCACAACACCGGCGTGTATCTGACCACTCAGCAAAAAATCAGCGATTTCACGCTGGAAGGCGCGGTTCGCAGCGACGATAACTCGCAGTTTGGTCAGCACACCACCTGGCAAAGCAGTGCAGCCTGGGAAGTCATCGACGGCTACCGACTGATTGCTTCTTACGGTACAGCCTATAAATCGCCGAATCTGGGACAGCTTTATAGCAGCTATGGCGGCAACCCTGATCTTAAGCCTGAAGAAAGTAAGCAATGGGAAGGTGGACTGGAGGGGCTGACCGGTCCTCTTAGCTGGCGCCTGAACGTCTATCGTAACGACATCGATCAGATGATTGATTACGACGACTCGACCAACGTTTACTACAACATCGGTAAAGCGACAATTAAAGGAGTGGAATGGACAGGTTCCTTCGATACGGGTCCGCTGCAACACCAGATTACGCTGGAATATCTCGACCCGCGTGATGCGACCACCAACGAAATTCTGGCCCGTCGCGCCAAACAACAGGCGAAATATCAGATTGACTGGAATATTGCCGACATCGACTGGTCGATCAACTATCAATATCTGGGACAACGTTACGATACCGATTACGGTTCTTATCCTTATCAGACCGTTAAACTCGGTGGTGTCAGTTTGTGGGATCTCGCCGCATCATATCCTGTGACCTCACATCTGACGGTTCGTGGTAGAATTGCCAACTTGTTTGATAAAGATTACGAGACGGCTTATGGCTATGCCACACCAGGACGTGAGTTCTACCTCTCTGGAAGCTATACCTTCTGATACCACACAAGTTCCTGACCGCCCGACGGTGCTGGTTTTCGATTCCGGCGTCGGCGGGTTGTCGGTGTATGATGAGGTCCGGCAGATGTTGCCGGACCTGCACTATATCTATGCCTTCGATAATGTGGCTTTCCCCTATGGTGAAAAGTCTGAAGAATTTATCGTTGAGCGTGTCGTTGAGATTGTCAGCGCAGTGGCGAAGCGCCATCCCCTCTCTATTATTGTTATCGCCTGTAATACCGCGAGCACGGTTTCTCTTCCTGCCTTACGTGCCAGATTCAATTGCCCTGTTGTCGGCGTTGTTCCCGCAATTAAACCCGCGGCGAAATTAACACGTAATGGAGTGGTCGGGTTGCTGGCGACCCGCGCGACGGTTCAGCGTCCTTATACACATGATCTGGTGGCACGCTTTGCGACGGATTGTCAGATTCTGATGCTGGGTTCGGCAGAGCTGGTGGAACTGGCGGAAGCGAAGCTGCATGGCGAAGAAGTCTCACTGGCAGCATTGAAGAAAATCCTGCATCCGTGGCTGCGTTTACGTGAACCGCCGGATACCGTGGTATTAGGCTGCACGCATTTCCCGTTGCTTTCGCAAGAGCTGTCACAGGTTTTGCCCGACGGCACGCGTATGATCGACTCCGGTTCTGCGATTGCCCGCCGCGCACATTGGTTAATTGAGACTTCTCACGTCGCTATTCCAGAAAAAAAAGCCGGTGTTGAAATAGAGAGTGTCGCCTATTGCATGGCGATGACGGCAGAGGCGCAAAGTTTGCTGCCTGTTTTGCAGTCATATGGCTTCAGAAGTATCCAGGAATTGCCGCTTTAAACGCCATTTGATGAAAGATTCAGCGGTCAGTAAATTATTTGTATTTTAGGGGTTGCGGCCTTCTGAGAACTCCCTATAATGCGCCTCCACTGACCGGGAACAACGACTGACAAGTCGCCCGGACAGGAAGAGAAAAAGAAGAATGTTCGAATGAATAATCTCTTGACTCTTCAGCGGGAAAACGTAATAT